>JAKEEM010000061.1 GCA_022616535.1 Chlorobiota bacterium | reverse complement strand
GATTTGCTTTCAAATTGTTCTTTGACGATATTTGATACAACATACAGGAACCCAAAGCCGAGAGATAGCTTGTTGTGATTTGCTTTCAAATTGTTCTTTGACGATATTTGATACAACAGCCGTTGTTGCGGGCAAAGACCCCACAGAGTTGTGATTTGCTTTCAAATTGTTCTTTGACGATATTTGATACAACCGCTGAAACCGAGCTAAGGACTATTTTGCAGTTGTGATTTGCTTTCAAATTGTTCTTTGACGATATTTGATACAACAGAAACACGTTACAAGAAATAGTTATTTTAGTTGTGATTTGCTTTCAAATTGTTCTTTGACGATATTTGATACAACTTGGCATAACACTTGGTCAAACTACCAACTGTTGTGATTTGCTTTCAAATTGTTCTTTGACGATATTTGATACAACATTTCTTATAAAGGGATTCATTAGCTAAGTGTTGTGATTTGCTTTCAAATTGTTCTTTGACGATATTTGATACAACATAATTTCCGTATCGTCATTAAAACAAGGTAGTTACAAACATTTTAGGATTAAAAAAATCGTCAGAGAAGATAGTCCGTTTCTTTACGTGAGACGGACTTTTTTTATTGAACGTGAGAAGAAATACCCAAAATCAATAAGGGCTAAAGCCCGTGATTTGGGTAATGCCCGTAATCCCGACTTACCTGCCCACAGCAGGCGGGAAAGTCAGGGCACAGAAATACTTTTTAGGTTAAAACAGCTCTAACTGCTGGGGCGGGGGCTTTACCTCCTCTTTTTTCCTGCCGTAGAAAATCTCAATTTCACCAAACTGTTTATCGGTGATTCTTAAAATCCCTACATGCCCCTTTGGCGGCAGAACAGATTTAACTCTTTTCACATGGACGTCGCTGTTTTCCCTGCTCATACAATGCCTGAGGTAAATGGAAAACTGGAACATATCAAAGCCGTCTTTCATAATACCCTTACGAAAACGAGTATAGTTCCTTATATCCTTTTTAGTGTCTGTCGGCAGGTCAAAAAATACGAGTATCCACATAATGCGGTATTCGTCTAGTTTCATTTTGTTTATAAAAAACCCTGCTTAACCCCGTTTATATTGCAACAGGTGTGTGCAGAAAGGAATAATTTATGCAAGTTCAGGATATAAAATCTTTTTTGCCTTTGCATCAAAGCATTTTGCAAGTGAGGCGGTGGTTCTTTGAATGCCAACCATTAAGGGGCTTTTTTCCCCGTCTATAAATATGTCTGAGGAGGCAATCTCTAAAAGTTGTTTTTTAGTTTTAGGAGTAAGTTCCTCCGTCTCTGTACCGTTACATGTAATTTCACAAACGATTTTATCAACAAAGGGCCTGAACGGCTCCATTATATCATCTGCTAAACAATATGCGTTGTATTTATTATGATGGTGTATTCCAAGAGTTGGCAAAAGCCCAGAAGCTGTAAGCGAGCGGGCTGTAATTGCTCTTAAAATTGCATAGCCATAGTTAAGCAGGTTATTTGGTGGCGGACCAGAGCGAGAGCGGTAGAAATCAAGGTTATCAGGAAATATTGCTTTCCAGTAAAATGATGCGGCGCGGGCTTCGTGGTTTTCCAAGTCTCCGGATTTAACATCTTTAGCCCATTTAAGCATATTGTCAACAGGGACCCCTTTCAGCTTTAAAAGCCCTGCCTGATTTTTGATTTTTGCCTGAACTGTCTGCTGCCAGAGCTGTTTTTTCAGCGGGGCAGAAGCATCTATTTGAGCGCGGAACTTTTCTGATTGAATCTGGTTGCCGTCAAGGTTCAGCATCATTCCCGTTGGGTGGTGGGCGTTATTGCAGGTAATCACCGCTGCGTTGTTTTCGAGAAGTGTTGAGAGCAAGTAGTGAGATATGGTTACTCCATAATGGTCTATTATAATTATTCCAATATCTTCAATTGGAATTGTTTTATTTAAATCTTTACGGTTATCATATCTTGCGTCATAATCAGAGTAGTCAATAAAGTTAATTTCAAGCTGTTCTGGACGAAAGTCTATTATAAGCTGTTCCGATTTACAACTTAAATGTGCAGGCGAGCCGAAGTACAGGGTTCGCTTAATCATAGACAGCAGGTTTTATATTTCCCAGGCGGTCAACTGAGATTTTGATACAGGTATCTTGAATTGCAAAAGTTGTTCCTTTAGGATTTTTGCTGAGCATTTTATTGAGCTGATTATTTTGGTGAAATGAACCATCGTCTAATTTGTAAATATAAGGACAACAACCATCATTACTGCCGAATTCATTATAAGTTTTAGGCTTGGTTTTTATATCGTCAGAGCCTAGGTTTTCTATTTGTCTGTAAGATAGTTCTTGTGAAATGTTATGCTGGGTAAAATAGCAAGTATTACCTGTAAATTTGACGACATTAAAAATTCTATTTCTATCGATATTATTCCAAAATTCTTTGTAATTATTTTCACTTTCTTTAAGTGGTATATTTTCCTCGTCCTCTTTAGGAAAATACACTAAATCATCCTGCGATAATGTGAAAAGTAATCTGCTACCTTTTGTGGTTTCACATGTATTTTCAAAGTATTCTCGTATAACTAACTCTTTATTCTTCTTTCCTTCTTGTATTGATTCTTTCAAAAGATTCACTGAATCAAAAAACGGAATAATGCCAAATTTTCTGTTACCTTCTTTTTCAGTGATAGCAAAACAATAATTTGAGCCGGTTTTTACTAGTATTGAATTTTTAGGGTAATATTTTTTATCTAGCGGCTGTAATTTAGTTTCCTTGTCATCATCTTTTGCATATCTTACCTTTACGGCTCGTAACTTGTGTTTTCTTTCCTTATTTAGTTGTGTGATCCCTTCTTCTGAGAAAGCATCCTTTGCATCATTATTATACTTTCTTAAATGTTTTTTTAGAGTTTCCGCGATGGATTTACTGACTATTTTTAAATCAATAAATTTAACAATATCAGTTTTATTTGAAAGTTTTGAAACAGGTAATCTGTATGTATCGTTTTTCCCATAATATGTTTCTTGATGCAAGGGCCCTCTTATCTTTAGCATTATCTGACCATTTTTATCTTTTTGTATGAGTAGTTTCTGTTTTGGTTTATGAGAAACTATTATTGATTCAAGATTTTGTTTGGTTTCGTCTGGCAAATTAGGCCAAGGCACATCAAATTTTCTGAAGCTGGGCATTTTTTCAATAATCTTTTCACGTTTTTCTTTTGAGAGATTTAGAAATTCATTCATTAGCTCTTCATCTGAGCCAGTGAAGTTTTGTTTTATTTCTTGCTTATTATCGTTTAACCATTTTTGCAATTCTTTATTTAAATTATTTAATCTTTGAATGTGAGATTGTTCTGTCAGCGCAACTACTAACGCATCCAGAGCATGATGACGGTGGTCAAAACGTTTACTCCAGTTTTTAATTTTCAGAGAAGTTTTATTAGTTTGGGGATTATGAATTTCTTCCACCCAATTTTCATCACACATTTTGCTCATCAATTCATATCTATGCTTGGTAATTTCTTTAAATTTTTCATTTAAACCCCAATGCTGCCTAAGATAATCGGTTATTCCTCCGGTTGAGGTTTTAACATTTTCGGTCCCTACAATTTTCTCTAATTCTTCTTTTACTTTAATTGAAATATACTGAGAATCTTTTTTTTGTCTTTCAACAAAATCCTTAGGGATTTCTTTTAACAAAAGATTTTTTCTTTTACGACCGAAAAATATTTTATTTACGTGTTCAATGTAATTTTCCACGTTTAGGATTTTATCTTCGGTTGAACCAGAATTAATATATTCCCAAGCAGTACGATTGCCTTTTTCGATATTAATTTTAGTTTCACATACAATTTTATTTGCAAGTGAGTCATCAAAAAATCTAGAGCGAGGGATAATATGGTCTACGTCATATTCTCTAATATCGAATAATTCATTTAAAGGTATTGTCTCTGAAGTATAAGGTGATAGATAATTTTGCTGTTCCCATAATTTGTATCGTTCAATATTTGATAAAGACAATTCTATGTTATGCTCTGCGAGCCTTTCTTTAATTCGCTTATTCTCTTTTTCGTTCCGTAGAACTGCTTTATAAATTTTATTTCTTTCTTCAGCATTGTTTTTTAATTCACGCGAGAGCTCTATTTTTATTTCATCGGGTTTTATCTTATACTGCTTCCAAATACTTTTAATAACCTGCAATGTTTCATTTGTAATTTGTTCAACAATAGGATTTCTTAAGGTATATTTATCTGTATTTTGAGGGTCTTCTTTTTTTCTTTGCTCAAATGTTTTAATATTATGATAGTCATTAACACCCTCAAATTCTTCTGTGGTATGTTTACCATATACAAGCATGGCTGCATCAGAGGACTTCAAGCCCCCTCCGATAAAACAATCAGGATACTTTTTATGATAGTCTATAAGGGAGTCTTCAATTGTTTCGACATACTCATCGTTTTTTAATTTTATAATCTTATTAGTTATATTATTATTATTTGAATCATTTGAATAATATTTACCAGCTTTCATTAAAGGTAAGATGTTATTAATAGCTTTTGCTGATAATGAACGATAAGAGCGTTTAAATCTAAGTTTTGCTATTTTTAAGAGAAGTTCTCTATTAATTATTCTTTCATATTCATTACCTAATTCTAATTTAAGAAAGTTATTTATAGATTGGACTCGTTCACTTTGCGCATCATATTCGTTATCGCTATTAGGATTATAGAATTGATATTTCCTTGGGTTTGTATCGTATTCATTTGTTTCTAATATAACGTTGTCATCTTTAAACCAATTGTAAAGTATTCTCCATAACTCTGTTAGTTTTTCAGCGTCATCTAACGAAAGCTTAGCGAAAAGTTCATCACCAAGCGTTTTTTTAATAGTTATTTTAGTTTCATTGCCTTTTAGTTTAGCTTTGAAATTCAGACCGTTTAGGTAATCTATTTTATCCCTAAGTTTTAATTTTGTAGTTATAACTTTATAGCTGAGTTCCTTTTGATTTTGTAATAACTCATATAATAATTCTTTTTGTTCCGCGTTTAAAGATCTGTCATAATACTGCTTTTTACCGCTTACATCGGTAACTGTATTGATGCTTAAATTATTAATTTGCTGCCAAATGGTATATTCTATCTGCAATGGATGACTAATTGGTAAGACTTTTAGTTCTTTTTCATAGCGGCAATTTCCAATTAATTTCATTTGCGGTTTGAGTGGACGCTGATAGTATATTATTTGTTCTTTTATAATATGTTTTAAGCCCTTATTGATTGCTTCTTCTCTATATTTCTTTTGGCTTTCTTTTTCACCTGGGAAAAGAAATTTAGCAATTTTTTCTAAAACATCTTTTGGTGTATTGTTTAGAAAATCATAATGTTGCGACTGTTGTTTCCAAATCTCATCAAACTCTGCTTTATATCTTGAACGAAGTATAACATGGCTTCTAACTCTATACCATGGATTTTCAGTTAATTTTCTGTGATAATACTCTGAAATGTGCTCGCCAGTTTCATTAAGCTCTTTTTCTAACTTTTCAAATTCAACTCTCCAGTTTGATTTTTTTGGAAGGGATAATTTTACTGACGAGATTTCATCTTTTTTATTCCTTCTAATTCTTAATTCTAATTCAAATTCTTCATTTTGCTTTAATATATCCAAAAGCGTCGTCCCAGTATATTCTTCACCGTCAGACGTTACCACAGTTATTTCATACTCGGGAATTTCTTTCCCTTCATCTTTTCCTCTTCTTGACTTGACTTTGCCAACTACTTTTGGCTCTGATAATATTTTTACAACATCAATTTTTACTTCATACTTCTTTATAGAAGCATCTTCTGTTTTTTCGTCATTCTCTTTTTTATTTGTTTTATCTTCTTCATTATCTCCTCCGCCTGCATAACCTCTTAGTTGGTCAAGTATATATAAAATTCTTCCAAAATCTTTTAATTCTACCTTTTTATTGAGTGCTTTACTTCTTAATTCAAATATTTCTAAAGCATTCTGTTGTTTACTTCCTTTATCAATTGGTTTTATGGATAGTTTTTGTATTTTTGTAGGTTCTGGAAATTCACCATCCCATTTTATAAAATCAGGCAAGATTCCCAATTCCTTTAACACATAAATTAATTTGTTTCTTCGTTGTTTATACCTTTTATTAAGTTTTCTAACACCTCTGTATCTTCTTCTATCAGCATTTCTCGTTAGTGCTAAACCCTGTTCAAAGTTAGTTTTATCATCACCAATTGGAATAATTCGACTTCCCAATCCTAATATTTTCCCTTGCTTAGTATCATTTTCCGGTTTTTCAACCAAAGCCCAACCGATTGAATTTGTGCCTAAATCTAGGCCAAGAATTTTTTTCATTTTGAATTAAGTATATTTGTTATTATATTTGAGTGTATCAAATATCATTAGAGCTTTAATTTGAAAGCTAAAATCACAATAAGGATTATTCCGTTGTGAAAATTTTACATCAGTCCCGCTTAAAAGCGGGATTGTTGTTTTATGAACTGTATATTGTATAGACAATGACATTTCTTCTGGGCTTTTTATTTTTCTTGAATAGCTAAAAGGTAATTGAGCGTAAAAGTTAGAATGTTTTACCTTTTAAACAGCTAAAAAATATAAAATTTCTTTGATGATTTCAAGCTATAAAAAACATTACCCTACGAGAAAAGTTAGTAAACAAAACGGTGGCAGGTTTTTTTTATTAACAGGAATATCCCTACCGGTGTTCCCAGTCAATTAATTTCAAATAAGAATGGTTTTAAACATCTTATTTGGGGGGTCCTGCCTGCCCGCCTTTCTAATTATTTTTATTTAATCAAAACCATTTTCTTGCTCTGTACAAAATTCACCGCTTCAATTCTGTAAAAATAAACTCCAGAAGCAAAGTTTTGTGCTTCAAATGTAACAGTATAGCGTCCGGCTTCTTTGAATTCATTATTGACAAGCCGCATTACTTCCCTGCCAAGAATATCATAAATGACTAAGTTTACACGGCTGTTTTTGGGTAGCTCATAGTTGATTTTTGTTACAGGGTTAAACGGATTCGGGTAATTTTGCGATAGTCTGAACGTTAAGGGTACCTCCTGTTTAACTCTTAACGGTGAATCGCTATCGCCATTTTCATACCTTCCTGTTACTTCGATTACAAATTCCCTTTTATTGTTGCCTAACGGTGGGAGCTGAGAAGCATCAAACTCTAATTTTATAAGAGCAGAAGAATTAACCTCGCCATATTTGCCATCTACGCTTGTTAAGATTGAGGTTATATTGCTGTCAATTGTTAAGGTAATGTATTTACCCTCTGCCAATGTCATTTGAGTAGAAGTGAAGTTGGTATAATCCAGTGTTGCTATGCCAAGCTTTTTGAGGTTATATGCGCTTTGCCAGTCTATTTCAAGACTATCTACCAAATCGGACTCTGAAAATAGCGGTAAGACAACTACAGAGCTTAGTTCCCTGCGTGCAAAAGGACTTGAAAATAACGAACCTGTTATTGAATAAGCGGTTAAGTAACCTGCTGTATCTTTAACACCGGGAACCGGATTAGTTACATTCCTTACCTCAGCTATAAAGGCAATAGGGAATCCGCCTCCACGTGAGTTAGTTTGAATGTTTTTTGCTCTTTCATTATTACTTTGCCTGTCATTATTATTCTGCCTGTCTTTACTCGCGTTTTCATTTCTGCCTGTTTTCGCATCGTTGATTTGTGGAGATTTAGAATCGCCTCTTATATCTTTGTTTTTGTTACTTCTTACAAGCGGAGTTAAATAGTTAAATTTTGCAAGCAAATAGTCCCCTGCTGAGCCGTCTACTGGTGTGTTTGGCTGGTGGTAGTGAACCTTGGGTGTAATATCGTTGCCGTTTAGCAAGACGGTGTCGGCGGCTTTTACCGTTGCAGAATCAAATATAACGATTTGGTTATCTTCGGTTATGGCAAGCCGTTTGTCATCTGGATAGTCCACAGCATACATTTTAACCTGGTCGATGTAACCTAAATCATCTTCATTTTCGACAATATATACTTCAACGTTACCACCACTGGTTGAGGGGTTAACCTGTAATTTATAAACATCGGTTATATCACCGCTTGAAAACTCAGAGCGGTGGAGGAGGTTGTTATCAACTGTGTAATTGAGGTTTTCGTCTTTAACGTATAAAAATGGACAACCGCCGGGCTTGACGAGACAAGATTTTTTAACGTAAGATTTATATTCGTTGTAAATATGGTCGCTATCAAAATATTGACCGGGATTAGAATACTCAGGGTATATTCTTACTCCCAATAAAACAGAGTCGCCTAAAACGTAATCTTCCATCGGCAAATCCAATTGTAAATTTATAAATAAATCGTCGCTGTCCTGATTCCACCCAGCAAGCTGCCATTTGATTGCAAAAGTAGTATCTACTACGCCACCGTTTAATTTTTTTATTTTCACTGTTTCCCAATTGCCTTGTTTGTTTTTCCTCTTAGCCGTAAGATAAAGCCAGCAATCGTTTGTAAAGGTTGCTTTAAATCTCACCATATCCAAGCTATCCTCACAGTAATTTTCCAGAATTCCAGAATGAATATCACAGAAAGGATAATATTTTCTAAGGCCTCTTGAGTTTGTCCAATTTTCAATCGTATAAATATCATAAACACCGTCAGTGCAAATTGTATTCCTTAAATTAGTAAAATATTCTAAGGAGTTTTCTGGAAGTCTTGAAGATGCTAAGTACTGAATATGAGCATTATTATTCATTTTTAAATGATGAATATAAGAGGGTGTGGTTACCCATAAACTGGGCCACAAGCTGTGAGAGAGAGGCGTTTTATGAAATGAAACAGAATTAATCACTTGGGATTCAGGAAAGTATATCATTTCGCTTGCAATAATATAGTTTTCTCGCTCGGAAATTTCCTCAGCTACCCCTAATCCATTGCTGTCCAGTAAACAACCTACAAGGCAGTTTCTAATGTTATCTATGAAACATAAAGCGCTAAAACCACCGTTGTAAACAGCAAGCCTTGATAATGAACCGGTTCAAAGAAAAAATATTGACCAGTATTTTCATACTTGTATCCGGTAAACGTTTGAACTTCACCTCCGCTCCAAAAGGGGATTGTGGTTACAGATATACAGCTTAAAAAGTTTTGGGTAGGGTGTGCTCTGGTTACCCAAATTTTGTCATTCGCTGTATCAGAATAATTTTTAAAGTAACTAACATCATAAGGATAGGTTACATGAGCCGCATTCCTAAATGAGTTGTTATCAAAAGTTCCATATTTATTAAAGGTTATATCCGCAACATAATTTACAACTCTTACACGTAGATTATACATATCGGCAACATAAATCGTGTATATGTCATCGTTTCCTTGCTGGAACTTACGACCGACACACATTCCCATCGGATTCATAAACTCTCCGGGGTCATCACCCCAATAGCCGTAGGTTCGGTTTAGTGGTTCGTCTTCGTCATCCATAGCACCTTCATCATAGTAAATAATACTGCTGTATCCATTATCGAGAGTTAGGAGTTTGCTATGTCCGCTCTGGTAAGGAAGTAAAATTCCTTCCTGACAAAGCTGGTATAATTCCAATTCATTTCCCCATTGATTTACAAAATTATTATAAACAAGGTCTCTATCTAATATTCTCCTTTGCTCAGGCTGTAATTCTTCAATCGGCAGTATCTCTTTATCAACTAAAATGTTGTCTCTTTCAATAATAGTTATAGGACTGCTCTGTCCGCTTCTAAAGCCAAAAGCCTTGGCACGAAATGTTAGAAATTTCTTCATTTCATTATCGTCTAAAGCCAAATAATATCCCCCCAAGGGAGATTCTATTTTATTAACCTTAATTTCAATACTTTTTCTATCTGTAGAATTTATCTGAATGCTATATTCAGAATTTCTGTCATTTTTTATTTTAAATTTGAAACTACCTGATTTAAGTTCATTATAATAAACAAATGACTTACCGTAAATTTGTAAAATCTGGTCAACAAGCAGACGCATTTGAACGCTGTCAGGTAGTTCAACCGGCCCCTTAGGGTCAACTTTATTTATAATTTCTTTTAAATTGTATTGAGAATAAATGTTAAAAGAAAATAAGAAAACTGTTAAGACTATCAATGATAATTTACTTTTTTTCATTTTAAAATTTTAAAAAATTTTTATATTTGATGTATTTTAGATTACTTTGTAGAAATTGAGAAAACCTTCATAATTATGAAAATCATTAGGACATTTTCTGAAATATTAGTAAATAAATCCAATCTTTAACTTTTTAAAAAATTATTCTTCAATGTCAGGAAATATGTAACGCAAAAAAGCCCTGTTTTTTAAAACTCTCTTTAAAGTTTCCGATGTCTGTATATTTAGAATTAGGTTTATCCCTTCCTGATGATTACCTTTAAAATCAGATGCACTTTTTAAAAATATACTTAAGAAATTCCAGTCCAACAAATAGAATGAATTCGGATATTTATTTACAAAGTTATTAAAAACCTCTATTGTATTATAAGAGGTTTTACCTAAATATTTAGTCAATAAATTTCTAGCGTATACATGTTCTGAAAAAATATTATCCGGATAATCCAAAGTAATTTTATCGAATTTCCTTTGCTTACGTAAATCCCTATATAATTTCAAAACATTCTTGTCCTCCTCACTCAGTTCTTTAACGGTAAATTCAACTTCATTTGACTGAAGTGAAGTGGAATATCTTTCTTGAGCTATGTTGTTAAAATAGAAATAAGCTTTATAATTCCCAGGTTCGAAATATCCAAATTCTCCAAAATAAATATTATCATCATAATCTAACCATTTCTCTGATGGACTTGCTTCACTCCCCCAATTATTAATAGCCATAGAAATTATGAGTGTATCACCAGGTTGTAGAATTGTGTGGATCCATGGAACAAAATACGCTTTGACTCCATTATTTATTTCCAACTTATTACCTTTTTCATCTATAACTATCACACCGGGCTCTTCCGAATCCTCTTCAAAAAGATTATAAATCGGCATCGGGTTTGAATCGTGGTTTACAAGTTCGAATTGTGCAATTACAGGTTCATATTTTTTGTACTCTCTTTTCGCTAAAGACATCTTAAGAGAATACTTGTCGTTCATTAAATTTTTCATAACAAAAGGAGCATGGATCTCGTGTTCTATTTTATTTAAGGATGCAGAAGAATATTTTAAAGTTCTACCTCTGGTATAAATCCTAATTTAGTCCTCAATTTCATAGCATGATAAGTACATACTCTGTATTGAGGAGTGTATGTTCGTATTTCATTGTAAAAATTGTTTTGGAGCTGATCACCGCCTAGCATAGCACATTTAGTTGAAAAATATCCTAGGTGTTTATTATGCTCCTCATTCGGTATCCATCCTAATTGATGAAGCATCTCGTGAACCCCGACATAATTTGCTATGCTCGTGTCATTGTACAATATTGCGAATAAAGTATCAATATTCTTTTTAAATACGAAACTCCAGTTCTTATAATTAACATCATTATGATGTGAGAGTCCAAGTACCCCTAATAAAGTTGAGGAGCGAGCAAAAAATATTTTTTTATTGCTAGTACTGCTGTCATACACCCTCGAGTAATCATCCAGTTGGCCACCAAGGTCGTCAAGATCGGCGGCTACAAATTCCGTATCATTTTCAATAACCCGTAAAGGGTCAAATGATATAGGAACTTTAACATAATTTGAATCTGAAGGATTGAACGACCTAATTATACTTCTTGATATAGTATCGGCTAAGGTGTCACCAACATATGTCATTCGCCAAGTTTCCACATTAACCGTGCTGGTAATGAATACTGGAGGTGGCGTACCCCATTGATAATAAACAGAATCACGATGAATTGTCCCGTTATCATCAAACCAGACAGTTATTCGAAAAATAGAATTAGGGGATAGGCAAATTGATTGCAAACTATCTGTATAAACCAGCCTTGAGTAGGAAGAACCTGCTGTGAAAGACTCAGAGAAAGCATCACAGGTCGGTGAATCATGTTTTCTTATTTCAAGATGAACTGTTTGGGGAGGATCTACATCATAAAGTTTTATTGTAACATCAAAGCTTTCATCGGTTACATTAAGAAACCGAGGATTTACATTATCTATTTCTATTCTTGGATTGCTAGATGAACCACCGCCTTCTGGCTGTTCGCCATCATCACTGCAAGCAATAAAAAGGTTGCTTAAACATATAACAGATATAAGTAGAAAAATATAATTATTCTTTTTCATAACTAATCATTATTAGTTTTTAAAATTTTATTTTGTTAAAACCATTTTAATAGTTTTTTTGAAACTTCTTGTCTCAATTCTGCAATAATATAATCCGCTTGCTAAGCTGCTTCCGTCAAATAATATTTCATAATACCCTTTTTTCAATTCTCCACTTACAAGGGTCTGGATTTCATTTCCTATTACATCATAAATTATTAATCTAACAAAACTATTCTCATGGAGCGAAAAACTTATTATAGTAGTCGGGTTAAATGGGTTGGGGTAATTTTTTAGCTCAAAATCTTGAGGCATTTCATTTTCAGAATTTGAAATGCCAACGGGAATACCTGTTCTAATTACAACACCGCCCGTTCCAACCACCCAAGCAGTTGTTTGATTTATAAATGAGAGGTTTTTAAAATTACTTGTTGTAACATTAGCGTCCACTGTCCAATTCAGTCCACTATTTGTCGTTTTTAAAATGTAACCTGAATTTCCCGCTATGTAGCCAGTACTGCCGTCCAAAAAAACAACGTTATTCAGACTGACATTTACAGGACTTGTCGCAACAACCCAGTTTATTCCATTGTTCGTAGTTTTCCTAATTCTTCCATTTGACCCAACGGCAAGCACAGCTCCTCCACTTACAGGTATATAACTAAGTGCATTCAAGATATTTCCACCCATATAAAAAGTCCATAACCAGTTTATCCCGATATTGACGGTAAATCCAAATATTTCTTCGTTAACACTACCGCAAATATAGCCAGTATGGTCATCAATCATTTGAATATAGTTAATATTATAGCCTACACCTGAGTTCTGAACTACAAAATTACTACCTGCGTTGTATGTATGCAGTATTAACCCATCCTCACCTACTGCCCAACCCCAGATATTATTAGGAAATGAAACCGAGTTTAATTTTTTTGTAGTTACACCAATTCCTTGTTGTTCCCAATTTAAACCACCATTTATAGTTTTATAAATCTTCCCGCTATCGCCAACTGCATAGCCAGTATTAGCATCAGGGAACGATAGCCCATTTAAATTTTCGCCTGCCAGTATCTGTGTCCAGTTCACTCCGCTGTTTGTTGAGCGCCAAATGCCACCCGAACCAACAACAATACCGGTGTGTTCGTTAAAGAATTTTACGCCGCGCAGGTCATAGTTTCCAATCGTAGCTATTTGAACCCATTGAGAATTAGACAGGTTGGAAGAAATCAGGAAGAAAATATAAAAGGTTAATTTCCTCATGAGAGAACCGAGTTTTGTTTTAATTATTGTAAATATAATAATATATTTTAAAACTAAGTATTTCAACCAACGATTTTTTCGATTGTCGGGCTATAAATGTGACAGAAAGTAAGAAATTTAATTAAAATAACAAAAATTAGAAGAAATTTAGGTGAAATTTTTGTTGGATTGTCCTAAAAAGGTGAGGGGTAGGGGAGGTCTTAAGTATAGAACTTTAATTAACAATGCTTTATTTTAGCCAAAATTAATTGGTAGTGCTTAATATTTAATACTTATGAAGAAATCTCATCAGCTTAAAACACACTCAATTTACTGCGGTGATTGCCTTAAAATGCTTGATGAAATACCGGATGAATCGATTGACCTTATTTATATAGACCCGCCGTTTAACAGCAACCGTAACTATGAAACATTTTGGGGCGATGTGCAGGAAAAAAGGGCTTTTACGGACAGGTTCGGCGATGCCGAAGCTTATATAAACTATATGAGACCTCGTGTGTTGCAGCTTTACAGGGTATTAAAGAAAACGGGGAGCTTTTATTACCATTGCGACTGGCACGCAAGCCACTACGTTAAAATTATGCTTGATGAGATTTTTAATTTCAATAACTTTCAAAATGAAATTATTTGGAAAAGAAAAACAGGTAGAGGTGAAACTCAGCACAAATCATATGAATTTGGCGTATGTACTGAGTCAATATTTTTTTACACAAAAGGGGAAAAATATACATTTAACAGCCAATACTCATTTGACGCACAAGGTTATGATGATTATGTGAAAAGATTTTTTAAGCATGTTGATGAAAATGGAAGAGTTTTTAGAATAGATAATATAGCAAGCCCTTCCCCAAACAATAGGGAGATTGAATTAGAGAAGACAGAATTAGAAAAGGAATACGTAAGAACATTGAAACCAGTGATTAAATTTAGAGGAGGAGAAAAACCTTTAATAGGAGATGCTGTTGAACATATGTTTGCCGACCTTGTCTCGAAAAGAATTTTAGATAAGGCGAAAATATTATCTAAATATCAAAAAGCCGACAGTTACGAACTTTTAATTTATTATGATGGTATTATAACCGGTCTACTTTCAGATGACAACATAAATTTAGCCATTTATCTTTTAAAAGAAAAACTCCTTGAGTCCAAAATTAACTTAGATAAAATATCTATTATTATTAGCAAGTTCTTATTGTATAATTGCTTAAAGGATTCTAAAATATTTATATTGTATGAGTACTGAGACTTTATTTATATTACTGATAAAGAATAAAAATAGTCCAATATCACTAATCAATTAATTTAATTCTCTTACTGAATTTCTCATGCATTTTATTAATTTCCTCTAAGCAAATTAATAGGTATTCTGTAATTTTGACTTGTGTAATCGGGTCAACTTCTCCGGTAGGTTCATTCAATACCCAATACGAAATACCGTAAAGGGTGCCCTGACCGATCCGTTTACCCTTTTCCATCATTTCTTGAAACTCTTTAAAATCTGAATTGAAAAAAATTTGAAATTCGGCATATGAAGAATATTCGTTTAAATAAAATTCCTCGTAAATAAGATAAAGTAAATAGTGAACTACAGCGTTCTTATCTTTATAGTATTTAATTGTTGTCAAGATTATAATATATAGCTCCGCCCTAATAAATCTTTTTAGATGATTAGAGGAAATCTCTTTTGAAAATATTGATTGAGCTATTTTTTCCAAATCAGCATTTTTTACAAAATTGAATACGCCTAAGGCTAATTGCTCTTGTGTTATTTTAGTTTTAAAAAATATCATTATGAACGGCTAAGTGGTTTAAAAGTTATGCAATAACGTTTAAGTTAGTAATGATTTTATTTTTAAAGTAATGTCCTTTGGTTGTGCTTGTTCTTGGGCATACCTATCTATACCCACTAAAAATACACCTCTGTAATTAATCGAAACACCTGTTGGCTGAACAATCTCAACAAAGATAATCCCCGCTCTGTCGTCTAAATACTCTCTGTCTGGAAAGTTATATACCTTTTTAAAACTTTCGTCTCTTATCCCCCTGTATAGATAGTTCACATCTAATTTATCAGCCCCATATGACCCAATTAAAACCATCAAATATACCTTTGAAAAACCCATACCAATTAAACCTTTTACTTGACTAACAGCATTTCTTATTTTTTCTCGCTTATTAACGCTTTCTGAACCTATGCTCGTTGTAACATTAACTTTTTTGCATTCAATAGCTATTGCCGACTCTGGTTTATACGGGTCAACCAACAGAAGGTCTATATCGCCGGGTTTATGATTATGATAAGTTATAAAAGGCTGCCTAATGTGAGTAAAAAATTTCGTAGTGAATGGTAGGAACAACTCACCTAGTAAGAGTTCTCTAAAACTACTTTTTTTAATCAATAAATTTAGGAAATCATTTTCCCACTTGCGAACTTCATTTTCTCCAATATTAGTTTCGGAATTGAAAAAAGTAAAACTCTGCTCGATACCGGATTGAAGCACCGCAGAATCAAACGCCACCCAACTAAATTTA
The DNA here is from genome assembly GCA_022616535.1 of Chlorobiota bacterium. GTDB lineage: Bacteria > Bacteroidota > Ignavibacteria > Tepidaquicellales > OLB5 > JAKEEM01. The sequence goes on along the minus strand of JAKEEM010000061.1, from coordinate 24,069 downwards.
ATTTTCTTTTCCAATTAACCTATGGTTAATATTAGTTAATGAAAATATGTAGACTTGTTTTTAAAAATACTAATGATTTAGGGTTTCGCAATTTTAAGCGGGCAGGCTTCACCTTGAGTTTCCCTACCGGAACTTGGTCAAATAAGAAGTGTTCATCTTATTTGGGTTTCACCTGCCCGCTTTAAATCTCCTGTATTGTTACTTTATCAAAACCATTTTCCTGCTTTGAACAAAATTACCTGCTTCGATTCTATAGAAATAAACTCCGGAAGCAAAGTTAAGAGCATCAAATGTAGCCGTATAACGTCCAGCTTCCTTGACTTCATTATTAACAAGCCGTATTACTTCCCTGCCGAGAATGTCATAAACCACTAAGTTAACACGGCTGTTTTTGGGAAGTTCGTAATTAATCTTTGTAATAGGGTTAAATGGATTTGGATAATTTTGTGATAGTCTGTAAGTCAAAGGTAATTCCGTCTTAACCCTTAACGGTGAATCACCATCGCCGTTTACATAATTTCCGGTTACCTCTATAACATACTCCCTTTTATAGTTAGAGGAAATAGGAGGAAGCTGAGAAGCATCGAACTGTAATTTTAAAAGTGCCGATGAATTAACCTCACCGTATTCGCCGTCAATGCTTGTTAGGATTGTAGTAATGTTACTATCAACAGTCAAAGTTATGTATTTACCCTCTGCAAGGGACATTTCCCTAGCTGTAAAGTTATTGTAATCCAGAGTTGCTATCCCAAGTTTTTTCAGATTATATGCGCTTTGCCAGTCTATTTCAAGACTGTCTACTAAATCCCCTGAGGCAAAGAGCGACAGGACAACAACAGAACTTAGCTCCCTGCGTGCAAATGGACTGGAAAAGAGCGAACCTGTTATTGAGTAAGCGGTCAAGTAACCTGCTGTGTCTTTAACACCGGGAACCGGATTGGTTACGTTTCTTAATTCAGCTATAAAGGCAATAGGAAACCCGCCTTCACGTGAGCTTGTTTTGGGTAACCATCCCTGCGGGACAATGCTCTTCGCTCTTTCATTATTACTTTGCCTGTCTTTATTATTACTCTGACTGTCTTTACTCGTGTTTTCATTTCTGCCTGTTTTCGCATCGTTGATTTGTGAAGATTTAGAATTGCCTCTCACATCTTTGTTTTTGTTATTTCTTACAAGTGGGGTTAAATAGTTAAATTTTGCAAGCAAATAGTCTCCTGCTGAACCGTCTACCGGAGTGTTTGGTTGGTGGTAGTGAACCTTGGGAGTAATATCATTGCCGTTAAGCAAGACGGTGTCAGCGGCTTTTACTGTAACTGAATCGTATACTACAATTTGGTTATCTTCGGTTATAGCGAGCCGTTTGTCATCTGGATAGTCCACAGCATACATTTTGACTTGGCCTATGTAGCCTAAATCATCCTCGTTTTCGACTAGGTAAACCTCGACCTTGTTATCACTAGTTGAGGGAGTAACTTGAAGTTTATAAACATCAGTTATATCACCTGGGGTAAACTCTGAGCGGTGGAGGAGATTATTATCGACTGTGTAATCAAGGTTTTCGTCTCTAACGTAGAGGAATGGACAGCCGCCGGGCTTGGGTAAACAGGTTTTTAAGACATCAACTTCGTAATCTCTCGGTATATACTGGTCATATTGATTCAAATTATTATAATCAAAATACTCAGGATATAGTCTTGCATGTAATCTCACACTACCACCTAATACGTAGTCTTTAAGAGGAATATTTAGCTTTATATCGATTGGGTCTTCGCCAGAAATAGCGGTATATCCTTTCAATCTCCAAATTACTGCCTCATATGTATTTGGGGGTTTTACACTTCCTTCAATTTCCTTAATCGCTACTTGCTCCCAAGTCGTAGAATTCACTTTTCGTTCTGCCCAAACTTTAATCCAGCACTCATTTGTAAAGCCCGCTTTCCACAATAACCTATCCGTACTATCAATACAATATGATTCTACATAATCATCTCTTATTTCTATAAACGGTAAAAATCTTCTAAGCCCATAGGCATCAGTCCATATCTCAGATGTAAAAAAATCAAAGTAGTGATTTGTAGAAAACGTGTTTGTCAAATCACGGAAATAATAACTTGTATTTCTAGGTCTATCAGCCGAACCTAGATAAGCCCAATTGGCATTGCTATTCAATGCAAAGGCATGAACCATCGCAATATTATTTCCCTCATTCTTTGTTGTAATCCACAGATAAGGGTACCAGCCAGTTCCATATGATGTTCTCTGTATGTTTACTGACGTTACAGGATAATCTTGAGGAAAAGTAATTAGCTCAATATAAGACTGAATTATTGTATCTCCATTTTGATTAGTATATATGGTAGCAAACCCGTTAGTATCTAGTTTACACGGAACAACAACATTCCGTTTATTGTCTATAAAAACCAGAGCTCCAAAAGAATTATATGTGCATAATCTCGGGAGAGAGAATTCCTTAAGCAAACTATCACCTGATGTACCGTATTTATATCCTTTTACTCTTTGTACAATTTCGCCACTTTTTGAAATACAAGTTAATGCTGGTTGACGAGCTGACGCTTCACTGACCCAAAGTTTGTCGTTAGCATCTTGTGTGGCAAAAAAGTAAGATATATCAAAAGGACTTTTAAGGTTATCAACAAAAACTGAAAATGTACTGCTATTGAAATATCCAGCTCCATTATCTTCATTTATGACATAGTCGATTAGTATTATTCTGTTATTACCTACGTCAGCTATATAAACCGGGTAAATAACATCATCTCCTTGTGAGTAACTCCGTCCAAACGTAATTCCGTTGTTGAAAATGAAATTATTATTTCCCGTTCCAAAAGAACCATACGAATTAATTTGGGTTGTGTTTCTTGCATCGAATTGCATAATGCTACTCCATCCGCCATCCGATATTAGTAATTTTGCTCCTTGTCCATCATCATAAGGGATAAGAATTCCATCGTCTATATCATAAAAAACAACAGAGCCAAGCTCATACTGGTTCACTGTTTTATCCAAAGCTATCACTCTATTAAAAATTTTCCCTAAAGTATACTCCTCGTCATATCTTAAAATTTCTTGATCCCATAAAATATTATTAAATACCTCTGGAAAATTTGAGGGCAACTCATTCTCTCTAACTTTGCTTTTATTTTTGAAGCTGATTAATTGTTGATAATCTTCCTCATTTAAAACAAGACTAACAATACCCTCAGTGCTTGTTATATAATTCAATTTAAATGAGTCTTTGATATTACCCTCCTGATTTAAAACTTCAATTAGTGTATATTCACTATTTTTCTTCATTCTATACTTGCCTGCCTCAAGTTCTCTGAGATATTTAAAAGACTCTCCGAACCCTTGGGTTAACTGTGCGATAGCGATTTTTATCATTGTTTCCTCATCTAACTTAACTGGTTTTCTTAAATTCATCTTTTCCTTCAGTTTCTCTTGTCTTACTGGACTAAGTGGGTGAGTCAAATATACAAATAATAATACAGCAGTTGAAATTAAAATTAATTTTAATTTAGACATTATAATTCCTTTCAAATTTGCCATTATTTCTTTTTAGATTCAGGTTCTAAATCTTTTAAAGAAGGTTCTTTTGAATTTAGCCACCAATCAGCCATTTTAGCTGCAAAAGTTCCTGAGTGTTTTTGTATTATTTCTTTCAATGTTCTATTTGCAATTGTTTCGCTTTTAGTCTGTTGGTATTCATATCGCCAAATCGTGTGTATTACTAATGAAGAATAAAAAGAATTAGAATAATTATCTAAAAAATATTTATTTACTTGTATGATTTTATCATCCAATCGCATTCCTCCCAGATATAAAACACCATAACAAAAGTTCATAACCCAAACAGTCTGTGGGATATAAACACTACCTTTATTATTTTCTATAAAACTGTGATATTTTTCTATTCTCTCTTTTCTTTCCTTGATTCCATATATGGTTCTTAGCTCAGCCAACCTTGTAGATTCAGCTTCGTTAGGTGCCGTAACAGTAAAGCTGACTGCATTGCTCATTAACCCTGCCTCGTTAAGAATAAATTGAACAGTATAATTACCCGGAGGGAAATAAGAAATCATTCTTCCATAATCATATGAGTTGATTTCATATTCAAAACCGAAGTTATTGCTAAGTTCAATGTGAAAGGTTGTATCCTCATATGGCATAAAATGCCTATAAGGTGTTGTTAAAAGTGGTCCGGAAGAACCGTGATAAGACGAAACCTTACCAGATTCATTCGTTACTTTCATTCTTTCACCAATTAAAAAACTACCTACAAGGTATGGCAAAGAATCGCGCTTTGAGCTTTCGTTTTTTACTTTAAGGCTTGCCCAAACCGCCTCGCCTTCAATATATTGAGCTTTGTCTAAACTGATTTCGCATGAAAAATTGCTATTTAGTTTTTCAAGGTAATCGTTAAATTGGTTATACATTATACATATATGTCTGTCACAAAATTGAAATCTGGAAAGAATACCTGATTCATATTCTCCCTGCATAATACAATGATCAGCATCGTTACCGGTATGTGGCCCATGATCCGTAATAGCTATTTGATGCCCCACCTCGTGGACATAGCACCATTCTACAACTTCTTGTCCCTCTTCTTCTTTACCGTGTGTACTTTGTATCTTACCTGAAAAAATAAAGCTCCAGTTACTATAATTCTCAGGGTGATTGGGTCCATTTGACCAGCCTACCACTCCTTCGTATCCTAGGGGAAGATAAAGAAAACGATCCATACCCATTACATAATTTAAAAAAGGACCTCTATATTGATTACTTAAATTTTCACAAGCTTGATTAAAACCATCTTCACTGGTACTACCCTGTGGAATCGAATAAGGAACCGTTCCTTTCCGAACGCTTCCATATCCAATATTGATTCTTCCTTTTTTCAAGAAAGGAAATGTTGGATTTACACCTCCGTTATCAAAAATAACATTAAATTCTGTCCAATCTTCTCCCATAACATCCGTTAAACTCGTCCATTGTTTTTCTCCCCCTACACAGGCAGGAATTACAACAGGTGGATCAACCACAGGAAGTTTACTATCGCAAGCAATTAAAAAAAATGCCATAACAAAATAAAATATTATTGAAAAATCTTTTAATTTCATTTTTTCTACTCCTTTAGTTTTTAACTCTAACTTTAAATTTTAATTTTTTTTTAAAAAGTTTAGGAAAAACTTTACGTTCTTAACTAATTAAGACTATTTTATCAAGATTAATTTTATTATTCCATTATGTGATTGCCCGTTGGTTCTACAAAAAAATATTCCGCTTGAAAAATTATTACCCGATAAATGTATCTCATAAAAGCCTGCTTTAAGGAATTTACTAAGCAAATCCTCTACTTTTCTGCCAGTTATATCATATAAACTCATATCAATAAAATCATCAGTTGGAAGGGCAAATTTTATTTTCGTTTCAGAGTTGAATGGATTAGGATAGTTTTGATATAACCTAAATTCATTTGGCAACACCTCACCTGTCTTCGTGATACTAACAGGTATTCCTATTCTCAATACTGTACCATTGTTACCTACTGTCCATCCAATTTGCTGATTAATAAAAGATATATCCTTGAGATTGCTTGTCGTCCCTGATGTTTGGCTTGTCCAGTTCACTCCTACATCTGTTGACTTAATAATTACTCCTGAATTTCCAACAATATATGCTTCACTGGCATTTATAAATGTAACGGCGTTTAAATTTACAGAAACGTTGGATTGAGGAAATGACCAGTTCAAACCATAATTTGTTGTCTTTCTTATTCTACCATTATTTCCTATAACTAAAACATTTGCGGTATTATTTAAAAAAGTTCCGTCATAACAATTATTCCCCGGAGAATTCAGTATTGTTAGCCAATTTGTTCCTCCATTGGCTGTGCTTATAATTACCTCATTATTAGCACTTCCAAATGTAAGTCCGACTCCATCATAATTCATAATTACAGAATAAATATCTTGCCCTGACCAAAATAAAGTACTCCAAGTAGTGCCTCCGTTTAAAGTTCTCATTATAATTCCGCCCACTCCAGCTGCGTGACATCGATTCATTGTAGAAAATGATACGCCATAAAGGTTATTAGTGGTAATTCCAATTCCTAAACGTGGCCACGTTAAACCATTATCATATGTCCTGTAAATTTTTCCAGTATCTCCTACAACAAAACCATTGTTAATATCATAAAAGGAAAGTGCATTCAAATTTTGTTCAGGTAATACTTGTGTCCAGTTCACTCCGCTGTTTGTTGAACGCCAAATGCCACCCTGCCCAACTACAATACCAGTGTGTTCATTAAAAAACTTTACACCGCGCAGGTCATTGTTGCCAATCGTAGCAATTTGCACCCATTGGGCGTTCACCGCCTTAACAAAAAGAAATAAAGCTAAGGTAATTAATGCGATTGTTTTCATAATTATTTTCCGGCTGGAATTAACATTTAGGAATTGCCTCCTTTTAGTCAATTTCTTTGAAGGGCTTTGTGACAATTTAATACTTAAATTTCTTCCGTGCAAGTAGAATTTTTAGCAAATGTTGCTTGATTTAGGAAATTAAATAATGGAATGGCTCAAATTCTTAAAATATTTTATGAAAAAATAAATAAAACTCGACTTTCAAAAATATATAGAGTTGCTCAATGTTTGGATAATATTTTTTGTAAAATCATTTAAAAGTTTGATTAACCTAATATTTGATTAACCCTAATATTTGATTAACCCTAATATTTTGATGCTTGTATACTTTTTAGGGGGTTTAAAAAACATAGAACTTTAAATAACAATGCTTTATTTTAGATTAAATATTTAATGCTTATGAAAAAATCGCATCAGCTTAAGACCGGGTCAATTTACTGCGGTGATTGCCTTAAAATGCTTGATGAAATACCCGATGAATCAATTGACCTGATATATATAGACCCTCCGTTTAACAGCAACAGGAATTATGAAACATTTTGGGGCGATGTGCAGGAAAAAAGAGCTTTTACAGACAGGTTTGGCGATGCGGATGCTTATATTAGATATATGAGGCCAAGAGTTGAGAAATTATACAGAGTGCTGAAGAAAACGGGGAGTTTTTATTATCATTGTGACTGGCACGCAAGCCACTATGTAAAAATTATGCTTGATGAAATTTTCAGTTTTAATAATTTTAAAAACGAAATTGTTTGGAAAAGAACCTCTGCTCATAATGACCCGAAGCAATACGGTAGAAACTCAGATAGAATATTTTTTTATACAAAAAGTGATAAATATACTTTCCATCCGCAATATACTGAATACGAAGAAGAGTATTTGAATAATTTCTACCGGTTCAAGGATAAACGAGGTAGATACAGATTAAGTGATTTAACAGGTGCAGGTGTAACAAAGGGGGATTCAAATATTGAATGGAAGGGCTATAAACCATCTACACGAAAAAGGCATTGGGCAGTACCCAATTGGGCTGTTCAAAAACTTATAGATAAAGAAGTTGCTGAATTAACGATAAGAGAAAAACTTGAGGTTTTGTATGAAAATGGGTTTATTGAAATTAGCAAAAACGGTGTACCCAGCTTTAAACGTTATCTTGAGGAAATGAAAGGAGCACCTTTGCAGGAAATATGGACTGACATCCCTCCAATTTCTGCACAAGCAAAGGAACGGCTTGGTTACCCTACTCAAAAGCCAATGGCTCTAATGGAAAGGATAATTTCATCCAGTTCTAATAAAGGTGATGTAGTTCTTGACGCTTTTTGTGGCTGTGGCACAACATTAGTTGCATCCCAAAAACTTGGGCGTAAATGGATTGGGATTGATGTTTCACCGACTGCCTGCCGTGTAATGTCTCAGCGTTTATGGGATGATTTTAAGCTTGTCGAGGGAAAGGATTTTGAGCTTGTCGATATACGGAAAACAGAAGCAGAGCTAAGGATAATGCCTCATTTTGAATTTCAGAACTGGGCTGTTATTGCATTAGGGCAATTGACTGATATGAGCGGAATACCTAATAAAAGAAAATCCGGTGATTTTGGAATTGACGGCAGACTTTACCCGATTGAATTGGAAAAAAAGAAAAAAGCAGGCGAGGATTTATTCGGTGATGTTGATAGATATTACCCGGTGCAGGTAAAACAAATGGATAAAGTAGGCAGACCAGATATTGACAACTTTTATGCCGCTATGAAAAGGGACGGCAGAGACAAGGGTTATTTTATTGCTTTTGGTTTTTCAGGTGAGGCGGAAAAAGAAGTTAAGCGGCTTTATAAAACTGGCGATGCTGATATAAATTTGGTAACCGTAAAAAAACTTCTTGAAATGGAAGCTAATTTATTGTAAGAGATTTTAGTTAAATAACCTATTATAAACCCACAATTCCTACTTGCTTCACGGTAATAAAAAGTGCTACATTAGTTTCATACAATTGACTATTTTTCAGCTTAACGTGTTTGGTTAAGTTCGTATAGTGGTTGATACAAGAAGTTAAAACACTATGAATTTGTAAGATACCCTTATGAGTACATAAATAACCCTTATAATTTTAAAAATAAAGTTCTGAAACCAGCTTAGTAGGGAAGGCTGGTTTTAGTGTTGTAAAAACCCACCTATTGGGCGAATCGATTAATCCTTAACATTTCTAATGTTGTTTTCAAACGAATTATTTTTTATGAAATTGAATTTTGCGGCTGTCCGAATAGGGCTTTTGTCCCGTGCCGAGCCGAGCTTTAATTTCCGGCGAGGCTATGAGTTTCGCAAAAAGAAAAAGCATAAACAAATAATTTGGGTCACAAATAATTTGCTCAAAACAGTACTTTAAAAATAGGATTTTATACCTTAATGCTTTTATTAAAGGGGGAGAAATACAGTTGCCCCGCACATAAACTATGAAGCGGGGCGACGAAATCTGACACTGTAAATGAAACTTGGCTGGGACTCGCAAGGGCGGGAATATAATAAAAGGGCGTATGGCTTTTGTGAAGATAATTAAGGCAAGGCAGGTTCAAAGCCCACAATTTGCGTGTTCGGACTTATCTGAAGCATTTAGGGTTAGGGAGTCTTCACTAATGCTAATTGAAAGTTAAATTTTTCAAGATGATTGATAATTAACAGCAACTGGTCTTGAAAATCTGGCAACATGCGTATGAATGTATCTTTTTTAGTAAGAGTATTCAACAGAGAATTGCTATCGGAAGGGTACCTTAGTCTAGTATCCAATTTAATGACAAGTACTGACAAGTGTATTAATGCTTGTTCAATCATTATGGCAAATAAAAGAAGTCTTAATAGTTTTGCTACTTTTCGTATTGTTTTATTTTTACTAACCTCTTTTTTCATGAAGTAATCAATTTCTAATTTAATTTTTTTTGCATTAAAAGGAGATAGCCTCTGAAGCAAATCTTTGGAATATTCCAGTCCTTTGTCGAAGCAATTCCGGATGAATTCAGCTTTTAAAGAAGTCTTTTTTAATCTTTCAATTCCTCTGTTAATGTCAAGCAGATTGTTGAATATATCAATTAACAGGTTTTTATTTTTTTGAACCTCTGTTTTTTTAAGTTTATTGATTTCCTGCTTGGCTTTATGAAAATTCTCAAAACCTTTTGACATATCAAAATCTTGAAAGAAATTAGCTTTGCCTATTATTTTATCCTTTCTTGCATTTTCTAACCTCTTAACATTTTTTTCATTAAAATGCAAGAATATCTCAAACAGTTTTATCGGGTTATGACCAATTTTCCATTGCAAATCATTTATGGAAACTATTCCTGTCAGTAAACCGTAATTTTTGACAGCTTTTTCAACACTTTGCTGAAACATGTAAATTGATTGTAAGTAAAGGTTATTTTCAAATAAAATGCAAGAAGCAATTAAATCCTTTCTTGAGTATTTTAGCAATTGTTTTTGATAGAATTTATTCATTGTCTGATGAATTCATATACTAATATACAAAAAACAATTTTCTTTTAAAGTAGAGTATACTTTTCTTTTTGGAACCAAAGTTTTAGCTTTGATTGCTCAATTCAAAAACTCTGTCATAAATCTTTGAATCTAAATATCTCTTTCTTATGCATTCAATATGATTTCTGTTCACAGCTTCATGCATTTCTGATGAAACGACTTTAACATACTTCTCTGTTGTAGAAAGCTTTGTGTGACCCATTATTTTTTGTATTTGTTCAAGAGGGACACCATTTTTAGCGGATAATGTAGCGAAAGTAAACCGTGTGGAATGAAAATTATAATCCTCATCAAAGCAAATGCTCTTAAATATTTTTTAAATTCCCTAGAAATGTAATTTCCGTTAAAAGGGCTGCCGTAAGAATTTTCAAGTAAATAATCTTCAAGATTAATAATATTATTTTCTTTATCCCCAAATCTTTCAAATTGTATTTCTTTAATTATATGAAATAATTCATCCGAGATTGGGACTTGCCTGATTTTTCTTGTCTTTGTTTTGAAAGCTCTGTTGTTTATTATATTTATCGTCTTATTTGTAAAGTCAATGTCTTTCCATCTGATGTGTAAAATTTCACCTTTTCTTAAACCAGCATACACGGCAATCAAAAAAACAACCCGAATTAATTTGTTTTTAATGTTCTCTGCTAGCAGATTAACTTCTGTTTCACTAAAATCTCTCAATCGTTCCGGGTCTTCAAGGAATTCAACTTCATTTGCAGGGTTTTCCTTCAGATACTTGAATTTATGGACTGCTTTATTGAAGATACATCTTACATTTCTTAGATATGAATTAACCGTTGCAGGGGATTTCCCTTCATCTAGTAATGACTGTTTGTATTTTTCAATGTTAACAGGAAGTATATTTTTAATAATGAATTCAGAGCCAAGTAAATTTTCTAATCCATTGAATACAATTCTGTAATTGTCTTTTGTTTTCTTTGGTTTATTCTTAATATGGTACTCCTCAAAATCCTGTCTTAATTTATGCAAGGTTACTTCCTGAAAATCTTTCATTTCCTCACGGTGTTCACGTATAAATACCTGAGATAATCTTTCTGCCTCGTCTCTATCTGTTGTATGCAGGGACTTTTTTGTATACTTTCCGTTAGTTTGTATGAACCTGTAATACCAAATATTTTTATATCCTTTTACAACTCCCATTTTACCAAGTTTAGTATATAATAAATAAAAGGTAGCTGATTAGACGCACATCAGCATTTTCAAGCTCGCATAATTTTTTTAATACCATATTACAAAAACAATCTTTATGAGCAAATATACAACACCCCACATATCAAAGTTTATACCGTTTTTGCGGAAGTAGCTTATATCAAGTTTGGTTTAAAATAAAGTAAACGGTAACAAAGGCCAAGAAAATCAATGAAGGAAAGGAACACTTCAAAAGAAACTTTGTTACCGTTAGTATTTTTCTTTTGAGTAACGACAAATAATTCGATACGTGAACGACAAATAATTCTAATTTTTTTAGTAAGGATAATAAGAGATGATTATATATCAAAGATACCTACGTAAACTTTATTTTGTTACGTAAATAAACTTTTGATTATTATATAAGTGAACTACAAAATATTACAGGTGTAAACTTCAAATTATTACAGATGTATTAGTGGTAAAGATATGTTATTTTTTAGCTTGTCTATTAGTATATGTATTATAAGCATTGTGAAAAATAGAAAAACAGCTATCCAGTGAGTTTTTTGTAAATTCAATTTTATTTCCGCTTTCATCTTTTACTATTTCCCTGAAATGCAGGTTATTTTCGTTTCTAAAGGCTAAAACATAAAAAGCATATTTCCATTCTTTAAAACTGTTAATGCCTAAATCATTTGCCCGGTTTCTCTCATCGGGCTTAAATTCATTTCTGTCAATTTCAGCTTTAATGTCTTGATATTCAGGATAGTAAATATTGTATTTTAAATTTGTGGATAATAATCTCTTGTTCATCTCATCAATTTGATTAATAGCGTTCTGCTTTTCTTTATCTGATATATTTAATTTTTCAATTACACTAATCATTTTCTTGTAAATAATAATTTGTTCATTTCTAAGCACTTCCATAGATTTTTGGTATTCATTATCCCTATTTAAAAATCCCTGCACCTGTCTCTCAACTGAATCACTTATAAATTTAATTAGGTCAGGATAACTCTTAGATAATTCAAATAATTGAAGAATAAAATTTTCCCTTTTCCCAATGGCATAATTATCATTTAAAATCATAGGTCTTATAACATAAAATTCGTTTTTATATTTTTCTAACATTTCTCTTTCTTTTTTAAAACTCTCGATTTCTTCCAAAGAAAATTTTTTTTCAGTTCTAAATGTTATGTTACGATTAATTTTGGGAATTTTATCTCTCCATTCAGACTTTTCATGATAGGGAAGATTAATTCTTAAATACCATTCATAAAGACAAAATGTATTAAAGGTATCTGATGAATCAAGTAGCTTATAGTAAATTGGCTTTAACTTGCTTAAATAATCAGAATAAGAAACTGCATTATGAATTAATTGTTTTGCTTCGTCAATAATATTGTTAATTTTTTCTTCAAACTCTTTCCTTTGCAATTCATATTTTAGTTTATCTTCTAGATTCTGTTCTTTATCTCTATGTATTTCAATTCTGGAACCTCCCATATCAATAACATTTTCAAGAATTTTTTCACCATTATCTTTATTGCCATTATCTTTATTGTTAACTTTTTTACGTTGTTCTTCTATCTTTTTAAGTTTGGCTTGTGTGGACATGTATAGTTTTTTCTCAATGGAGAAAAAATTCGGTAAGTCAATTTCATAATAATTTAAACATTCTATAATCTGATGAAAAAACGCAGTTCGGTCTACTCGACTATACCACAACATAAAGAAGCTTTGTTCAAATTCATCTTTGCAGCTTGCCTTTTTATAGGATTGTATAATGCTTTCGCAAAATTCATTTAATTCTTTTGTTTTTTCCTCAGCTTCCTTTCTAATTTCTTCTGTTGGATTGCCTTTATAAGAAGCTTTAAATTGGGGTTTGTCTTTCTTCTTTAATTCCATTTTCCTTTACTTTAATTTTTGATTTTCTTTTTAAAATTGAAATAAAATAGCAAGATATTTTTGAAAAAAAATATCAAGCTGTGATACTTTTGGGTTGTCCACCTTTGTCCCGAAAATTTTTTTAAAATATGGGTAGAGTCCTAATTGAATCAATAAAAAAGGGGCATTTTAAGCCCCAATTATGTCTGCTTTTTAATTTTATCTTGAAATATTACTAATCAATTCTTTTTCTAATACGCCTTTAGAATTACAATTTATTTTTTCACTTTTCAATATTTCGCCTTTATCACCATAGGTAGTAAGAATACTATTAAAAAAAACATTTGCGGTTACTTTTGTTGTATTTTCGTCTAATTTCTTCAATAAAATATTAAAATTCCCGCTTTGTCCTTCAATTCGTTGATGTGCCCCTAATGTATTTCCTGCTTCTCCACAATCCATATATTTCAATGCTTCCGTAACTGTTAAATTATAATCAGTAGCTATTAAACCAGTTCCCTTATCCATAGTCTTTATAGGAGTATTATGTGTTGCAAAATAATCAACTACATTTTGCCAGACGACATCATAGGATTTACTCAAAGTGGTTTCTTTTTCAACTTTATAATCTTTCGGGGGTTGATAAGATGAACAGCCAATGAATAATGAAATTAAAAATAAGAAGTAAATAGATTTTTTCATTTATGTCAATCCTTTCTAAAAGGAAATATATAGATTATTATTATTTCTTAAAATACAAAAATATGAGCTGAATACATCATTTTCTTGAAAACCTATTTTTTTATAGTTCTGAAAATTTGAAAATCCTTTTATTAATGATTAAATAACGAAAAATAATGTGATTTATAAACGAAAAATAAATATCACTCTAATTATTTATTCTTTAATATAAGAATTTGGGAAATTAGGGCATTTTTGTGGTAACCGCAATCAGTTATAGTAAAACAATAGTAAAGTTTTAGTAAAGTAATGATAAAATTTTTTCTTCCTTATCCAACTGCCAATCCCACGACTCAACCTCACCGGTATTATATTTAATTTCTTCGAATTCTGATTTTAACTTTTTGTCCAAAACCATTATTATTTTTAGTAAATCGCCTGTCTTTACATTTATCAAATCTCTGCTTTTGATTTCTTCTAATGCATTATTTAGCAATATTGATAACATCTCAATTCTTTTTTCTCTCATTAAATTATTTTTTTCAATAATTTCGTCAAGGTAAAGATACTTTAGATTATCAATTTCCTTTGAAAATTCACTGCTCCATTTAATCAATACAGGTTTAGAGGTTTTCAATTCTTCACTATCTTATCGAATGATAAGCCCTTAGCCCGTAATTCTATAAATTGGTTCTTAATATCATTTGATTTCATATTTTAAAGGTTTAATTTATAATTTCAAAAAATTAAGATTTACTTTATTTACGGCCTGTCTTAAATCTTCTGTAACCGTGTGAAGATATATTTCCGTTGTTTTTATATCCGAATGCCCGGCAATTTGCTTTAAATGGTAAATACTAACACCTCTACGTGCAAGTTGAGTTAAAAAAGTGTGTCTAAGACAATGGAAATGCAGGATTTAGGGTAATCCCGATAATCTCAAATATTTTTTAAATTTCCTTGAGATATACCCTTTATTAAATCTAAAGCCATTCCTGCTGCAAAAAACGTATTTTTCGTTCATGTCAATTTCAAGTACATTTGTTCTATTTCTGTTGTTATATAATTTATATAAAATTTCATTCAACTTATCGGATATTGGTATTTCTCTAATTTTTCCGGTCTTTGTTTGGAAATTTGGTTTATTGCATATTTTAATACAATTTCTTTGCAAGTCCACATCCTTCCATTGCAGGTTAAGAATTTCATTTAATCTACAACCGGTCATTAATCCAAATAAAACTATGTTTTTTAAGTTTTGGTCAGAAATGTTTTTTAGAAGTGTTTCGATTTCATCATCAGTAAAATGTAATCTTTCTTTTTCGGGAACACTGAAAAACCTTGCATATTTAACCGGATTGTGATTAATAAAACCCCACTTTATTGCATAATTAAATAAAGCTTTCAATGTTCTTAATTCGATATTTACTGATGTTTTTGAAACTGATTTTAACCTTTCGTTTTTGTATGATTCAATATCCTGAATGGTGAATAACTTTATTAGCTTGTTTCCAAACTGATTAAATAAATGCCGGAAAATTGTCTCATAAACATATTGAGATGATTTAGAGAGATTAGTTTTAACATAGTTCATTGTGTATTCCTTCAGGTACTCCGAATCAATATTTAATGCTTTTTTGGCTTGTGTCTCAGGATTGAATGTTAATAAAAATTTATTTGCCTCTGATTTAAGCTTTGTTTTAGTTGAAATTTTTTTCTTTTTTCCTGTAACCTCATCTTTATAAAAAAGGTAAAAGATTCCTTTATAACCTTTACTAAGAAACATATTCATTTTCCTTTCTTGGTTAAATAAAAGAAATTAGCGAGCTATTTTAGGCAGGTAACTAAAAGTGAACTAAAAGTGAAGAAAAATTGATTTTACGGTGTGATTTAGAGGAATTAACTATACTTAACAGTCAGATGCTCTAACCAACTGAGCTACTGCGGAATATATACAAAATGCAAATATATCTTAAAATTGGCACAAAATCAATGAATTTGCTTTGAAAGTGAGCTGAATTATGAGTATTTTGCAAAAAAAGGAGTTACTTAAATGGCTGAAAAAGATAATATGCAGGGACAGCAAATCAACATCGAAATCGGAGAAAAAGAAGCTGAGGGTATTTACTCAAACCTTGCGATTATTTCTCACTCCCCTGCGGAATTTATAATAGATTTTACCAGGGTTCTTCCGGGAATACCGAAATCCAAAATCAGTGCAAGAATTATAATGACTCCCCAGCACGCAAAGATGCTGTTCAATGCTTTGAAGGATAACATAGAGAAATACGAAAACCAGTTCGGCGAGATTCAGCTGCTTGGAGTTCCACAGCAAGGGGGATTCGGTTTCCAGCCGCTTGTTAAGCCAAAAGAAGAAAAAATAAATTAATAATTCTTTAAGTAAAGGTTAATTCCCCCGAACCCTGCAAATGCAATGTTTGCAAGCCAGGCCGTGAGCAGGGGATTTAAATCGCCGTTATAGCCAAACGACTGCGAGATTTTTACAAATCCGAGATAAATAAAGCTGACAAGTATGCTTATGCCGAACTGCATAGCAAGTCCTTTACGCCGCTTTGAACCGGTTGAAATAGAGATGCCGAAAATTATGATAATTAAATTGCTGAACGGGAACGAGATTTTGGAATAAAAATCAACAAGCTGCCTGTCAACCGGCTGCCCGCCTTTTTTCATGCTTCCGATGAATTCGTCAAGCTCGCCGTAGTTCAGCTCATCCGGCTTAAGCTGCTTTTTGGTAATCTGCTGGGGCACTAAATTGATTTTGTTCAGCCCTTCAATCTCTTCAGGCTTAACTTGCGCGTAGGTTCTAAGCTGCTCAGTGCTTGCTGTAAAGTCACGCTCAATTGCGTTAATTAATACCCACGAGCCCGATTCCCATTTCATTTGCTCTGCATCCACGCGCTTCAGCAAAACGGTTAATGAATCCGCCTTGTAAAGCTGGATTGACACTTTATTTGCAGTAAGGTCAATCTCCTTAAACTGGTCTATCAGCACGAGCTGGTTTTTTGAATCCTGGAAATAAAGCCGATTTAATCCTACGGTCGGTTTATATTTGCCGAGGTAATTTCTTTCAATGAAGAATTTCTTTTTGTTTGCTTCGGGAACAATCCAGTTGTTGAAGTAGAGGGAAAGCCCCGTTACAATAATTCCGACTGCAATGAAGGGCATCATAAACCTAAGCAGACTTACGCCCGCATTTTTCACTGCAACAATTTCGTTGAAGTTAATCATTCTGCCTACGGTAAACAAAGTTGCAAGCAGCACAGAAATAGGAGAAATCAGCTTAATAATTTCGGGAATAAAGTAAAGGTAGTAGTTTAGAATCATTCCGAAGTTCAGCTTGTTATCGATGAACCTGTCGAGGTTTTCAAACATGTCAACGAGGATAAAAATCAGAACAAAACACAAAAGAGCAAAAAGAAAAATCTTTATGAATTGCGCAACTATGTATTTATCAATCTGTGTTACCACTAAAGCGCGATTATTTTTTGGGAGCTTTCTTAGTAGTTTTGCCGGTGTTGAAATAAATATTTATTCCAAGATAAAATGAAGCCCAATTTATGTTCTTTTGCTTTGAGCTGTAAAGCTTATTTATGCTGTTTATAACCGGATTGTATATGCTTGACCAGAACTGCCCCTCCTCATCATTAATCGATGCATTTGTTTTGCCCCATTCGTAATTGTCGTTTATTGAATTGCTGGTGCTCTTAAGCAGTAAATTGCCGAGGTTATAATTTGCACCAACAACTAAGCCTATGACCTTGCTGAATTTCATCTCAATCCCTGCGTCAAATATCACGCCCATCCGGAAGTCATCGGCTGAAAAAACCGTAGTATCTATATTATTGCTTGTGTAGGAGAGTTTTGAATTAAATCCGTTGAATGAAAATCTTGCTCCGAAATAAGGGCTGACTTTATCGGTAAACGAAAGCGGTGCAAGCTCTAAACCCAGCGAAAAGCTGAATGTATTGAACGTGTAGCTGAAATTTGCCCCGACGGGCACCGTGTCTATTTGCCCTGTGTTGGGATTCTGAAAGAGTTTGCCGATATTGCCGTTTTTCCGCGGCTCAAAGGCGTTGAATGTGCTGAACGAAATTCCGATTACTCCTCTCGAGACGGAATATTTATCGAAATTAATTTTGCCGAGCCCGTAAAACGTTAAGCCCGTTTTTGCTCCGTAATTGTTTGTGTAGAGATTTGTATCGGCTGCAATATACTGAAAGCCGGTCGATGGCAGGGTGATATACCTGTAATAGGTTCCTTTCATATCGCCGAACGGTTCAGCAATTCCGATGCCGATTTGAAGCGAGGGTTTATTGAACTGCGAGAATGTGATGGAAGTGAAGGTTAAAAGCAGCAGAAAGGATTTTGTTATTTTCATTTGATTTTATTTATCATTATAAAGAAGACTTATCTTCCGAAATAAAATGACATTCCTCCGTAGAACTGCAGGTACTGAATATTTTTCTCGGGGTAGGTGACGCCGCCTGAGGTATATTCTCCGTCATTTAAGTTGTATTTTGAACCGATGTCATCTTTAAACTCCCTGCCGAGCAGGTTTGCAAACGCATATTTTACGCCGAGAGTAATACCGATATTGTTGTGAACAACATAATCAGCTCCCGCGCCGAACTGGAATCCGTAGCGTGTGGTTGAGTTCATTGAAAGGTCCGTTGTCCCTTCGGGTGTTTCGATTGTCAAGCTTCCGCCGAAGACGTTTAACATAAATTCCGCGCCGATGAAAGGATTAAAGCGGCTTTTTTTGGACTGGAAAGCATATTCTGCGCCAAACGTTACACCAAGAATGCTCTGCGTTAAATCGAAATCTCCCCTTCCGGTCGTATCGTCGTAGGAAATCGAATTGTTGAAAACGTTGAAGGCAATTCCGCCGATTATATTTACATTACTGTTTCTTTTTACAGGGAACTTCACAAATATGCCGTAGTTTATGCCTGATTTCATAAAGAATGTGTTTGTATCGGGATTACCGTTTCCTGTCCACTGGTTATACATATTGCCGAAGTTGCCTTTTAAGTCAGGCAAAGGTAAGGAATATCCTCCTATAAACTTAACAATCGCTGTTGGCTGGCTGTTGGTTATGTTTACAAATGCAAATGCTGTAATAATTAAAAATATTAAGCTCTTATATCTCATTAATTAGTTGATTAGTTAATCAGTTAAATTGGTTAATCAGTATCCATTTTTACAATCTTAACATTTGAAAACTAAAAATATAATACATAAATAAGGATACAATAAAAAGGGAGCTCATTTGAGCCCCTTTAAAAATTAGAAACAGTGCATCTTATTTTTTCATTTTCTTCGGATGCCCGAAATAAAATGAAACGCCGGCATAAAATTGAAAGTAAGAAATATTTTTTGAGCTGATTGAACCGCTTTCTTTATCGTTTAAATTATATTCGCCAACTGCGGCAATTGAATCGTAATCCCTTCCGATTAGGTTCGAAAGATGGTATTTAAATCCGACCACACCGCCAATATTTTTTGAAAATGCAAAATCAACACCGCCACCTACTCCAATACCGAATCTTGAAGCTGATTTAAGTTTAAAAATTTCCGTGCCTTCGTCGTGGTCGGTAATAGCAGTTGTTGTTTCTTCATATTCTCCGCTGAAGAAATTGCCGGTTAAGTCAACTCCTAAAAAGGGGTTTGCTTTCCCTTTAGGCAGAAATGCATATTCTGCCCCGGCCCCTATAGTTATAATGTTAATTTTATTATGGACGCTGACATTATTTGTATGAATATAATCACCTTCACCACTGAAGCTGTTATAGCTTCCTCCTAAAGTGATTCTAAACATTCCTTTTTTATCCACAGCGTATTTGCCAATTAAACCGGCATTAAAACCGTTTTTGGTAACGTATGTGCCTTCCCTGTCGACCGAATCTGACACATCACCCTTTAAATCAGGCAGGGGGAGATTATATCCTCCAAAGACGTTTATGGTAAATTTTGGCTGGGAATATATATATGGCGATAAAACTAAGAGTGCTAAGATTAATATTTTTTTCAATTTATTCTCCTTCCTTGGATTAATTAACTATGCGTAATTAATTAAACTATGCCAATAAAAAAAGGGAGTTTTTCAACTCCCTTTTTAAATTATGATTTAGAAATTTATTTATTTCTTCATCTTCTTCGGCTGGTTGAGGAAGAACGATACACCTGCGTAGAACTGAATGTAAGATATGTTTTTTGCTTCAATTGTAGTTGTTCCTACGGTGTATTCCTTATCAACAAGCTGGTATTCGGTAGTGCTTATAGCTGTAGTATCCGGTTCTTCCTTGCCAATCAAGTTTGCAAGATGATACTTACCGCCTACAACTATACCAACGCTTTTGCTTAGTGCAAAGTCAATACCAGCGCCAATACCAAGTCCGAACCTTGAAGCGGACTTTAGGTCAGCAGAGAAGTTGGTACTTCCTGAGGTAAATTCTGTATTTCCGCTGAAAAAATGCCCTGTGAACTCGGCCCCTATGAACGGATTGGTTTTGCCCTTGGGCATAAACGCATATTCAATACCTAAGCCTACTGTAAATGCGTTAAGCTTAGTTTTAATATCTCTTCCAATATACTGAGATGTATCTTCACTGTTTGAAAACAGTTGGTATCCTAATGCTAAGGTAATACCCACATTTCTCTTTTTTCCTAAATAGTATTTTCCATCGGCACCGAAACCGTATCCTAACTTCATCCCAAAAGTATTCATTAAATCAGCTGAGTCAAGAAGGTCGCCCTTTAAATCAGGCAATGGTAAATTGTAACCGCCGGTTAAATGAATAGTAAACTGCGGCTGCGAATATGTACTGCTGTTGAAACTTAAAAAAGCTGCTGTTATTACAAATAATGCAACTAACTTTTTCAATTTATTATTCTCCTTTTGTTTTATAATCGAAAAATTTACTTTTAAATTCTTGTTAATTACTTGTTTGGGCTTGGCAGGCCTAAAAAATGCCTTTTCTTCCTCCTCTTTGTATTTCCTAATACTAAGATAATTAACAATGTAAATATAAACAAGTTTAAATTTAGAATGTTCCCCAAAGTTCGGTATACGAACTTAAATATGATTATATGTTACTGTATTTTCACGTATTTAAGTCTGAGGGAATTGAACAAAACGGTTACAACATCACTGAATGCCATTAGCATTGCCGCTATTGCCGGGGATACCGAAATGCCCCATGGCACAAGCACACCAGCTGCAATCGGGATGGCGGCAGCGTTATAGAAGAATGCCCAGAATATATTTTGCTTTATTATGCGGATAGTTTTTTTCGAGATTTTAAAAAGCGCAAGGATATTTTCCAAATCGCCCTTAACAAGGATTATATCTGCGGACTGAATTGCAACGTCCTGCCCCGTGCCGATTGCAATTCCCAAATCGGATTTTGAGAGGGCAGGAGCATCGTTAACGCCGTCACCTACCATTGCTGTTTTTCTGCCCTTGCTCTGCATTTGTGCAACAATATCCTGTTTTTTATCGGGCAGTACTTCGGAACGGAAATCTTCGATTCCAAGCTCGCCTGCAATTTTTTCCGTAACCTCCCTTCCGTCGCCGGAAATCAGTGCAAGTGAGTAACCGTCATTTTTCAGTTTACGGATAACATCTTTAGCGCCAGCTTTAATCCTGTCGCTCAATTGAATTTCACCGATTAACTTTTCGTCTTCAAATAAGTATATGTTTTTGTGCCCGTCTGGATTTGACTGAATATGCAGATTATCTTTATTTATCAGGTTAGCTCCGCCAAGCTTATATTTTTTGCCTTCGATTTTCGCTTCTACCCCGATACCGGAGGTTATTTTGAACTCATCGACTTTAAGCAAGCTGTCCGAGCTGTTAGAGTTTTTGTAATGCTCAACAATTGCCCTTGCAATCGGATGCTCGGAATAATTTTCAATCGATGCAGCTTTTCTTAGAATGTCCTCCTGCGTGTAAGTCACGCCGTTGCTGTAGGTTATAATACCGGTTACCTGAAACTTAGCGTAAGTAAGCGTCCCCGTTTTATCGAATACGATTGTGTTAATTTTATTTACATTTTCGATTGCTTGGGCATTATTGAAAAGGATTTTGTATTCAGCAGCACGACCCACTCCAAGCACAATTGCAATCGGCGTAGCAAGACCCAGTGCGCAGGGGCAGGCAATGATTAAAACTGAAACAGCTTTTAAAAGCGAGTAGCTTAAACTTTGCCCGATTACAAAATCCCACACCGCGAAAGTTCCGATTGCAATTAATATTACAAGTGGAACAAAAACAGCGGAAACCCTGTCGGCAATACGCTGAATTTTCGGCTTTGATTTTTGAGCATCCTTAACGAGTGTTATAATTTTTGAAAGGAATGACTCCTTAACTGTTTTCTCGGTGCGGATTTTCAAATAGCCGTTTAAATTTACCGTTCCGCCAATTGCCTTTGTGCCGGTGACTTTATCAACGGGGATTGATTCACCGGTCATCATCGATTCATCAACCGACGAGCTGCCTTCTATTACTACACCGTCAACGGGGATTCTCTCACCGGGCTTAACCAGAACAACATCGCCCGTTTTGACTTTGCTGATGGGTATTTCATACTCCGAGCCGTTTCTAATCACAAGGGCTTTCTTTGACTGCAGGCTCATCAATGACTTAATTGCGTACTGCGTTTTGCTCTTAAGGTTAAATTCCAGGTAATTGCCAAGAAGAATGAAAGTTATAATCATCGCCGCGCTTTCGAAGTAAACCATATGCTCATGTTCACCTGAGATATTCGGGAAAAGCATAATAACAATGCTGTAGATATAAGCGGACATAGTGCCGATGACAATTAAGGTATCCATATCCGCTGTGCCGGATTTCAGCGCAGCCCAGAAACCTTTCAAAAACTTGCTGCCGCACCAGAAGACCACGACAGTTGAAAGCGGGAGCGAGAGCCAATTTGCAAATTCATGCGAAACGGAACTTAAAAGGCCGATATGGTCCTTCATTCCAAGTACTACTATTATAATAGAAAGCGATACGCTGGTAATGATTTTCGCCCTGAATTTCCTTCGTGCCTTATGTTTTTCGCGTTCGGAAATTTCTTCATCCAAATCTGCCTCGGGCTCGGTTGCTTTATAGCCGAGCTTGTCAATTTCGTTTTTAATAAGCTCAATATCGCACTCACCGCCGGAGGAGAACTTTATCGAAGCAGTTTCGCTTCCCAAATCCACCCTCGCGCTTTGTATTCCCTGAAGCTTGCCCAGACGCTTTTCAATTTTCATTGCGCAGGAAGGGCAGTCCATTCCTTCTATATCAAGCTCAATATCAAGCTCAATCGTATTATTTTTTTCCAGAGTTTCTTTCATTTAAGTTCTGTGAACAACTGTTGATGATGCCTGTTTATTTGCAAGTATAATCATTTCAGCAATAACTACATTTTCCGGTCTTGAAGCCGCGTAAACTATTGCGTCTGCAATATCATCCGGTGTAAGCGGCTTTATACCTGTGTAAACAGCTTTTGCCATTTTAACATTTCCACGGAATCTCACAACACTGAATTCCGTTTCCACAAGCCCGGGGTCAATAGTTGTTACCCTTATGTTAGTGTCGACTAAATCAATTCTCATCCCTTTTGTAATTGCATCGACCGCATGTTTAGAAGCACAGTAAACATTGCCTTTTGGGTAGACTTCGTGCCCGGCAATTGAGCCGATGTTGATTATATGCCCGGAATTTCTTTTAACCATTAACGGTATTACAGTTTTAGATATATATAAAAGTCCCTTAACATTGGTATCAATCATTTCATCCCAATCCGGAATTTTTCCTTCGTGGAGCTTATCAAGACCCCTGCTCAACCCTGCATTATTAACTAAAATATCTATATTTTTCCATTTTGCGGGGAGATTTTTGACTACACTTTCAACATCATTTTTCTTCCGGACATCAAGCTTAAAGGTTTTACATTCAATTTTATACTGTTTTGAGAGTTTCGAACCAATATTCTTAATATTTTCGAATCTTCTTGCCGCTAAAATTAAGTTTGCTCCTTTTTTTGCAAATGCCTTTGCTGACGCAAGTCCAATTCCGCTCGATGCGCCTGTGATAAAAACCGTTTTACCCTTTAAAGACAGCATATAGTCTAGTTAAAATACAAAATTATCAATTTTTTGTTAAAAACTTAAGTCAATTGGGAGGCAAAAGATTGCAAAACTAATAATATTAGGTTATTTTGCGGATAAAATTATCCCTATTTTTGGAACCGTCCAATGACATAAATCATAATAAAGAGTGAGCCATATCATTAGCAAAAAATAAGCAGAACGTTATTTTTGTCTTAACTTAAAGTCTTAACTTAAAGTCTTAACTTAAAGTCTTAACTTAAAG
>JAKEEM010000008.1 GCA_022616535.1 Chlorobiota bacterium | reverse complement strand
GAAGCCGCAAAGAGGAAAAAAATTCCTTTCCAGATTGATGTTGATTACGGAGATACTTGGACGGATGCCGACCCAATTTCAAGAATCAGAGGCGGCATACCCGTCGGGGTGCTTTCAGTTCCAACAAGATATTTGCATTCATCGGTTGAAACTTTAAGCTTAAAAGATATTGATTTAACAGTAGATTTACTAACCGAGTTTATATTAAAATCAAACTTGGATTTTTCATAAAAAAGAAGAACAGGAAAATAGCTTAATAAGTTACCTGCTTATGCTATAAACAAGGATTATTGTTTCCTTGTTTTTTTATTATTTCTTGTATACTTTAAACAAAAATATTCCTACCTGAATTAACATTTTAGAGACAAGCCATGAAAAAAACATTTACTTTAATTGTGCTGTTAACAATACTCGTAGTATTCTCATTTAAAACACACCAGCAGGCGCCGTCAAGAATTACCGAATATTATTATTTCCAGGGGCAAAAATTCTATTATTCGTTTAAGTCCGATATGATTTTCGTAAAGTTCAAACAGGATTTCGATTCACCCCAGCAAATAGAACAGGTTTTAAGAACCTTTCCTGAAATTGATGCGTCAAAAACTTTCAGCTATAATGAAAGAGCTTTTGTTAAAACAAAAACACCGATGAATGAGGATTCATATTTAGGGCTTATTGACAGGTTGAGCGGAAAAGAAGAAATCGAATCCGCCGGCTATACCTTTACTCCCCTTAATTACGATGACGAAAATACATTTTACGGAATGAGCAATGAATTCATAGTCCAGTTTAAAAATTATATCTCCGCGGACCAGATACAAAATATTAACATTCAAAACAAGGTTGAAATCATTGAACAGATAAATGTCTCCGGGGGTCCGACTTATTTAATGAGAGTTAGAAACGATGCCGAGCTTAATGCAATAGATATGTCTAATAAATATTACCTTGATGGAGTTGTAAATTATGCCGAGCCGGATTTATACTGCACAAATACCCTTTGCGACACAACAAACGATGCGTTTTTTGGGCTTCAATGGGCAATCAGGAATCTCGGGAACAACGTTCCGACAAATCCGCCTAATGTTATTGCGGACTGCGATATGGATGTTGACAGCGCATGGAATATAAGCAAAGGAGACTCAACAATCAAGATTTGCGTAATTGATACCGGCGTTGACACGAACCATTTGGATTTGGTAAACAATATGACTCACGGACTAGGATGGGATTATGCCGATAACGACCCCTGGCCGTATGACCAGGGTTCACACGGGACACAATGCGCAAGCATTAGTGCTGCGCAGGGTGATAATACAATCGGACTTGCAGGTGTTGCATTTAAGTGTAAAATTATACCAATAAGAGCTATAGGCGGAATCAGCGCTTATCACGGCTACGCCAACAGCTTTATCAGGGCGTGGACAGTCGGCGCCGATGTTATAACCAATTCATGGGGACAAGTTGACGGTGCAAGTTCGCTTCTTTTCAATGCTATTTCCGATGCTGCAAGGTTCGGGCGCGGAGGGAAGGGTTGTGTTATATGCTTTGCCTCCGGAAATGAAAACGGAACCATGCGATTCCCCGCAATTGTTCACCCTGATGTAATTGTTGTTGGCGGTCTGGCTCCATGCAACAAACGCAAGTCCCCTACAGACGGATGTTCGAACGAAAGCTGGGGCGCAAGCTACGGCTCAAACCTTGATTTAGTTTCGCCCTGTGTTAAAATATACGCTGCAACTGTTGGAGGAGGTTATACCAACTCATTTAACGGAACCTCCTCAGCGACACCTAATGCTGCAGGAGTGTGCGCTCTGCTTATTTCGGCAAATCCAAACTTAACCAGACTTGAAGTCGAATCATATCTTTATTTAACTTGCGAAAAAGTCGGAGCATATAATTATGACTCAGTAAGAACCTATGGGATGTGGAACAATGAAATGGGATACGGTAGAATAAATGCACGTTTGGCCATGAATTTAATGCTGACCAGTATAGATAAAGCTCCGCCTGTTATTTATCATGACTCCCCCGTTCTTTCAAGTCCCTCAACTGTTGTAAGACTTGCAACTGCTATAATTAAAGATAATCGCAAAGTCGCAACGGGCTCAAATGCTCCAAGGCTTTACTTCAGAGTAAACGGCGGTTCATTTAATTTTGTAAACGCGTTTCAGGTAGCTGCAGATACCTTCAGGTTTAATATACCGGGACAAGTTGCCGGCTCACTTGTTGAATACTATTTTGCTGCTCAGGATACGGTTTCTCCTGCAAATATATCGACTTTACCCTCAAGCGGTTCGGGAACAAATCCCCCGGGAACAACCCCGCCTTCATCATTTTTCTCGTACAGTGTCGGAAACTTTATAGTTTCAAACAGTACCGCTACACCAAAGTTATGCCCGAACAGTTCAACAATATATGATACAATTATTATTCCTCAGTTTGGAACAAATCCGCTAATTTTAGATGTTAACGTGAAGGTTAATATTTCACATAGAACTGATTCTGATGTTGATTTATTCCTTCGCAAGGCAAGCCAGCAATCTGAGCTGACAACCGACAACGGCGGCTCAGGCGACAGCTACGTAAATACAATATTTGATGACAGCTCAGTAATTCCAATCATATCGGGCACAGCGCCCTTTACGGGGTCGTTCAGACCGGAAACCCCACTTACTGTTTTCAATACAGAACTGGTTTACGGAACATGGATACTTCAATTAACTGATGACGCTGCAGGAGATTTCGGGACCCTCGACTCATGGACAATCGCAATAACTTACGATGAATTTGTTGGCGGAATTCAAACAGCCGAAATTCCCTCAAGGTTTGCACTTCACCAAAATTATCCAAATCCTTTCAATCCTGTAACCAAGATAATATATGATGTCCCGAAAGAGTCATTTGTTGAAATAACAATATATGATTTGCTTGGCCGGGAAGTTGCAAAACTTGTCAAAGGAATTATTAAAGCCGGTGTTCATACGGTTGAATTCAACGGCTCGGATTTTGCATCCGGTTTATATTTCTGCAAAATGAGAACCGAAAGCTTCACAGATATTAAAAAAATGGTCGTGGTTAAATAAAATTTAAAAAAAATCACCTTTTTTCAAAAAAAGGGAGCATTGAAATACTTGGTAGTGTTACGTTTTCATCCCCTTTGAAATGTCATTCCTGCGAAAGCAGGACCAGCGTAGCGAGGAGCCATCTTTGCTCGATTATTAAAAGATTCCGAATCAAGTGCGGAATGGCAAAAATGAGAAGGAATGAAAACGTAACACTACCAAATGCTTCCTTTTCTATTTTATAAATCCTTAATTTTTTTCTAACACATTTTTAATAGTCAATACCAATATCTCTTAAATGGGGTATTCTGCTTATTTTCTTATTTTTTTAAATTACAAATTGTATTCTTAATTTAATACCTTAAACACGGTAATAATAATATGAAAATAGGATACTTAATAATTGTAGTTTTTATATTTTTTAGTAAATTATCCTTTTCGCAAGACTGGGTTAATTTTTACAACGGAGAGGGAAACTCCGATGACCAGGTTACTGCAATTTGTTCAGATGACAGCGGGAACGTTTATGTTACCGGGTTCAGTGTTGGACTAAATTCAAATTACGATATAGTTACGATAAAATACAACCGAAGAGGAATTGCTCTATGGATAAGAAGATATGACGGCGGATCCGGCGGTGATGATAAAGCACTTGGAATAATAATAGACAACGACGGATTTATTTATGTTGGGGGCTATGCAACGACCAGCTCTGGCAATAAAGAAGACTTTATCCTGATAAAATATAACCCTGCAGGAGCACAAATCTGGGCGAAAAATTACAACGGCGGAAACGGCTTTTCCGACAAGGCATTTGGTATTGCCATCGATAACTCAAGCGCTGAAAATAACTATAACTACATATATCTTACGGGTTATTCTTACTCAGCAAGTAATTATGATTATAAAACCGTTAAATTTAAAGATGACGGAACTGTCCAATGGTCAAAATCTTATGACGGCGGGCAAACAGACCAGGCATGGGGAATAGTAGTGGATGCAACGGGATATGTTGTTGTAACAGGCTTCAGCGAACTGGTTTCTTCATCTTTTGATTATTATACAATAAAGTATTCATCTGAGGGCAGTGTTTCATGGTCGAGAAGATACAATGGCCCTGCAAACGGCGAAGACAGGGCATTTGGCGTTGTTGTTGACAGCGAGAAAAATTATACAATTAGCGGGTACAGTCTTGGCGGCAACCCGCCTTATTCATTTGATATAGCAACTACTCAATACGATAAAAACGGTGCCGTGAAGTGGACGAAAAGATTTGACGGGAACAATCTGGATGACAGGCCTTTTGGAATTGCAATCGATAATTCAAACAATATTATTATTGCCGGCTACACAAAAAAAATCGAGACTTCCGAAGATTTCATTACGATAAAATACGGCCAAACAGGGGTTCAAAACTGGGCAGCTTCATATAATAACAACTCAAATTCTTCAGATATTGCTTACGGTGTTTCAATTTCAAATAACGGAAACCAGATTTTCGTGGTAGGCTCCAGCTTAATCAGCGGAACCGGCGAAAAACCACTGGCTTTAAAGTATAATTCAAACGGGGTTTTGCAGCAATCGGCTTTATATCATTCTAACGGCAGAGCTACTTGTGTTGATGTCAGCAATCCGGGAAACTTGTTTATAAGCGGCTATTATGCCAGCCAGAATTTCGATAACAGCCAGTACAATGACTTTATAACAATGGAATTTACAGGCGGTATTCTTATTCTAATCGGCATAAAAAACATTAATAACAACATTCCTGATAAATTCCAGCTGTTTCAAAATTATCCCAATCCGTTTAACCCTAGCACGGCAATAAGGTTCAATATTGCTAAAGAATCATTTGTTGAAATCAGTGTTTTTGATATTCTTGGAAAAGAGATAGGCCAGCTTCTTTCTGAAAAGATAAAGCCGGGAGAATATGAATTAGAGTTTGATGCAGGTAATTTGACCTCAGGAGTCTATTTTTATACTCTGAGAACAGAAAACTTCAATAGTGTAAAGAAAATGGTACTTATAAAATAAAATCCTTTTCTAAATTCATTTGGGGGCTAAAAGCCCCTTTTTTATTTGAAATTGTTTAAACGCAACCTTTCATTAATTAGTGACGTCTAATTAACAAAACAAGATAATTAAAACAAGATAAAATGCTTAATATTAAAACTAAAATTCTCGAAAAAATTACAACGGGTCTTCTACTCCTCAATTTAGTAATTTTTGCTGTAATCTGCTATAATTATTACCTCAGTTTTTAGTAATTTCCTAATTAAAATATTTTGCTTCAAATTAAGCAATTACCTCCGCTTAATAATTTAGAAAGGGATAAGTTTTTTAATTATCCCTTTTCCATTTTATACCCTAATTTTTCAACTGATACCGTAAAGCGGGTAAAAATTAACTGAATCAGTTACCAAAAAGTCTACAAATTTTTTGCACTAAAGAGTAAACGGCTGTAATATAAATTGTTAGAAAAAAAGATATATTCGCTATTTTTTTTCTAATTTTATACCGTAAAGTAGGTAAAAAGTTCGCAATACTGATACACGGTATTAACTAATTTCCTCAATAACATTAGTTTTGTATTACGTAATTAATCATAAAATCAGCGAGTATTAATGAACGTCAATAATTTAAAATACATTAAAATGCAAAGGTTAATTATACCAACTCTACTGTTTTTACTGAATTTAGGTATTACCAATTCTCAATGGGTTTCAAATTATTGGGGTAGTTCTACCGGAGATATGAATATTTTAAATGCTAGAGGAATGGCTGTTGCAATCGACAGGCAGCGAAATTGCATCGTTACCGGATATATTTACAATGCGGAAACAAACAATGATATTATGGTAATAAAATACGGTGAAGAAGGCGACACAATATGGACACGTACTTACAGCGGAAGCGGAAATTCCGAAGATAAAGCATGGGGCATTGTCGTTGATTCTGATAATAACATTTACATTACTGGAACTGCAACTGTTGCCGGAAGATCTTATGATTTAATTGTAATGAAATATAACAAGCACGGTGTTTTAAAATGGGTTAAGACCTGGGGTGCAACTTCAGGCGAGCGCGAAGATATGGGTCTTGCAATAGCTTTGGATGATGATGAAGATAATGTTTACGTTACGGGATACTGTACAAATAATGACGGGTACCGCGATTTAATTTTGCAAAAATATACAACCAACAACGGAACTTTAAAATTTACCAAAAAACAAGACGGTCCGGAAAACATGGACAGCGAAGGTCACGGAATTGCAGTTGACGAAAATGGGCGGATATATGTAACAGGTTATACAACACTTGAAAACCAGCAGAAAAACATAATTACAATAAAGTTCAACTCACACGGCTCAAAACAATGGCAAAGACAATATAACGGCTCGGCAAACGGCGATGATGAAGCTTTCGGAATCGCAGTTGATGATAATAATAATGCATATGTAACCGGATACTTAACTACAAATAATAACACTGACGCAGTTCTGTTAAGGTATAATTCAAACGGAAGCTTGAACTGGGCTGAAACCTATAACGGCGAAGGAGGAAGCTCAGAAGACAAAGCTTGGGGCATTGTTGTAGATGCAAATAGAAACATAGTTTACATTACAGGCCAGACTTCAAGCGTTTCAAACGGTCTGGACTACCTGACTATAAAATATAAAACCAACGGAAACGAAAGATGGGTTAAAACTTATAACGGTCCCGGAAATGGCGATGATGTTGCTAATGCAATAGCACTTATGAACAGCAATAAAATTATTGTTACGGGAGCTAGCTGGGGAATAAACGAAAACTACGATTACGCTACCGTGAAATTTAACGGCAATGGCAGTATAAACAATGTTTACAGATACAGTATGACATCAAACAGCAATGATATTGCTAAGGACGTGGAAGTTTCTTCAAATTCAGGCAATAACATTTATGTTACAGGATACAGCGAATTAATCATCGAGGGGTCTAATCCGTCGTCTGCGGCAACAACTGTTATGATTTTAAGCAAAGACGACGAGGAAACAGTTAATTCGGTAACTCCGACAAAGTTTAACCTTTATCAGAATTATCCAAATCCATTCAACCCTTCGACAACTATAAAGTTCGATATTTCAAACACGGCAAACGTTAAGCTTGTAATATATGATATGCTTGGCAGAGTTGTAGATGTTTTGGTTAATCAGGACCTCGCTGCTGGAAGCTACAGTATAGTCTACACTAATAAGAATCTTTCATCCGGAATTTATTTCTATGAGCTGGCTTCAGGTGATTTTAAAACGATTAAAAAAATGACATTGGTTAAATAAATCCGATGATTATTAAAAAACTAAATAAGGTAACAAAAATGAAAGCGTATTTTTTACTAATGATGGTTTTATTGTGCGGTGTAGGGAGTGCGCAATCTCAGTGGGTTTCAAACTATGTGGGTGACTCAGGCGGAGACATTAATTTCTCAAGCGCAAAAGGTAATGCCATTGCAGTTGACAACTCCGGAAACAGTTATGTGACAGGTTATTGCTACGAGATATTCAGCGGAAACGATATTATCACAATAAAATACAACGAGTTTGGAGATACGCTATGGGTAAGGTCATATAACGGCTCCTCCAGCAACAATGATGAAGGAAAAGGCATTTGCACGGATTCATACGGCAATGTTTATGTAGTAGGTTCATCACAAAATACCGGCAAAGGCAATGATATTACAATTTTAAAATATAGTTCAGATGGAACACTAATTTGGGACAGACCATTTTCCAGCTCTGAAGCAAACAGGGAAGACAAGGGTATTGCAATAGCTGTAGACGGAAATGACTATATCTACGTTACAGGATACACAACAGGCGATGACTACAA
Organism: Chlorobiota bacterium; assembly: GCA_022616535.1. Classification (GTDB taxonomy): domain Bacteria; phylum Bacteroidota; class Ignavibacteria; order Tepidaquicellales; family OLB5; genus JAKEEM01. The sequence goes on along the minus strand of JAKEEM010000008.1, from coordinate 136,485 downwards.
ACAGGATATAGTTACAATTAAATACGACCAAAGCGGAATCGTTGTATGGAGCAGTCTGGAAAGCGGAAATGAAGGTTTAAACAGCCAGGGGCTGTGCCTTGCAATAAGTAATTCAGGCAGTGTATATGTTACGGGATTTGTGGCTGCATCTTCTACCGGAGCTGATATTGCCTTGGTTAAATATAACTCCGAAGGCATCCTGCAGTGGGTAAAATATGTAAACGGCGGCGGAAACAGCGAAGATAAAGCCTGGGGTATTGTCGTAGACCAATCCGATAATGTTTACATAACAGGATATGTAACTGAAGCAAATTATAACATTGATTGTTATACTGCTAAATACAGCTCTGATGGTGCATTACTGTGGAGCAGAACTTATAACGGCAACGGCAATAATTCCGATAAATCCTGGGGAATCGTTGTAGATACAGACGGCAGTGTTTACATTACAGGGGAATCAAAATCTTCAAATATAAACTATTTGACAGTGAAATACGATTATGCAGGAAATCAAATATGGGCATCAACTTACAATGGAAGCGGAAACGGGACAGATATTGCATCGGCTATCGGAATAATAACCAATCCGGACAATACAAAAAGCGTTGTTGTGACCGGAAAAAGCTGGGGATACTGGAACTATGACTTTGCAACTGTAAGATATAATTCAATTACAGGTGAGCAGACTCAAGCAAACAGGTATAGTATGAACGGGATTACTAATGACGTAGCAAAAGATTTAGCTGTTTCGGAAAATAATAACGTTTACATAACGGGTTACAGCCAGCTTTTAGTAGAGAGCTCTACAGAACAATCCTACGTGTCAACCATGATGTTAAACTGGGGAGCAGGGAGTGAGCTTATTACAAATAATAATAATACTCCGCAGAAATTTGAACTGGGACAAAATTATCCAAATCCGTTTAACCCGTCCACTACGATTAAGTTTGTTTTGCCCTATCCAACCGAAGTTAAGCTGGTTGTATATGATATGCTTGGCAAAGTTGTTGACGTTTTAGTTAACCAGGAGTTAAACGCAGGAAGCTATAATATTACTTTTTCAAACAATAGCTTAGCATCCGGCATTTACTTCTATAAGTTAACGGCTGGTGAATTTACACAAATTAAAAAAATGACATTAGTTAAATAACCTTTTATAAAACTATTTAACTACCAAGCAATGGAAATGGAAAATATACTAAATAAACAAGAACTCGAAAAGGTTGACAAACTAAACCTTCAGGCTGACGAAGTCAGGAAAACTGACGCTGTTCTGGCTCTAGAGTTAAGCAAAAAAGCCATAGATTCGGCGCAGAGCATCGAATACACGCAGGGTCTTGCAAAGGCAAACCTCAATGCGGGTATCTGCTGCCGATTGACCTCTAACTTCGAAGCAGCGCTTCAGTATTATGATGAAGCATTAAGGCTGTATAAAGAAATTGATGATAGAAAAGGTACATCACGAACATTAAACTCCATTGCTAACGTATACCTTAATCTAAGCAATTTCCCGACAGCTATTGAGTATTTTGATGAATGTATCTACATACTGGAAAAAATTGGTGATATTGATTTTCTCGCCACAGTCCTTTCTAACAGAGGCCTTGCTTACCAATCGTACGGTGATTTCAGCACAGCGCTTAAAAATTACCTTCAAAGCTTAAGCATTTATGTAAGCGAGAAGAAAAATATACCGTACTTTTTATATAATAATATCGGAATAGTTTATCTTGAAATTGAAAATTACTATACTGCTTTAAAATATTTCAACTGTGCGCTCAAAATTGAAGAAACCGATGGCAAAATTCTCGAAGAAAGCTACACGCTTGCTAATATCGGCAGAACCTACATTTATATGGAAGACTATTCCAATGCTGTAACTTACCTGAGCGAAGCAATGATTATAATGAAAAAATACGGCGACAGGCAGGCGGAATCGCAGGTGTTCAGCAATTTGGGCAAAGCTTATATGAAACTGAGATGCCATCCGGAAGCTAACAAGTTCTTAAACAGGGCTTTAAAATATTATCGTGAAATCGGCGATAAGAGCTCAGTTGCACATACATTGTGTGAGCTTGGCGAGCTTTATTTTGAATTCAATGACTACAAGGCAAGCAGGGGCTATTTTAACGAATCATTGACAATGTCAATTGAAATGAAGGATGACATCAATGAAGTCAGAACTTATATGGGTCTTGCAAGGCTTTACATAAAATTCATAGATATTGACAGGGCACACCACTATCTTTCAAAAGCAATTGAGCTTGCAGAAAAGAGACAGTCTTATAAGGAACTTGGAAGAATATACAAACTGTTATACCTCGGCTATAAAGCTGTCGGCAAATCAACGACTGCAAAGAAGTATCTTGAAAAATACAATGAATGCTTCAATAAGCTTATGCAGTTTGAAGAGGACAACTGTCTTAAAACTTTCACTGCAAACCACGATTTTAAAGCAACAAATAATAACATAAATGTACCGTCCAACAATTTACACTCAAAAACCTCAGATAAAAAGGCTGCCTCGAAAAAACAGGTAGCATAGTGTAAAGGTCATTTATTTATTATTCCCCCTCGGCGGCTTTTAAAAGCCGCCTTTTTATTTTCATTTATTTTCATTTATTTTCATTTATTTTCATACCTTGAATTATCCAGCAATTAAAAGTATTTTTATCGTTATTCTGTTCAAATTCATAGAGTTGAACGATTCTAAAATAAAAATATATACTGATTTCGACGGTACTGTTACACTTACTGATGTATGGATGGAAATAGGCAAATATTTCATTAAAAATAAGCAAAAATGGGATAAAATCATTAAACAATTTGAAAGCCAGGAAATAGGAGCCCGTGAGTGTTTCACAAGGGAATGCGAACTGCTTGAAGACCTTGACATAGAAAAAATTAATGAAATTATTGACAATCAGGAACTCGACCCTAAATTTATAGAATTTTATGAATTCTGCCTTAAAAATAACATTCCCTTGGCAATTTTAAGTGAAGGAATGGATTATTATATCGACCGTCTGCTTAAAAAATACAATCTTGAAATTGAATTTTATTCGAACAGAATTAAATTTTCCGAAGATAAAAAAAGGTTGGAAATTGAATTCCCCTATTCTGACTCCGACTGCCTGAATTGCGGAACAAGCAAGCGAAACATATTAATGAATAAAACCGCCGATGAAGAAATATCGGTCTTTATCGGTGACGGCTTCTCCGATTCGTGTGTAGTCAACTATGCGGATATTGTATTTGCAAAAAAGTCTCTTGCCTCTTACTGCTGGAAAAACAACATAACTTACTTTGAGTTTACGGACTTCGGCGATATTATCAAAAAGCTGGAGAAAATCTTGCTGAACAAAAAACCTAAACATAGGCAAAGCGCAAAATTTAAAAGACGTGATGTCTTTTTGAGAGGATAACCAAATGACATTGGGACAATTTTTCTTTAAGTATCGTTCTTACACTCCAATACCCTTTATAATCCCGCTTTTGCTGTTCGGAAGACCTGTGCTTGCAACATTAATAATCGGAGGTATTTTTGTTGTTATAGGTGAGCTGATTAGATTATGGGGGGTTTCATATGCTGGAAGCGAAACCAGAACCACCGATAAAGTCGGCGGAACTAATTTGGTTACACAGGGACCATTTGCTTATGTAAGAAACCCGCTTTACCTTGGAAATATTTTAATGTATTTCGGAATCAGCATAATGGCAAACTCCCTATTCCCCTATCTGCAAATTTTGAGCATTCTGTATTTCACATTCCAATATTATTTTATTATTCTTGAAGAAGAGCAATACTTGCGTGAAAAATTTAAGCAAAAGTACGATGATTATTTCAATTCCGTTGGAAGGTTTATTCCAAGTTTTACTTCCTACCCTGCGGAAAAACAGTCAAATCTTAAGCAAAACATACCCGCTGCTTACACTTCAGAAAAAAGGACTTTCCAGGCAGCATTTATCAGCGTAATAATGATTGTTCTTATTTACTTTTTAATAAATCAGTAATTGAGTACAGTGCCTCAAGCTACAAACTCAAAATCGATTTTCATATCCGCCGGGGAACAATCGGGCGATTTACATGGCTCCGAATTAATAAAAGAGCTAGTCAGTCAGTGTCCTGAATTTAAATTAAGCTTTCACGGACTCGGCGGAGATAAAATGAAAAATGAAGGTTTAATTACTTTACACCATGTTACAGAGCTAGCAACTGTAGGCTTTACCGATGTTGTAAAAAAATACGGCTATTTTAAAAAGGTAATTAATGACTGTGTTAAATTTATTAAAGAAAATAATCCCGATACTGTAATATTAATAGATTATCCCGGTTTTAATATCAGACTTGCAGAAAAAATCAGAAGTTTTTATAAAAATAAAATAATTTATTACATCTCTCCCCAGCTTTGGGCGTGGCATGAAAAAAGAGTAAATAAGGTTCGTAAATGCATCGATAAAATGCTGGTGGTTTTCCCATTTGAAGTCGATTTTTACCGCGGATTCGGCATAGACGCTGAATATGTCGGACATCCGCTTGTTAAAAAAATAAAAAATTTTCTTGAGCAGTATAAAAAATCAAGCAAATTGTTTGGGGGAGAAAAAGTTATCACAGTTCTCCCCGGGAGCAGAAAAGTTGAAATCAAAAACCACCTGCCCGTAATTTTTAGAATGCTCAGTCAGATAGGAAAAGAATTTGATATTAAAGTTAACATCAGCAAAGCTTCGAGCGTAAATGACAGGGTTTTTAATGATTTCAGTGAAATTAAAAAGTACAATCTGACAAGCGAAAATGTTTATAAACTGATTTTAGAATCTGACATTGTGCTTACAAAGGCAGGCACATCTACAATGGAATGCGCTTTAATCGGAACTCCGCATCTTATTTTTTATAAAACTTTTCCAATCAATTACTATATTCTGAAACCGGTTGTAAAAGTTAACTTTCTTGGTATAGTAAATATTTTAGCGCGTGAAAGTATTGTAAAAGAGTACATACAAAAAGAATTTAATCCTGAAAAGATTTTACTTGAAGCTAAGCACATTTTAACCAGCACCCATTACAGGGAAAAAATGACAACAAAGCTGAATGGGATATGGGACTTGCTTGGAGACAAAGACGCTTCTTTTACCGCAGCAGGCATTATAAAAGATACCGCATTAAAATGAAATTACTTTTAATTCCACTAAGCTATCTATTCAGGCTAATCGTTTTTATAAGAAATATTCTTTACAACAAGGAATTGCTTAATATAAAGGAACTAAGCGCAAAAGTAATTTCAGTAGGGAATATTGCTGCAGGCGGTACAGGGAAAACTCCGCTTGTAGAGCTGATAGCTGATTATATTCTGGAAAGGGGCAAGTTTGTTGTTATCATTTTAAGGGGATATAAAAGAGAGCACGATGATATTAAAGTCGTTGAGCTGGGATTTGACAATGCAAAGGGAGAGTTAAATTCGGAGAATTTCGGCGATGAAGGCATTATATTGTTTGAAAACTTATCAAAAAAAAATGCAAAAGGATTGATAATAGTCGGCGATGATAAAACCAAAACCGCAAAGTTTTCAAACAGCAAATTTAAGCCGGAAATAATAATTATAGACGACGGCTTTCAGCACAGGAAGCTTTACAGGGATATTGATATTGTCATAATTAATCCACATTCCGATAAACATCTATTGCCGGCGGGAAACTTAAGAGAACCGTTAAGGAATATCTCAAGAGCTGATTTCATTGTAATCAATAATAAGTTCGAGAAAAATCCACCTATGATAAATACTAAGCATAAGCAAAAAATAATTTGCAGCTATAATTTTGAGAGGTTCTACAATGCAAAAGGAGAATCTCTTGCTCAAGAACAAGCCGAGACAGTTGCTTTTTGCGGTGTAGGAGAGCCTGATTCATTTAAAACGCTTCTTTCGGAACTTGGAATTAAAGTAAATGACTTTATTAAATTTCCCGACCATCATAGTTTCGGAATCGGCGACATTGAAAGGATAATCGATTCATTTGAAAAAACCAAATCAAAATTCATTTTAACAACGCAAAAAGATTTTGTCCGAATAAAAAATTCCGAGCTTGTTTTAAAGGCATCCGGGGATAACGTGTATAAAAGACTGCTCTTTAATTATCCACTTTATTATGCAAAAATAAAAATGCAAATTGAAAAAAACAGCGAATTACTATTCAATGAAATCGATAATTTATTGAGGTTTGTATGAACAAAAAAGTTGCTGTCTCAAGAAGTAACAGTAAATTTCCCAATTATTTAAAATGGCTTGAAGAAGAAGGTATCCACTATGAAATACTTGATTGGGAAAAAAATAATTTCGACGATATGAAAAAATGCTCCTCTTTACTGCTCACCGGAGGAGCAGACATATACCCCGAGTTTTATAATGACTGGGAAGAAGGCAAAAATAAAGGCGATTATATCCCTGAACGCGACGGATTTGAGTTTAAACTGCTTGAATTCGCTTTGGAAAACAATTATCCAATACTCTGTATATGCCGCGGTCTTCAGGTTATCAACTGCAAGCTGAACGGAAGCCTGATAAATGATATAGAAACAATCCGGGGAACTAACCACAGAAAAATAAGCGATGCCGAAGACAGGATTCACAAAGTTAACATAGATGAAGCCACACTGCTATTTAATGTTGTTAATAAAAAACAGGGAAACGTAAACAGCTCGCATCACCAGGCAATCGATAGGCTGGGCGAAGGGCTCATTGTCACTGCAAAAGCCGATGACGGAATCATCGAGGGGGTTGAATGGGCTGAAAAAGAAAATAAACCGTTTTTCCTTGCAATTCAGTGGCACCCCGAAAGGATGCTTGATAAATCAAGCCCCTTTTCAAGAAATATACTGAAAAGATTTAAAGAGGAAACAAATAATAATTAAGTGAAAAAGAGTTTGAATATAATATTACCTGATGTAATATTACCTTTTATATGCATCTTCATTATATCCTGCACAGCTTCTCAGAACACTGGGGAGCCGGATAAAATACCCGTCCGTGATTTAAAGGCGATTATAAATCAAAACTCAAGCTTAATAGAAACACTTGAAGCATCGGGAAACATCTCCTTTGACTCACCGGAGCAGTCCGGCAGCGGATGGATTGAGCTTAAAATAAAGAAACCTGATACTGTATTTGTGAAAATAGAAGGACCATTTGGAATTTCGGTTGCGAATGCGCTGATAACACGCAATAGTTTTATTTATTACAACGTACAGGAAAATAAAGTCATCACGGGACCAAGCTCCGATATTAATATCGGGGCAATACTGAGAATTAAGGTAACTTTTGATGAGCTCATAAACGGATTCACCGCTGGTTTTAAATTCGATGAAGGCAAAGATGATTCATTAATTGCCGGTTCGGAAAACAACTTTTACGTTCTTAACGTTAATGGTTTAAACGGAAACCAAAAATATTTAATAGAACCGGGAAAATACACCATTAAGAAGTACAATTATATGGATAATGATAATACAATGGCTGTTGAAGTCGACTATACAAGCTACCTTGAAGAAGAACTTTCAGGTAAGAGTGTTTATCTCCCTGCATCTATAAAAATAAAAAACCCTTCAAAAAAACAAACCGTTTACGTGGATTATATTAACACAGAAATAAATAAAAAAGGGTTATCCTTTAAGATTAAAATTCCAAAGTCCGCTAAAGTGATAAAATGGCAGTAAATAAAACCGTAAGAATAGGTGCTTTTTTCTCCCTGCTTTGCCTGATAATCGGGGCAACTTATGAGGAAATACTAAATGACAAGAAAGAACAAGCCGATATTATTGAAAAACAAATTATTCAGGACAAAAACCTTCTCGGAAGTTACTCCTTTGAAATAGCAGAACTAAAAAAAGAAACCGACAGCCTGGAATCAACACTTAATGCATTAAATAATTTTCTCAAAGATTATGAAAATGCGGTATATTTAAGTCCACTGCAAATTGCTGCTGAGACAAATAACATTATTAACTTAGAAAGTGAAGTAGGTATAATCCAGGAAAGCTTTAGGCAAAGAATTGTAAATCTGTATAAGAAAGGAAAAAATTACGAGCTTGAGCTTTTATTAAGCGCAAAAACGCCCAATGAATATTTGAGAAGAAACCAGTACTTACAAACATTCTCACAAAGCAGAAAAAAAGAGCTTCGCGAACTTAAGGCTAAGAAATTTATGCTTGAGGAAAAGAAAAAGTTTCTCGAACTTTCAACCTCATCAAAAAGATTTTTTATTGAATCAAAGAGAAGGGAAAAATCAGAGCTGCAAAAAAAATTTAATGATTTTAAAAAACGAAAAGACGATTTAGAATTTAAGACAAGTGTAATTGTCAATAAAATCAGCAGGCATGGAGCCCAGTTAAACAATACTGTGAGCTTCATCAATAATTTCGAAGCAAACAGGAATAACTTTAAAGAAAACAAAATAAACCGGCTTAATTATGACTCTTTCGATTTAAACAATGTTAAAGGCAAAATAAATTTACCCGTTGATATTCCACTTGTAATTAACAGCTTCGGGGATAACGTTAATAACTCAACTTTAACAAAATCATTCAATAACGGGGTAGATTTTTCAATAGCAAAAGGCTCAAAAGTATATGCTGTTACTGAGGGGTATGTCAGCTTAATCGGTGAGCTGCCTTACTACGGAAAGGTAATCATTATTAAGCATAACAGCGGTTTCAGATCAGTTTATGCCGCTTTGGACGAAGTTAATCTCACGCTTGGAGATAATGTTAAGCTTAACCAGATTATCGGCAAAACGGGAGAAACCCTCGACGGGCAGATGTTCCATTTTGAATTGTGGCAAAACAGCACACCCCTTAATCCATTAGAATGGCTTAGATTTTAGCCCCCCTCCCATCAAATTCCTAAATTGATTTTATTTTAATTTCTAGTTAATTTTGTAAATTCCATTGAAAAATTTGGCAAAAAATGGCGGAAAATAAGGACTTTTTCGATGAAAAAAATCCTGAAAAAACGTCGGAATTTCAAAAAGCTGCCAAGTCTTACAGAACAGCATGGGTTTATGCCGAATATGCAGTTCAGTATGGAGTAGCAATTGTTCTTTGTGCATTAATTGGATACTGGCTTGATAACTGGCTTAATACAGGAAACATCTTAATGATAATTGGAGTTATTCTGGGCTCGATTGGAGGATTTATTAACTTATTGAGGGCTTTGAACAGAAGCAAGATTAAATGATGTTAGTAATGACGGGTGTATTTTCAGTTTCCGGATTTTTAAAACAGGTTATTTACGCAAGCATAGCAGTTCTTATTATAGGAATTTACCCTGTTACAGTTTTCGCAAATCAAGTCCAGATATATTCTATAATCAGTGGTTTTCTCATCGGTTTATTAAATGCCTTTATCGGCTATCGGCTTAATACTCTTGCATTTAATAAAACGGTAAAAAAATTCATGGCACTGGTGATTGGGGGAATGGGCTTAAGGGTACTGGTTATATTTTTATTTCTGATTATTCTGCTTTACATTGTGAGACTTGATGAGTTTACGCTGATTGGCTCGGTTTTTTTCTTTTACGTATTATTTGTTTCGCTGGAAATTAACTACTTTCACAGGAAACAGCACTAGTCATAGCTAAAACAAACGGCTGCTGAATCCTTTTTAAAAAATATTAGAATTCACCATATATTATTTAATGACACTGCTTACAGCACTACCGGATACATTATCACAAGTAACTGATGCGGCTCATAATGAAGAAGGCAACTGGATAATTGAACATGTTTCTGACCATAAAATTTTTTCCATACCGCCGGTAAACATAGGCGGTGTTAATATAGACTTTTCGATAACTACAAACATTTTGATGATGTTAATTGCCTCTACCCTATTGGTAATCGTCCTTACATATTCTGCTTCGAGCAACAAAAAAAATAAACATCCAAAAGGACTGGCAAATTTCATCGAGCTTGTTATGCTTTTCGTTAAAGACGATATCGTTCTTCCCTCAATGGGAAAAATCGGCGTTAACTTCCTTCCATTCTTCTTCACGATGTTTTTCTTCATTCTCACAGTGAATCTTCTCGGCTTAATTCCATTTATGCATACTGCAACAGGCAACGTGAGCATTACAGCCTCTCTTGCTTCGGTAACATTTGTTATGATGATGTTCCACGGAATAAAGAAAAACGGATTTTTCGGATATTTTAAGGGTTTAATACCGCACGGAGTGCCCTTATATGTACTGCCCGTTATGGTTATAATTGAGTTTTTGAGCCTGCTTACAAAACCTTTTGCTTTATGCATTCGTCTTTTCGCCAATATGACAGCAGGGCATATTGTTATACTTGCATTCATCAGCTTGATATTCACTTTAGGCTATGTGATTGTGCCGGTTTCAATTGCATTTTCACTTTTCATTTATCTGCTCGAAATACTTGTTGCACTATTACAGGCTTATATCTTTACAATACTTTCATCGCTGTTTATCGGTATGGCTATAGAGCAGGAACATTGATTTTAAAAAAACTATAAATATTAACAAATCATTAAAAATAACCTGCCTGCGGCAGGCAGGTAAGAAAGGATAAAATTAAGTTATGAGTTTAGCAGCTTTAGCAGCAGGAATAGGCGCAGGACTCGCAGTAATCGGAGCTGGTATAGGTATTGGACGCCTTGCAGCATCAGCGCTTGAGGCAATCGGCAGACAGCCCGAAGCCACAGGCGATATAAGAACAACCATGATTATAGCTGCAGCTCTTGTGGAAGGGGTTGCGCTCTTCGCTCTGGTTATCTGTTTTATTTTACAGGGAAAGTAATTCCGTTAAAGCCGGAAAAACGATTCCCCAAAAACTTTCAAAAAAGGAATTATTATGCTAATCGCTAATATCTTTTTAGCGCAGTTTTATAATATCATTCTGTTTATCAGTCCCCAAACTGGAGAAAACAAAGATACACTTCTTTCTGTTGAGCCCGGACTGATTATATGGACTATATTGATATTCATTCTGCTCGTATTGATTTTGAAAAAATACGCATGGAAACCCCTGCTGGATGCACTTGATGAACGAGAAAAAGGCATTAAGGATTCAATAGAAAAAGCTGAATATCTTAAGCAGGAAGCCGAAAAGATACTTGAAGAAAACAAAAAAATGCTTGCTGGGGCAGATGAGGAATCAAGGAAAATTTTAAATGAAAGCAAACAGCTTGCAAATAAAATGAGAACCGAGCTGATAAGCAAAACAAACGATGACGCGGCGAAAATACTTATGCAGGCGAAAGCCGAAATCGAAAGGGAAAAGATTGCAGCCTTAAATTCACTTAAAGACGAAATTGCCGACTTAGCCGTAAAAGCTGCGGGGAAAATCATTGACGAAAACCTTGACACGGATAAGCAGAAAAAATTAATTGAAAATTTTATAAATAAAATACCGCAGAATTAAACAAAAGCTCTGCTCCAGATGACAAACAGAAAAGTCGCGAGAAGATATAACCTGGCACTGTATGAAATTGCGGAGGAAACAAATTCAGTTGACTCGGTAAAAAAAGATCTTGAAGACATAAAAAAATCCATTTCCGGCTCAAGAGAGCTGCTTATGTTTATTTTGACCCCGATGATAAGCCTTGATAAGAAATCGAAAGTTATTAAAGAATTATTTTCGGGCAAAATTAACGGTTTAACTTTAAAATTCCTGCTTGTGCTTTGCGATAAAAACAGAATAAATATTTTAAATGACATAGCAGATGATTTTATAAATCTTGCAAAAGAAAAAGCCGGTATCGTTTCGGCTAAAATTAAAACGGCTGTTGAAATCTCTGATAAGGAGAAAACATCTCTGGCTGCAAAGCTAAAGAAATACGTTGGAAAAGAAATTGAAGCAAGCTATGCAGTTGACCCTTCGATAAAAGGAGGCTTTGTTGCAATGATTGACGATAAAATAATAGATGCAAGCATTTTAAGACAGCTCGAGCTGCTGAGGGAAAAATTTGCGCAGGGCAGATTTAATAACTAATCAAATTGTAAAAGAAAATTAAAAAGAATATAAGGAATAATTAAAAATGGCTGAAGTGAAACCCGATGAAGTATCCGCGATACTTCGAAGACAGCTCTCAGGTTTTGAAAAGGAAATCGATGTTTACGAAGTCGGAACTGTAGTTCAAATCGGCGACGGTGTTGCCCGCATATACGGTTTAACCAAATGCATGGCAAGCGAGCTTATCGAATTCCCGCACGGCGTTTTCGGTATGGCTTTGAACCTTGAGGAGGATAATGTTGGATGCATTTTATTCGGAGACTATACCCTAGTTAAAGAAGGAGACGAGGCAAAAAGAACCGGCAGGGTGGCATCTATGCCTGTCGGCGAGGCAATGGTGGGCAGAGTAATTAATCCGCTTGGCCAGCCGATTGACGGAAAAGGTCCCATTAATGCTACGAAGTTCTTTCCTATCGAAAGAAAGGCTTTAGGCGTTATCTTTAGACAGCCAGTTAAAGAGCCTCTGCAGACAGGTATCAAGGCAATTGATTCAATGATTCCGATTGGCAGGGGGCAAAGAGAGCTTATTATTGGAGACAGGCAAACCGGCAAAACAGCCGTTGCAGTCGATACCATAATTAATCAAAAGGGAAAAGACGTTTATTGCATCTATGTCGCAATCGGGCAAAAGCAGTCAACCGTTGCGCAGGTCGTAGCTAAGCTTGAAGAAACAGGGGCAATGGAATTTACAACCGTAATTGCAGCTTCGGCTTCTGACCCCGCACCAATGCAGTTCTTAGCGCCGTATTCAGGGGCTACGCTCGGTGAATACTTCCGCGATTCCAAAAGGCACGCCTTATGCATTTATGACGACCTTTCAAAGCAGGCAGCAGCTTACAGAGAAGTCTCGCTTTTGCTGAGAAGACCTCCCGGACGTGAAGCTTACCCCGGTGATGTATTCTACCTGCACTCAAGGCTTCTCGAAAGAGCATCAAAGCTGAGCGATGAACTTGGCGGTGGCAGTCTTACTGCTCTGCCGATTATAGAAACTCAGGCGGGCGACGTAGCGGCATATATCCCGACAAATGTAATTTCTATTACCGACGGGCAGATTTACCTTGAGCCGAATTTGTTTAATTCAGGTGTCAGACCCGCTATTAACGTAGGTATTTCCGTTTCGCGTGTCGGCGGCTCGGCGCAGATAAAGGCAATGAAAAAAGTCGCAGGAAGGTTGAGACTTGACCTTGCACAATACAGGGAGCTTGAGGCATTTACAAAATTCGGCTCTGATTTGGATAAAGCAACGCTGCAGCAATTGACGCGCGGCTCAAGGCTTGTTGAGATTCTGAAACAGGGACAATATAACCCGTATCCTGTTGAAAAACAAGTAGTTATTATCTACGCCGGGACAAACGGATTCCTTGATGAAATCCCCGTTGAAGAAGTTACCAGGTATGAAAGAGAACTTCTTGAGCTTGTTGAATTAAAGCACAAGGATATTCTAGACTCAATATTTGAGACTAAAGATTTAACTGAAGAAACCACGCTAAGGCTGAAGAAAGTACTGCAAAATTTTACGGATAATTTTAAAGTATCAGTTAAATAAAAAACGGGGGCAAGAGATCCCCTCTGCCTGCAGCAGGTCTACCTGGCAGTAGACAGGCAGGCGCTATCGCTCAGGATTAAGGCATGGCAACATTAAGAGAAATAAAAAGACGCATAGGCAGCATTAAGAGCACGGAAAAAATCACCCGTGCGATGAAAATGGTTGCTTCGGTAAAATTCCGCAAAGCGCAGCAGAACGTTGTTGCTGCCAGACCCTATGCACGAAAAATCGATGAAATATTAAGAAACCTGATTCCCGGAATCGAAGACCTTGATAACAAGTTATTGAAAGAAAGGGAGATTAAAAAGCTTATTGCTGTAGTTGTATCATCCGACAGGGGACTTTGCGGCTCTTTCAACACAAACCTTCTAAAGTCAGCTTCAAACAAAATTGTAAACAAATATTCGGACTTTTATACAAGTCATAATATAACTCTGTTCACTGTAGGCAGAAAATCATTCGATTATTTTTCAAAACGAGGGTTTGACATCTTCGCTCGTGCAGTTAATGTATTTGACAGGCTTAATTTTATCGATGCCCAGAACATAGTTAAGGAAATCATTAAGGGCTACACGGAAAATAAATTCGATAAGGTTATTGTTATTTATAATGAATTTAAATCCGTAGTTCAATCAAAGATTGTCGAAGAGCAGTTTTTGCCGATTCCGCCTTTTGTAAACGAAGGAGAAAAATTGAAAACTTCCAATTATATTTTTGAACCGTCCGGAAAGGATATTATCGATAATCTTCTGCCGCGGCATCTTAACACCCAGATATGGCGGGTTCTGCTTGAATCCTACGCATCGGAGCAGGCGGCGAGAATGACCGCTATGGACACCGCGACAACAAATGCAAATGACCTTGTAAAACAGCTAAGCTTAACATATAACAGGGCGCGCCAGGCAGCAATTACTAAGGAATTGCTTGAAGTAGTAGCTGGGGCTGAAGCACTGAGAGAATCCGCTTAAACATTAAGTAATTTAAATACAAATGAAGACAATTCTTGCTTCTTCATTATTAACAATTGCCCTTATCCTTTCATCCTGCACTGTTGCATATTTCCCCGGTGAAATTAACACTCCTGCTTTTCATGAAAGCAACGAGTTTAAAGGCGGGATTTCCTACGGAACAAGCGGAACAAATCTTCAGCTTGGATATTCTTACTATAAGAACCTCGCCGCAATAGGAAGCGTCTCATATCTTAGCACGAAAGGAAATGAACCGCAATTTCAGCGGAGCTGGGAATTCGGGTTGGGATACTTTAATAAGCTCCACAAAAAAAGCAATGTTTATTATGAAGTTTACGGCGGTTTCGACATTTCGGAAACACGAACCTCGTACGAGGACCAGGAATTCACTGCCGGCCCTGGCTATGAAAATGCAAGGTACTACAGAATATTTATTCAGCCTGATTTATCATTCACATTTGATGCGATTGACCTGGTTTTCGCATTGAAACTAAGTTATTTCAGGTTTTCCATCTATGAACATCATTCCGAACCTAATCCAAAACTTCCCCGTGCCATCGGTTTTGAACCCGCATTTACATTCCGGATAGGATCTGATAATATTAAATTCAAAACTCAAGTCGGCTTTTCATACGTAAATAAGCTTTCAGGAAGTGACTTCAATTATAAGGAAGGGTTTATTTATTTCGGACTTGCTTTCGGGTTTTAAATTTTTGAATTAAAAAAATAAAAGATTAATACCTCATATTATTAAACGGCGTTTTTTATTTTATATTTGTGGAAGACGTAAACCTTAAAAATTTCAGGATATTTAAAATTTCAGGCAGTTTTGAAGTCTGGGTTGGTAAAAACAGCGAGGCAAATGACGTGCTCTCATTCAAATACACCGGGCAGAATGATTTATGGTTCCACATACGGGGCACAAGCGGCTCACACACGATACTCAAGCTGCCCGAAAATTTTGAAGGAGAAATCCCCAAAGAATGCATAAAAACCGCAGCCGAAATAGCTGCCTTTTACAGCAAGGCAAAAAACGCTAAAAGCGTAAACGTTGCCTATACAAAAGGGAAAAATGTTCAAAAATACAAGGGAGCTAAATCAGGAAGTGTCGTCATTAAAGGAGAGAAAATTATTAAGGTTGCTCCTAAGATTCCCGAAACAACTTAAAAATCGTTTATAAGGTTGTTAATCTGCACTTCGACATCGTTAATTTTGTTTTCAAGCACTTCTTTTCTTTCAGGTTTAACCTTTAACAGATAAGTATACGCCTCAATCGCATCAAAATAATTCCCTTGCTTGGCAAAAATATCGGCAAGAGTTTCGGTAATTATTTTAACTTCAAATTTATTTCTCAATCGCTTCTTTTCATACGAGGGTTTTTTTGCAGCTCCTTTAAAAAAGTGAGGCGATTCAAAAACTTTCTTAAACTCGGCAAACTCGCTTGATTCTGCTATTCGGGCTGCATCAATATTTTCCCTGGTGAACTCCTCTATTTCATAGGCGGGGAAAAGATTATAGCTGTATTCATAATCGTTGAACTCAGGCGCCTTAAACTCAAGCTTGGGAATTATATCATCATCAATTTTTCTTGAAGCTTCATTTTTTGCCATATCTGTTGAAAGTGCCAGATACTTCCCGGCAACGCTCACATCCGGATAGTCGGCAAGAATCTGTTCGAAAATTTTTTTGGCATCTAAAAAATACCTGTTTGCCAAGTAAGCTTTTCCCAGAATCAGCTTGGCAGTTACGTAATTTGGATAAAAATTAAGCCCTGCGTGAAGCAAGTCGATTGCTTCATTTACGTTTCCGTTTATGAGATAATAATTTGCAAGCTTAACGTATTCGGGGCTGAAAGGATTGGCTCTGATTTTATCCTCAAGCTTTGTGATTAAATATTGTATTATATCTGTATCTACCAACTCTTATTAAGCTGATTGTTCCGAAGCCCTTTTATTTGAATCAACAACGTGCTTTATTGAAAGATAGGCGACAAGCCCAAATCCGAAAGCAAACATAAGCTGAAAAGGTATAGCAGAAATCTGAAGTGTAACAAGCGAGACAATAACGCATGCAAAGCTGTATAATGCAACCAGCAGCTCAAATATTACTGAAAGCTTAATTTTTTTCTGAACATATTTTTTATCCTGCCATGTATCCTTTTCGCCTTCAATGCCGTATTTAGGCGTTCTAACAAACTCAGATTTTTTATTGAGCAGTCCTTCAAAGACTGCTTTAGTATTGTTTATAGCAAAGCCCATACTACCTGCCATAAAAACCGGGAAAAGCAAAATTCTCGAACGCCAGTCCTCATATACATCTTTTTGGGAATATAAATAAAAAAGAAACGAAGCAATGAACGCAAGAACAAAGACCGACATAAACAAGAAGTATGTGTCGTAGTGTCCTGAGTTTTTAATAAGCACAATCGGCATATTTAACAGACACGCAATTAAAATAAACGGGAAAACAATATTGTTAGTCAGATGAAACGTGCACATGATTTTTGTCTTCAGCGGAACACCCGAGCCCCAAACTCTGAAAAGCATTTTCTTTGCCGTTTCAATTGCCCCTTTTGTCCATCTAAACTGCTGTGATTTCAATGAATTAATTTCGGACGGCACTTCCGAAGGTGTGGAAAAATCAGTAAGGTATTTAAACTTCCATCCCTTAAGCTGAGCCCTGTAAGACAAATCTAAATCCTCGGTCAAAGTATCTGCTTCCCAGTTTCCCGCATCGAAGATGCACTCCGTTCGCCAGATGCCGCTTGTTCCGTTAAAATTAATAAAATAGCCGGCTTTGTTTCTCACCTGCTGCTCGATTACAAAGTGTCCGTCAAGTGCAAGTGCCTGAATCTGCGTTACAAGCGAGTAGCTTCTGTTTAAATGTTCCCACCTTGTTTGAACCATACCTATTTTCGGATCTTTAAAATACGGCAGAACAACCTTCAAAAAATTCTTTCGCGGAATAAAATCCGCATCGAAAATTGCAACAAACTCGCCCTTCGCCGTTTCAAGTCCTTTCTTAAGTGCCCCTGCCTTAAATCCTGAGCGGTCATCCCTATGAATATGTTTTATGTCAAAACCCCGCATCTGGTATTCCCTTACTACGTTTGCCGCAATCTCCACAGTTTCATCGGTTGAATCATCAAGCACCTGTATTTCAAGCCTGTCGATTGGATAATCTATCTCGCATGTTGTTTTTATAAGCCGTTCGACCACATACATCTCGTTATAAACCGGAAGCTGAATCGTAACCATCGGGTGCCCGTCGAGGTCTTCGCTTAGGTCATCTCTTTTATGCCTGTGCTTAAGATAGTAATAAATCATTATAAAGCCGTGTGAGCCGAAGGTGAAAAGAATAATCAGCGAACCTATATAGATAAACAGTATTATTTCTTCCAAGTTATTCTTTTTTTACCAATAATTACCAGTTTGAAATCACGTCAATTAAAATATCGTCGGTCAATTTATTGATTGCAGCTTTAACTCCCTCATCGCGTTTAGAAAAGCCTCCGGTTGAGCTGTCATATTCACCCCAGTTTGAAAAATCCTTTTTCCAGATGCTTTTTTGCTTTTTCAGATTCGAAAAATCAACCGAAACAACAATTGTAACTTTTCGCCTTGAGACCTGCTCGTTGCCTGAAACAACCTGAACCTCATCTTTAACGCTTCTTATAATACAGTCCAGCATCCCGTCAGCATTCGTTTTTTCCGCATATTCAAGTGTGTTATCGTTGATGAACTTGCCCTTTAAAAGGGTTGTCATTTCTTCCGATAGTGTCGGCAGCCCGAACCCGCTTTCATCCCGGAAATTTGGAATGTATATGGTTTTAATTCCTTCCGGCGGAGAAGCCCCCTTAAAGCTATACGTGCATGAACCAAGCAATACGGCAGAAATCAAAATGATAAAACATTCAGGCAGTTTAAAGCGCTTTGCCATTTTTTAAGCCGTAAAGTTTAAATTTCCTGTATAATGTCCTGTTACTGATTTTAAGCTGGTGTGCAATTTTATTTATATTCCCGTTGTACTTATTATAGTAATATATAAGCAGTTCCTTTTCAAAATCATCAAAAGTGATGTTATCAAGCCTTTCATCGCTCACGTAAAAGCCGTTTTCAGGCACCGGCTGTTTATTTTCCTCAATTACCGCAAGCTGATGCTTGATATCCATAATATCTTTCTTCAGCTCAAACAAAGCCCCGAATAAAAGCTGCTTCTCATCCTGTCCCTTATAAACAGATATATAGGCAGGAAGACTATTTTCGCTTCTAGGAACGTTTAGCTGTTTAGTAACATCATTTATTTCAATCTTTTTATCAATGTTAAGGGTTATTAAGCTCTCGGTAAAGTTTCTCAGCTGCCTCACATTTCCCGGCCAGCTATAGTTTATTATGTAATCCATTGACCCATCGGATATACCTTTAAACTTAATTCCGTTTCTTTCACAGAATAATTTAACAAAATAATCAAAAAGTATTTCTATGTCTTCTTTTCTTTCCCTTAAAGGCGGAATGTGTATATTTATCGAGCGAAGCCGGTAATACAAATCTTCCCTGAATGAATTTGATTCTATAAGCTGTTCCAGATTTTTATTGGATGCCGCAATTATTCTTACATCGACTTTCTCGGTCTTAGTTCCTCCGACCTTCATATACTCACCGTTTTCGATAACCCTCAAAAACTTAACCTGCGTTTGCAGAGGCAGCTCGCCTATTTCATCAAGGAATATCGTGCCTCCGTTTGCGGCTTCAAAATAACCCTTGCGTGTATCGACCGCTCCGGTAAACGAGCCTTTGACGTGTCCGAAAAGCTCACTTTCGATAATTCCTTCGGGAATTGCACCGCAATTAACCGTTATAAACGGCTTAACCGAACGCCGGCTTAAACGGTGAATTTCATTTGCAACGACTTCTTTCCCTACCCCGCTCTCACCTGTGATTAATACGGTAACATCGGTAGGCGCAACCTGCTTAATTATCTGCCTCAATTCCACTATTGGAATCGAAACGCCAAGCAAATTACTGTCACTATTTAAGCTATAGTTATTCAAAACGGTTCAATTCTTATGTATGATTTCTCCAAACAAAGTGGCGGAATTCGTTTTGTTTATTCTGACAGTAACTTTTTCACCTGTCTTTGTCCCGTTTTTATCCATAATAACTGTTTTATTTCCATCGGTTCTGCCAAAAAGCATTTTATCTGATTTCTTGCTTATGCCCTCTATAATTATTTCATACTCTTTGCCGAGTAATTTACTGTTTTTTTCCTCCGAGATTCCCTTTTGAAGCTCAACAATTTCAATAATCCTTTTTGTCTTTACTTCCTCATCGATATCATCTCCCAGCTCCCACGCTTTAGTTTTCTCCCTGGGCGAGTATTTAAACATATACGCTCCGTCATACTGAACTTCTTTCATAATGTTGAGAGTCATTTTGTGGTCATCTTCAGTTTCCGAGCAGAAACCAGTGATTATATCGGTTGAAAGCGAAACATCAGGGATTATTTTCTTTATATTATCAATAATATTCAAATAATGTTCAACTGTGTAATTTCTTTTCATCAGCTCTAAAATTCTGTTAGAGCCCGACTGAACCGGAAGATGAATGTATTTGCATAAATTATCATATTTAGCAATGGTTTCTATCAGCTTCATTGATAAATCCTGCGGGTGTGAAGTAGTAAAACGGATTCTCATTTCAGGCACTGCCTCTGCACAGGATTTCAGCAAATCGGCAAAATCATTTTCCCCGCTGCTGTATGAATTAACATTCTGCCCGAGCAGGGTAACTTCCTTAAACTCTTCAGCCCAAAGCTGTTTGACTTCACTAACAACTCCTTCAAGAGGACGGCTTCTCTCCCTCCCTCTTGTATAAGGCACAACGCAAAAGCTGCAGAACTTATCGCACCCGCGCATTACCGATAGCCACGCAGTTATGCCGTCCTTGCGGAGCGGCATTATATCATCATAGGTTTCAACCCTTGAAAGCTTAACTGCGAGTCCCTTCTCGCCGCTGTCTATGAGATTATCAATAAGCGAGGGCAGTTTCCTGTATTCATCCGGACCTAACACTAAATCCACAACACTCTTTTTATTGAAAATTCCTCTTTTAAGCCGTTCTGCCATGCAGCCGATAATGCCAACAATGATAGCAGGGTTTTGTTTTTTGTACTTCCTTATTTCATTTAATCTCTGGTAAACACGCTCCTCAGCATTTTCCCTGATGCTGCACGTGTTTATAAGTATGATGGATGATTCGTCAATATTTTCCGTCGGACTGTAGCCGTTTTTGCCCATTATACCATTTACGATTTCAGTATCGGCAAAATTCATCTGGCAGCCGTATGTTTCAACATACAGCTTTTTGCTCAAGCCGTTATCTCCGTTTGTTTTTGTAAGGCTTTCAAGCGGAATATAGGTATTTGTAATTGATTCCTGCATAAAAGCTAAGAGTTACCTTAATCCGTAAACTTTTAAATCCCTTGCCCTTGCGTATTTAAACTCGTTTGTTCCGCACACAGGCGGGTTTATATACAGCCTCAGCTCAATCCATATCACATTGGCCGGCTTTTGAAAGCTGTGTGAATGATATTTATTAACTTGAAGCTGGTCTTCAACCTCGTAAACAAAAACATTTGCTGTATCGGGCGTGCTGTAGATTATTGAAATTCTTGAACCGTCGCTGTTTGCATAACCGTCAAATTCAACTCTCATTTTTGAATAGCCGTTTAAATCAAGTGTATCGGGAACAAAATATCTCACCGTGTAAGCATAACATCCGTAAACTACGGCGCTATCAACCAAACCTGATTTTTCGAACAGCAAAGTTCCGCTCTCTTTTGGCTGAACTAAATCTTCGCCGCATGAGCCTACGAAAAATGCTGCTATAAATATTGATAATGTGAACCTGATTTTCTTCAATTTATTACTTTTTCTTTAGATAACAACAGCTCCCTGATAATAGATGCTATACCATTGAAATCCATTTTCAGCTCAGCATAAAGCTCTTCAGGTGAGCCGTGGTCAATGAACTTATCAGGCAGCCCATGAACAATCACCTCGACATCATTTATTTTCTGCTGGTTCATAAACTCAAGCACCGCTGAGCCGAATCCGCCGGCAATTACGTTATCCTCAACAGTTAAAACTTTCTTGTGTCTTCTGAAAACATCTTTCAGCAGCTCACCGTCGAGTGGCTTAATAAACCTTGCATTAACAACTTCGATATCTATACTTTCTTTCAAAAGCTCCGCCCTTGCTTTTAAAGCCATGGGAACCATACTGCCAATTGCAATTACAGCCGCATCATTTCCTTTTTCAACTAGCTCGCCCTTTCCGATTTCAATCCTGCTGAGCGGCTTAATCTCAACTCCCAACGCATTGCCTCTTGGATACCTGATGGCAATCGGACCTTTTTTATACAGCGTTGCAGTATAAAGCATATCTCTTAATTCCTGCTCGTCTTTTGGAGCCATTAACACAGTTCCCTGTATACATCTGAAGTAGCTCATATCAAGCGAGCCGTGGTGGGTAGGACCATCAGCGCCAACGAGCCCGCCTCTATCCATAACAAATATTACCGGCAGCTTTTGAATTGCCACGTCGTGAATAATCTGGTCATAAGCCCGCTGGAGGAAAGTTGAATAAATTGCGCAAACGGGAGTAAACCCTTCGGTCGCCAAACCCGCCGCAAAAGTTACTGCATGCTGTTCAGCTATACCAACGTCAAAATACCGCTCAGGCATTGCCTTTTGAAGTATATCAAGTCCCGTGCCGTCAGGCATTGCCGCAGTGATGCCGACGACTTTCTCATTGTTTTTGCAGATTTCAACCAGCGCCTCGCCGAATATCTTTGTATAAGCAGGCGTTCCGCCGGATTTCTTTATCGTCTCACCCGTAACTTTATCCCACGGCGTAGAAGCGTGAAACTTCTGGTGATGATTCTTTGCGGGACGGTAGCCGTGCCCTTTTTCAGTAACCACATGAAGCAGAATCGGACCGCTGAAATCTTTAATCTCTTCAAGTATTTTAACAAGATTTACAAGGTTATGCCCGTTGACCGGGCCGAAATACCTGAATCCAAGTGCTTCAAAAAGCATACCCGGGGTAACTACACCCTTTAATCCGCCTTCAAGCTTTGCGGCTATGTGCCTGATTCTGTCGCCGACTTTCTTATCAAGCTTGCCTGTTGCATCCCAAACATAATTTCTGAATTTATTGTAGGAAGGGTTGGCTAAAAACTCATTAAAATAATTATGCAGCGCCCACACATTGGGTGCGATAGACATCTTATTATCATTTAAAATCACAATTATATCTTTCTTCAGCAGACCGATATTATTCATCGCCTCATAAGCCATACCGCCAGTCATTGAGCCGTCACCGATAATACCGACAACCTTAAACTTCTTTTTTAGGAAATCACGGGCTGCTGCAACACCAAGCGCAGCGGAAAGCGATGTGCTTGCATGCCCCGCGCCAAATACATCATATTCGCTTTCGCTTCGTTTCAGAAAACCGCTTATGCCTCCGTGCTGGCGAATTGTTTTCAATGCTTCTTTTCTACCTGTTAAAATTTTATGTATATAGCCCTGATGACCCACATCCCAAACGAGCTTATCATCGGGAGTATTAAAAACATAATGAAGAGCTACAGTAAGCTCCGCAACGCCCAAAGAAGCGCCCAGGTGACCCCCTATTTTGGAGATTGTGTCTACCAAATAATCCCTGATTTCATCGGTCAGTGTTTTCAACTCCGTTAAGTTAAGCTTTTTAAGCTCAGAGGGTGAGTTTACCTCATTTAAGTATTTATATTCTATTTCCAATTTATTTATTCTCTTTTTATTTATAATCCTTAATTCCAAGTTCCCCTTTTAGGGACTTATTTATTTCCTTTATACGAAGCTCGGCATTGTTCAGCTTGTCATAGCAGTATTTGGTCAGAGTTAACCCTTCCTCGTAAAGAGAGATTGTATCCTCAAGCGAGCAATCGTCGCTTTCCAGTTTCTCAAGGATTTTTTCAAGCCGGCTGTATGACTCCTCAAATGATTTTTGTCTGGTTTCCTTCTTAGCCATTAGCTTGTAATTTTTGCCTGCTTTTTATTATCGTGGAATTCTATTTCAACTTCCTCGTTTTTTCCAACACCCGATGCCCGTGTAACAATTTTTTCAAATTCAAACAATAGTCTTAATTCATCCATATCTACCTTCTTTCTCACAATTGCGTAGCCCTTTTTTAAATTATTTCTCGGGCTGATATGATGCAAAGTCTGCTTAAAAAACTTCACAGAGCTTTTTAACGACGAAATCCTACCACCCGCCGTGCCAGTTATGCCCTTTGAAAGCTCATCGATTCGCATATTAAATTCACTAATTAAGTCCTTAGGACGGTTAAAATAATAGCTTCCCTGAACTTCCCTTAAAGAATTTCTTAAATTCTCAGTCTTACTTTGGACAAAACTTCTGCTAAAATACGAAAATTTGTCAATACTTTCAATTAAATCTTTTATATTTGGGGTAATTAACTCAGCTGCAGCAGATGGCGTTGGGGCTCTCATATCAGCTACGAAATCGCATATTGTAAAATCAACCTCATGACCAACCGCGCTTACAATGGGTATTTTGCACGAAAAAATGACCCTTGCAAGCCTTTCATCGTTAAACGGCAATAAATCCTCAAGAGAACCTCCGCCTCGGGCTATTACGATTATATCAATAACGGGGAATTTTTGAAACTTTTCAGCATCTCTTAAGGCTTCAATTATGGATGAAGATGCACTTACTCCCTGCACGTTTACAGGATACAAGTAAATGTTAAGCAAAGGATACCTTCTTTTACAGATTTTAATAAAATCATGCAAAACCGCACCGGTTTTAGATGTAATCAAAACAATATTTTCGGGAAACTTCGGTAATTCCATTTTATGAGCTTCATCAAACATACCTTCTTCAAAGAGCTTTTGCTTAAGTTTTTCAAATCTTGCCTGGAGCTCACCCATGCCCTGTGGCTTTAATTCCCATACTTCAATCTGGTAGCTCCCCTTTGCGGGAAAAACTGTAATTCTCCCTTTCACAACAATCTGCATTCCGTCTTCGGGAGTAAATAACAGGTTTTCATTACGTGTTCTCCACATTACTGCGCTGATTTGAGAGCCCGAATCCTTCAAGGTAAAATAATAGTGGCCTGACTGCGAGTGCACCTTGAAATTGGATATCTCTCCGATTAAATGAACGAAGCGGAAATTTTCCTCAACTAGGGTTTTGATATTAAAATTGAGCTCCGAAACAGTTAATATTTGGGGAAGATTTCCCTGTATCATTTTACGAAATTAATCACAACGTTTTCAACAGTCCATCCTCCTTTTATGTTCAAAGCCTGGGGGTAAATGTAGAATGGCTCTGAATATTCAAAAGGAAATGGGTATCCGAAATCAAATAATGAGTTATTATTTTTATCTGCAAATGAAAAAAGACTATACTCAGCATCAAGAATATTTTTAAAACTAAAAACAGAATCCCGTGCCTCGAAATTGTATGTCAACAGAGGGATAATCCCTTTTGCTTCCATCTCTATTTTTATAGGAAAATCAAAAATATTATATTCTGTATAATTTGAATTGATAACTCCTTTCATTTCGCCGAATGAGTTTTCGCTCACCGTCCTGAATTCCAGATTATAATTATAAATTGAATCATTCTGAAGTTTCAATCGGAACGAAAGATTATATTTGCGGTTTGTTTGGAATTTGGAAGAGGAAAATATCTCAACAAGTGAATCATTTTTCCAGTTGAAGACAACACGTTCCGGAGTTCCGTTTTCATCTGCAAGCTTAAATGAGTTTATAAAAACTTCTCTCGACGGCTTAAATTTATTGAAGAACAAAAAAATGCTCTGTTCAGGCAGAACAGTTCTTGACCCTTTTTCGACAGAAGAAAAAACAACCAGAAGTGTATCTTTAAAATACTTAGTGTAATCCAGCTCCGGACCGGTTTGAACATCAGCAGTAATATCTTTTAAATAAAAGTTAACGTTTTTAAGAGTAACTGAATCTTTAACCTCAACATCGAATGGAAGAACACCATAACTCTCACGTTCGGATGTAAACAGAAGGTTTCTGTCCTCATCAATAACGGTTATTATTCTGTATTTACCGGCGGCAAGATTTGTCAAATTATAAATTCCTTCTGCTGATGTTTCAGTTATATAATCGGCGGTATTCTTAGTCGGGTCATATTCCTTGTTCAAATTATATGCAAGCACAGCAGCTATTTTTTTACCCGCATTATATACTAATCCGGAAACTCCACCCATATCAATTGCAGAGCCGGTCGAAAATGCAAAATTAACCGGCTCCGCAATAGCATTGCCTCTTATATCCTTTAAGCTGGAATTAATATTTACAACAAATGTTTTATTTGCATCTATTTTATAAAGGTCGAATGGAAATCGCACTTCCACCTCTTTTCCGCCCCAGTTAAATTCAATATCGCCTTTTACCTGCGGTGAGATTCTGAATGCATCCTGAAAGCTGCGTCTATCGACATATTCATTAAACTCAAAAACGATTGCATTACTTTTAAAACCAGTGGAATTTGGTTTAGGTGAGACAATCTTTACTTTTGGAGGGATTTTATCCTCTTCACCACCCCCGGGCGGCTGCTGGTTTGCACATCCAAAAATCAACATAAAGCCAAAAAAAACAATAGTTAATGCATAACGTAATATTGGGATTTTTGCTCTCAAGCTTTCCAAATATAGCAAAAAAAACAAAATTTTCATAAATATTTCGAAATAGCAGGGAATATCACTAATACGAGGTATTGATAATACCCCCTATTCCATACCATATTTGTGTTAGTTAGATTAATGATTTAATGTAAATTTGCGTAAAATCTAACTACCTATAATAGGTTAGAAGTGAAGGTTACTATGAATAAAATATACAGTTTTTCTAAAATTTCGGGACTAGCTCTTTTAGCAATTGCACTACTTGTAATTGTTAATACTTCTTATGCTCAGTATGAAAGCGGCGGTAATTTAACAGAACTTACCGGCGGGAACTGGGTGCTCACAAATGTAAAGCAGGAGGCTTACAACAAGCAAAGCATTACTACGTGGACTCCTTCAAGCGCCCTGGAAGTAAACGCCCTATGTTCATGGAAAGATATTATTGATATTATTCACACCGTGGATGCAAGTTTTAAATGGCAGGAGCCGCCTCAGAAAATGCAGCCGGGAAGCTACATGAATCTCGAAGCGGTTTACACGAATAATGAATACAGCACAACCGGCAGAGTTAATCTAGGAATAAAAATGTTTTTCGATGCTGTCGGTACTAACTATATGGCTGCAAATCCGACTTCAATAGAAGTATTGAAAGTCTCCAAGGATAACAGGCAGTATAACAGCGAAGTTAAGAAAGGATTTTTCTACGCACCGAAAAATCTTTTCGACGAATCGAACGAGTGCCAGCTGATTATCGACTGCTTCATTGGTAAAGATCATTACGTAACTACTTATACATATACTTATCAACCATAGAGTTTCTGCTATAACAGCATAGCTGTAGTATTCCCTACTAATTAGCAGATGAACCGGGGCTTACAAAAGTAAGCCCTTTTTTTATATTCTGAGCGAAGCACCTGCCTGTCTACTGCCGGGTTGAACTGCTGCAGGCAGGAAGAATCCCTTTCTTTCCTCATTTTTCCTCAACTTTTTACAAAATCGATATGTTATAGCAAACAAACAAAATTATTCATAAAATTTATTAATTTATCTAAACATTTATGATCATAAACAAAATTATTTTATTATTATTTATACTATACCTTAGTCCCGTTTCTTCGCAGGAATATAAAACTCTCGAAGGCCATAGGGGAAACGTAAATTCAATTTCTTACTCACCTGATTCAAAATTTATAGCAAGTGCCGATGAAAACGGAGTCATAATCTTCTGGGAAGCCGAATCATACACCCGCATTTATTCACTCGAAACTACCTCTAATGTAACTTGCGTAAACTATTCTACCGACGGCTATTTTGCATATACCACTTATGACGGATATGTAACCATCATGAAAGCGAATAACAGGGAAATCGTACAAAATTTCAGGAAGGACGGGAACTGTTATTATGTTTCATACTCAGGCTCGGGTAAAAAGTTTGCATTAGCTTATGTGAAGGAAGCATCAAAAGATGAAAGAGAAAAAGGATTGAGCAAAATTTTCTATCTGGATATTTACGGTGTTCCGGGCTATGAGAAAATAAAAACTCTCAAGCTAACAAAGCCCGGTGATTCCGACGGCTCACTTTTTGGCTCAAAACTTTTTGAAACATACAGGGCTGATTTCTTTAACTGTGAATTCAGCACCAGTGGTGACTACATCGCATCGGGAAATCTGGGGAAATCAATACCTATTTACAGCTTTGAATATTCAAAATTTGTTCCTCCATACAAAGGTCACAGCGAAAAAGTGAATTTCGTTACTTTTTCTCAAGACGGCAAATTTTTAGCAAGTGCTGGCAAAGATGAAACAATAAAGATTTGGGATATTATCTCAGCCAAAAGCATTAAAACATTAAAAGGGCATACAAATGAAGTTAACTTCGCGTCCTTTTCGCCTGACAGCAGGTATTTAGCCTCTGCAGGCAATGACGAAACGGTTAAGATTTGGGATGTAAAAACAACTAACTTAATTGTTACCTTAAGCTGCTGTAAATTCTGAAGTTATCACCGTGAAATTCTCCGGAGACGGCACCAGCTTAGCTGCAGGCGGCGGAAATGGAAGGCTTGTTGTGTGGAAAGCTTCATCAATACTGCCTGAGTAAGAAAGCTATTAAAAGAGTTTTCTCAAAAAAATAAGGGGTTCTGTTTGGTCAGAACCCCTGGGGTATGGAGGAGGCTTTTTGGGGAAAAGATGAGGAAAAGCCTATGACGAACTGTACTGGAAACCCCGCCAAATATCAGCGGCCGCAAAAACCGCTTTTAACAGCTCCGGCAGAACCGGAGTGGAGATAATATCTGCCTTCCTGCTAAAGCTTGCTTTTGAGACGTCATTTCCAAATCTAACATCCGTCATTTTCAATAGTGGGTCAGCAAAAATTTTTATTAATCCATCTGCCTTCTTAAGAAAGCAGGCTTATCATCATTTGAGATTTTAAAGTCATCGGAATCGAAATCGAAGTCATCAAGCTCAAGCTCTTCGTTTCTTGTTCTTATTTTCTTAATGTCTTCATCGCTTAAAAGCTTATTGCGCTGCACTGCGGGAATATCATACTGCTGAAGCTCCTGCTGTGTGCTTGGAATCTTCACAACTTTTGATTCGATATCGGACTCAAGCAAAAGGTTTTTTGATTTAACTTCCTCCTTCTCAGGGTAAGTATTAAGCTGCTTCTGCTGAACTATGGAAAACCCCGTTGCAATAATAGTAACGATGATTTCGTCTTCAAGCCTTTCGTCAGAAACAACGCCCCAAATGAGCTTTCCGTAGTTGCATCCGGCAGCCTGTTTAATCTGCTCGGTCATATTCTTAAGTTCCGAAATCTTGAAATTCGGGTCTGCAATAATGTTAAGTAGTATTGATTTCGAGCCGGCAATTGAAACACCCTCAAGAAGCGGGTTATCGATGGCTTCCTGCGTTGCCCTGAGCGATTTGTTTTCGCCCTTCGCATAGCCGATTCCCATCAATGCATCTCCCATATCTCTCATAATCGTCTTTACATCGGCAAAGTCAACGTTTACTTTGCCCTTTTTGGTAATAATATCGGAAATCCCCCTTGTTGCGTTGTATAAAACGTCATCTACTTTCTTAAAGCTGCTTTCAAGCGTTATTTCTTCGCCAAATAAAGTGAGGAGCCTCTCGTTGGGAATAACTATGCATGAATCCACTTCCTGTTTTAACCTTTTCAGCCCATCTTCTGCTATTCTGATTCTGTCATCGCCTTCGAAATCAAACGGTTTGGTCACAATCCCTACAACAAGCGCCCCGGTTGCTTTGGCAATTCTTGCAACAGCCGGCGCGCCTCCGGTACCGGTTCCGCCGCCCATACCTGCGGTTATAAACACCATATCCGAGCCACGTACAACCTGCTCGATTTCCTCCCTGCTTTCCTCTACTGCCTTGGCGCCTTTGGTTTCATCCATACCCGCACCAAGACCAAGTGTTGTGTTCCTGCCAATTTGAATTTTAATATCGGACTTATTTCTTTCCAAATCCTGAATATCTGTGTTCATCGCAATAAAATCGACGCTGTCAAGCCCCTTTTCAATCATGTTGTTAATTGCATTTCCGCCTGCGCCTCCGACGCCGACAACTTTTATCTTTGCACCGTAAGCTGTATCTGTTACTAATGAAATAGCCATTTTAGTTTTCTCCATTTCTTTCCCCTAGAAAGGAATTAAATTTATTAAATTATTAATTTGTTTTATGTTTTTAAAAATCATTATAATTCGTCGAACCATTGTTTTATTCTTTCAAGAATATTTTTAACTCCGCGGGAGGATTTGCCTCTTCCTTTTTTTAAATTTTTCTTCTGCGAAAGATATTTCAGCCTGTGAAGAATTAAGCCGATTCCCGTTGAGTATATGGGGCTTTCGACTTCTTTGATTAACCCTCCGCCGATATCTGTCGGCACGCCTAAATTAACCTCCGCGCCCAAAACCTGCTGGGCAAGCTCCCTGGTGCCTTTTAATAAAGAACCGCCGCCCGTTATCACAACCCCGGCGGGCAAATAGCTTTCAATCCCGGAACGTTTTATTTCCTGCGCCGCAAGAACAAAAAGCTCTTCCATTCTTGCCTGTATTATTCTTGAAATAATACTCTTTTCTATCTTCAGCGGCTTTCTTCCCTTTATTCCCTGAATCGTTACAATGTCATCGTTAATTATCTCGCTTACCATCGCATAGCCGAATTCCTTTTTAATTCTCTCGGCTTCCTTTTCATCAATTCCGAGTGTTTCGCTAATATCATTTGTTACCTGGCTTCCTGCAATTCCTATCCCCGCCGTGTGCTTTATCACGCCTTTTTTGAACACGGCTATATCCGTTGTGCCACCGCCGATATCTATCATCGCAACGCCGACCTTCTTTTCGGAATCGTTTAAAACGGCGTAAGACGAAGCAAGGGGCTCAAGGACAATATCGTCAATATCCACTCCCGCGGTCTGAACGCAGTTCGAAAGGTCGTCAATCTGCGAAACAAGCCCGGTTAGTATGTTGATTTTCGCTTCCATCCTCAGGCCGAACATACCAATCGGCAAATCGAAGATTCCGTCCTTGCTGTCTATTATAAACTCCTGGGGAATAACATCGATTATCTTTTCATCTTTCGAAAGCTTCAGACTCTTTGCGCTTTCGTAAAGTCGTTCGATGTCATCCTCTGTTATAATCCTGTCGGGATGTGCTATTGCCACAATTCCCTCGGACTGGATGCATCTTATGTGGGGTCCTGCGATTCCGACCGTAACTGATTTTATGTCAAAACCTGAGCGTTCCTCCGCTTCTTTCAAGGAAACCCGTATCGATTCAATTGTTTTACCCGGATTTACCACCATCCCGCGTGAAAGTCCCGTAGAAGCGGACTTACCCACACCAAGAATATTAAGCCTTCCGTCAGCTCTGACCTGCGTTACAATAGTGCAGATTTTTGTCGTGCCTACGTCAAGACTTACTATAATATTATCATAATCTTTTTTCCTGCCCATTTATTTATTACAGTTAACTATTCCGCTTGTTGATTTTTATTTTTAACCACCACCATATCCTCATATCTCATATCGATATACGCAAATGAGTCCGGAGGCCTGTAAAGCCGTACCTGCTTCAAAAAACCGTATAGTTGAATAAGCTTTATATCGATTGCTTCCCTCAGCGATGAGCTGTTTATATCCTTAACCTGCTCAAGCGTCTGCAGTTTTTCCCTGCCTAAAATTGCCGAGTAATCGATAAAATATAAAAACGCAGCATCATCGTTTGTTACAAGAATTATCTGGTCTGAATCCGAGAAATTAATTTCCGATATATAGTTGTATAAGCTTTTGTTTATTTTAATACATTTGCTGATTATATATTGAGCTATCTTAAGATTTTTCAAATCGGTTTTTCCGAAAGTATTGATTCCAAGTTCACCCGAAAGCCCGCTTACTACCGGCAAATCAATATCCTTATGCTCTTTTTTCATTGAATACAGCGTAAGCTGGTCATCGACCAAAAACATTTCCTGCCCGTTAGATGCAACAGTAAACGGGTTCTTTTCGGAAATATTTATTTTTATTACTGTTGCGTCCCTGCTCACATCAACTTTTTTAATGTTCGGATGCTTGCCCATTCTGCTTTCAATCATCTCCAAAGTTAAGGAGTTTGAGCATATAAGCGTATCATTTAATTTTGCAAATTCAAAAATCTCTTCTTTGGATAAAGTAGTATTTCCGGAAAGCTCAACCTTGTTAACAGTTGTTTTATCCTTCCAGAAACCGGAAAGAACAATAGTTGAAAACATAAAAATTATTACAATCACAAAAAGTATTATAATCTTCCAGTTTTTCATATTTCATGCTCTCCAAATCCTATCGGTTTGACTTCCAGTTCAAGTTCAACACCGGCTTTTTCCTTTACAGTCTTCCTTATAATTTTTATGAGCTCAACTACGTCACTTGCAGAAGCATTATTAACGTTTACAATGAAATTTGCGTGTTTCTGCGAAACCATTGCGTCACCGAAAGTTTGCCCTTTGAGCCCGCATTGTTCTATCAATATAGCCGCTTTATTATTTTTCGGATTTTTAAAAATGCATCCAGCATTCGGAATCTCCACCGGCTGTGACTCATTTCTTTTCATAAGCAGTTCTTTTCTCCGGTTGGATAGTTCCTTCCTGTCGCCTTCAGGCAGCTTGAATTTTGCCTCAAGAACAACCGTGCCCCTTAAATTAGACCTTCTGTATCCGAAATCACACTCTGCTTTCTTAAGAACCTTAAGCTCGCCGTTTTTAACCACTGTCACTTCAGTAACATAGTCAGCGGTTTCGCCTCCGTAGCAGCCGGCATTCATTACCAAGGCGCCTCCAACGGTTGCGGGAATCCCCGCAAGCATCTCTACGCCTCCGTACCTGTGCTGAATACAGAAATCCACAAGCTTTGCAAGCTTTACCCCCGCACCTGAAAAAATTACGCCGTCATCATTTCTTAAGTAATGAAAACCTTCCTCAAGATTAATTACAATTCCCCTTATTCCTTCATCGCTTATAAGCACATTGCTTCCATTGCCCATTGTGTAAACAGGTATTTCCTGCTTCGATGCGTAGTTTACAATGTTCAAAACGTCCTGTGCATCAAGAGGCTCAACGTAATAATCGGCCATACCTCCAATTCTGAAAGTGGTGAACCTTGCAAGCGGTTCATTTAAAGAGATTTTGCCTTTAAAAATTTTCTGTATTTCTGTAATTGATATCAATTCTTTGCTTCAAGTTTTTTTACAAATTCACTGCATAGCTCGGTTACATCACCCGCACCCTGGAAAACAATTATATTGTCCTGTTTTGCAGTGCTTAAAAGCTTTTCGATAATTTCTCCTCGATTGCTTATTAATGAAACGTTGGAATTAATTTCCCTAAATTCATTTAGAATCAGTTCGCTCGTTACGCCCTTAATGGGCTCCTCGCGTGCGGGATAAATATCCATCAGTATTACTTCATCTGCAGCGGAAAGCTCTTTAGCAAATTCCTTGTAAAAATCTTTAGTCCTTGAATACAAATGGGGCTGAAAAACAATTATAATCCTTCCTGCAAACGATTCCCTCAATCCCTTTAAGCTTGAGCTTATTTCAGCCGGATGATGAGCGTAATCGTCGTAGACTTTTACTCCGCCTTTATCGTATTTCACCTGTAATCTTCTGTCAACCGTTTTAAACCCGCCAATACTTTCTCTGTACTTCTCAAAGCCGATGTTAAGAATTTTCGAAACTGCAAAGCAGGCGGTTGAATTCAGCACATTATGCCTCCCTATTAGATTCAAATTTATACCTGTATATGAGCTGTGCGAATTCAAAATTGAAAAATTTATATTACTCGGTTTTATATTATAATCAGTAATTTTCAAGTAATTGCTGTCGTCAAAGCCGTATGATATTTTATTCCTGCTGACTGAGCCGATAAAACTTTTTGTGTTTGAATCATCTCCGCAGTAAACTATATATCCTCCTTCTTTTGACTGTCCGACAAATTGGTTAAATGTATTTTTTATATCCACAATCCCCTTGTATACATCAAGGTGGTCTTCATCAATGTTTGTTATTACAGCTATATCGGGCTTCAGAGTTAAAAATGACCTGTCGTATTCATCTGCTTCGACAACCGCATAGCGCCCTTTCCCAAATCTGGACGAGCCGCCCTCAAACAGCGCAGCGCTGCCCCTAACAAAAGCGAGCGGGTCAAGTCCTGCATCAACCAGCAGCTTTCCAATCATAGCCGTTGTTGTGGTTTTACCGTGCGTGCCGGAAACCGCAATCAGGAATTTATCATTGACAATCTCCCCGAGCATTTCAGCGCGGCGAACAAGCCTAATGCCAAGCTTTGCTGCTTTAACCATCTCGGGATTATCTATCTTTGCTGCGGAAGTGAAAACCACTGTATCGGTATTTTGGCTAATATTGCTTTCTTTATGTCCTATATGTATTTTTGCTCCAAGCAAGGCGAGTCTTTTTGTTATATCCGATTCAATTAAATCGGAGCCGGAAACCTTACAGTCGTTTTTCAAAAAATACTCGGCAAGTCCGCTCACGCCAACGCCTCCGATGCCTATAAAATGTATATTTTTCACTTCAGTTTTCATTTCTCTTGCTTATGAAGCCGGATGCTTGATTTTTAAAAACTCCTTAATTAACTCGTTCCCTCTTTCGAAGTCATTGGCTCTTATTCTCAGCTTCTTTCTTCTGTTTTTTAGCTTCAGCTTAATAATTCTGTACGTCATATCTTCTTTAGGTCTTCTGCGTTTGCCGATTTTAACGTTCATTATATCGCCAAAGGCAACTTCCCTGCTTCCGAAACGGTTTTTAAATACAATTCTATCACCTTTCAGTATTATAACCGGCTGCCTTATTATATTCATTATCACAATTATTAAAAACAACGCTATGAAAATTATCAGAATGTAAAAAATCGGGTCATCGTATAATGATTTAAAGCTTTCTCCTGTTGTTCCCCTGAGCAAAACGTATGCTGCAAAGAAAATCAGATAAATAACAAGTGATTGATAGTAAAAATCTAACCTGTATTTGTGAACTTTTTCTTCCAATCTAATTTCAGTGCCTAATTTTTCAGTGAATTTACAAGCTCAATCAAAAGCCCGGCAATCTTCGAAGCTGCCTTAACATCTGCAAACTGTTTTATGTTAGCCCTCATTTCATCAAGCTTGATACTAGAATTTATCAGATTTAAAACCGTGCTTTCAAGCTTTTCATTTAAGTCTTTATCCAGAATAATCTCCGCGGCATTTTTTTCAACAATTGCCCTTGCATTTTTCTCCTGATGATTTTCCGAAGCTTCGGGATAGGGAACAAAAATCACAGCTGAACCGAAGCTTGCAAGCTCCATAATTGTTGAAATGCCCGCCCTGCACAGCACTAAATCAGCACCTGAGTATGCATAATCAATAGCGTCTATATATTCAAGCACCTTTACGCCGGCTTGATTTGAAACTTCATTTGAGATGCTTTCAAAATCACTCTCGCCTGTCTGCCATATAATCTGTACTCCAGCTGACACAAAATTTTTAAAACACTTGACTATTGCACTATTTATTGATTTTGCACCTTGACTTCCGCCGAATACAAAAAGTGTTTTTTTGTTAGAATCCAATCCGAAATATCTCAATGCTTCGCTTTTATCATATCTCTTAAGGTTTTCACGAACGGGATAAGAGATTACTTCTATATTATCCTGCCTTTTGAGAAATTTCTTTGAGCCTTTGAAATTCAAAATGACCTTATCGGCAACCGGTGAAAGAAGCTTTACAGTGACACCGGGGTAAAAATTGCCTTCCTGTACGACAATTGGGATTTTCAATCTTCGGGCGGATTTTAAAACCGGACCCGATACAAATCCCCCCGTTCCGAAAACCACATCGGGGTTAAAATCCTTCAGTATTTGTTTTGACAGTCCCAGCGCTTTTATAGTTTTAATTCCAGTTAATATATTTTTATAGCTTAAGCTTCTTTTAAAGCCGCTTATATCAATTGTTTCAAGCTCATATCCGTTTTGCGGAACAATTTTTTCTTCAATCCTTCCTTTTGCTCCTATAAACTTTATTTCAATGTTCTCATTTATTTTTTTCATCTCGTCAGCTACAGCTATTGCCGGGTAAATGTGTCCGCCCGTGCCTCCTGTGGCAAACACAATTTTGTTAATCATCTTCCTCGTTAATCACTTCGTTGTTCAATGTTTCCGTCCACAGCGCGCCTTTTGGATGCAGCCTTTGCGTGGATATATTAAGCAAAATTCCCACCGCCATTGAATTAAAAATAATCGATGTTCCGCCGTAGCTTATAAAAGGCAGCGTCTGTCCCGTTGTTGGAATCGTACCTGTTGCCACCATCATATTTATGATTGCGTTTAATCCTATTATTGTCGTTATTCCGAAAGCAAGATACTTGCCGAAATCATCCTGTGTAACTTTTGAGAGCTTCAGCCCGCTTAAAATGAAAATCCCGAACATCAATAAAACCAGGGATACTCCAATAAAGCCGTATTCCTCACCCACGATTGAAAACACAAAATCATCATATGACTGCGGCAGGAAGAACTCTTTTTGATTTGAATTTCCCGGACCAACGCCGAGCAGCCCCCCGTTGCCGAAACCGATTATCGCCTGCGAAAGCTGGTAGCCTGTATCGCCGCCGCTTGTATGTTCCTGAAACGAAAATATTCTGTTCATTATATACGGCTTTGAGATAACATAAAAAATTATAAAAGGAACGAGTGATATGAAGGTGATAACCATATGCTTCACTTTAACCCTGGCAACCCAGAACAGCATAAAGCTTGAAATAAAAATTACGCTCGCTGTCGAAAAATTCGGCTGCAGGGCTATAAGTGAAACCACAATTAAAACATATCCAAGAAGCGGCAAATAACCGTAATACAGGTTGCTGACATAATCCTTTTTCTTTGAAAGCAGGTAGGCAAGATTAACGAGCAGGGCATATTTAACAAAATCTGCCGGTTGGAAGCTGAATCCCCCGATACGAATCCACCTTGCAGCCCCTTTGGTCGCTTCAGCTCCTGCAAACAGCAAATACATAAGTAGTAGAATTGCGAGTCCCATCAGCAATTTGCGGTATCTAACCAAATGCAAATAGTTTATTCTCGAAAACAAAAAAATCAAAGAAACTCCGATTAACACCCTTATTAAATGATTTCGGAACAAAAGCCCGCTGTCACCGCTCATTTTAGCAGACCAGCTCGAAGAAGCGCTGTAAACGACGCCGAGACTGAAGGTTATCAGCACCAGGACTGGTATTAAAATCCATAAATCTATTTTGTTTACTTTTGCTTCCATTTAAAGCGAGCTTACAATTTTTTTAAAATCCTTTCCTCTCTCCTCATAATTTTCATACATATCAAAGCTGGCGCAGGCGGGAGAAAGCAGAACTATTTCCCCTCGATTTGCCGCCGATGCCGCTTTATTAACTGCATCTTCCATATCAGTTACAATTAAAACGGGAACGATATTTTTGAAAAAATCATACACTTTTTGTTTTGATTCGCCTATTGCAACAATATACTTAACGTTGGCTTTGACTTGTTTTTCAATCTGCCGGTAATCATTGCCCTTATCCCTTCCTCCGAGTATTAAAACAATCGGCTTATCGAATCCCTGAAGCGCATACCAAACGGAGTTCACGTTAGTCGCTTTGGAATCATTATAAAACTTAATTCCACTCAGCTCCCTTACAAACTCAAGCCTGTGTTCCACCCCCCCAAAGCTTTCAAGTGTTTTTTTTATGCTTTCGGTTTTTATTCCAAAAACCTGAGCCGCAATTACAGAAGCCATTGAGTTATACACATTATGCTGTCCCTTAATATTAAGCTTGCGTGTATCGATTACTTTTTCTTCACCCTTATTATAGAAGTAAATCATATTATAATTATCTACAAATGCCCCCGCTTGAAACTTTTCCTTAACTGAACTGCCCATACTGAAAACATACTGCTTCGCCTTTACATCCCTTGTTACTGCGTTTCTTGTTGCCTCGTCATCATAATTATAGACAAAGTAATCACTCCCGCTCTGATTTTCGGTCACTCTCATTTTAGACTGCGTGTACCGGCTGTATGACTTGCCGTACCTGTCTAAATGGTCAGGGGTGATATTTAATAATATTGCTATGAACGGTTTAAAATTTTTAATATTATCTAATTGAAAACTGCTTGTTTCAAGCGCTATTACTGAGTTCTCATCCGCACTTTCAACCACTTCGGAAAACGCCGTGCCGATATTTCCGCACACCAGAGCCTTATATCCCGCATCCTTGAAAATCTCGCCTATCAGAGTCGTTGTCGTCGTCTTCCCGTTGGTTCCGGTTATTGAAATAATCTTACCGTTGCAAAACCATGAAGCCGCTTCTATTTCGCTTACAACTTCAACTCCCTTCTTAAGCGCAGTTTGTATTACTTCGGAGTCCTGCGGAACACCCGGACTTACTATCATCAAATCAGCTTCGTAAACTGATTTGCTGTGTTTTCCAAACTCAGCGTTTATCCCGGAGGTTTGAATTTCCTTTACAAAGAACGGAATTATTTTTTTTTCTTCGGTGCTATCGCTCAAAAAAACTTCAAATCCTTTTTTCTTAAAAAGCTTTGCTGCAGCTACTCCGCTTCTTGCCGCACCTATGACTGAAACTCTCTTATATTTATCCATTCCATATTTTTTCGTTCCATAGCCCAAAATTCACTTTGTTGAAAAAATGCTGTTACGGAAACGTAACACCTATATTCAGACCGATGCCCTGGTATCTCAGCTCATCAAACTCGCGTAAATAATTGAAATATTTTATCTCAAGTATAACGTTAAAGTCATAATTCTTAAAAAATACCGCCCCGGCAATCAGGTTAAGACCCATCCCTGCTCTTGCCGCAACACTAGTTCTAACCGAGTCCTCCCTGTCTCTCCCTATGAAATGAAGCCCGAGTCCCCCGCCTATAAACGGGTCAATTTCGGTTTTATTTTTGGGGCCTAAAAAAGGCCACATAACGTTTACATCCACCCCTATATCCGTAAAAGCAGGACTTGTCTTAAATCTGAACGGAACGCTGATTTCAGCCCAGAACCCGGTGCCGATATATTTACCGAACGCTTCGATTGAAATCATCTGGTGTCCTTCATAATCACCAATAAGAAAGAACATTCCTATCTTTCCCCCGGGAACGAAGTAAATCTTCTTTGTCGGCTTTTGAAAAAGCTTTGCTTTATTTTCACTGCTCTTGCTTTCAGCAGATTTCAGCTTTAAAGAACCCGAACTCAAATCAGCAACTGTTTCTGATTTCAATTTAAGCTCTGAACTGGTAAGCTCTGAACTGGTAAGCTCTGAACCGGTAAGTTCTGAACCGGTAAGTTCTGAACCGGTAAGCTGTGAATAAGTCATAGACGTTATGAATGCAACTATCAGGGCTGCGGCTAATTTTAATAATTTCATGCTAATTTTACTCCTCATTTATAATTAAAATTTATTAATTACCTTATCTTAAATGTTGCAAATGTTACAATTGCCAGAATCACGGCGATTATATAAAACCGCGTAACAATTTTGGGCTCTGGTATTCCGAGCAGCTCAAAATGATGATGAAGCGGCGCCATTTTTAAAACTCTTCTGCCGTCGCCGAATTTTTTCCTCGTGTATTTAAAATAATATCTCTGAACAATTACCGATAAAGACTCGGCAAAAAATATTCCCCCTAAAATAGGAAGCAGAAACTCCTTTTTAACCAGAATCGAAAGTGTTCCTATTGCTCCCCCGAGTGCAAGCGAGCCCGTATCGCCCATTATTACCTGAGCAGGGTATGAATTGAACCACAAAAAACCCAAAGACGCGCCAACCAAAGCTGCGCAGTATACTGCAAGCTCTCCGTTTCCTGGCAGGTAAATAATGTTTAAGTAATTGCTGAAAAATACATTACCCGAAAGATACGCAATCAGCCCCAGAACCAGCCCGGCTATGCCTACGCACCCGATTGCAAGACCGTCAAGCCCGTCAGTTAGGTTAACAGCGTTTGATGTCGCGGTAATTATAAATACCATTATGGGTATGTACAAGTATGAGAAATCAAATTCAATTTGTTTTATAAAAGGAATTGTTGTAACGGAGTTTATTTTCTCAAACTCCGGCAAAAAGTAAATCAGGCATGCTACTACAATTCCAAGCCCCATTTGATTCATTAATTTATAGCGGGCTACAAGCCCTTTCTTCATTTTCTTAAACACCTTCAGATAGTCATCAATAAAACCGACAAGCGCCATCCAAACGGTTGCAAGGAGAATTAAAAGAATATAGGTATTCTTTAAATCACCCCACAAAAGCACTGGTATCACAATGGAAAGAATAATTATCACCCCTCCCATTGTGGGTGTACCTGCTTTAACCATGTGTGACTGCGGGCCGTCACTTCGGATTTCATCTGCAACGTGCCTGCGGTTAAGCAGTCTTAATATCTTCGGACCAATCCAGAAACAAATAATCATTGCAGTAATTGCCGAAAGCGATGAGCGCCAGGTTATAAACCTGAATACGTCGAATCCCGGAGGATTAAAAGCTTTATTTATGTATTCAGCTAAATAATATAGCATTTAATAAAGCATTAATTTTTGCTTAATGATTCGATAATTTCTTCCATTTTCATTCCGCGTGAGCCCTTAACTAAAACAACATCCCCTTTTTTCAGTGTTACTTTCAGAAACTCGGAAAGTGTTTCCTTATCCAAAAAATGATAATTATTTCTAACCCTTTTTGCTCCCAAATAAGTCTGGTATGAATCCTCGCCATAAGTGTAAAGATTTTCAAAATTCATTTTCCAAGCCTTCTGCCCTATATTTCTGTGTTCTGCTTTGCTTTGCTTTCCAAGCTCAAGCATATCACCAAGCACAATATGCTTTTTGCCCTTAACCTTGTATGCATTCAGATTTTCGAGTGCTGCAATAACCGAATCGGGGTTTGAGTTATATGTATCATCGATTATCCACACCCCTTTTGAATTTATAAGCTGATTGCGCTTGGAAGACTCCAGCTTATACTCCGAAATCGCTTTCTTTATCACGCCGGCAGGTACTTCAAAGTAAAACCCCACGGCTGCAGCGCTCAGCGCCGCCTGAAAGCTTTGGTATCCGATAGTATTTAATACTGTGCGTATAATTTTACTTCCGTATTTAATTTCTACTTCAGGAAAAAAACCCTTGAATTTTCTTACCCTTCCCTTTACATCCGCTTTTGCATTTGTCGCATACGAAAACATATTGAGCTTATCTTTTTCAACCATACCGCTTAAATATTTATCATCTGCGTTCAGAAAGAACATCCCGTAAATTTCTTTAAGATGCTCAACAAGTTCACCTTCGGCTTTTGCAGCCCCATGTAAACTTTTCACAAATTCAAGATGCTCTTTGCCTATATTTGTCACAAGCCCGAACTGGGGCATCACAATCCTGCATAAACGTTCAATCTCACCGAAATGATTCATTCCGACTTCGATTACTGCAATTTCGTGGCTTTTATTCAGCTTAAACAGTGTCAGCGGAACGCCTAATTCATTATTCAAATTGCCTTCGGTTTTAAGAACTTTGTATTTCTTCGAAAGAACATACCCTATAAAATCCTTTGCTGATGTCTTTCCGTTGCTTCCCCCGATTGCAATAAAGGGAATTATGAACTTTCTTCGGTATATATTTGCCGCCTCACCCAGCGTTTTTACCGTATCATCAGTCAGAACAAATGCGGTTTTTTTTAAAGAACGGTTATTTTTATTTCTAAACCTTTTAAACCAATTTTTATTTACTACAGCACATTTGCATCCTTTTTTTATCACTTCTGCTACAAAGTCGTGTCCGTTAAATCTTTCTCCCTTGATTGGAAAGAACAAATCACCCGCTTTACATTTTCTTGAATCTATTGATACACCGGAAAACTTGACTCTTTCAATAATACCTGAATTTATAATCTCTGCATTCTTTAATCTCCTTAAATCTTCAAGCCCTAAATCCATTAACAGAATTTTTCTACAATTTCCCTGTCGCTGAAATGATGCTTAATTCCTTTTATCTCCTGGTAATCCTCATGCCCTTTGCCGGCAATTAAAATAACATCTCCTTTTTTGCTCGTCTCAACGGCTTTTTTAATTGCCTGCTCCCTGTTTTCTATGATTGTATAGTTATCCTTTTTAAATCCCGCCTTAATATCCTCTATAATATCCATCGGCTCTTCAAACCTCGGATTATCGGATGTTATAATTACTTCGTCGCTGTTTTCTGAGGCGATTTCACCCATCACAGGTCTTTTAGTCTTATCCCTGTTTCCCCCGCAGCCGAAAACCGTTATAACTTTTTTCTTCGATTCATTTTCATCCAGAATTTCCCTTATGGTTGTGACAGCTTTCAGCAATGAATCCGGAGTATGTGAATAGTCAATAATAGCAACAGCCCCGCTGCTTAATTTCAGCTGATTAAATCTTCCTTCCACAGGGTTAAACTCGCTAATGGTTTTTCTAATATCTTTATAATCAATTTTAAAAAACCTAAGCAATGCAACCGAAGCAAGAACATTATAAACATTAAACCTGCCAGTTAATTTTGTTTCAATACAGATTTTATCTGTTTCACTGCCGTTTCTGGGAACAAGAACGTCAAATTCCATCCCGTCAAAATCCATTTTTAGGTTTTTGCCGCTGTATGCTCCGCATCCGAAGCCGTAGGCAATTCTTTCTGCCTGGGAACCGCTTACAATCCTATCGCCGTACGGGTCATCGCAGTTATAGATTGCCGCCGTATTACTTCCCTTTTCGTTTATTCTTTTAATTGAATCAAACAGGGTTTTCTTCGCATCAAAGTATAATTCCATACTTTTATGCAAATCAAGGTGT
This sequence comes from Chlorobiota bacterium, assembly GCA_022616535.1. Lineage (GTDB taxonomy): Bacteria > Bacteroidota > Ignavibacteria > Tepidaquicellales > OLB5 > JAKEEM01. The sequence goes on along the minus strand of JAKEEM010000008.1, from coordinate 93,839 downwards.
TCCGGAGTAAGATTTGTGAAAATCACCGCGTCAAAATCAAGTCCGTGAACTCTGTGCATCGCAAGCGAGTGCGACGAAACTTCCATGCAAACATATTCAACACCCTCATCAGCCATTTCCTTCAGCAGCTTATTTAAGTCAACAGACTCCGGTGTTGTATATTCGGTTTTAATATACCTCTTGTTAATGTAATTCCCGTTTGTTCCGATAAGTCCTGTTTTTTTGCCCAGTGACTGAAGTACGAAATTTATCAAACTCGTTACGGTTGTTTTGCCGTTTGTACCCGTGGCACCTATGATTTTCATCTTTCTGGACGGATAGCTGAAAAAGTCATTACTCATAACTGCCATAATCTTGCGGCAGTCTTTTACCTTATAAATTCTTGAATCATTGATACCGGGCTCGCTGTCGGTGAACACAGCTCTTGCCCCCCTTGAAAACGCATCGCTTATATAATCGTTGCCGTCGGAATTGAAGCCTTTAATTGCAAAGAAAATATCGTTCGGCTCAACGTTATTTGAGTTATAGCAGAGCTTGTTTACTTCAAAATCGAAGCTGGATTCAATATCAGTTACCTTGGCTTCTGCGAATTCAAGCATTTCAGAGAATTTCATTATTAAATGTTCTCAATAACCGCAGCTGATAATTATTGTTTGATTCTTGTTGATATTTGCTCCGGGCTGGGGACTTTGAGCGAGTACTTTGCCCGTTCCATCTATTTTGTAATTAGCATTAAGCGACGATAAAATATTAATGCACTTCCTGAGACTTAATCCTCTTAGGTCAGGCATTATTACAGCTGACTCCTTAACCGACTTAGTCACCGAACCTCCGCCTGAAGTAACGAGCTTTATTTTCTTAACGCCCTCTTCATCTGTAAATTCGCTTTGGCTAACCACAATTGCATTTTTCCTTGCGCCTTCGATTACAAATTCAATTTCCTTCTCATTTAAAATTTTAACAGCGTCAGCAATATCAAAGTTTACCAGATTAAAATTATTGTTTCCAAGCGGCTGATATTGCTGAATATTGCCTGCTAAAACCACATTTGAAGCCATGTAATCCGGAGCTGAGTACTCATGCAGCCCTGTTAAATCTATAATTCTTTTTGCAATATTCCTGAATATCGGCGCAGCAACCTTTCCCCCGTAATATTCACCCGAAGCAGGTGCATCGATAATTACCAAAACAACAATTTGAGGATTTTCTGCCGGAAAGTATCCTACAAACGAAGAAGTATATTGGCTTTTTGAATACTCGCCTTCAACAAGCTTTTGCGAGGTGCCGGTTTTACCTGCAATTTTAATGTTATCTATTTTAGCATCTACCCCTGTTCCGCGTTCGACAACTCCAATCAAAAGCTCGGTCAATGTCCGTGCCGTAGTATTTGAAATAACGTTTCTTATCTCAGTCGGATGATTTTCCTTTATAACTTTGCCGTCGGGTGAAAGTATCCTTCTTACCATAAACGGCTTCATCATCATTCCCCCGTTTGCAACACAGGCATATGCGTTTGTCATCTGCAAGGCATTAACTAAAACTTCATAGCCAATCGACATATAGTCTAACGAAACAGGCGAAAACTCAACGGGACGCTTTAACCTTCCCTTCATTTCACCGGGCAAATCTATACCAGTTGAAATGCCGCACCCGAAATCCCTTGCGTATTTATAGAACCTTTCCTTGCCAAGTGCGTTTGCAACCTGAATAATACCGATATTGCTTGACTGCTCAATCACCTGCTGGAATGTCATATTTGCAAACTTGTGCGCATCACGTATCTTCATATATTCGCCCCCGTATGTGCCGATTATATCGGTTTTGCTCTGCAGCCCCTCCTCTAATGCAGCGGCGGCGGTTATGATTTTAAACGTCGAGCCCGGCTCATATAAATCAGTTATTACGGCAATTTTATCGGGTGAGCTTCCGTCAAGCGAAATTGAATTCATTGCAAGTATCTCGCCCGTTTTAACAGCCATAACAACAACTTTTCCGCCAAGCGCACTGTTTACATTAACGGCGGCTGAAAGCTCCTCTTCAACTATTTTCTGTATGTTCATATCAATAGTAAGGATAACATTGTTTCCGTCAACCGGCTCTTCCCTCGGGTATTCAATAGCGGGACGCTTTCTTCCCAGACCGTCTTTCTGCATTACAATGTAGCCATCTTTGCCGGAGAGAATTTCGTTCAGCTCAAGCTCCACCCCGCTTAAGCCGATATTATCTATATTAGTAAAACCAATAATCTGCGAACCGAGACCTTCGTAATTAAATATACGGTGCTGCTCGTTGAGCTTTATGACTCCTGATAAGTTCAAATCTTTTACAAATGGCTCAAAATTGGGGTCGATTCTTCTTTCAAGCCATACGAATGATGTATTTTTTGTATTTAGCTTTTCTGTATAATGTGATTTATCCTTGCCGAAAATATTTGCAAAAATCGTTGCCGCAGAATCTTTGTTATCCACCATATTGGGGTCCGCGGCAAATGAATAACTGTTGACATTTGAAACAAGAGCATTCATTTTTCTGTCAAAAATAAGCCCCCTTGCCGGTTTAAGCGAAATCTTGCTTTCGTATTGTTTCTTTGCCGCAAGCTGATATCTGGCTGAATCGATAATTTGTATTGTAAACAGCTTATAAAGAATAACGGCAATTAAAAGAATGAATCCGAATATAAACAGGGTTATTCTTTTATCGGTGTTGCTGTCTTTATTTTCTCGGGCTCTTTCTCTCATATAATTGCCTGCCTGTCTACAACAGGAGACATGCTGCAGGCAGGAGTTCAATTCTCAATTTCCGATTTATCAATAACAATTTTTTTCGGCTTGGATTTTGAATATTTCAGTCCCAGCTTGTCCACTGCTACGGATTTTATATTGTCATAGGTCGTCAATCTTTCGATTTCGGTCTGCAGGCTGTTGTTAAAAGCGGTTGTTTTATTCAGTTCAGTAAGTATATTATTATTTTCAACCGCAAGCGCATTCACTGCAATAATGTTATTTACAAAAAAGACAATCAGCCCTGCACCTGTAAAGAGAGCTACCATCAGGTTAAAAAGCGATATTTTCTTTTGTTTGATTTTCCTCAAATTCTCTCTGCCGCTCTTAGTTTAGCGCTCCGCGCCCTGATATTTCGGCTTATTTCATCCTCACCCGGCTCAACCGGTTTTTTTGTTATTACTTTTAAATTCTCGTTGTTTCTGAAGAAATTCTTAACAATTCTGTCTTCAAGCGAGTGATACGAAACCGCAACAATTCTCGCTCTATGTTCCAAAACATCAACTGAATCCTCAAGCGCGTTTTTAAGATTTTCAAGCTCATTATTGACTTCTATTCTGATTGCCTGAAAAAGTTTCGATAAATCCCTGTTCAGATATCTTGGCGGAACCTGTTTTTTTAAAAGCTCAACCAAATCGAACGTTGTTTCAAATTTTTTCTTTTTCCGATATTCAGCAATTTCTCTTGCAATTTTCCTGCTGTATCTTAGCTCACCGTATTCAAATAAGATTTTCGCAATCACTTTTTCATCGTATTTATTCAGAACATCTTTTGCAGTAAGCTTCTGGCTTTTATCGGCTCTCATATCAAGCTCAGTATCTCTTTGGTAGCTGAAACCCGCTTCATAATTTAACTGGTATGTTGAAAGTCCCAAATCCATCACTACTCCGCTTACATTTTCAAATCCTGCTTGTTGAATGGCTTTTTTTATATTACTGAAATTAGCCTGAACAAAAATTACTCTTTCACCAAACTCTGCTAAAACTTTTTTACAGTGCTCAATTGCAAATACATCTTTATCGAGGGCCGCTGCTTTTACACCTTCCGGTGTTGATTTTAATATTTCTCTTGTGTATCCTCCCCCTCCGAGCGTGCAGTCAGCGTATAGCTTTGCTTTAGTTGTATCTTTATTAGCAGTGAGCAAGCCGGCCATCTCTTTAAGCAGAACCGGCTCATGAAACTTCCCCACAAAAGACATTATGTGCGGGGCGAGTAAAGTTTTTCCATTACCTTCTGCATAACGCCTTCATATGTATCGGGACTTTCCTTAAGATACTTTTCGTAAGTTGCGGGATTCCATATTTCAATTCTTTCAAGCTGGCCTATGAGCAAAACTTCTTTTTTAATTCCAACCTTGGTTAAAACTTCCTGCGGAATCAAAATCCTGTGCTGGGAATCGATTGCAAGCTCTTCGGTGTGGAAAAGCATTTGTCTTCTGAACATTACTTCCTGCTCGGTATAGGGATTTGTTGTGCTAAGGGTGTTCAAAACTTTGAGCCATTCATGCGCGGGAAACATCCAAATACATTTATCCCTGCCCAAAGTTATGTTCATTACACCATTTGCCTCCGGCGAGATATGCTTTCGAAACTTGGATGGAATAATAATCCTTCCTTTTTCGTCGATTGTAGTATTTACGTGTCCCTGGAACAAATAAATAATTTTTAGTTATTTTTGTTTAATTTTAAGCCTACTGTGTGGAATTAAAGGAAGGAAAATACGACTCTCCACTTTACTCCACTTTCCTCCACTACAAAAATACGAAAATTTTTCCGTTTGTCAAGCGTTTTTTACGTTATTTTTCAAATTTTTATTTTATAAGGGATTAGTCTTGATTGGGTATAATCTTGAACAAAGGCACAACCCCTTGTTCATAGATAAAATTTTAAAACACATTCAAAACCGCTGCCGTTGCCCTGATAAACAGAAATACACCGAGTACTATTAATATAACTCCCGCTATTATATTCAATGTGCTGATTGTTGTGCGGTTGATTCTGTGTTTATTGCCTGTAATAAGCTTAAGCAGTGTCCAGAACCACAAAGCGGTTCCCGCCAGCGCTCCCGCAGAGAAAACCAGTCCGCCCCAAAACGAGCTTTCTATTATCCCATACCCTTTAATATAGCCCACAATAGCAATCCATGAAGCAGGCAGTGTTATTGAAGAAAGACATAACATAATACCCATAAAAAATAAGCCAAAAAGATTCGAATCTTTCCTCATTGGGACATTATGCTTATGAACAAATTCCTCAGCTTTTACTTCAGCTTTGTGGATGACATCGGCTTCGCGTGCTTCAAATTTCTCATAATCGATTTTCATTTTCATTATCTTTATTCCGTATATAATCACCAAAACACAGCCGGAGTAGATTAAAAATATCTGCAGGGTGTTTGAATTGTTGTTAAAAAGCTCCTCAACCTTATCGGGTAATAATGATATGAAAAGCGAGATACCGCCGAATGCAATTAGTGCGTAAACCATATCCATAAAAGCTGAGCCGAACGCTATTGCCATGCCTTCCTTCGTCTCACCCCTGAAGCCCTTGGAAATAAGGGCAAATGCAATGGGTCCGAGCGGCGGTATTGACACAATAAATCCCGTAGCTATGCCTGCAATTAACGTAATTATCATTTAATCTATTATAATTACTAATTTACCTATTTCAATATTTATTAAAACGGGCAAATCTATACCCATTAACAATTCCAGGCGTTCACGATGTTGCGAAAATGTCAAAGTATATTAAAGAAGGGGAAGGCAAAAGGCATAAAAATTAATCTTATAAATTTGATTAATCTGATAAATATTACGAATCAAATCAGCGTAATTCCTTAATCAGGCAAATCATGGTTCAGGTTGTTTAAACCTTCTGAAGGCAAAGAAGTGCTGTCTGAAATAATTTTTGGGAAAATCCATATCTCTTAAGCCGTAGATTTCAGATTTTTTTTGTGATGGTTTGTAAGCGGTGCCGAAAATCCAGTCCCAAATGGCAAGCTTTGTTGAAAAATTTTTGTCTCTGTAATCATAAACGCCTGTCTCGGTATCGGTCTCGTCATCGCTGTGATGCCAGCGGTGCATTTCGGGTCCGTTTATGAAATACTGAAGCCACCCGCTTTTTACATCAATGTTTGAATGGATATACATTCCCCATACAGCGCTAATAGTACCTTTGTATACGGCTACTTCGGGTGCAGCGCCGAGCAGAATTATCGGTGCAAACTCAACTGTCTGGTTAATCAGTATCTCAAGCGAGTGTGAGCGAACTCCCGAAAGCCAGTCAACCGAAAATGTTGAATGATGCGCTTCGTGAATACGCCACAAATATTTATTTTTATGCTGCCACCGGTGGAACCAGTAAATGTAGAAATCGTGAGTAATGACGAAGAAAATCACCTGCACCCAAACGGGCCAGCGGGAGATTAACCGAAACTCGGAAAGCTGTGTAATCCCGTCAAGAAACTGTATGATGTATGAAATTATTATGCCGAGTATAAAGCTTTGAAGGAAATTATAAAGGACAAAATCGTTAAAGAATCCTTCGCGGAAAAACTTCTGTCCTTTATTGTATGGAAAAATCCGCTCAAGCAAAACAAGCACACTTGCCGCAAAGACAACTATGCCAAAATTGATTAAGCGGATTTTATCGATGTATTCTAAGCTTTCAAACATTAAATGAAAAAATGAACCTAAAAAAGAACCTAAAAATGAAACTAAAAATGAACCTAAAAATGAACCTAAAAAATAAAGCTACGCACTTTTTGCTATTTCAAGATTTTTAACTTTCCTTAATTTTTTTAATGAGCCGAGTTCGCTTTCATAAACACGCTTTATTCCGTCACCAAGCGATTTCTCGATATCGCGTATATTTGATATCAGGCGGTAGAGCCCCATAATTTCCACCGATGCCGCCTGGTCAGTGCCCCACATCGAGCGGTCAAGCGTTATGTGGCGTTCAACAAACGAGGAGCCGAGCGCAACAGCTGCCCACGTTGGCGAAAGACCGACTTCGTGGCCCGAGTAACCTATTGGCACTTCAGGGTACATGTTCTTAAGCGTGCTTATCATTCTTAAATTAAGCTCCTCCGAAGAACACGGATACGTTGAGGTTGCATGCGCAATCAGCAAATCGTATTTGCCGAGTACATCGACAGCATTTTCAATTTCGTCCATTGTTGACATACCGGTTGACATAATGAGCGGTTTTTCGGTTTGGCGGAGTCTCCTCAGCAGCTCCGTATCGGTAATTGTAGCGGATGCAATTTTATAAGCGGGAGTATCGAACTTCTCCATAAATTCAACAGCTCCCTCGTCCCAGCAGGATACGAACCAGTGAATGCCTTTTTCCCTGCAGTGCCTGTCGATTTCCGAATATTCCTTTTCGCCGAATTCGATTTTATGGCGGTAATCGATGTATGTCATCCTGCCCCAGGGGGTATCGCGTTCGATATGCCACTGGTCACGCGGCACGCAAAGCTCCGGCGTCCTTTTCTGAAACTTGATTGCATCAGCGCCGGCAAATACAGCGCCGTCAATCATTTTTTTGGCTGTATCAAGTGAGCCATTGTGGTTTATTCCGATTTCGGCAATTATATAAACGGGGTGTCCTTCACCCACAAATTTGTTTCCGATTTTTACTTCTGCTTTTTTGCTTACTTCTGCTTTTTTGCTTACTTCTGCTTTTTTGGTTGTGTTTTCCATAGCAGTTAATTATTTTGGTTTAAAAAATATTATTTACTTTCTTCGATTGAAGCGATTATTAATTCAGCAAAATCTCTGAAAGCCCCGTAGCCCCCCTTGCTGTCCGTAATGTAATCCACAATCTGCTTAATCTGAATTACAGCATCGGACGGGCAGGCGGATAGACCCGCCATTGTTAAAACATCTAAGTCATTTGTGTCATCGCCGATGAACGCAACATTTTCAAGTTTTATTTTTTTCCTCTTTACTATTTCGTTCAGCACAGCTTTTTTATCCTTAACGCCCTGGTGCACCTCATGTATTAAAAGCTTTTCTGCTCTTTTTTTAACCGACCCCGAAAGCTCGCCGGTAACAATCCCTGTTTCAACTCCGGCTAAGTTTCTAAGCCGCTCTACGCCCATTCCGTCTCTTATTGAAAAACGCTTCATCTCCTCTCCCCTTTCTGAGTAGTAAACGCCCGTATCGGTTAAAACTCCGTCGCTATCGGTCAGAACAAGCTTAATTTTTCTTGCTTTCTCCTTAATCTTCAGATTTATATTTTTAAATCCCCCTACCATATTGTCCAGCCGCCGTCAACAACTAAATTTGCTCCCGTCATATAGCTTGAGGCATCGCTTGCAAGAAAAACAATTGCGCCCCTGTAATCACCGGGCTTAGACATTTTCCCGAGCGGAGTTTTTCTTGAATAATTTTCTATGAAATAATCGTCCTGTGAATTTTCAACACCGCCGGGCGAAAGCGAGTTTACTCTTACTCCCTTATTTCCCCAGTATGCCGCAAGAAATTTCGTGAACATTATTACCGCTCCTTTGGTGCTTGAGTAAACCGGCGATTTATAAAATGACTGTGTTCCTTCGGGTTTTTTGTATAGTGACTGGTCAGGCGCAACCATTCCGTAAGTCGACGCAATATTTATTATGCTTCCATTTCCCTGCTCAGCCATCCGGCTTCCGAGTATCTGCGAACACAAAAAAACACCGGTCAGGTTAACATCAAGTGACTTCCTCCACATCTCAAGCGGGTAATTTTCAAATTTCGAAAGCTCGGCTTCTGCCGAGGAATTTTCAAACATATCGTTTATTGCGGCATTATTAACCAGAATATCTATTTGGCCGAATTTTTTCAAAACAAATTTTTTAAGTTCGCTAATTGATTTTTTATCTGTCACATCAAGCATAAACCCGCAGGACTCGTTTGAAAGCTTTCCAGCAATTTCACTCGATTTATTCTCATCAATATCGGTAACTACAACACTCGCGCCGGCTTCGGCTAGAGCAGAGCAATGTTCTTTACCCAGCAGTCCAGCAGCCCCCGTAACAACAGCAACTTTATTTTTTAATGAAAATAAATCGTTCAATTCTAAAATCTCTTTCTACTAAACTGCCTTCTACTAAACTGCTTTTTTGGGTTTGATATTAAAATTACCCGTCTTTCTGAAAACCGGCTCAACCGGCTCGCCCCGTAAATATTTCCTGACATCACCTTCATAAACGGCTTTTTTAAGTATTTGCAAAACATCTTCGTAAGCCTCGAGAGTATAATTAACATCTTCATCGGAATGCGAAAAACACATGTTATGAAATCCCCCCCAAAGCACTCCGCGCTTAATCATCTCCTGCTGGACAAGCGATTTCATCTCAAGGGGATTACCTGCATTTTCATCGAAGCTTACAATGCTTCTGAAGTCAAAACCTGAACACTTGGTATAATCCATACCCAGACTCCGCGCAATTGAGTTATACCCGTCTTTTAATTTTCTGCCTTGATTTGCAAGGTGTTCAGTTACATTTTTTTCTCTCAATTCGTTAATTGTTGCCTTAGCCGCAGCAAGAGAAAGTGCCTCTCCGCCGAAAGTAGTAAAGAAGAACACGTCATGTTCAAGCAGTAACATAACATCCTTCCTGCCGGTCAGAATCGATATCGGCATACCGTTTGCCACGGCTTTGGAAAAGCACGCAAAATCAGCTTTAACTCCAAAATATTTTTGTGCGCCTCCGAGATTAATCCTGAACCCAGTCCACATTTCATCAAATATTAATAGCGTTCCGTTTCTTTCGCAAATATCCTTCAGCTTGTGGAGGAAATTATCTCTCGGCTCCTCGAACACAACCGGTTCTAAAATCACGCAAGCAGTGTCTGCATCAATTGAATCAATTACCGAGTTAATATCATTATAATTAAATGTAAACGTTAAATCCTGAACTGCCTGTGGGATTCCTTTATTCCTGTCAGTGACCGAAATATACCAGTCATGCCAGCCGTGGTATCCGCAGCACAAAACCTTGTTTCTTCCAGTAAACGCACGCGATAATCTTATTGCAGCACTGGTTACATCACAGCCGGTTTTGCTGTATCTAACGCTTTCTGCATTGGGAACAATCTCCCTTATAAGCTCAGCTACCTCAACTTCAAGCGGGTGCATCTGGGAAAAAGTAATGCCGTTTTTCAGCTGTGATGTAATTGCCTCATCAACTTTATCATAACAATAGCCAAGGGAAATAGGACCAATTCCCATATTGTAATCGATATATTCGTTTCCGTCCGCATCCCAAACGTGCGAGCCTTTTCCTTTTACAAGATATTTGGGAGCAACACCCTTTATGTATTGACCAGGACCCTTTGCAAGAGTTTGAGTCACTGTAGGAATTAAACCCAAAGCCCGCGCATAAAGCTTGTCTGATTCTGTAATAATGGGATAATTCTCATTAAACTTAATTGTATTTGGCATAATAGTTCTATATTAAACTTTTTATTTTAATTGTGTCTGTTTTTGTTTGGAAATGATTAATAATTCTTTCAGCAATCTGCGGACCCGTAAAACCTTCATAATTCAAAATATCTTGCAAAAGCGCGGGCTTAAACCATTTATTATCAAGTGCAATAGGCAAAACGTTATTGGTCAGATTATTTTTTAAAAATATCTCGCCGAGTATCGAGTAAAGCCCCCCGGTAATAAAATGGTCTTCAAGCGTTACAATGAGTGAGGTTTCTTCTGCGGCATTAATTATAACTTCCTCATCGATTGGTTTTAAAGTCCGTAAATTAATGAGTCTGACCGATAAGCCCTTGGATTCAAGTATAATCATTGCTTCATATGCCTGCCTTAAAAGCATTCCGAAAGTTAAAATTGTTATATCATTTCCGCAAGAAATTACCTCAGCTTTTCCAATAACGAAGTCAAGGTTATGCTTAACAGCGCTTTTCAGATTGTTGAACCTTATATAAAACGGTGAGCCGCTTAACAGAACTTCCCTTAAGCCAATCAGCATATCTTCTTCGTCTGCGGGACAAAATACATTAACATTCGGAATACCTCTCATTAAGGAAACATCTTCAATTGCCTGGTGGGTCGGACCGTTTGCCTCTGATAAAAATCCGGGTACTGCGCCGACAAGCTTTACAGGCAGGTTAGCTATGCCAACATCAGTTCTTATAAACTCAAACGCCCGCATTGTGAGAAATGTTGCCAAAGCATGCGCAACGGGAATTCTCCCTCTCAGAGCGAGTCCCGCTGCAATGCCAATCATCGTCTGCTCGGAAATGCCAACATCAATAAATCTATCTCCAATTTGCTCAGGCAGATTTCTAATAGCGGCACGGTTTTCCGACGTTAAAACCATTATTCGTTCATCGTTTAAAACAAGCTCTTTTAATAGTTCTTCGTAATTCATTTCCTTTACCTTACCGTTAATGTTTCTGAAGTTAATTCCGTAATGCCATTGCCGTGAAGCTCATTAAGCAATGATTCAACTTCACTTTCGGAAAAATTACAAAACCATCTGTCAGCCCTTGACTGAATGCTCGGAAGACCTTTGCCCCTCAGTGTATTGGCAATTATTACGCTCGGTTTCCCTGCATTAAAGGGAATTTGTGAAAACATTCTGTCCATTTCAGCAAAACTATGGCCGTTAATTGAACCTGTTGCAAGACCAAACGACTCAAATTTATCTTCGAGCGGCTCAAGCGGTATTAATCTCTCCGTTTCAATATTTGCCTGAAAGTGATTCCTATCAACAATTATTACCATATTATCAAGCTTGTAGGCGGATGAAACAAGACATGATTCCCAAACTGAACCTTCGTTAAGCTCACCGTCTCCAACCAATACTACTATTTTATTTTTCTGGTTTTTAATCCTGCAATCGAGTGCAACGCCAATAGCTACTGCAAATAAATGCCCAAGTGAACCGGAATGAAATTCAACACCAGGAATATTCTTGTTAGGGTGCCAATAAATGTAATCATTGGTTTTTAAATGATTTTGAAGTCTTTGGCTTTCAATAAATCCCATTTCGGCAAGAGTTCCGTAAAGTGCAGGGACATCGTGCCCTTTTGAAAGAAATAAATAATCCCTTGCTGGGTCATTGAGGTTCTCTTTGCTAATATTCAAAAATTTAGAATATAAATATACAATCAAATCCGTACATGAAAGAGAAGCTCCGATAAAACATCCCCCGTTTGCAGACATTCTTATAATATGCTCCCTGACTTTAAGGGCTTTTTTTTCAAGTTCCTGTATTTCTTCTTTGGTTAGTACTGACATAAAATTAACCGCTAATTAAATTTGTTGAATCTGAATTTATGGTTTTGAGTTCATTAATATGAAGCCTGTACCAGTTTACACCCGCATATTTTGAGTTGAGTGCCTTGATATCTTGCCTTCTATCCAAAAGTGCTATTATATCATTTAAGGCAAATTGAGGGTTATCGGGATAAAGTTCTTCATAAACTGCTTTTATAAGCTCATAATCAGCGGGGAAGTCCAGCACCAACCTGTGCGTCATTGAATAATCCAAACCGGTTTCCCAGGTGACGTTTCCAATTCTGAATCTTTCGGGATTATCCCATACGAAGGGTGTCGTATGCTCCCTTTCGAAGTTTTTAGATGCTTCTTTCCACGCTGTTTGCAAAATATTAAATGGGAACACTTCAACATCATTGCCGTCGGGATAAGTAGCAGGATGCAAATTACTTACGTAATCGTATGCAGAGCGGTTCTCTAAATAATAGTCTATTACTTTATCAATTATATCAGGGTCGATAAGCGGACAATCCGAAGGAATTTTAACAACTATATCGGCATTTCGCTTAAACGAAGCTTGATAATGCCTGCCGAGCAAATCGGTTGAATGTCCCCTGTAGCAGCATACATTTTCCTTTTCACAAAGCTTTACGATAACGTCATCAGTTGATTCATTGGTTGTTGCGATAACTAAACCATCGGAAAACTTTGAGCGCTGAACCCGTTCAATCATTAGCGAAAGAACTGGACTTCCAAGAATGGGCTGCAAAATTTTGTTGGGAAATCGGGTAGAGCCGGTCCTTGCCTGAATTACAATTACAATATTTGGAGGGCTAATCATCTGTTTCTATGAAGTAAAAGCTCCGACATAACCGCTTTCAATTACTTCATAATAGCTTCCCGCAAAGTTTAATGAAAGCTGTTCTGCGTTAAAAGGTTTATCTTCTATAATTATTTTGCATACTTCAGCAATATTTTCGGCGGACTTGCCGTTATTCTGGATAGGCGACATTTTTTTCAGCTTTTCAACATCAAAATCAGAATGCACTTCTTTACCCAGTGCCAGTCCCAGAAAAACTACCGAAGAGTATTTTGTTATCAAAACATCGCAATTTGCTACCATATGATTTGTATTGCCGGACGCATAAACAAACGCCTGAGGAGCATATTTTTCAATTTCTCTAACGGCTCTCCCTGTTTTTTCGTTAGGATGGAGCTTAAATATAAGCTTTCTGCCGTCTGCAATCCTTAATGCGTTTAATATAAATTTTTTCCTGTTTTCATATTTATACGTTTCCCTTGCATCGGAAGTTGCAGCAAGAACAAAATTCTTATGAGGGAAATCATTGTTGAAATACTGAGCAGCATTATCGAAATTAGGAATCCCCGAAACAACCATCTTATTGTGGTCAGAGCCTTTTTCCTGAAACAAGTCCCTGTAGCCGTATGAAGCAACGCAAAACGCTCTGTAAGCATTTGAAAGCCCGGTTGTTGATGTACTTGCAAGGTACCGCGGCAAATTCAGGTATTTCACCAGATAATACATAAAATTTTCCGGGTCTGTCATACCTTCCTGAACCAGTACAATTCTCTTCCCTCGGATGTTCTTCTGTATCACAAGGTCTGAACAAGTTATTACGAGGTCATAATTATGCTTGCGTCCTTCAAAATCCAGCTTCAGATTGTTGTTAGCCGCATATTCAAAAACCTTCTGCTGATAATTTCTGCCCATAACCGTGAAATCAAGATAACCGGCTTTGTAAAGCTCTTTTAAAAAAAATGTATCGGCGTAGTATGGGCTGAAATAGCAGTCGTAATCGCCAAGGAAGCTCGAAATCTTGTGCATCATTGTGGTCTGATTGTTAGAACCACATATTAATAAAATCTTCTTTTTGTTAAGCAATTTTTGCGTTTATTACAAAAAAAAGCAATTTTTGTGAGATAAATGTTAGTAAATTATTAAAATAGCATTACTTTATAAAAATAACAAAGTTAAGATTAATAAAGTTTTGTTAAGAATGCAAGAGTTTAATTGAATTACAAATATATAAGAAATTACAATTCTTCTTTAAGTAAGTCCCTTGTTTCAATATTAAAATTAAGCAGTTTTAACACTTCGTCGTGAACTCTGCCGTTGGTCGAAACAGCATTTCCTCCGTAAATAGATTTATTGCCGTTAATAGCTGTAAAAACACCGCCGGATTCTTCTATACAGATTTTAATTGGAGCAACATCGTAAGGCGCAACGTGCGGGTCAATCATAATTTCCGCTCTGCCGTTGATTACAAAAGAATGACCATGGCAATCACCGAAACCCCTTGAATATGAGCACTCATTTAGTAAGTTCAAAAAGTTTTTACTATACAACTGCTTAAGCAAATACTCCATCCCGCCGTAAATACAGTAGGAGTTTTTTAACAAATTAATTTTGCTGACTTTGGATTTCTTATTATTATAGTAACAGCCATTTCCTTTTGAAGCGTATACAAATTCTTTTAAGGAAGGCATAGAAATAACTCCAAGCACAACATCGCCTTCATATTCAAGAGCAAGCAGCGTCCCCCAAAAAGGATATTTCCTCATAAAGTTCTTTGTCCCGTCAATCGGGTCTATTAACCACTTAAATTCCGAATTGTTGTTTTCCTCTCCGCGTTCTTCAGATAATATGCTGTGTTTGGGATATTTAGAATTGATTTTGCTTATGATAAAATCCTCGCATTTAAAATCGGCAATTGTTACGGGGGTTTTATTAAGCTTAACTTTATGCTTAAGCTTCTTTTTGTAGTATTTAAGAGTAATTTCCTCGGATTTTTTTACCGTCTTTACTGCAAAGCTAAGATACTCCTGAAGGTGTTTATTTTTCAATTTCATATGTTAAAAATAGCAAAAACTTATTAAACTTTTGTTAATACAATATTCGTGAACAATTAAATCGCTTAAAACTAACAACATATTATTTACCTGAACTTAACATTAAGCTAATAATTGTAATATAAATTTGAATTAAGCTAAATGAAAATTGCTCATATATCAGATTTACATCTTGACAAAATCTATAAGCGTTCGAATTACAAGAAAACCCTTCAGTTAATTGAATTCATAGCTGACGGGGGCTTTGACCACATCATTATTACCGGCGATATTACCGAAAACGCCGAGGCATCTGCTTTCGAGCTTGCGCGAAACATGCTGAAAAAGCTCGGTTTGCTTAACGCCGCGAAAACTTCTGTTGTTATCGGAAACCACGATATTTTCGGAGGGGTTCACTTGGCTGAGGACGTTGTTAACTTTCCTGCAAAATGCAGAAATACCAATTACAATAAAAAAGTGGAAGAGTTCGGCGCATTTTTTTCAGAAACTTTTGCAGGGACAATCAGAACATCATTACATAATCCGTTCCCCTTTGTTAAAGAGTTCGACGAATTTATATTAATCGGGCTAAATTCCATAGCAGAATATTCTGTCTTTAAAAATCCGATTGCTTCCAACGGCGAAATTTCGGACGAACAGCTGGAGGACCTCGAAACCGTTCTTAAGATTCACAAATTTCCGAACAAGCACCGGATTGTTATTACCCATCACCACTTTTGCAAAGGCTCCGTTGAGGAATCATCTCCTAATGCACTGTGGAGGAAGATTGAAAGGCAGACCATGAAGCTCCGCGGAAAGAAAAAGCTTATAAAACGATTTAAAAAACTCGGAGTAACCCATGTGCTCCACGGCCATCTGCACGAAACAAACCAGTACACAAGAAAAGGAATTACATTTCTCAATGCCGGCGGTTCCATTGTTAACGGAACCCAAAATGAGTTCAGATTCAACAATATAAACTTCAATATAAACTTCAATATAAACTTCAGCGGCTCGGAAATAAAACACGGGAGTAATGTCTTAACTTCACCATCCGTTTTCCCGCAATCAGTTCTTGATAAACTGACTGGCGAAGGCAAACAAAAAATTATTAAAATTCATCAAAGAAATGCTCCTCTTATAACCGCCGCTGCTGAAGTTTACACGTCGTGAAGTTTACACGTCGTGAAATTTACACTTCACTTGCCGGCCCCACCTCAGGAGTGAAGCCAGACCTGTCAATCCATAGGATGAATTAAATAACTGCCGAACCCGGGTGCAATTAATTTTGTTACAATAAGTGTCATTTAAAACCGTTATATTTGAGCTTTATGCAGAATTTTTCACAAAATACAGCTCTAATTCCGGGTGTAAAAAGCAGTATCGCAATAGCATCAGGCAAAGGAGGCGTAGGCAAATCAACAGTTGCAGTTAATATTGCTGCCACACTTGTTAAAGAAGGATTCAAAACAGGTCTAATCGATGCCGATATTTACGGACCCTCCATACCTGCAATGCTTGGCTTAAAAAATGAAAAGCCGAAAATCACCCAAATTCAGAACAAAAACCGACTGCTGCCTGTAGTTAAATACGGACTAAAGCTGATGTCAATTGGCTTTTTGGTTGACCAGGGCGAAGCCGTGGTCTGGCGTGGACCGATGGCAGCAAGCGCACTTAAGCAGTTTATGAGCGATGTCCAGTGGGATGAGCTCGATTACCTTTTATTCGATATGCCTCCCGGCACAGGTGATATACAGTTAACGCTTACTCAAACCATCCCTCTGACAGGTGCAGTAATTGTTACAACCCCTCAGGATATTTCAATTATTGATGCTCGCAAAGGAGCTAAGATGTTTGAAAAAGTTAACGTCTCCGTTTTAGGAATAGTCGAAAACATGAGCTATTATTCAAATCCAGACGGCTCAAAGGAATATATTTTCGGCAGGGGCGGGGGCGAAAAGCTCGCAAGTGAGCTTGGAGTCACCTTTCTGGGTGAAATTGCAATTAACACAAACATCCGGCTCGGGGGAGATGAAGGTAAGCCGATTGTGCTCAGAAACCCCGATAGTTCCGAAGCTTTGCAATTTACACAAATTTCGAGAAACCTCACAGAAGAAATTAAGGAAAAATCGGAGGAAAAGCCCAAAATTCCTGTTATAGAAATCTGACGATTGATTAATGTTTTTTTAATAAAGTTTTATTATTTTGGATTCAATAAATGCTGATTGCTGAAAAAACCGCAGATATTGAGGATAAGATTAATGCGGTTCTTGATAAAATAAGGCCATATTTGCAGATTGACGGCGGTGATGTTATGCTTGTAAAAGCCGATGTGTATGGCATAGTTGAGCTTAAATTAATGGGGGCGTGTAATACCTGCCCCCTAAAGCCGATGACATTAAGAGCGGGAATCGAGCGTGCAATAATGCACGAAGTTCCCGAAATAAAAAGAATAGAGTGTTTTAGCTGATGTTATCTTTAATTGTAGTAATAATTCTAAGTTATTTGGTAGGGTCTTTCCCTGCTGCTTTGCTTGTTGGCAAATATTTCAAAGGTATCGACCTTCGCCATTACGGAAGCAAAAATATGGGAAGCACAAATGCTTTCCGTGTTTTGGGATGGAGGCTGGGAGCTTTGGTTCAGGCAATAGATATTCTAAAGGGTGTAATTGCAACTCTTTTGATTTCAAAGCTTTTCTACGGCGCGCTGCCTTTTGAGAACAGAACCCCCTTTGAAGATATAACCGTTGTTCAGATTATTGCGGGAATATCTGCAACAATCGGGCATGTATGGACGATTTTTGCCGGCTTTAAAGGCGGCAAGGGAATCAACACAACGGCTGGAATGCTCTTAAGCCTTGCACCGATTGACGCATCAATTTCAATTGGAATTTTTGTCCTTGTGCTGGTATTTTCCGGCTACGTTTCGCTCGGCTCAATTGCCGCTGCATACGCATTCCCTTCCACAATGTTTATAAGGGAAAACCTTTTTAAAGTCGATATTGACGGCTACAATACATTGATTTATTTCAGTCTTGCTGTTTGTATTTTCCTGACCTACAACCACAGGGGTAATATTAAGCGCCTGCTTTATGGCGAGGAAAACCGCTTCGAAAAGTGGTGGAAGGTAAGATGGATTAAAATAGAGGCACCATTCAAGAGAAGATTGACAAGAAATAAATAATTTTTTTAAATTTAAAATTAAGGCGGGTTTTTTTTACCCGCCTTTTTTATCCCCTCCATTTTTACAGGGTTACATATTAAACGAGAAAGAGCAATAGTTAATCTCTACTGCTCTTTTGGGGGTTATAAGGGTAATTGTTTCATTGTTTGCTAGATTTCCAATGAAATAGGTTTCGGGCGCGCACTCCACTTGTTTTCCTTTTCCCGCCTGCTGTATTTATAATGAGCGGGAAATAAACTTTTCTTGTTTTCTTTTTTATCTTGCGACGAATAATGATTCCTCGATAATCTTTTCGTCAAGCTCAACTCTGTAATTCAGTACGCTCCCCGAAAGATTGAACTTCGATTTCCAGGCAAGTATATGCTCGCCTTCTCTCATATAGCCCGCTCGGAGCTCATCCAGCTTCATCCCTATTAAATTTAGTATAATTAGCTTTACTGAACCGGGCTTATCTATTTTGAATTTTATTCTTGACATCTTTTTCCTTCCTTCAAAAAGGGTTATAAAAAAGGGTTAATTAATAATCAATACACTTAGCTACATAAATTCCGTCTTGGGTATAGGTATAAATCCACCATGCGCCGTCCTCATAAACTCTTACATAAATATAGCTGTCCGTGGTAATGCTTGTTTCTATTGCAGAATTCGGAGTTAACTCCTGTGAATTTAAAGTGTTAAAGCCGAAAATGAAGCTAAGGGTTATTAAAACTGCCAGAATCAGGTTTTTCATTGTTTTCTCCTTTTTTTGAGGTTTTTTAATTTTAGTTGATTATTTTGGTTAAGGATAAATTATTAATTTTCAACTGTAACAAACATAATTGAATAATTTTGAGTGTGCCACCAGATTTTTTGCCAAATGTTGCTCAATTCTAACCTGAATCGGCTAAAAATACCCAAAAAAATCATTATTTCAGTTAATAATTAACGTTATTAGGGAGTTGCTTTTTAATTTTGAGTTGCGTAATATTGAGAAGAAAAAAAATTAAAAAATGCTTAATTACACTTTTTTGGAAATCTGGGAGACCTTTACAAAGGCTGAGCTGAAGCAGTTCAGGCGTTTTATCCGTTCACCCTACTTTTTCAGAAGCAATAAAGTGCTTAGATTATATGATGAAATAATTAGGTATCATCCTCACTTCGAAAGCAGGAATTTAACAAAGGAAAAGCTTCTTCAGAAAGTCTCTCCGGAACTGCCGTATAATGAAATAACAATGCGGCGATTGCTTTTCGATTTGCAGAACTTAACGGAAAAGTTTACAAGGCAGCTCAACTTCGAAAAAAAGCAAATCGAGTCAAGGATTTATATGACCGAGGAAATCGGAGCGCGCGGAGCCGAAAAGCTTTTTTTCAAAAACGTTAAGCAGACACAAAACATGCTCGACTCCCTCGGCTATATCGATAGCGATGTTTGCCTGAGCCGCTTCCGCTTGGAAACAGACCAGTTTTACTATAAAATGATTAACAATAAGATTAACAGAAAATCCTTCGTTCAAACTGAGGCAAAAACGCTCATTAACGGGATTACTTACCTTATCAATTACTTTATGCTCGAGGCAATTAAGCATAATGATACACTTCTCAACTATTCAAGAAGCTTCAACGTAAAGTATAATGAAAAGGTTATTAATGAATTTATAAATTTGTTTGATTTCGAGCGGCTTGAGATATTTATGAAGAAGAACTCATTGATTGGGAGCTTCATAATCGAAGTTTATCTGAACGCTCTGAAATCATATTTATATTTTGAAAATGACCATAATTATGAGGAGTTTAAAACATCATTATATAAATATAGAAATAGACTTAGTTCAAACGACAATAACTTTCTTTTTATTAGATTACAAGGTTACTGTATTTTAAAAATCAAAAATAATTCCGAAACAAGCAATGATTATAATCGCGAACTTTTTGAACTTAATAAAATAATACTAAGTGAAAAATATTATGAAACTGAAACAAATAAATACATTTCAGTTGATTTATTCAGAAATATTCTTCTTCATTCAATTAAGCTAAAAGAGCTAAGCTGGCTTGAGGATTTTATTTCCGAATACGGGCTGCAGCTGCATCCCAAACGAAGAGCGGACATTATTAACTTCAGCTATGCATTATTATATTTCGAACGCAACGCTTACGAGCAGTCGCTTGCCTATCTTAGCAATATTAAAATGAATGAGTTTATTTATAATCTGGATGTAAGGAACTTATGTCTCAGAATTTATTTTGAACAGAGGGATTTCACAACAGCTAATGCATTTGTAAAATCTTACCAGGAATTTTTAAGCTCTAATGAACTCATTTCGCATCAAGTCAAAGCTGAGCACGAGAACTTTTTTAAATTCATAAAAAAGCTTATAAATCACTTCAACCGCAAAACCAAGACCGATCTCGGCACTCTTTATACCAATATCAAAAACTGCAAAAACGTTGTTAACAAGGACTGGCTTCTGAACAAAACACAGGCCCTGGAGAAAGAGGCAAGGAAAACGGCGGTTTAAAGCACCCTTTTAACATTTCTTAAGCAGTTTTTTTTAAATTGTAAATTTGGCTTCTGACGAATAAATTTGCCTGGCCGTCGCAGGCGGGAAAGCACCCGAAGGGCTATCGAGCACACTTTATTAGGCGAAGATAAAATCACAACCAACATCGCAGTTTTTACAAATTATTCGTTGTAAAAAATTCCGCAATGCGTTATATTTGGACAGCAACCCTAAAAAACCAAAGTGCAAACTTGACACAGACGACACTAATACTTTTAAGACCCGATTCTGAATGACACCATTCTCCTTTATTCGCATAATCATTGTCGGACTAATTATTGTCTTTGCGGGTGTTATGCCTTGGTCATATTTAATCGACATTAATCTAAAATTTCATCCTGACATTCCTTGGGCTGTTTTCGCCGGAACTACTTACTTACTGCTATTTATTCTCTACTTATATGGCAAAGGTTGGCCAAGATCAACTTCTGAAAAGAGAAGACAATATATACGAATAAACAAAATCAAAAGAAATGTTTGGCTTTGGGCTATGCTTGGTGGGGCATTTTATATTATTTTTTTAACAGGCTTGAATATATCGGGGTGGTTGCTTTTTAAGATCCCAACAGAAAATATTGCAGAGTTTGGCAGCTATTCGCAGTATCCCAGCTTGATAATTTTTATTTCACTAATATTTGGGGCAATAAATACTGGAGTGATTGAAGAAATGGGATTTCGCGGATATATGCAAGTTCCGCTTGAAAAACATTTCAGACCATTCATTTCAATAATTATCGTAGCATTATTTTTTTCTATTCTCCATTTACCTCCGCTTCCTGTATTACCGATATTCGTTCTTGCATCTACCGGGTGGGGATTTTTAGCGTATTATACCAATTCTATATTACCCGGAATAGTTTTCCATTCGTTGCTTGATGGACTATTATGGATATTTTTTTGGAAAAACTATTCAGCAGTAGAAAAAATATTTCAAAGCAGCATATTACAAGGGGACTTTGTGACAGAATTTATCGTAACACTTGCGACAACCGTATCATTTGGGATCTTGACCGTTTTGACATTTTTGAAATTATCTAAAATCAAAAAAGAAAATGAAATTAGCACCTAAATTTGCTGACACTGCGTTTTAATAAGACACGACACCACATTGGACAACATAATGGCTGTTGTTAACAGGTTTAAGAGATGCGGGGTGACGTGGGTAAATCAAATGCAGTTTTTAAATCAAACTTTAGTGCTGGGTGACAGTTTATCTCTCCCAATTCCTGCACTTCTTAAACCCTCAAACCGTTAGGCGTAATAATAAACAGACAATGTCAGTTCCAGAATAATAGTGCAAACAATTTACGACAAGGATGGAAACATTCATAAAATCAGCGACCTTGTTTGGCAAACTGAAAAATGACAAGGACAGAGTTACTGTATCTTTATTTTATTTCCCCTTAGTCGTATTTAGGCTCTATGCTATTTAATTGTTAATTTATTAAAATTAATTTTGTCATAGTTTATCCCGAATACTCAGGATGAATATAAAAATTCGTTCTTTTAACAAGTCAGTGCATAAATGCTGCAAATTTAACTCACCCCTTTTAATATTTCTTAAGTAATTTTTTTTAAATTGTAAATTCGGCTTTTGACGAATAAATTTGTTTAGCCCGTGAGATAAGTATGCATTTAGGCTCACTTTTTTACATTTAATCACGGGCAAATTTAAAAATTTTTTAAACTTTATCTCATGGGCTGATATGAAAATCGGCATTCTTGGGGCAGGGGGCTGGGGAACGGCTCTTGCCATAGTTCTGCACAACAACAGGCATAATGTAACGCTTTGGGAATACGATAAGGAATACGCTCACACACTTGATGAATTCCGTGAAAATTTCTATTTCCTCCCGAAAGTAAAAATTCCCCAAAAAATCAAAATAACAAATAATATTCACGAAGCAGTTAGAAACAAAGAGATTGTTGTTGCTGCTGCTCCCACCCAGTTTATAAGAGGAGTTATTGAAAATATCAAAAATCTGGATTTTAAGGATAAAATTCTTCTCAGCGTTTCAAAAGGAATTGAAAATAACACCCTGATGACGGTTTCACAGGTTTTTCAGGATGTGTTTAAAAAAATTAACAGGAAAAACATCGTTGTGCTTTCCGGTCCTTCACACGCCGAGGAAGTCGCTTTGAACATACCTACAGCCGTGGTTGCAGCCTCTTATGATATTTCAAATGCTGAAATTATCCAAAAAACTTTTTCAAACCGCCACTTCAGGGTTTACGGCAGCACAGACGTTTTGGGTGTTGAGCTCGGAGGCGCCTTAAAGAACGTGATTGCTATCGCCGCGGGTATTGCACACGGTGCAGGATTCGGAGATAACACCAAAGCTGCAATTATGACAAGAGGGATTAAAGAGATAACACGGCTCGGCGTTAAGCTTGGTGCAAACGAAAATACCTTTATAGGCTTATCGGGTATCGGAGATTTAATTGTAACGTGCATGAGCCCGCTCTCGCGAAACCGCTTTGTGGGCGAAGAAATCGGCAAAGGAAAAAAGCTTAAGCAGATACTTGCAGAAATGAAAATGGTTGCCGAAGGAGTTGCCACAACCGAATCAACCCACGGGCTTGCAAAAAAACTGCGTGTTGAGCTTCCGATTACAGAACAGGTTTACAAAATGCTGTTCCACGGCAAAAACCCTCACAAAGCAACCGAGGAATTAATGACCCGAGGACTCAAAAAAGAACACTGATGTCCTCAGCACTCTTTATTAACGCAAAAGTATGGAAGCCAAGCGGTGAGTTTGCACAGGCATTCGGCGTTAGAGAGAGTTTTTTCGATTTCATCGGTTCTAATGAAGAGGCTTCCAGCATTAAATCAAACTACGAAAAAATTATCAATTGCGAGGGTAGACTTGTTCTTCCCGGATTAATTGACGGGCATCTTCATCTCGTCAAGGGTTCACTAATGATAAAAAGATTCGATTCATCAGGTATTAAAAATATCGAAACACTTAAAACAAAAATCTGCGAATATGCTGACTCTAATCCGAATCAAAGCTGGATTGTTGGCTCAAACCTCGACGCAAATTCTCTATTAAAAGATGTTGATACAACGAAAGGGAACATTGCTGATGGAATTTACAGCGATAAACCTTTTTTTATAAATAATTTTGATTATCACTCCGCACTCTGCAACACAAAAGCTTTGGAAGTATCGGAGTTAATGAATAAATTAAGTGAATTTTCAAATGATGAAGTAGTTAGAGATTCAAGCGGCAGCCCAACCGGCATTATAAAAGAAAAAGCACAGAAGTACATGTATTCCATGCTTCCTCAACCCTCAATTGATGAAAAATTAAAAGCAGCAGAAGAATTTACTCAAGTTCTGCACTCATACGGAATTACATCTGTCTCGGATATCACATTAATTAACGAACTTGTAGTATATAAAAAGCTGCACGATAAAAATAAATTAAACCTCAGAATTAACTCTTACATTCCTTTTGAAGAATATCATAACTTAAACGAATATAAAAAATACACAAAAGAAATCAGTTCTGAGCTTTTTGCAATAAAGGGTTTTAAAGCTTATTGGGACGGTGCATTAAGCTCCGAAACTGCGCTTTTCAGCCGAAACTACAAGGGAAAATCACATAACGGCTACGAAACCGAACTTGTTAAAAATAAAGAAATATTCCGTCTCGCTAAGGAAATCAACTCCTTCGGAATGCAGATGATAATTCACGCCATTGGCGATAAGGCAGTCACCGAAGTTCTTGATTTATATGAATCATTATACGACCCCTCACTGAAAACCCGGCACAGAATCGAGCACGCACAGCACATTCAGGAAAAAGACATAGCAAGATTTAGAAAGCTTGGTGTAATTGCATCGGTCCAGCCGATACATTTAAAATATGACGTAAAATCCGTTATGGAAAAGCTTACTGAGGATTTAATTCCTCTAACACATAATTATAAAAAAATAATCGATAACGGCGGAGTTGTGAACTTCGGGACGGATTTTCCAATTGTGCAAGTTAATCCTTTTGAAAACATCTCACTTGCATTAACCAGAAAGACTAAAGACGGCACATTTCTGCCTGAGCTTGGTATCGATTTGCACAACTGCATAAAGTCATACACAATTAATAATGCTTCCTCAAATTTTAATGAAAACTTGCTCGGGGCAATCGAAAAAGGAAAAAAAGCAGATTTTGTAATTATGAAAGACGATTTATTCGAAATGGACACAGGTGATATTTCAAATGCAAAGGTATGGAAAACTTATTTTAACGGCGAGGAAGTGTACTCTAACCCCTAATTACCCTCACCAGTTCAAATACCGCAATTCCATAGGCAACAGAAACGTTAATAGAATGCTTGAATCCGTATTGTGGTATTTCAATTGAAAAATCGGATTGTTCAATCAATTCATTTGAAACCCCTGTAAGCTCATTGCCGAGTATCAGGCATAAAGGAAAATCCTGTTTAGTAATTTCGGTATAACTTCTGCTGTTTTGTGTTATTTCAAGCGGCACGATTTTCACTCCCTCGGTCTTAAGTTTTTTTACCGCTTCCAGTGGATTTTTAACATACTTCCAGGGAACTGAGTTCGTTGAACCAAGGGCAACTTTTTCGATTTCTGGTCTCGGCGGGCAAGGTGTGTATCCTGTTAAATAAAGCTTTTCTATCAGTGCAGCGTCGCTAGTTCTGAATATTGAGCCGATATTGTAAATGCTTCTTATATTATCACACAAAACATAAATCGGATGCCGCTTGATTTTCTTTGCCTCATCAAGCGAAATTCTTTTTTTCCCGACTTCCTCATGTGTTAATTTCCTCATTAAAATTTTCTGTTGTTTAAAAATATGCCCTTACTTCCGCCGTGCCCGTGTGGATTACTTTTGATTTTCCCTCCGCTCTGCCAAAATAATTAATCGTAGCCTGTATAAAGTTACTTATTCTGTATTCAAAGTTTAATGTCCAAAAATAACTCTTGCCTATAACGAGTCCTTTGGTCAGCTCAAAAGGGACAAAGAGGGGGTTTTCCGAAAGTATCGCCTCATTTCTTGAAACCTCTGACCTTAAAGTCCCTTTACCGTTAATTGAATAAATCAGCCTGAAGGTTTGTATATTCATATCGGCTTTTGTCGGAATTAGGGGATAAAAATCCGATGAGCGTTTAAATTCAGCTTTAAATCCAGCCTCAACCGATTGTGTAGGTTTATAAATCAGCTCGGAAATTACACCTTCGGAATTAATATTCCAATTCCTGATAGTAACATTTGGAGCAAGGTTACGCGCAATACTGCTTACGTAATCGGTTATTAATGCTAAATCGGGAGTGAATGAAAGCCTGAGCCGTGCCGTTCTATCCACATTCAACAATCTTTCATTGCCTGAAAAATACTGGTTAAACCCCCTTCGCTGAACAAATCTTAACTTTATCCCGAAATACTGGTTATTTTCAAATATTCCAATATCCTGCTGAAGCGTTGAAAGTCCCGAAATTGTATTAATGTCATTCTGGAAAGTGCTGAATTTAAGAAGGTAAATGTTTTTCTGCTCTGGGTCTTTGCTTTTTTCCGCAACACTAACGTAGCTATCGAATGTGACGTTATTAATAATTTCATTTAAAAAGCTTCCCCCTTTTAAATTAAGTGCTCTTGAGGGAACAAGATTCACCGAAGCCGAGCTTTGCAAATCTGTGGTCGGAAAAAGCTGGTCAGTTGGACGGATGATTTTTATATAGTCGCCGTCAAAATTGGTAAGCACAAATTCATTTTCGTCCTGAATATTGTTACCGTTTAAATCACCTATATATTTATAGTTGCCCTGACCAATTGGCACTTTAATAAACACAACCTCCTGCTTAGCAGTCCTTTCGCTTGACACCTTATAATAAAGGTTCGTATTAAAAGCGCGGTTTAAAAACCACAACCCTGACTGCGATGTAACAAGAATGGTCCTTGAATCAGGAAAGCCCTTTTGCTGAAACAAAGGTGTATATTTCCTGTCATAAACCACAACATCACCGGAGGCGGAAAGAAAATCAAGGTTTTTAAATCTCACGCCAAAAGTGCTTGTGTATGAATTCGACTGTCTTTCAAGGCTGCCTTCGTTATATACATCATCAAACCTGTAGTTAAACTGGTATGAAAAATCCATTTTCCAAAGCTCGGCTAAAAGGAATCTCGGCTTGAACTCATAAAACCTGAAGCTTCCGGCACCTGTTGTATCAAAGTTTAATGAGCGGGTTTGTTTGTCCTCACCGTTGAACTCAAAAATCAAATTATACTTGCCAAATTTTGGTTTTCCAGCCCTATCCTTAAACGGATTCAGCTTATAGTCTACCAGACCATTTTGCCTTATCCACTTGCCGCCGTAATCAATATCTTCATCATTGCTTGATATGTAATCTGCAAAGTAATTTACCGAAGGCACCGAAAGGGAATCACCCAGGAACCTGAAATCAACAGAACCCCGAAGCGAAGAGAACTTATCACCTCTTTTTATCCTGCCGCCGTTTGTACTGATTAATATGTAGCTTTTGGGCTTGTAAATTAAGCCTGCCTCGCTTGTAAGCTCAGTAAGCTGCAGGCTGTCCTGAATATCCCATACGCGGTTGTATTCAACCTTATTTAAACGGTTAACTGCGTTGTAGAGCTTATTTACATACTTCTGGCGGAAAATCAGCTCAACATTGCCCAAGTCCATACTGCCGAGCTTAAATGAACCCGGACTGAAAACCAGCGATGTATTCAGCGCCCCTCCCCTGTTTTCGGTGTCGTCGACGTCGGAAAGCAGGTTTTTATCGAAATCGCTCGCGGTGCCTTCGACTATAAATGAAAGATTTTTTGTGAGCTTCAGCTCAAGCCCAACATCTGCAGATTGGTATGCAACCGGCAGAGGGAAAAATACTATCGGCAGGTAGCTCCCCTGTCCGATACCGGCAAAATTATACTGCTGGCTGCTCAAGCTGTTATAATCACCCTTGCCTGAGCCGACAAATGAAAACGTAACCTGATACAGCGCATTTGTATCACCCGGGGCGTAGATATATTTTGTGTAGCTTTGGGAGTTAATTACGGTATCGCGCTGGATGTATGAGCCGAGCGGATAGCCGAGAGTATCCCGCCCGACAAAGCTTACCCCGCTCTTTGAAGCTTTTAGCTTGTCATCGCCCGCCAGTGAAATTACGGTCTTATCGGTGTCAGACAAAATAAAATCGATGGGCTTATTGGGGTCATCTCTCTCACGGACGTATGAAACCGAGAGCTTAAGCCTGTCCTTAAACACAGCCGTTTTGGTCTGCCCGGCAATAAAGCTGCGTGAGTATTTTTTATCGGAGTATTCAAAATCCACCGTTATACGCGATGCATTTGTAATCAGCCTGCGGTTTGTAAACTTAATCTGCCCGTTGGAGTAATCAATCGTGTAATCGTTCGATTCACCTCTTGTCATAAGTATGCCGTCAAGGTAAACCCGCTCCGTACCGGCAATTACAACAATGTTGACTTCATTATCGGCTCCCACAAGCCGGTAAGGTCCCTGCACGCCGTCAATACCGATTAAAGTGTTTGAGTTGAAGCGTCCCCTTGTAAGCGCGCCGGAAAGAAAGAAATCCGTTTTATCAATATTTGCATAGCCCTTTGCACCCTGCAGCTTTTTCTGGAAGTTAAAAAACTCCCTTCCTGAAAAATTCACTTCAATATCACCAAGTGTTGTTGTAACATTGCTTGAGCGAAGCTCAACAAATACTTTATCTATTTCCTGAAGCTTTTGAGTGTTGCCTTCGGGCTGGATTGGTGTGTTCTCGTCAGTAAGCGCGGCGGTTATATCGATATCGCTTGAGAGCTTTCCGTTTAACTGCAGGCGGAAACCCGACTGAAGCGTTAAATCCCTGTTGTTGCCAAGCGTAAACCCTCTGAAAATACTGCCTGATTTCTGCAAATCGCTGCCTTCGAAAATATCCTCGATAAAATCGGACTTAATCTCAGCAACTTTTACGGTATCGGATTTCAGTGTATCAAGCCGGCTTAAAATCTCGAACTTTGAAAACGTATCGGGTATATCAAAAGGAAAATTTTTGTATGTTATTATGATATTAAACCGTTCGGGCTCACCGCTTGTGACAATATCCTCTATAAAAAATTTACGGATTGTAATCTTACCGAAGCGGTAATCGATTGTATAGTTTGCGGGGCTTATTTCGGCAGAATCTGAATAAACGGTAACAGTGCCTGCCATTAGAAATTTATCGGGGAGCGATATAATGGTATCAGAAGCGTTAAGCTGTGTGAAAAATTTCCTGTAGTTTATATCCTCATAGGATTTTGGCTGGGCAAATGCTGTTCCTGAAAGAACAAGCAGTACTGCAATTGTGATTTTGAAATTTGGATTCAAATAATACCAGCAGGATAAAATGGGAAATTAATTCAGGGGTTTCCTGCCTGCAGCAGGCAGGCAATCCCAAAAAACTTAATTTAAACTTAATTTCCCGTTTCAGTTTTTAAGCTTACAAGGTCATCAAAATAATATTTTTGATAATCCTTATGGTCTGAAATTAAGCTTTCAATAATTGGTATTAATTTATCATCGGAAAGTTGAAATTGATTTGGTTTGTGCTCAGCTTTATATTCAGCTAAAATATTTTCAATAGTCGAAAACCTCATAAGCTCCTCTTTATCGAACCTGCTCCAGCCCGAGCCGTCTGCATAGCGGTAAATATCCTTGAAAAATATTATGTAATCTCCCTGAGAATCCTTTCCTATATCGAAGGTTTTGTAAATTATCTTTACGGGAAATCTTTGCTTTTCCTCCTCGGTAAAATCGTACATCATAGAGCGTTTGCTTTTCACCCACCAGCTTAAATCCTGGCTTGTAACCATCTTTGTAACGATAAAACGCTTCATCTTATCGATATTATCGTTTTGGTTTCTCACGCATCCGTGTGAGAGAGAGCGGTATTCATTCTTTAGCAGGTAGCTCTTATTTGTGCCGTGGAAATAGCGCAGCGAGCTCTCGTCATAATGCGCGGCAAAAAGTCCAAGCGGATTTCCCGGTCCCGGGGGAGTTGCCGGCTCAAGCGGGTCGCTTTCGGGGTCCTTCCACGAAGGCCAGTTGCGCAGGCGGAATATATTGTAATAACCGGTGTATGTCCGCGTGCTTGGCGCGCCGACAACATTCGGCCAAACATCTATCAAAATCGTATCGCCGTCATAAATCTGGTAGAGCCGCGATGTAAACTCAGGTATGTTAAGCTCCCACAGTGCAACAGGCTGGGGGTCTAAATAATGTTTTGGTACGTTGAAGTTAAGGAAAAAATCAACAAGTCCGAGAGTATCGTTAACGAGATTCTTTGTAACCTCTATTGAACCTTTAATTGCTTCGATTTCAAAATCGCTTATAATGGGAAAATGCTCGCGCATGTATTTTTCAACCTGCCCGTGCAAATCATCGACGTTTTCAATTTTCACCGTAACACGCTGGTATCCTTCTGGAACGTCTTTGCTTGTTTCAAAAGCTGCGACTATATCGCTTACTTTTGTTGATTGATGTGCTTCCTGGCTGTAATCGGAGCTTTCGAATACGAAAAACGCGCCGCCTATCACCAAAGCTGCTATAAAAACGTTATATTTCGCTAAATTCTTCACTTTTAGTAACTTAGAACCACAAATTTACGATTTTGTACTTATAATTTCAAACCAAAATACGGTATTTAAAATTCGGGTAGTGTTACGTTTTCAAATAACACTATCACAGGCATTTACTTGTCTGAAAAACAAGGAGGGCAAACTATGCCCTTTTTTAATTAATAACTAAATAAAAAATATTAAAATGGAAGCAAAAATAGAATCACCGCAAAATATGACTACACACGATAGAAATTATCGTATGTATGAAAAATTATTGGCGGGGGGATATTCTGTTTATCCTATTTTTTCGGAAGGAAGCAATTATGAAGTCAAATTCATTGATGCTTTAATTATAAGTGCTTCCGACGAAAAAGCTAAAAAAATAGCTAATGACTTAAATGAAAAAATATTTCCCAAAATTTAAGGACAATTCCACGGATATGTATCACCTTTTGAGGCATTATTTTCCCAATAAAGTGGTTGTAAATTACTTAAATCATCAGTGCCACCTTTGGCGACAGGTTTAATATGGTCAATTTCCCAGCCAAATTCGTGTTGTCTATTGCCGTGTTCAGAATATTTCATTGCTCGACCACATTTATCTCTACGCCATTCGCTGGCATCATAACCACTAATGAGACTTCCTTTTTCCCAAACATTTGTTTTGACAGAGCTGGAAAAGGAATTACCATTTACATCAGTATTTGGTTGACGTGCCATAAGTTTTTAACTCCTTTCAGGGTGTTAAATAAAAGTTCTTTTAAAATATATAGTCAGTAAAATATTCTTTAAAGAATAAGCGATAGAACTCGCATTTCTATCGCTACTGACTACACAAATATCGTAAATTTATAAAAAAATATCAATCTATGATACTCATAGAGGGGAACAAAATGTATATCTTTGTAGTAAATAAAAGCGGGATTAAAGAGTGTTTAGACCACTCGATAACCCCTAAAATCACAGCTTGCTATGAACAAGACAGTGATTCTGCTACAAAGATAACTCATAGTAAGCCAAAAGAAAAGGAGCTTACTATGAACATTCTTCCGATATACAAACAAATCCAAATCCTTAACTCACTCGTAGAGGGAAATTCAATCCGTTCAATCTCAAGAATGCTTAACGTTCACGCTGGAGCTATTTTAAGACTTCTTGAAATAGCAGGAAAAAAAGCATTGGATTTACACGATAGAAATGTAGTAAACATTAAATCCAATTTTATACAAATTGATGAAATTTGGGCTTACGTTCAGAAAAAACAAAAACAAATTGACCTTGACCAAAAATGGTATGGCAAAAGTTCTGATATTGGCGACCAATATACATTTGTAGCTCTTGACGCTGAAACGAAATTAGTAACAAATTATTTAACAGGCAAAAGAAGTCTTGAAAATACATATACATTTTTAAGAGATTTACAGCAAAGAGTTATAACTCGTTTTCAATTAACAAGCGATAGTTTTAAACCTTATTATCACGCTGTTAGAAGGATTTTTGGAAATCAAATTGACTATGCACAACTCCATAAAGTATATGGCGAGGATTACAAAGAAGAAAAAAGATACAGCCCTGCGGAAATAAAAAAAACTCAAATAATTTCTTTAATCGGTGAACCGAAATTAGAGCATATCTCTACAAGCTATGTTGAAAGACAAAATCTAACAATGCGTATGAATATGCGTAGATTTACAAGACTAACTAACGCATTTTCAAAGAAATTAGACAATTTAAAATATGCAGTTAGCTTACATTTTTTCCACTATAATTTTATGAGAATCCACAAATCATTAAGAGCCACCCCTGCAATGGTCGCAGGAATAACCAATACCATTTGGGATTGGGAAGACTTCTTAGGGGTAGAAAAAGAAAGGAAAATGGCTGTATGAAAAGAGATAAACAATATTGGTTGTCACCAGAGCAAAGTTCTTTCTTGTTGGAAATTCATAATATTTTAGGGACTTCTAAAACCGAAGTCAGTATCGGTGCAGTATTAAAATTAAAAATATATATTGATGAACTTAATAAAAAAAACAAAAAAAGAATTATTTTTTATCGGTGGATTGTTGTTCTTTTGCTCTTACTTCTGATAATTTTATTCTTTCTTCGTTAAGGAAAGGTTCGACTTTGTGCAATTCTTTTAAATCTTTTTTTATTAAACTTTCGATGTTTTCACAATGTTTTTGTAATACTATAAAGTGTTTTATGGCAGTTTCTTTTACTTCAGAAGGTGGATATATATTACCATATACAAAATATCCGAAACTTTTAAATTCAGAGTCTAATTCTTTGCTAAATAAATATGATTTTTCATTTGCTTTTAACAATAGGACATAAAATTCAGCACGGCTCTCTTCTGTTGCAAAAACAGCGTGATAGGGATGAAAACCCTGCATATCCAACGTCTCGCCAAATCTTTTCATTTTACCTAATACAATTTCAACTAATTCATATGCTTGTAATCTTTTATCAATCAGCTTTTTATAATATTCGTCTTTATATGAAAGTTTTTGGAGTAAATAACTTATACCGAAACCCAAAAGAGAACCGCCAATTAAGAGCCATATTTCCATAATAAATTTTTAATTAATAATCAATTAAAATAATGAAAAATAACCTAAAATGCACAATTCAAAACGTAACACTACCAAAATTCGAAAACCTGAGCTAAAAGCGGAGCCAAAAATTCATAAGATTTATAATATTAATGCCGTAATTTTGTTCCATAGACCACCCCGCACTTCGTGCACCCGTTACGTTGCTGGGAAGCAGCAACAGCCCTTCGGGTCTTGCTAAGGAGGGGACGTGCGCAAGTCTCCCCCTTACTAAGGGGGAGTGGTCGAAGACCGAGGGGGTCTAAAAAACTATGCCTGACTTCAAACAAAAATTTTACGATATAACGCACTTAGTTCAAACGGAATTTGACCGCAGCCTTGAGCTTTACGGCAGCAAAATCCAATGCCGCAGGGGATGCTCAAAATGCTGCTCGCAGATTTTCCGTATCACTCCCCTTGACGGGTGGATAATAAGGGAGCACGTAAAAACTCTGCCTTTGGAACGCCAAGCGGAGCTGAAACAAAAAGCGAAGGAGTATCTTGAGAAAGTCCCCCTTATAAAGGGGGATTTAGGGGGATTAGAAACTGACCACTCGGCGAAGAATGAAAGTCTCCCCTTTAGCAAGGGGGAATTCGCAAAGCGGGAGGGGGTCAAAAGCACAGACCACCCCGTCTCTTCGAGCCACCCCTCCTTAACTAAGGAGGGGAGCATAAACCCCCCCTGCCCCGCGCTCGGACCTGAAGGCGAATGCACAATTTACGAGGCAAGACCTGTGGTTTGCAGGCGGTTCGGTATGCCGATTTACGATTACAAGAATCCCCAAAACGTTTACGCGTGCGATTTGAATTTTAAAGCCGGCGAGGAAATTAGAGACGACAAGCTTATCCCAAACCAAACGGAGATTGGCAAAAAATGGGACGAGCTAAAAGATGAATTCGGCGCAGGGGCGACTACGATTGCGGAGGCGATATTGGGAAGTTAATTGAAATTTCCGAAACGTACTATACGAGAAATACTTAGTTTATTTTTTGGCAGCGGATGAAGTCAATTTTAGCCATTTTTAAACAGACTTGACTTTTTTGGTTCTTTTTGCCTGCCCGTTCCGCAGGCGGGTGTCAAGACAAAAAGAACAATTTGAAAGTTCGTATCAGGTCTTAGACCCGCAACCGCAGCTGCAGCAAAAATGTTTAAAACAAGACCCTTTCCGCCAGTGGGCGGGCAGACGCTTCGCTCAGGGATGAGGGATTTCTTTTTGCATTGTTACCACTTAATATTATGGGTAATATTAATGTAATTACCTTACCACCGCAAAAATATATGAAAATAAATAATTACGTAAAGCAAAGTCATCTGTAGGGTGCGACCCGACGGGTCGCCCCTACATTTTGGTAAAAGTATGAAATAAAGTATCATTCAAATCCAATGCATACTGCATTTTTAAGCCGGATTAGCCAAAAATTTCACGATGAGATGAAAAATTTATTGATTATAAAAAAAATTCGCCAAATATTTCACCTAACTTTACATAATATCGGATTTGGAACACGCAAAATATTTTCCGGATGAAAAAATCGGTAAAAAAACGCCGGAACGGAGGGTTCATTGAATTACGTTGCCTTATACAATCGTTTGGGGTAAATTTGCAAATCAGTAAATCGGTGAAGGTGTTAACCAGTTGATTAGTTGTGAACTTAATGAACTCAACAAACTTAATGAACTTAATAAACTTAACAAACTCATATAGATGGCATTTGAATCCGACAAGATAATGTTCGAAATCTACAAGGATAAGCTCTACAACCAGAGGTTCCGCGTTGTGTATTATACCGAGCTTAACGAAAACAACAAGCACGCTGAAATCAACCGCGCAATGGCGGGCACAAGCTACTACGACGGCTTCATCAAAGACTACCGCAAGGATGAAGCGAAGAAAATTATCGAAGACATCGTAATCCAATTAAACGAAGGCAATATGATTAATAAGGAGGAAATCAGAAAACGGTTAAAAGAATACATACCATGATTTCGGATTTGGGAATGCGGATTCGCCTGCCTGCTGCAGGCAGGGATTTAACAACTTTCATCTCACGTATTCCGTTTGAGGTTTCACATTTGACATTTGAGGTTTCACATTTGACGTTTGACATTTGAAGCACCTCCACGAAAACATATTCATCGACGAGCTAAGCACTCACTGGCGCTTCACGGCAGGAGCGGTAATCGGGGCGGCTCTGGTAATTGCAGTGCTCAAGCTTGCGTTTTTCCCCCAAGCCGCACCCGAGACAGAGAATTTGTTCGAGGGTTTCTTCATTTCCCACCTGTTCTTTGCGGCTCTCACTCCCGCCTCGCTGCTATCGAAATACAAAAGCGCGCTATGGCTCGGCCTGCTGGTAGCTGTCGTATCATCAGCCGTAACCTGTTCACTGAGCGATATTGTACTGCCATACCTCGGTGGGCTCCTTTTGGGCTACGATATGCACTTTCACGTCTGCATAATCGAAGAGCCCGCATTATCATGGTCATTCATAACAGCGGGAGCACTGCTTGGCTACGGACTCTCGCAATCAGTAAGGCGGCTCTCGCGATTCACTCACGGCTTGCATATACTGCTCTCCTCAACTGCTGCGGGTATGTATTTAATCACCTACGGCGTGGAGGTGATTTCACTCAAAGCGCTGTTGTTTCTGCCGATACTCATTGTTTCGGTCTTAATCCCCTGCGTGATGAATGATATCGGAGTGCCGAGCTACATTGTTTCGCTGAATGCCGGAGTAAGCAACAAGAAGGAACTGCTTGATGAAATACACAGCGAGCATCATCATCACCATCATTAGAAATAGCGAAATAGTGAATTGTGAAATAGTGAATAAAATGGAATTACTGGTTTGGAAGCAGCAACTTAGCTTTGTAAAGACCTGAGATGTAGATAATAACAGCGCTCAATACCAGTGCAAGGATAGTGCGGTAAAGCAAATCAAGCGAGCCGAATGAAAGGAAGAAGACTGCAATTGCCAATATGTCGATTACAATTAGACTTAACACTTTTGAGAATTCATACTCAACAGGGTAAAACTTCTGGACTACAACATACATATACACAGCCATTGCAATATAGCTGATGAGAGTAGAGAGGGCAGCGCCGGCAATCCCCCACAGTGGTATAAGCGTAAAGCACGCGGCGATGTTCAGCACTGCGCCGAGTCCCGTGATAAACGGAAGGTATTTGGTCTTCTTTTCGATGTAGATACCGGCAATTAAATTGGTGTAAATTCCAAGAAACAGGTAAGCAAGCAGTATGATTGGAACGATTACAACGCCGCCCCAGTATTTCTGCCCGATGATGTAGCCCTTGTAAGGCAACGGGATGCGGACGATATCCTCAATGGTAAAGCTGAGCAGCACAAAGATAAGCGATGCAGAGCCAACGAAAAGAGTGAGTATCTTGGCAAAAAGCGGCTTGGCACCGGGGTCACCTGCGTTATTGAGGAAAAACGGGCGCCAGGCGTATTCAAACATCGAAACCACGAGCATCATGAAAATGCCAAGCTTGTAGTTAGCGTTGAAGATTCCGACAGTTTGCTCATTAGTAAGGTAGCGTACAATGAGAACACTCAAAACCTGAACAACCATAGATGCGAGCGCCGCAGGCAGATACGGAACAGAAAACTTCCACAGCTCTTTGAAAAGCTCCCGGTTAAACTTAAGCGAAAGATTCCTGAAAACAACGGGTGATAAAACCAGAAAAGTAACAAGCGATGCAGCAAGGTTGCTTATGAATACGGCAACAAGCCCGAAGTTGAAAACCAGAATCAAAAGCAGGTTTAACGAAACGTTGATTACGATATTGAGCAGCTTAATTGTAGCAAACAGCATGGCTTTGTTCTTTAAACGGAGATATGCAAACGGGACTAGAGAAAGGGCATCGAAGAACAGAATGAAAGCTGAGTATATGATGAAGGAACTGTCTTTGATTCCGGCAACTTCGGAGAATGTTCCTGAGAAAAGCAGAATTATTGCGGAGAAGAACGCACTGTTGATAAGAATCGTAAAAAACGGGTGTGAGAAGTTCTGCTTCTCGTCGCCGATTTCAACAGAAGATGCAAAACGGAAATACCCTGCCTCAAATCCAAATGCGTATATGATGTTTAAGAACGCAATGTATGCAAATACAACAGCTACTATTCCGTATTCCGAAGGAGGGAAAACGTTCGTGTAGAAAGGGACTAAGATGAAATTCAAAAATCTTCCGATTATTGTGCTTGTCCCGTATATAAGCGTTTGTTTTGAAAGACTCTTGATTTTATCGAGCATGAACTATCACAAAATGAAAAGGTCAACAGCTGAAATGCAGTTGACCTTAAACAATATTACAAATGAAATAACGTTATCTGAATTGAATTCTAACACTCCCCGAAACGAGCATATAGTCAAAGCAGTCATAAGCATAAACAGTAAACCTGCCGGATTTATAGAATGTAATTTTTTTCCAGAACCAGGTCCAGTTCTTTTCCGTATCAAGGTAAATTGTATTGTCATAATTGCCGTCTTTGTAGAGTTCAAATCTTACCGAACGGCAGGCAACTTCGTAAGGCAGCCTGACAAGAACATACAAATAACCGCCGTCACGGGAAATATTAAATACATCACTTTCAGTGATGGGGTAACCGTTATCATCAACACCCTCGCAGAAATATATAGTCTGCGAGTTCGATTCCGAACCCAATACAAAAAATGCCAAAGCTAAGAATAATATTGCTGTGATTTTTTTATACATTTAAGTGTTTGCCTTTCTAATTGATTTATGGGGTTACCTCATCTTAATAGTTACTTCGCCGGTTGCAACTGGTGTTCCATCGGGTTTCATTGCGGTAACTTTATAATCACCGGCGGAATAAAACGTATGGAATTTATCGAAGTAAATATAATCCCAGTCGGGTTGAACATCGAATTTTTCAGTAGTAATGATTTTCTCACTGCCTCCAGTCAGCTTAGTAATTCTAAGCTCAAGCTTGCCAACTCCAATTGTTTTGCCGCTGCCTCTCAAATCAATCATACATGTAAAATATCCACCGTTTGGACCGATAATGAAAACATCTGATTTGCCTATTTCCTGCCCCCCGGAGTATTCTTCACAGAAATACAGCTTGACATCGCCGCTGGTAGTTTCCTCTTTCTTGGTGTCTTCCTTCTTCGTATCTTCTTTCTTCGTATCTTCCTTAGTATCTTCCTTCTTAGTGTCTTCTTTCTTATCCTTATCGGAACTGCAAATATACCCCACAGCAAACATTACCAAAACGGCAATAATGAATTTTAACTTGTGGTTTGTTAAAAGCATTTTGTTTTCTCCTTAAGAAAAGTTAGTTTAAAAAGTGGTGAACTTATGCCAAACTTATCAATTTTTTAGTTAATAATCAATAATGATTATTCAAAAAGCTAAAATTCCAGTGAAAAATCGATAGATTTATACGAATGTGTCAGCATTCCGATAGAATAATAATCTATCCCTTTTCTTTGAATTTTGCTAAAATTCTTCAAATTGATTCCCCCCGAAAGCTCAATCTTAAAGCCAGAATTCTTTAGCATTTTTACAGCATTATTAACATCGCTTGGTTTAAAATTATCGAGCATTACAACATCAACCAAATTTTTTCCTCTGTTAACGACCATTTGAACTTCGTCAAGATTTTTAACTTCAATCTCAAGTTTATGTTTAAGTCTTTTAGAAGCAGAACGTGAATTCAGCTCATCAAAAACATCATTTAGAGAGCCGATTGATTTAATATGATTATCTTTTATCATTATTGCAGATTTGAGGCTTAAGCGGTGAAAATCACCCCCGCCGGTTTTTACAGCTGCGAGCTCGAAAATTCTGAAATTTGGAGTCGTTTTTCTTGTGTGAAGAATCTTTGCACTTTTAAATTTAAGCTTCCTTACAAATTTACTTGTTAAGGTCGCAATACCTGACATGCTTTGCAGAAAATTCAGCGCAGTCCGTTCCCCAATCAGCAAATTTCTCAATGAGGATTTTACTAAAAGTACCTGAGCTTTGTTCCCAACCTTGTCGCCGTCATTAAAAAAGCTTTTAAAGTAAACATTTCTATCTATTTTTCTATATACCTTTTTAAATATATCAACTCCTGCTATTATACAGTTCCCCTTACAAACCAGCGTTGCGGAAATTCTTCCGCCTCCCGGTTTATCTTTAAAAAGCAGATTTGTTGTAACATCATTATAAGCGCTATCTTCAATTAATGCAGATTTAATTGCATGATTAATGTCTTTCTTGTACTTTAGGTAAAATTCTTTTAAAGTCACTTTCTAATCGATTTATCCGCTTTTAAATTTTGATTTAAAAAGCTCAAGAAATTCTTTTGGTGGCCGGGCAGGTTTTAAACTATCCAGTTTAATAAAAGAATGAATGGTATATCCTGTAACAATAAGTTTTTCATTCACAAACAGCTCATAATTAATTTTTACTTTAACTGTTGGCATTTCATTTAAAAAAGATTTAACAGCGATTATATCATCATATATGGCCGATGATAAGTAATTCGCATGGGCTTCGATGACCGGCAATCCGTAATTTATCTTTTCAAGTTTTGTGTAGGGGAAAATTTCTCTTAAAAGAGTATTCCTTCCGGCTTCAAAAAACTCAAAATATCTTCCGTTATTTACAATTCCCATTTTATCCGTATGGGCATAAAGCACTCTAATTTTAATTTCGGATTTAATCAATTTGCAAAAATTTTTCCCGGGTTTAAAATATTATTGGGGTCAAAAGTATTTTTTATTTTTTTCATAAGCTCCAGTTCTGTTTTTGAAATTGCTATTGAAAGATAGTTTTTCTGCGAATAACCTATTCCGTGTTCACCAGAAATTGTACCTCCAAGCGAAACTGTGAGCTCAAATATTTCCTTAATTGCTATATCAAGATTCTCATTCCAGCTCTTATCATCAAGTTTATCTTTTAAAATATTTACGTGAATGTTCCCATCTCCTGAATGACCGTAGCAAATTGTTGTGATTCCGTATTTGGAAGATATATCTTTAACTCCTTTAATAAGTTTTGTCATATTTGCTCTTGGAACTACTGTATCTTCCTCTTTATAGGGCGAAATTGACTTAACTGCCTCTCCTATCCCTCTGCGAAGTGCCCACACATCCTGAACTTTCTGTTCATCCTCAGCAAGTACGACATCAAGCGGTTTAAACTCATCAATCACCTCGGCAATTAGTTCGATATCCTTATCAAGAAGTTCGGGATAACTCCCGTCAACTTCAATAAAAAGCTGTGCTTCGGCTTCGCTGTTTGGAAATTTCTTATTCTGCCTTCCTTCAACTGCCCTTACGGCAGCTTTTTCCATAAATTCAATCGCAGATGGTGTTATTCCGCTTTGAAAAATCTTAGCCACCGAATCGGTTGCATCCTCAAATGAGTTAAATGCAGCGAGTATCACTTTTTTGTATTTAGGTAGTGGAATAAGGCGGAAAATTATTTTAGTAATTACTGCAAGAGTTCCCTCGCTTCCTATTATCAATTGGGTTAAATTGTAGCCTGTTACGTTTTTAAGGACTCTGCCCCCAGTGTTTATTATTTCACCTGTCGGCAAGACAACTTCTAATCCAAGCACATAATCTTTTGTAACACCGTATTTAACAGCTCTCGGACCGCCGGAACATTCAGCAAGATTACCTCCAAGATGGCAGGAACCCCTTGAGGCGGGGTCAGGCGGATAGAATAACCCTTTTTTTTCCACTTCTTCCTGAAATATTTGTGTTATCACACCAGGTTCAACTACTGCCTGGAAATTTTTTTTATCGATTTCCAAAATCCTGTTTAACCTTGACATTGATAAACATATGCCACCAAAGACAGTTAAAGCACCCCCCGACAACCCAGTCCCCCCGCCTCTTGGTGTAACAGGTATTTTATATTGATTTGCAAGTTTAAAAATTTCGGAAATTTCAAATTGTGATGAGGGCTTAACAATAACTTCCGGTGGAAAATGCAAATCTTCGGTCTCGTCCTCTGAGAAAAGGTTTATTGACTCTTTATCCGTTAAAACATATTTACTGCCAACAATGCTCTTAAGCTTTTCAATTATTTCAGCCTTTACCCTATTATACATATTGAGACGAAGCCAAGTGAATTGATAGCAGCCTTTTCAAAATACTTTCAAGCTTATTCAAAGGAAGCATCGAACTTGCATCACTCAGCGCTTTTTTGGGATTTGGATGAGTTTCGATAAACAGACCGTTTATACCGACAGCAACCGCCGCCTTGGACAAGGGCTCGATGAATTCGGGATT
The DNA here is from genome assembly GCA_022616535.1 of Chlorobiota bacterium. Lineage (GTDB taxonomy): Bacteria > Bacteroidota > Ignavibacteria > Tepidaquicellales > OLB5 > JAKEEM01. Next base: position 52,800 of record JAKEEM010000008.1, on the reverse strand, counting down.
GCCTCCCGAAACACCGTTTTCTTTCGAAGGCATTTGAACCGAATGGGTAGCATCAAATACAACAGGATATCCGAATTTTTTCATAATTTCAAATGAACGCATATCGACAACTAGATTCTGATACCCAAAAGTAGTCCCCCGCTCAGTAAGCATTATTTTCTTATTGCCAGTCGACTCTACCTTTTTTATCTGATGAATCATATCATTGGGAGAGAGGAACTGACCTTTTTTAATGTTTACAATTTTACCCGTTTCACCGGCTGCTTCAAGTATTTCAGTTTGTCTTGACAAAAAAGCTGGAATTTGCAGAACATCTACATATTCAGCAGCAATCTCCGCTTCAATTTCGGAATGAATATCTGTTAAAACAGGAACTTTTACTTTTTCCCTCACTGTTGCCAAGATATCTAGTGATTCAATAACGCCTATTGAACGAAAAGAACTACCGCTTGTTCTGTTAGCTTTTTTATATGAAGCTTTAAATATGAAAGGGAGCTTGAGTCGTAAAGATATGTCTTTTATTCTTTTAGCTGTTTCAACGGACAGTCTTTCCGATTCAACTGCACATGGACCTGCAATTAAAAAAAACTTTGATTTGTTAACAAAACTGACGGTCTTACCGTCTATAATAACAGATATTTCCTTAGTCAAAATATTGTGTTGTTAATTCACAAAATTAAATATTAAAGATTACTATAACAACGTAATTCTTATTTCTTGAAACAAACAATCCCGCTCTAGTGGGATTGCATTTATCAATATAGTTCATTAAAATTACATATGAAAATCGTATTTGTAGTATTAACACTTTTTATAAGCCTTAACTTAGGTCTTTCCCAAAACCAGGAACCCTTAAAAACCAATATAAAGCTTAAACAAAAGAAAGAGCCAGTTAATAATTGGGCGCTCAAAGTAGCATTTTCTGATAACGGCTTTGGTTTTGGAGGTGCAAAATACATCAATTTTTCCGAAGACATTTCCGGATTTGCTGAGGTGTTTTTTGGAGGTGCTAAAGATGACCGGGAATTTGAACAGACCGATATTTTCGGTAATACTTACACTCCATTAAAATTAAACAGATTATTTATGATTCCCATCCTTAATCTTGGAATGCAAATGCGTCTGTTCAGGGATGATGTAACCGATAATATGAGACCATTCATTAATTTTGGCATCTCGCCAACTGCAATAGTTTACACACCTTATAATGAGCCATTCTTTTCAAGCTTTAAGTACGCAAAAGCAAAATATACTGTAGGCGGTTTTGCCGGTGCTGGATTGGATTATGTTACCAGCAAATCCTCTGCTTTGAGCTTTAATATCAGATACTATTACATACAGCTTTTCGGAGAGGGCATCCGCAGTCTCGAAACCAACGAAAAAAAACAATTCGGGGGCATTTACTTTATATTCAGCTATAACTTCATGAAGTGACTTTATTTGGTAACTCAGCTTATCATTTTTTCAAACTCCGCCTCATCAATTATTTTTACACCAAGTGATTTTGCTTTGTCAAGCTTGCTCCCTGCTTCGCTTCCCGCAAGCAAATAATTTGTTTTCTTGCTAACTGACGAAGATGTTTTGCCGCCAAGACTTTCAATAATCTCTCGGGCTTCTTCGCGTTTGTATTTTGCCAATGTTCCGGTTAAAACAAAAGTCAATCCCTCAAATTTATTCGATGTCTTTCCTGCGAATTCAGTTTCTAACTTTAAGCCGGCATTTTTAAGCTTTTCTATAATTTTAAGATTAGCTCTATTATGAAAGAAGTTATAAATACTCTCTGCTATTTCGGGCCCGATTTCATGAACTTTTTCAATATTATCTTTACTTGATTTAATCAGGTTATCTATATTTTTAAAGCTCTTTGCAAGCAGCTTGGCAGTTCTGTCACCCACATGCCTGATACCAATTGCGTATAAAACTTTATCAAATGGTTTTTGCTTAGATTTTTCTACAGACTTAAGAATATTATCAATACTTTTTTCTCCAAAGCGTTCAAGTAATTTAAGCTTTTTTTCGTGTTTGAAAAGTTCATAAATGTCGGTAAAATCCTTTAAGTAACCAAGCTGAATAAACTTATCGATTATCTGGTAACCAAGTCCCTCAATATCCATTGCATAGCGTCCGACAAAATGCTGAATTCTTCCCTGAACCTGCGCGGGGCACTGAAGATTGGTGCAGTAAAAGTTTACCTCTCCCTCCGGTCTGTAAATCGGCTGCCTGCAAACAGGGCAGTTATCCGGCATCGTAAAAAGCTTGAGTTCTTTTGCTCTTTGTTCAAGCACGACCTCCACAATTTTAGGAATCACATCTCCCCCTTTTTCAATCTTGACATAATCACCGACACGAATATCTTTACGCTGAATCTCATCGTAGTTATGGAGCGTCGCCCTTGAAATTGTTGAGCCAGCAAGAAAAACAGGCTCTAAAAGTGCAACAGGAGTGATTGTCCCAATCCTTCCGACCTGCAATGATATTGCCTTCAGTTTCGTAATTGCCTGTTTTGCCTTAAACTTGCACGCTATAGCCCAACGGGGATTTCTTGCAATGCTTCCTATTTTTTCCTGCTGTTTTAATGAATCAATTTTCACAACAACCCCGTCTATTTCATAAGGCAGTTCATCGCGCATTTTTTCGATTTCATCGCAGTAACTTTTAACATCGTTAATACTTGTAAAAACTTTTGTATAGCTGTTTACGGGAAATTTCAGCTCTTTTAAAATCTGCATATTTTCATAATGTAAGCTGAGTTTTTGTTGCTCGTTTTCATTAAGATACCTTAGCGAATAACAAAACATATTAAGTTTTCTTTGGGCTACCTCGCGGGAATCTTTCAGCTTAAGCGTTCCTGCTGCAGTGTTTCTCGGATTGGCATATCTTGGCTTTCCTTCTTTTTCCTGCTGTTCATTAATTTTAATAAAATCCTTGAGCATAAAAAAAACTTCACCGCGGACTTCAATATCTATTTTTTTTTCAAGTCTTAAGGGAATCGAACGGATAGTTTTTAAATTATTAGTAATGTCATCACCTGTTATGCCGTCTCCTCTGGTTGCGCCTTGAACAAACAATCCATTTCTATAAATCAAAGAAACTGCAATTCCATCAAATTTAAGTTCAGATACATATTTATAATTTTCACCTTTCAAAAGGTTCTTAATCCGCTTATCGAACTCAAATAAATCGTTTTCATCGTATGAATTAGCAAGTGAAAGCATAGGGACTTCATGTGTAACTGTAGGAAACTCATTGGAAGCCTGCCCTCCCACTCTTTGTGTAGGGGAATCTGGGGTTTTAAGCTCGGAATATTGAGTCTCAAGCTCCTTGAGCTCTTTCATCATCATATCGTAGGTATAGTCATCAATATCAGGACGAGCCAGCACGTAATATTTATAATCGGCATCTAAAAGCTTTTCTCTAAGCTTTCTGGCTTTTTCAGCTATTTTATTATCAATTGGCAAGCTTTAAAACAACAAAAGGTTTACTGGCTAACAATCCCGTCTTTCTTAATAACAAGATTTTTAATTGAGGTCCCCGAAAGAGTTGCAGGTTTTCTTAAATAAGCTCCATTTAAATAAAGCTCAACACTTGAATTTGCGGTCGCGCTGAATCTGAACTGTTCCTTTGCCTTTAAAAGCAAAGAATCCTTCGCCGGTATTTCTTCTTCAATCACTTTATCTTCATCTATGTATACTTTAATCGTAATATCCTTGAGTGCTTTAACCATGAGTCTGAGCGAATCGGCTGTAACATGCTTCAATGAATCCACTTTTTTTAATGAATCCCTTTTGTCTGCAATTTTGGTTACATAATCACTGGATATCTCGTTAAAAGACTTAGGTTTTACCTCGGTTCTTTTATTTCCGGAGGAATTAAGATAGTCCACAAGGAAATATATTCCAGCCAAAACAGCTGCTATTAGAATGGCAAGAATAATCTTTTTTGCAAACCTTTTGTTAGGAACATCATTATCGTACTCGTATTGCGGTTTAAAATAATCAGGCTTATTCTCCTTAATGCCTTTTGAATAAACCTGTTCTTCGGCTTCTTCAACAGTGGATTCAATAGTTGAAACAGGCGGCTTTTCTTCGGGGACAACAATTTCCTTGCCTTCTTCAGTAACAAATTTCCTTCTGGCATAGAACCCGGCTTTTGCCTTATCATAATCGTTTAAAACATGATGTTCATTTTCATCTATTGCTTTAGCGTATTCTTTTATAAAGGATCGAATATAGGTCTCAGGCTGAAAGTCAAATACGCCGTTTTCGATATTAATAAGGAATTTGGGATTAATCCTTGTTTGAGCCGAAATTTCCGAAATCGTAATTCCCTTAAGCTCACGAAGTTTCTTTAAATCCTTTGCAAATTCCTTAAGCATTTATGAGCGGATAATAAGATTGGAAATTTATTTATAAATTACCTCAATCAGTAGGCACGCAAAAATAAACGAATTTTGTATGAGTTTCAATTGAAATTATTTAAAAACATTTAAATAAGTAAGAAATATTAATACTTTGAATAACTTTGAAAAATCAGGTATATTTATCGATAAATGCTCAATTTTTACAAGCTAAAGAAGGACTATTTAAGGTTTGATGGAAACGAGCGTCTTGATTTGATTAACAGGCTCTCGACCAACAAGGTTGATGAATTAGACAGATTAAATTGTGCAAAGACTGTACTTACTACCGATAAAGGAAGATTTGTTGACCTTATAACTTTATATAATTTCGGCGACTTTGTTTTTGCAGCTTGTTCTTTTAATAATTCAAAACAGGTATTGAGCCATATCGATAAATACACAATAATGGATGACTTTAAAGCACTGGATATGGCGGGGACTCATGAAACGATTCTATTTTTGGTTGAGGGTTCGGAAAACTTTGCAAAAAAAACTTTTGGAGTAGAATTAAATTCACTCGCAAGCAATGATTTTTCTATATTCATTGAAAATAACTGCCACAGCTTGATTATAAGAAACGATGATGAACTGGGCGGTTTTTTATTCATTTACGCCTCAAAAGACAAAGTATTTTGGGAAGATAAGCTGGGACTCCAAAAAAACTGTGCAGAATTATTAGATAAGGAATATGAAATAAAAAGAATCGAATACGGAATCCCCGCTTTTGGTAAGGAGATGACTGAATTGACAAATCCTTTGGAATGCGGGCTTAACCAATACGTAAGTTTTACCAAAGGATGTTATATCGGTCAGGAGGTTATAGCGAGACTTGACGCTTACGATAAAATAAGTAAACATATGGTTGGTATAAAACTAATCAACGAAATTCCCTCTTCATCGGTAATTGGAGAAATTAAAATAATTAGGGATGATAAAGAATGCGGATTTGTGACAAGCAGTGTTATGTCAAATCAATTCGGCTATATAGGACTCGGTTTTGTCAAAACAATTTTTCTAAATTATAATAAGGATTATAAGATTAAAATAAATAATTCACTTATAAACTGTAAATTAGTTAAATTACCATTCAGGATAAATTAATAATTCGTGTTATGTTAAATAAAATTAAAGAAATATTAGGCGAAGACGCAAAACTGCTTGAACATAAATGCACAGCAATACAAAAAGAAAGCATTCATTTACCGGGACCCGATTTTGTAGATAGGGTTTGGAAAGATTCCGACCGATCCCCTCAAGTATTAAGGAATATGCAGGCAATTTTCAACAGCGGCAGACTTGCCGGAACCGGCTATTTGTCAATTCTCCCAGTTGACCAGGGCATAGAACACTCAGCAGGAGCGTCCTTCGCTCCCAATCCGATTTATTTTGACCCCGAAAACATCGTAAAGCTCGCAATTGAAGGCAATTGCAATGCTGTTGCAACTACACTTGGCGTTTTAGGTTCAGTATCGAGAAAATACGCTCACAAGATTCCTTTTATACTAAAAATTAACCATAATGAATTCTTAAGCTATCCAAACAAGTATGACCAGATATTTTTTGGAAGCGTGGAGCAGGCGTTTAATCTTGGAGCTGCGGCAGTCGGTGCGACAATTTATTTCGGTTCCGAAGAATCGTCAAGGCAAATTCAGGAAATTTCTGCTGCATTTCAATATGCTCACGAGCTTGGTATGGTAACTATTCTATGGTGCTATTTGAGAAACACGGCATTTACCGTGAAGGGAGATAAGGATTATCACCTTTCTGCTGATTTAACCGGACAGGCAAATCACTTGGGAGTCACTATAGAAGCCGATATAATTAAGCAAAAGCTCCCGGAAAATAACGGAGGTTATAATGCTTTAAAATTTGGAAAAACACATAAATATGTTTATGAAAAGCTAACAACCGATAATCCCATTGACCTTACACGCTACCAGGTAGCAAATTGCTATATGGGAAGGTGCGGATTAATTAATTCAGGTGGCGCTTCAACTGGCAAGGGAGAATCGGATTTAAAGGAGGCGGTTAAAACAGCAGTAATCAACAAACGCGCAGGCGGAACAGGTCTAATTTCGGGAAGAAAAGCATTTCAGAAATCAATGAAAGAAGGTGTTGAGCTTCTTCATTCAATTCAGGATGTATATTTAGAAAAGGAAATAACAATAGCTTAATTAATGAATAAAAAACTAATAAAAGTAACGCATAAACACAGAAAAAAAAGAGCCAAAGCAAAAGCAAGGATTAAAGAATCCAAGGCAAAAGCTAAGAAGAAGCAATGAAAAACATAATGCTTCTAGTGTTTATAACTCTTGCAGCAACTTTTACCCCCATATTTGCCAAGGTGAGCGTATCGGAGATTTCTCCCATTTCTTTTGGGTTTTTTCGTTTCGGCACAGCTGCAATTCTGTTTTACATAACGCTTAAAGCAAGAAAACTAAACCTGAAATTCGATAAACAGGATTACCCCAGGTTAATCTTGCTCGCATTACTATGCATTCCTTTAAATCAATTCTTTTTTCTAACAGGGGTAAAAATGTCTTTTGCTTCACATTCAGGAATAATTTATTCATTAAATCCGGTCTATGCTTATATAGTAGCTGTTTTAATTAAATACGAAAAATTTTATTATTCAAAATTGTTTTCAATTATGCTTACAGTTATCGGAATATTTTTTATATTCTACGAAAATTTCTCCCAAACAGATGTAAATCCTGAAGTATTGAGCGGGGACATATTGCTGCTTTTTGCAGTCCTTACATTTTCAATGTATTTAACACTTGGGAAAACCATGATTGAAAAATATGGGGCGTTAAAAAGCTCGGCCTTTGTGTTTCTGCTAGGAACGTTTTTTTACATTCCCCTTTTTATTTACGACCTTCCGAATCTCACTTTTGTGAATCTCACTTACAAAGGGATATTGGGTTATTTTTACCTCGCCGTAATTGTTGCATACATAACTTATTTTTTGTGGTATTATGCAATCAGGAGAATTGCCATCAGCAAGCTCACAACCTTTTCAAATATTTCTCCACTGCTTACAGTAATATTTTCTATTATATTTCTTGGTGAGCATATTTCACTTTTTTTTATAATAGGTTCATTGATAACCTTAGCCGGTGTATTTATAATGCACCGAGTAAGCATAGATATATCTTAAACTATTGAAAAACAGTATCATAAGCGTTGGTTTAGCAGGCTGTGGGCATCTTGGAAAAATCCATTGTAAGCTGCTTAACGAGATTTCCAGCGGAAATAATTCTGTAAACTTTGCCGGAGTGTATGACATTGACCCTGTAAAGTCCAATGAAATAAATAGTCTATACAGCTTAAAATCATTTAAAACATTTGAAGAACTGCTTAATAATATCAATTCATTAATTATCGTAACTACTACTTCAGCACATTTTGCAGTTGCCGAAGAAGCAATCAAAAAGGGCATTAATGTTTTCATTGAAAAACCGGTAACAAGCTCTTCGACTGAAGCTAAGGATTTGATTGAACTAGCAAAAAGATTTAAAATAAAGACACAAGTAGGTCATGTGGAAAGATTTAACCCGGCACTTGTTTCACTAGGCAAATTTGAAATCAAGCCAATGTTTATTGAATCGCACCGCCTCGCCCAGTTTAATCCCAGAGGTACTGATGTTTCCGTGATTCAGGATTTAATGATACACGATATTGATATAATATTACACTTGGTAAATTCCAAAATTAATAAAATTGATGCTAACGGAGTAGCTGTTGTTTCCGATTCAATTGACATAGCAAATGCACGCTTATCATTTGAAAACGGCTGTACATCAAACATAACAGCAAGCAGAATTTCTTTTAAGAAAATGAGAAAGATGAGAATATTTCAACACAATGCTTATATCTCCATAGATTTTTTAAACAATAAATCTGAAATTTTTAGACTTACTGATTCAAATACATCTGTTTCAGGTAAAGCATTCCCTATATCTGAAACAAAAAAAGTTGTTTTTGAGCAGCCCGAAACAGAAGATTTTGAAAGAGCAAACCCGATAAAAAGCGAGCTTGAATCGTTTTTTGACTCTATAATTAACGATAAGCCCGTCAAGGTTTCCCTTGAAGACGGGAAAGTTGCTGTGGAAGTTGCCGATGAAATAATTAAAATCATTTCCAAAAGTTGACCAATTTCATAAACTCCAGCGAAATAATTAAAAAAATTGCTGAAATTGCAAGAAAAACCGGTACCGAAGCTTTTCTTGTAGGAGGATACGTTCGTGACAAGATCTTAGGAAAAGTTAAAACGGATATCGATATAACTGTACTGGGAGATGCAACGGAATTTGCCGCGCTTACGGCTAAGGAGCTCGGGAAAAAACTTTCTGCTGTTTACAAAAAATTCGGCACTGCATTGCTTGAAGTTAACGAAAGCAAAATTGAATTTGCCTCAGCACGAAAAGAAAGCTACAGAAGCAATTCCAGGAAACCCGATATAGAGTTTGCCGTTTTAAAAGAAGATTTATCCCGCAGAGATTTTACTGTAAACGCCCTTGCAGTTTCTCTGAATGATGATAAAAATGAGATTATAGACTTATTTAATGGGATTGAGGATTTGAAAAACAAACTCCTAAGAACTCCTTTAGACCCGTTCAAAACCTTCAACGACGACCCCCTTAGAATGATGCGTGCCTGCCGGTTCGCCTCACAGCTTGGTTTTATAATCGAGGACAGTACCTTTGAAGCTATAAAGGAGATGAGAATCAGACTGAAAGTAAATAATGATTCGACAGGTGTGGTTTCACAGGAACGTATTACAGATGAATTTTTCAAAATACTTGCTTCGGAAAAACCTTCTATTGGCCTGGCATTGATGTTCAAATCAGGATTAATGGAGATTTTATTCCCTGAGTTACATATGCTTGAGGGTGTTGACCAGAGAAGAGATTTTCACCATAAGGATGTTTTCTATCATACACTGCAGGTTGTGGATAATATTTCGCAAAAAACCGAAAATATCTGGCTGAAATTTGCTGCATTGATGCATGACATTGCAAAGCCAGTAACAAGAAAATTTATCGAAGGAACCGGCTGGACATTCCACGGACATGAGGAGCTTGGCGCGAGATGGCAAAAAAAAATTTTCGGCAAGCTCCGGTTGCCTTTTGACAAACTTCCCTATGTTGAAAAGCTCGTCCGCCTGCATTTAAGACCAATAGCGCTTGCAGAGGAAAATGTTACTGACTCCGCCATCCGAAGGCTGATTTTTGAAGCAGGCGATGATATAAATGATTTATTAACTCTTTGCAGGGCGGATATAACATCTAAGGACCCCGGTAAGGTAAAAAAATATCTTGAAAACTTCGACAGGGTCGAAAAAAGAATTGCTGAGGTTGAAGAGCGGGATAAAATCCGTAACTTCCAGTCACCTGTCAAAGGCGAGGAAATTATGAAAATATGCAATCTTATGCCTTCACGGGAAGTGGGTGTTATTAAGAAAAAGATTGAAGAAGCAATACTAGACGGAATTATTCCAAATGAATATGAGGCGGCATTAACTTACCTTTATAAAATTAAAGATGAGGTGTTAAAGCGCTAAGCCCTTGGGTGAAATTGTTTATGAACCTCTTTTAAATAGGTGATATCTACGTGCGTGTAAATCTGTGTTGTGCTGATATCCGAATGTCCCAGCATTTCCTGGATTGACCGCAAGTCCGCTCCCCCCTCAAGCAGATGGGTTGCAAACGAGTGCCGTAAAATATGGGGATGAATTTGTTTCCCGATCTTAGCCGTTTTAGTGTATTTATTGATAATATCCCACACAGCCATGCGTGAAAGCTTCCTCCCGCGCCAGTTTAAAAACAAATAATCTTCCGAAAATGGCTTCGTGAGACTTAAACGAGATTTTGTTAAATAAAGCCGAATCCAATCAAGCGTTGATTTTGCAATCGGCACAATCCTTTCTTTTGACCCCTTGCCAAACACCCTGACATCTTCATCATTTATCAAAACATTTGAGCACTTCAAATTAATTGTTTCGCTTACTCTTAGACCGCATGCATACATAGTTTCAAGGAGGGCTTTGTCACGCAATCCGAGAGTCGTATTAGTATCCGGCTGGCTTAAAATTTTATCCACATCTTTAACCGTAAGCACTTCCGGCAGATTTCTGTTCAGCTTTGGAGAATCAAAAAAATCAAAAGGGTTAACTTTAATTTTTGTTTTTGGAGAGTTTAATAAGTAATTATAAAATTGTCGCAAAACCGAAATGACCCTTGCTGCAGTGGCGGACCGATTTTCTTTTTTAAGCTCCGATAAAAATTTTTCAATATGATTTTCTCCAACTTCATCAAAAGACTTAATGTTGACCGAATCCAGAAATTCCGTGAACTTTAATAAATCAAATTTATATGATTTGATTGTATTTTCAGCCAGGGATTTTTCGAGTTCCAGATGAAGCAAAAAGGAGTTTATCTGCTTTTCTCTTTCGTCTGCAGTGCCCCTCTTTTCAAGATAGTTTTTCTTCTTCCTCATCAACGGTCTCTGGATACTTTATTCTGTGGTGATGGATTCCGACAAGGGTTTTTAAAAAACTTTGTTTAATTTTAATCAGATCCTTTAATGTGAGGTCGCATTCGTCAAGCTCACCGTCTAAAAATCTCGCCCTGATTATTTCATTTATCTGTGTTTCTAATTTAGCAGGCGTAGGGTCTTCGATTGTCCTCGTTGCAGCTTCAACTGAGTCAGCAAGCATCACTAAACCTGTTTCCTTTGTCTGGGGCTTTGGACCCGGATAGCGGTAAATATATTCATGTGTTGTATCGATATCACCTTCATCAGTTCTTGCCTTTTCATAAAAGTAAGAGACTAAGTTTGTTCCATGATGCATAGGAATGAAATCAATAATTTCCTTTGGAAGCCTGTATCTTTCTGCAAGCCTTATTCCATTTTTAACGTGCGCAATAATTGTCTTAGCGCTAAGCGAAGGATTCAACTCCTCATGCTTATTTGAGTCCATTTGGTTTTCAACAAAATACTCCGGATTAACCACTTTCCCAATGTCATGGTAATAGCAGCCCACACGTGCAAGTATCTGATTAGCGCCGATTTCTTTAGCCGCCTGCTCGGACAAGTTGCCCATAACAATCGAATGGTGAAAAGTCCCCGGCGCTTTGGCTGAAAGCTCACGCAGTAAAGGGTGATTGAAATCGCTAAGTTCAAGAAAGACAAGATCTGTGGCAACCCTGAAAACACGCTCGTATAATATCAATAAGCCGTAAGCTAATATTGGCGAGAGCAGTGAATTAAAAACAGCAATATACAACTGGCTCCTGATGACCGAAAAATCATCATATCTCTCAAAACCTATGGCTAAAATGCTTATGAAATAACCGATTAAAATATAAATCATAGAAACAAAAATCTGGGAGCGGTTTTTTATATCCCGCACGGAATAGACAACAAGCACCGATGCGCAAAAATTTGGAATCAAAATATCATAATCTCCGCCTCTGACGGCTGAAACAAGAATGCAAATAACCATTATAATATATACTGCAAGACGTGAATCGAAAATGATTGTAAGAAGCATTGCAGCTACTGGCACGAAAATCAGGTATTCAATCGGGTAATTTATTTTTAAATGGAGGCTTAGATACGATAATAAGCATTCGAGCAGAATTATGGTTGATATGAGAATTAGCATAAGGTTATCGTTAAAAATAGATACCCTCATTTTGTAGAGGAAAATTCCTATAAGAAAAATCATTGTTAGAACAAATAAAAACCTTCCGATTTGTTGCATATAAAAATCCCTGCTGCCCATCTGCTCATTCCTGATCTTTTTGTAAGACTCAAGCTTAAGCTTTGTAACCTCATTAATAGGCTCGTGTTTACTTACGATTCTTTCATTTTCTCTGACTATTCCAAATGTTTTGGGAACAGCATCTGTTACTGCTGAAATTATTTTATCGGTTTCTTCCTTATTAGAAGTAAAGTCGGGATAAATATACAGTTTGGAAATTTTAAATGCAGCGCTTGCAAATTCGCTGTTTTTAAAGTAAGAGCTGAAATCGTTATTCAAAATCCTGTCGACCTCTTCGATATCACGAATTTCATTTATTTCGATGGTTTCCTCGACTTTATCTTTAATAAATGAAATCTTTGAAGATGTAATCTGTGATTTGGGTAAATCCATTATTCTTTTATCATAAACCTGATTTAAGGACTGGATCAATTTTTTCTTAAATGCATCGATTCCTGCCTGGGTGCCAAGTTCTGCAGAGAGGCTTTTCCACTCAGCTTCGGTAAATGAAGCATTTAAAGTGACTTTCATTTTTTCAAGCGTACTTTCGCTGGTGGTTCTTTTTTCCTCGGGAAGATTTTTTTCCTTATTATACTCCGCCTGGTAATCTAGAACCTTTTTAAGATTAGCAAAAAAAACATTTAACGAATCTAGCCAGTTAAGCTGCCCTTCGGATTTTGCTATGTTCAAATCAAAAACGGGGAGGACTTTGCTGCGCGCTTCATCAAGCTCTTTTTTGTAAACATCTTCGCTCTTATAAATCGGAAAGCTGAATGGAGCGATTAAATCCTCTTTGCTCCAAACCATTCCAACTGTATAATCGGTCTCAATTGTCTCATATTTTGGAAACATGGCAACAATCAGCACAACTGTAAGAAGCCCTGTAAAAAATTTAATCAGCTTATCGGCTTTAAATTCCGATTTATTTAATTTCAGCTTTGGCAATTAGACTCCATTGCAGTAATTTTTTTGCAAATTTGCTTTCTAAATTAATAATAATTATGTTTTATAGGTGTGCAGTTATAAAGGGATACTTCCTATATTAAGAAAATATGGGGGTCTTTAAATAAAAAAATTACCCTATTTCGTATTGAGTTGAATACCTCGTTTTGCCGTCAACAACATACTCGCTTAAAATCTTTGTCGTCAGCCCGTACACGGTGTCATCCATTTCGTCTTCAAGCCCTTCAAACTCTGCTTCTCCGTTAAGGATGTAAACCTCTGTAAAATTGTTCCTTTTGTTCTTATCCTCAACAATCATATAGTTATGGTTTGTATGGGATTTCATATAACCCTCCAGCTCTTTAGCAGCGGCAAGGTACTCATCCCTCTTATCAGGGTGTATATCATAATTTATTTGGAATAGTATTCTGCTCATATAACTGTAATATAAATTTATAAAATTTTAATAAAAAGTGTAATTTTACTTCATTTTATATAAAAAAATTACAGTTTTATTATACATAGCTTTTCGTTAAATTTGAAAATCTGTCACATTGAACAAGGCAGGATGTTGAATAAATTAAATTTTGTATAAGTACGGAACTTACAAATAAGGCTGCGTCGGAAAATAATACCCATAATAATAAAAGCTTAAAATACCTTTTATATCTTTCCTTAGGCGCTGTAGGAATTATTTACGGCGATATAGGAACAAGTCCTTTATACGCCATAAAAGAATGTTTTTCTCCTCAGCACGGGCTCCCAATAAACCACAATAACATTCTGGGTGTTTTATCGCTCATTTTTTGGTCATTGATAATTATTGTAACAATTAAATACCACTTATTAATTATAAGGCTTGATAACGAAGGTGAAGGCGGGATCATGGCTCTCATGGAACTTGTGAGACCTAAAAAAGGCAAGGGTGTGAGTTATTTGATTATTATCACACTTGGCTTGTTCGGTGCTTCGCTTTTATATGGTGACGGAATCCTAACTCCTGCTATTTCCGTTTTGAGCGCAGTAGAGGGATTGAATGTCGCCACTCCTTTTTTTGAACCTTATATTATTCCTCTTACATTAATAATACTTTTTACCCTTTTTTACTTTCAGAAAAGGGGTACCAGTAAAGTAGGCTCAATTTTTGGTCCTATAACTTCAATATGGTTTCTCACATTGGCAACTCTGGGAGTAAGTTCTATTATTCAAAATCCTGAGGTTTTGTCATCAGTTAATCCGGTTTATGCAGTAAACTTTTTTGTCGAAAATAAATTTCTAGGGTTTATAGTACTTGGTTCGGTTTTTCTAGTAGTCACAGGAGGTGAAGCATTATATGCAGATATTGGACATTTCAATCATAAGGCAATTCAAATAGCTTGGTTTTTCCTTGCTATGCCTTCACTTCTGCTAAATTATTTCGGGCAGGGCGCTTTGCTTTTAAGAAGACCAGAAACCGTTGTTAACCCCTTTTATCACCTTGCTCCTGAATGGGCATTATATCCCATGGTAGTCCTGGCTACAATGGCTACGATAATTGCCTCCCAGGCAGTAATTACAGGTTCATTTTCATTAACTCAGCAGGCTGTCCAGCTTGGCTATCTGCCAAGAGTCAGGATTATCCATACATCAGAATCAGAGCGCGGACAGATATACATACCTCAGGTTAACTGGCTTTTGTTTATCGCAATAGTTTTCCTTGTATTAGAGTTCCGGTCTTCCAGCAATATTGCAGCTGCGTATGGGGTAGCGTTAACAACTACAATGCTGATAACAACGGTGCTGGCATTCTTTGCAATGAGAAAGATTTGGAACTGGTCGCTGCCTCTTGCTCTGATTGTTACCGTATTCTTTCTTGTTGCAGATGTTTCCTTTTTTGGATCGAATATGCTTAAAATCGCGCACGGCGGCTGGTTTCCGCTCGCCTTAGGGCTCGCTGTTTATATTATAATGACCACATGGAACTGGGGAAGAAAGTTACTGCTGGAAAAAATTCAGGAGGTTACACAGCCGATTGAAAAGTTTATTGATGAAGTTATGAGTGTTCGTGTTGTATCAACCCCCGGAACTGCAATATATATGTCAAGCAACCCGAAAGGTACTCCCCCGGCACTTGTTAAAAACTTAAAGCATAACAGGATATTGCACAAACAGATTGTTGTGTTAAGCGTTATATATGAAAAAGTTCCACATGTTAATGCCGAGGAAGCAATTGAAATCGAAAATCCGACCGAAGGTTTTTACAGAGTGGTTGCCCGCTATGGATTTATGGATAATGCCAACTTAAAACAGATAATAGAGATTTTAAATAAACGGGAAATTAAAATAAATATTGAAAAAACTACGTTCTTCCTGGGCAGGGAGCTGCTTTTTGTAAAAGATACAACAGGTTTAAGAAGGTTCCGGAAGAAGTTGTTCGTACTTTTATCCCGAAATTCTCAAAGGGCAACTGAATTTTTCAATATTCCTAACGACAAAGTATTCGAAGTTGGCTCTCAAATAGAGCTTTAGCAGGCAGAAGCTAATAGCCTGCCTTTCTTATTTCATCCTCATTCATTCCAAAATAATGTGCAACTTCGTGAATCACCACCTCTCGGATTTTTTCTTTTAACTGCTCAATTGAATTGCACAATGCTTCAATATTTCTTTGAAAAAGTATTATTCTATCTGGAGTTACGCCCGTATACCACGTCGTGCGATGAGTATACGGAACACCTGAATACAACCCTAAAAGCGAATGTTTTTCCTTCAGTCCGACTTTTCCTAAATCACTTTCTGAGGGATAAGGCTCAACAATAAAAGCAAGATTTTCAATCTTATCTTTGAATAATTCCGGTATATTCTCGATTGACTCGTCCATCAATTGCTGAAACTCTTCCTCACTTACACTAATCAATCCTCATCCTCCATTTCAAACGGTTTTTGTACCCTGACAATTCTGAACATCTCGCTGTATTTATATTTTTTTGTGTATTGTGAAAGATGTTTCTTAACCCATACAGCCATTGATTTGCGGTCGTTGAATTGCGAGCGATGAGCCGAGATTAAATTAATTTTTTTGCTTATATACTTCGACGATATTTTCAAAATGATTGGGTTTATCGGGACCGAAAAAATAAAATGAGCTAACTGAATGAGGATCTCCCTTGAACATATACCTGTTTCTAGAGGCAAAAACCGCATCAAACGCTACCTCTGCGATTGCCCTATGGTCACGGTGGTGTAGATTTACGTTTTCAAATGATTTATTCCCAGGGTCGAAAGTAAATATTATTTCAGGCCTAACTTTCTTTATTATTTTAACAAGTTTTGAACGTAATTGGTCGTTATAGGTTAAGTAACCGTCTCTGTAATTTAAAAAGAAAACATTCTT
The DNA here is from genome assembly GCA_022616535.1 of Chlorobiota bacterium. GTDB lineage: Bacteria > Bacteroidota > Ignavibacteria > Tepidaquicellales > OLB5 > JAKEEM01. The sequence goes on along the minus strand of JAKEEM010000008.1, from coordinate 36,318 downwards.
AACTCCCAGAATTTTTGCTGCCTTTAGCTGTTCCAAGTGACGAATTCGAACCCGTTCTGTTCTTGGTTTGTAGCTTATTTTGAAGCCGTTCTCGCCGTTTGTAGCAACAACAAGATAAATATCATACCCTTTTTCGGCAAACTTAAACATTGTCCCTCCGCAGGCAAACTCAATATCATCCGGATGGGCGGAAATTGCAAGGATTACCTTACTCATACATTATACCTGTCTAAACGGAAGCTTTCTCCTAAATATAATTTTCTAACTTTCTCATCATTTGCAAGCTCTTCTGAAGAGCCCTGCCTGAAAATCTTGCCTTCTATCAATATATATCCTCTGTCAACAATCGACAAAGTTTCATGAACGTTGTGGTCGGTTATTAAAACACCAATGCCCTTTTCCTTAAGTTTTGCTACCATTTTCATAATCTCCTCAACGGCTATCGGGTCGATTCCAGCAAATGGCTCATCAAGCAGAATAAACTTCGGGTCGGTAGCAATTGCTCTTGCGATTTCGGTTCTCCTTCTTTCACCTCCGGATAAAACATAACCCATACTGTCAGAAATATTCGAGATTCCAAATTCTTTCATCAGCTTGTGGGTTTTATCGTCTCGCTCATGGTGTTCAAGGCCCATAAACTCAAGAACGGAATATATGTTTTGGTAAACAGTCATCCTTTTAAAAATAGACGCTTCCTGCGGAAGATAGCCAATACCCAGCCTGGCTCTTTTATACATCGGCATTTGGGATATATCCTCGCCGTCGATGTAAATTTCACCAGAGTTTGATTTAATCATTCCCGTAATCATATAAAAAGTCGTAGTTTTGCCGGCGCCATTTGGCCCAAGCAATCCGACAATCTCACCCTGTTTTACAGATAAAGAAACCCCGTCTACAACATATCTTTTGCTGTATTCTTTAATTAAATTTTCCGCTTTTAGAACCGAGGGCACTATGATTTTTTTAAATTATTGACGAGCTCACTTAAAATCTCTCCGCTTTTTCCCTGTAAAACCTCATCAACATCCATAGACATCACAGTAGGCCTGATGTTAATTTCTACTACGTATGCACCTGATTGTTTTGCCATCGTAGGAAGCATCGCAGCAGGATATACTTCCGCAGATGTTCCGATTGAAAAAAATACATTTGAATTTTTTGCACAATCCTCTGCAAATATTAGTTCTTTTCGGGGCAATATTTCTCCAAACCAGACAACATCAGGTCTTATTATACTTCCGCATTTTTTACAAAGCAAAACTTTTTTTTCATTAACATCAATATCATTGTAGAAGGTTTTGCAGCTAACGCAGTAATTTCTTTCGATATTCCCATGAAGCTCAGTAACCCTTTTGCTCCCTGCCCGATAGTGCAAGTTATCTATGTTCTGAGTGATTAAGTTAAACTCACTAAATATTTTTTCAAATTCGACAAGCGCATAGTGTCCCGGGTTCGGCATGACTTCGCGCATAATTTCCCTCCTGTGCTGATACCAGCTCCACACAAAATCAGGGTCAGACATAAAAGCTTCAAAATTTGCAAGTTGCTCGGGGCGAAACTTTTCCCAGATTCCTCCCGGGTCGCGAAATGTCGGTACACCGCTTTCAGCAGAAACGCCCGCACCGGTTAAAGCAGAAACAACCCTTGCTTTTTTTAATCTTTCAATAAGCTCATTTGAAAAATCCATTATTGCCTTGCTCTTCTGATAATTTCTACCATCTCCTTAACAGCAGTGTGTAACCCTGTAAAAACAGCCCTTGCAATTATTGAATGGCCGATGCTGACCTCATCTATGTCCAGCATATTGGCTATCGTTATTATGTTAAGATAATTTAATCCATGCCCTGCATTCACACCAAGCCCAAGCTCTTTTGCAATTTTAGCTGTCTGGCTTATCTTATCAAGCTCAAGAATTCTTTCATCATATACTTCTATTAATGCGTATTTTCCTGTGTGTATTTCAATCATATCAGACCCGACTTCGAGAGCCATATCTATGCTTTCGGGTTGCGGTTCAATAAATACACTAACCTTAATTCCTTCAGCTTTAAGCTTGTCTATTGCAGATGAAACTTTCATTTCCATCGCGTGCAAATCCAAGCCCCCCTCAGTGGTCAGCTCTTGCCTTTTTTCGGGAACAAGGGTTACCATATATGGTTTTATTTCACATGCTATTTTAACCATTTCATCTGTTGCGGCCATTTCCAAATCGAGCTTTGTTTTAACCGTTTCTTTCAATAATCGAACGTCCCTATCGATAATATGACGCCTGTCTTCCCGCAAGTGGCAGACTATACCATCGGCGCCGGCAAGTTCACAAATACCAGCAGCAAGTACCGGGTCAGGCTCTTCTTCCCTTCTTGCCTGTCTTAATGTTGCAACATGGTCAATATTAATGCAAAGTCTCATATAATTTTTTATGAAATATTAGTTATAAAATAATTTTAAAAACGCGTCCGGTCCAATCCCGTATGAATCAGATTTATATCTTAAAACGGATATTACATCAATAAAAATCACAACGCACCAGTGAACAATAAAGCAATAAATAAATGAATTTGCCCTCCATGCCTGTATTCCTAAGACAAGTCCCGCGAAGATTGAAGCGAATGTTTCAAGCTCTGGCTTGCCTCGGTGCAAAATGAAAAACGGAATCATTTGTATAAAAATTGCGTATATCCCGAACTTTTCCTTCAACCCGAAAAGCACATAACCTCTCCAAAAGAACTCCCAAGCAAGCATATAAAATCCGACAAATAACTCATAATATAAAAGAACTTCAATATTTTCTCTTACAAACGTTCCCCCTTGCGGATACGCCTTCGAAAAGCTTTCGGAGCCGGAGGCAATCCATAAAACAGGAAGCATTAGAATAATAAAAAATGACGCTGACTTTAATCCAAATTTATAATCTCCAACTCTAAAGCCATAATCCGAAAGTTTCCCTCGCAAAACCAAAGGTATAAGAATAATTGGAACTATAAACATTAAAATCCCATCAGCAGAGAACCAGTAAAGAGTAGAATAAAACTTATCGTCAGCAGTATCAAAGGTTCTCCTGAAAAAATTTGGAGAGGCATAATACATCGACACAAACGTTATGAGCGCTAATGATAAAAAAATAAAGCTTTCTTTAAAGTTCAAAGTCTTTACTGCATTTAACAATGATTTAAGTTCGTTTTTGATTTCTTGGAGCAATTGATGTCAGGATTTCTTTTTAATTACGTATTGAATCTTATCAGGTTTAATAAATGTAACCATACAGCCCTCCGGAACCTCAAAATTAGGGACTAAGGATCCGGTGGTATCTTTTAAAATATTATAGTAATCAAGTTTTGCAGTTATTTTATTTTTGTCAATTGCAGATAGCTGGTTAACCCCGCCTTTTAACTGAACATTAAGATTTTGGGGGATTAACAGCACATCTCTGTCTCCTGGTAAATTTTCAATTCTTATTTCTACATCCTGAAACTCCTTTTCAGCTGTCAATTCAACATTTACAAGCAGCTTAACTTCGCTTTGAGAACGCCATAAAATATTCGACAAGTTGTCTGTTATAGCAATGTTTTTTACTATACTTGAATTAACATTTTTGAAATTCTCTTCTTGAGTATAGAGAAAGTTTATATCTTTCAAAATACCTGCAGCACCGCCAATTCTTATGCTGTCAGGCTCAACATAAGGTTTATAAACGACCTGATATCCTTCACGGCAATAGATTGTGACTTTAGGCAGTATTTTAACATATTTTTCCTCGTAATTTTCTATTTTAACAAATAGTGTTTCAGGGTAAACACCTGTGATAACCAGATTTTGAGAAATACCAAGATTGTTGTTTAAATATTCATTTGTTAATATAATAAATTGTTCATTCTTCCGGGCAGTATAATTGTAATTAAATTCCAGGCTCATAGATGTAAATAACCTTATCAAATTCCACCCAACCCCCCTGAATTTAACATCTAAGTTTAAAGGAATATTCCCAGCCACAGCAAATGGTTTGTTTACATTAAAGCGGATTGGCAATAGTCTTTCTATCTCATAAGACTGATTTAAATTTAAAGAAAGCCATAGAACAGCTGACAATATAAACGAAGTAATAACAATGTGATACTTGTATTTCAGCACCTGTTAAGAATTTTAATGCAATATCCTAATAATTTTACATTGTTTAAATCCCAAATGATGAACATAAAAAAAACAGCTTGAAGCTGGTTCAAGTTTCATCTTCTTATATTTAACCGTCGTCTCCATTCATCGTCTCTTAGTTCATTCTTCTTTGTGGAATGAACAAGCTGGTAGATGCCGCTTCCTGACGTAATATCCATAAAAACGAATTCAACACCACCCTCAAGGGAATTGTACTTCCATATTTCGTACGCCCGCGTATTTGCTTCAAGCGGAAACCTTTCGACTTCATCCGGCCTTCCGTAAACACAAAAAACTCTACCCCGATCGGTTTTCCAGCCATCGACAAAATCTTCTTTGAAGTATTTATTTGAATATTCTATTCTGGCAAAATATTCATTTTTAAATTCGTTATTAGGCGTGTTAGGGGTAACATCAAAAATTTTCCAGAATCCGTATAAAAAAATTCTTTTCCCTTCTAAAGTACTGAATTTTGATAGCTTTCTGGAAAGTTCATCATTCATTAAATATTTTATTTTTTCTATTTCATCGTTGACAAATTTTTCAGGCATATCTGAATATTCTCCGGAAAAAGTATCATCAAAAATATTCTGAGAATCGGAGCTTGTAATATTATATACCCAAAAAAAATTAGCTGACTGATATTTAATCGTGTTAGATATGTCAGCGACTGATATCTGCAGCTTGTATTTCCCTGTATTAAAGTTCATGATATCAAGACTGCCGAACTCCGCTTTCGAGTTTCTATTTAGAGAATAGTCTCTCGAAAATGAACTTATTATTTGCTCTTCTTTACTAATTTGATAAAATACTTTATAGTTCGAACTATTTAGTTTTTCCAAATTATAAAATTCTATATAATAAAATAAATCGGGAACGTTATTACCAAATAACCTCGAAGGATTAGGAGTTATCTCAAGCCCATTTTTATAAAATGGGCTCATAGAATCACCCGATTTTTGAATATTTACACAAATTTGTAAATCGCTAGCAGTAAGATCATTTGTTTTATAATCTTTAATGTCTATGATATTTTCTTTAATAGTAAATTTGGATGTATCATAGTAATCTTTCGCTTTAATTATAATCTTATAAACCGAGGGCGAGAGTAAAAAATTCAACTGTCCCAAAAGTTTCTGTTCTTTCTTAAAGTTAATAGTGTCCTTAATTTCCAGGGGTACTCGGTAAGTTTTTTTTAAAACCAAACTATCATCATTGTTGATTTCAATTTCAAGCCTGCCTGCTAACTCAAAGTTTTGGTTATCAAGTTTATTGAGAGATAAATCTGATAAATAAAAAGAATAATAAAGTTCAAGTAGTGTTCTCTCATCATATTTATAAGAACAATAATCGACATCAAACTTTAAATTTTCTTCACAATTGAGTTGAAAAGTGATAACGAGAAATAAGTATGAAAAGAATTTTAATATTTCTTTCATTTCAATAATAAAAAAAGGACAATCTTTTTTGATTGTCCTTTTCATTGAATATTTTCAGCTTAAAAGCCTAATCCTAGAGTAAAAAACTGGTTCTGTGAGAATGCATTCTTCGACACATATCTGTATGCATAATCAAATGAAACATTCACATTACCAAAAGTGTATCTTAACCCGGCACCGAAAGTAGGTCCCCATAATCTGTCATCCCTGGCTTCGGTTGATTCAAAGAAGTCCTGGTCAAAATTATAAGCTCCTCTCAAATAAAATATCTTCTTGAAATTGTATTCAAGTCCTAAAGAGTAATCATCCGGGGAGTAGCTGTTGTTTTGAAATAAGGCATTGAATGTTACCCCATTGTTTTTTCCCACTCCAAGGTCATAGCTGATTCCAAGAGAAAGTGATGTTGGAAGCTCAAAATCCCCAAGAGTAACTCTCCTGGGTTCATTCCTCGTGCCGCCGGGTGTTCCTTCCGGCTGATAGAATCCTTCCAGATCCGGCCCGTCAAACCTCATGCTTGGGCCCAAATTCTTTAGGGCAACTCCAAATTTCAAACCCGACTTGCCAACGATATACTGTAGTCCGAAATCAAATGCTACTCCGGTAGCACTTTCATTAGTAATCCTTTCAGTTATCAGCTTTACGTTAGTTCCAAATAATATTCTGTCTGTCATTGCTCTCGCATAAGTCAAACCCAATGTAATATAAGTCGGCGAGAAAGTTTCTCCTGTACCTTCAGGTGCATCGACCGTTGTAACCTCAATATCTCCAAATCCCAATGCCTTTACGGAAACACCAATATTTCCAATAGAGCCCAATTTATAAGCACCTGCAAAATAATTAACATCTATATCTGCAATATATTTTTGATGGGAAAATATGACTTCACCTGTATTAGAATTTACCGTGGCTAAACCTGACGGATTCCAGTAAATAGCCTCAACTCCGGTTACATTTGCTAAATTAGAACCGCTTAACGACGTTCCAATAGAACCAACCGGTATCAATAGTTCCGGAGCAGCGGATAGTCCTCTCTTACTCCTCGGACCGGCAAAACCGTTAATGCAAAAAGCAGAGATTATTGCCACTATAAAAAGTTTGTGTATAAAATTATTTTTCATATTAATACCCTTTTAATTTTTTATTGCAGCCTGCACAAACTTTTTAGTGCAGGCTGCTGATTAAAGTTAATTCAAATTAGAACGTATCAATTCTTTCTTCTGGTGTAAATATAGCAAGCTTCAGGACTTTAGTCCCTATACCCGGCGCATCCACCAAGGCAATATACATTCCGCTTGCCACTGGAATATCATCCTGATTCCTAAGATTCCATCTTTCAAGGGAGTTTTTAGGATCGGTTGAATTCCTTTGAATTTTTCTTACCAAAACACCGTTCAAAGAATATATATATATTGTACATTCCTTTGGCAGGTTAGAGAAATATACAAACCTGTTAACAGGATTTATCTCAAGTCGAGACTGCCCGTAATATGGATTCGGGAAAACCTTGACCTTATCCATATCGCTTCTGTTTGAGGCGATGCTGCTGTTTCCTATAATACTCCCTCGCGTCGTCCATTGGTAATACACAGGACGTCCCGGCACAAACTCAGCCCTTGTTATTGTATAAGGATAAATTATTAATTCGTCCCCGGCTGTATACGTCAACGGAACCCCGTTAACCTTCTTGACTCTCGGAACCCATGCATACATAATATCCATTGCTCCAAAACCCGGTGCTCCAAACCCTATATTTTTTAATGTGTAAACAGTATTTGGATTTGGGTCATAAGTTGAAGCAAACACATAAAGAATCTGATATTTACCTAATTTAGATGTATCCGGGTCCCATAAGCCGTTATCGTCCGCATCAACAAATGCGACATTGAGCTGACGAGGTGTGCCTCCGGAACTATCAAGTTCGTCTATTGCAAAAACCTGAAACGGCACGTCTACATAATCTTTATATGGCGTATTGTTAATTCTGCCAGTATCTCCAAGCAAAATGTTCCCTTCAACTGAAGCATATCTGTATGCTTTTTGAGTATTACCAAAAACAAATTTTATTTTTCTTAATGGTCCTCCATTTAAAATACCATTCACTGGAGTAAATTGAGTCCCTGTAGCGCTTATTTTGGTATTAATTCCTCTAAAAGTAGTATTCGTTGGAAAACTGATTCCCATGCTCCAGCTTTCAAATTGCCTATTGGTAAACAATTTTGCTGTCTTAATAACTGTGGTATCTACTCCCTGTACCCATTGATTTTGAGGCGGGTTATATTGCCAGCCTCTTAACTTTGTCTGTAGATTGCTAGTATCGCCCATTTGATCATCGGGGTCCCTGACCACTCCTCTATGTACAACGCCAACATTTTGGTGAACAAACATCAAGCCGTCCCTAATCTTTGCAGTGTCCTGGCTGCCTGTAAAATCAGCATTATTTTGCACCAATGTTGATGTGCTACCGCCTATTGTTCTCGTCAAAGTCCAAACTAAATTATTATTTACCTGGCTGTAAGTTGTCCTGTACACAGCATCAATAATATTTAAAGGTTCAATAACAATAGGAATAGCACCCAGATCACGCCTGCTGGTATTTACAGTATCACCAACATTATAAAAAACTTCTGTGCCCTGAACAAGATTCTGGGGTATAATAGTAATTAACCCCCCTGCATAAGAACTTTCATTAACTCTAGCTGTTGCTGACCTGAACGGTCCGCTAAGAGAATCATATGAATATGCTGTTACAGTATAACTGTAAGGTGTTCCGTTTATTAAAGACTGGTCCGTAAATTTATCCTTGTCTATTACAATATACCTGCTTATTCCGTTATCTGAACCCGGCTGAACAACTGTATAAATCCACGAGCCCCCATATTCATCTGCAATTACACTATCTTCTATATCAAATATTGTATCTTTAACGTCAAAAGTTGCAATAAGCTCCCTATCGGCTTTATCGGTTCCGTTAGTGCCTGTTCTTACCTGATAAATATTATATCCCTGAAACTTGTAAAAACCACCTGATAAATTATTTCGAATCAGTGTTCTTTCAGCACGGTCATCCCATGATAAATATATCTTTCCATTTCCCGGAGCAAAGTAATTCACAATTGGAATCGGAGTGGAAGCAGGAACCTGGAAGCAGTTATTATAAATCTTCTGGGCCACTCCATCATAAATCTTTAGAGTTTTAACACTGTTTATATTGCTCGAACCTCTCGCTATAATTTGTGCAATAACAACTATTTGGGTATCCCCCGGATTCATAACAAAAGGTCCCGTCGACTGCATAAATCTCTGGTCATCTATACCAGACTGAATCCAACCAGTATTTTCGACAGGGTCACCGGAAAACATGAATGTTGTTTGTTGATTTGTAACTGGATTAATCGTCGGAGAACCATCCCTTCTCCAGCCGGACATATACCTGTATGATTCCCTGAATGTAGAGGGGTTGCCATTTACCGGGTGAATAGTGTTTGAAAACCAGTTAAAAACATTCATTCCAAGCTGTCTGTAGCCAACACGTATCTGCTTTTCAGTTCCCCTGCATAAAGTGTCGATGTCTTGCTGAAGTCCAGTAAATAAAGCAGCCCCTCTGAAAAAATCAAATCCAACAGCCGGGGGCTTCGGACCATAATCCGGGTCATCATTGTCTCCGTTATAAGTATAGCCTAAGCCTGCCGATGTATCAACTCCGACCTTATCATCAAGAGCATACCCCAAATCATCGTCACTCCACGCAGTTAGGTAAACATCAGTCCATACGTTATTGCTTCTGTTTATAATTTTAAATTCACTGAATGCAATTTGTCCAAGCGGGCCATTTACATCAAATGCAAAATTCGTATTGATTATATCTGCCTTCAACGGCACTGTAGAACCGTTTTGGACGGTGTGAGATACAGGATAGCTGTCTGTATATCTGCAAAATACCGTTTGGTCACCTAAATCAAGCGGCTTCCACGAATTGGAAGCAGAATCAAAATATACAGGCGCACCCTGGTCGGAATTTCCAAGCAGAGCATTCGGCCACTGCTGGCGGTCTTCATTGTTTACACCCTTGATTAACTTATAAATCCTGTAAGCAGGGTTGTCTTTGCCCTGAGGCTGCCCATTATTATCCGTATAGCCGTTCAAAAATTCAAATGCATACTCTGTTATAACAACAAGTGTATCATTCCCGACTTTTGCCCCCAACCACAGACCGGAAGCAAACCTTGCAAATAAACCCGACTCTTTTGGCCATTCAAAACCAGGCAAATTAGTATTTACAGGGTTATAGTTAAACGAACCGTTAGTTCTAAACCAAGTGTCAATAGTATTAGCATCAAGAGTGGCATTTGTTATGGCGAGCTGATAAGGCGGTGTAATGTTATCCCTTTCATTTGGGCTCCGGTCCTTATCTTTAAATGCAAACATCATCAGCGAAATTACAAGTATAAATGTTATTGTAATATATTTTTTCATATCTTCTTAGTAATTAAAATTATTAAAAATCAGAATGCACTCAGACAAAAGCCTGAGTGCATCTCATTTAATTTAGAAGTTCATTTTAATACCGAATCTTATTTGCCTTGGGGGACCGTAATTATCAATTTCCATTGTCCTCAAACCATAAAGCTTCCTGAATTCCTCAGCGCTCGTAGTCGGGTCAGTATCTGTATCAAAAGCATTTGCACGGTTTATCCCCTGCTGGGTTGCCAGGTACCCCGCGTCACCAGGGTCACCGCTTCCGGGCCATACATCATTTACTAGCCTTGTGTTCAAAGCGTTTATAACCCATATATAGAAATTGAAATCCAGTCTCCAAACAGATACTGTTTTATCAAGCTTCATATCCAGTCTGTGGTTCCAGGGTCCAAAAGCCCCGTTTATGGAAGATTTTAGTGTAGCTCCAGAGCCCGTTGAAGCAAGCGGGTCCACAGCCGGGTCTTTCTTGGAATAAGGTCTGCCGCTGTTGAATGAATACAGAAGGTTAAGACCTAATCTTGAAAGAACAGCGCCCCAGAAACCTTTTGGAACATCTGTTTTACCGAATCTGTAATCCAAATTTAATGTTCCTGTATGTCTCTGGTCATAGTCTAATAAATTAGTAAACTTCGGCAGTTCATCACCAAGCCAGTGTGCAATTGATGAAGAATTAGGATCTGAACCTGTGCCGGAAGCAAATGACAATGAATATGCAATTGAAAATGCAACTCTGCTTGTTCTTCTAAAATCAATTGCTAAATCAACTCCCCTTATAGTTCCATAGTCCTGGTTTGCATAAACCTGAATGGAACTTGGTTCCTGTATATATCTCTTAATTCCGATTAAATCCTCGGTTTCTTTATAAAAAGCGGTTAGGTCAACAGAGAGTTTATCTCCGAATTGCTGTTTAACCCCAATTTCATACGAAGTTGTTTTTTCGGGTTTCAAGTTTGGATTTCCAAAGGTACCCGCAAAACCACCTATATTAATCCAGTATCTCATATTTCCGTATCCATTATACAAAAGCTCAAGATTAGGCATTTGTATAAACTTGCCGAACTGAGCATGAAATATTGTTCTTTCAGTTACCGGGAATGAAAATCCAAGTCTCGGGCTAACTGCATAAGTCGGGTCGCTTTCTAAATCAACGTCTTCGATATCAAATGCATTAGGGTCGCCAAACCTCACTGCATTGTTAATATCTTTTATTCTCCATGATGCCGGGTCAAGGTAATCGAATCTTAAACCCGCATTTAATGTAAAATCCTGGAATTCGATTTTATCCTGCAGATATAAACTAGCAACTACCGGGTGCTTAGCTCCATCGACCGAACCCTCAGAAAGCTTACTGTCATCGTTAGCCAGGTCAAGTGTTACGCCCGAAGCGCCGCTGAAAGTATACCCAAAATAATTTGTGTTAACAAGATTATCTACATACTCTCTAAAATAAGGTGAATCCAGACTATCCGGAAACTGCGCCTTAAATTGAGCTAATACAATCGGAGATATCTGGAATAGTCTTATGGTATGGTATCTGTAATTTCCTCCCAATTTAATTTCATTATGTTTCAGCTGTGTAAGAATATTAAAACTGCCTTCATAGTATTGAGTCTGCTGCTTCTCATAGAAATTATTTATTCTGTTTTCAAGTGCAAACATACCATATTTATCAAAGCCAATTCTGCCGCCCGGAAATTCCAGAAGTGGTACATGGTCAGGGTCTCCGTACCAGAATAAATTATCTATCAATAATGGATCTTGCTGTATTGATTCTGTCTTAAAATAATTGAACTGCAATTCGTAGAATACTTTATTGCTGAATTGGTGGGTTATCTTCCCGTAAAACTGGTCATTATCCTCCAGAATCTGAGGATTTCTGTTCCAGTTATGTCTCATATACGACTGGACCCATAACCTTCTGTCAGTGCGCGAAATATTTACACCTCCGACAAATCTCAACAGCAATTTTTTATTTATGGTGGAGAAATCCGCATTAAGCTTTCCGTTGCCTGACCACCTTTTGTTAAGGAATCCGGGTAAGGTATTGCCTGAGGAAAGATCAAGCTGGTCAGCAATCCAGCTGGGGTTGTGAACCTGGAGAAAGTTTCTTTCAACACCGCCGTAAAAATTGAGAAAGTTCCCCAATTTTTTTGTCGGTATTAACGGACCGCCCAAGTTCACACTATAAATGTTATAACCCTGTGAATTAGTATTCAGAAGTCTGTCGTAAACCCCGTCAGAAAGAACTTCAATAATACCTGAATATTTATCCGAACCGCTTTTCGTTGTAACATTAATCACACCGCTTAGAACATTGCCGTATTCAGCGCTGAATCCGCCTGTTAAAACAGCCAGTTCCTGCAGCAGGTTATTGGAAACATAAGCTGTAGAATTACCGTCTAGCGGGTTTGTTGTTAAAATACCGTCTATAATAACTGCAGTTTCATTGTCTCTGCCGCCCCTTATATTAATATGGGCTCCGTCTTCATCCTGAACAACGCCAGCAGTTTTAGATGCTATATTCTCTATCCCTCTGATGCCGGTTGTTTCAATAAATTCAGTTCCGATAATTTTACCGCTTTGATCAGGGCTAAGGGTGTTCCTTTTGGCAATGACTAAAACCTCTTCGGTCTTAATTCCGCCGGTCTCCTTTAATCTAAAATCCACCGTTGTCGTAACATCAGCAGATATATTAACGTCCGTCTGCAAAACTGGGTCATAGCCAAGATATGAGCATTTTACCGAATATTTACCTACCGGGACATTAATGATAACATAGTCGCCCGCGGCATCTGAAACCGCGCCCATTTGAGTATTTTCAACTTTGAGTGTAGCTCCCGGTAAAGGTGAACCGTTTTCATCAGTAACTTTTCCCGCAATTTTACCGGTTGTGCCTAACGGCTCAAATGAGTAAGCAATCGTCTCGGAAAAAATCAGCATAGTTATCGTAAGAAGGGCTAAGAAGAAATTGTTAAATAGCCTCATTTATTACCTCCGATTAATGTATTTTAAGAAAGCCCTGATTATTATTAACCAGGGCTTTAAATTTTAGTTATTACTTAACAAGAACCATCTTTTTGGTATCTTTGTATTCGCCTGCCGCTATAGTATAATAGTATATTCCGCTTGCTAAATGTGAAGCATCAAATACTATTTCTTTAGCGCCGGATTTTTCAAATCCATTGACTAATGTTGCAACCTCCGAACCAAGTATATTATATACCTTTAACGTTACATTTGAGCTCTTGGGTATATAATAACTTATCGTAGTCGTCGGATTAAACGGATTAGGGTAATTCTGGAACAGCTTGAATTCCCTGACAATCTCTAAATCCTGCTTTATACCTATAACACCAGAAAGCTTTTTGTAGATTCCATAAACGGGAGCTGGTCCCCACCCATTAACATTAACCCATCCGCCTGCTTTCATATCTCTAAGGTAAAATACACCAACACTGTCTCCGGTGGGGGTAACAAGATTTCTTATAACTGATGAATGCTTCTCTTCTACACTTGCTGTATTTGTAATATTAACTGGAGTGTTCCATGTATTACCATTATCAGTTGAATACGTAATAAATATTTCACCTGCGTTTACAATGGAACCGTCATCGACAGTTTGTGTATTTCCTCTCAAGAATGCAGTGTAAGTACAATATAAAACGCCGTTATATATGCCGAGTGAAGCCTGGCATACAGGAGTAACAAGCGCGTGCGTTAAAGTATCTGTCATGTTAGGCATATTATATCTCCCTGCTACTGTATCAACACCTGTGCTGGATGACCAATGTATTATCTTAGCATGTTTATACCAATTTGTGTTCGGTGGTGTTGGTAAAGATTCAGAGCTATCACTGTAAACTGAATAAACTAAATGTATATCATTCCCTACATAAATTCCGGATTTCCCGCCGTCAATATATGCAAAAAGCTGCTGGCCGCCCACATTTAGCACTTCGGGGGGAGCATCTGAACCTGTTTGTAAAGTGAATGTTACACCGTTATCAGTAGAAACCCAAAGTTTTGTAAAGTTAGTTGCAAAATCATCTTCGCCAAAAATAAATACTCTGCCGCCGGGACCTGACTCAACGGAAAAATTCCCCGATGGGCCGCTTGTATTTGTAAGCGTAAAGTGTGGAGACCAGGCAGAACCATTCCAATATGAATAATAACCATCTGCAACCGGTGGATTAGGTTCAGCGGCTACGATAATATTACTATTTGTGGAAACAGCAACATGAGGCCAAAGAATCAAATTCGGAGTCTGGGGAAAATTTCCGATTGTGCCAAATGAACCTGCACCCCAAACAGCATCCTGGTAAACAAATGTTCTTGATGTCGGGTCAACTTCATGTAAAGCTACTAATGGGATATTGTTCCGAACAGTCATACAGGGAAAACCCTCGAAACGGGCAGTTGCTATTTCAACACCATTATCCCATGTCCTGCCGGCATCACTGCTGTAAGAAAACCAAACATATCTGTTTGTTCCTGGCGGACTTACACTGTCGCGTGTCGCCATCTGGATAGCACAAAGATTCATAGGGTTTAACGGGTCCTGTACTATGTATCTTACAGAACCGTTAGTTTGGTAATCATAGCTTAATGACCAAAGGTTAGTCCAGTACTCCCCTGGACCCAATGTTGGAGGAGTTACCTGGGCATATAGAATACCCGTTAATAAAACAAACGAGACAAAAAGACTGAATTTCTTTATCATTTTTTCTCCTTTTTGTTAATAGATTTAAATTTTGACTTTACGAAATATAATATAATTATTGAACGTTGTCAAGCATATTTTAAGAAATTATTAAAAAATCATTGTTTTTAAGTTAAAGACTCTCTGTCTTATTCCGAATTCAAATATCAAAAATCAACTATTTAACAAGAACCATTTTCTTTGTATCTGTGAAATCACCCGAATTAATTTTAATGGTATAGAAATAAATACCACTAGGTAAATTGTTAGCGTTGAACTCGATATGCTTAACGCCTGGCTGCTGAACTTCATTTACTAAAATAGCAACCTCCCTTCCTAAAATATCATAGACACTCAAGGAAACATGGCCTAGCTTAACAATGTTATAAGAAATTTTTGTTGAAGGATTAAAAGGATTCGGATAATTTTGAGACAAGTGATAATCCTTCAGAATGTTCTGGTTATTGGATATTCCAATGGGCGCTAATCCTGTAAGCTTTCTGTATATTTGGAAATTTTTCGATGATGGTGCCGAACCTCCAAAAGAAGCAGGCCCTACTCCCGGGTCTTTCATGTATGTAATATTAAGCTGATACGGTCCGCCTTGAGTTCCTCTGTTCCAAAATGAGACCGACGGATATGTTTCATCGATATTTACAGTGTTTGTTAGTCTCAGAGGATTAGACCATGTTGTTCCATTGTCAAGAGAATACTGGCAGAAAATGTCTCTCTGGTTATAATTAGTTGGTGCTATATCAGGCATAACAACACTGTAAACGCAATATAAAGTGCTCCCGTCGGCTGAGAAGCCCAGCGCAGGAAAATCTATGTTAAACACAAACGACATATTTTGAGCGTATGTTGTACATGCTCCAACCTGCTGGCGGGTTGTTATCGTATAAGTCATGCCGTCACTTCTAGTTATAACAAGCTTGGCATTTGCAAAAAGTGCACCGCCCTCCGAAATTTTTGAAACTGGATAAGCTAAAAACCACGTTGATGTTCCTGGTTTATAAATAAATCCTGAACCCCCCGCAGTTGCTATTGTATCCTGACCGCTATTTTCAGTGTATGGAGCGAAAACCGTTGTAACTGGTCCCCACGTAGCACCATTATCCGTCGAAGTTCTCGAGAAAATCTTGCTGTCTCCAAGAGTATCATTTTGGTTCACCGGAGCCGCTATCACCGTTACCCTTCCTGTTCCGTTTGTAGCAAGATGAAAACGCATATTGCTTCCCACACTACCGTTAAAATTAGTGCTTGTTAAGTAAATAGGAGTCCTTGCACTCATAACTGTTCCATTCCAAAATGAATAATATAACGTCTCTGGAGGGTTTGAACTTGAAACATTTCTTCTTGAAACCAATCCAACATTCCCGTTATTGTATACGGCAATTTGCGGCCAAATACCAAAAGGAGACGTACTCGGGTTTGGATGTCCGTATTGTGTGAAGGAACCCGCTTGAGGAACAACATCAACGTAAAGATTTGCATCTAATCTCCCGCCAATGGCTTCGCTGTGGTTTGCAATTACCGCTGCACTATTTCTCAAGTGTAGAACCGGATATCCCGACCTTAAAGCATCGGGAACTTCAATACTTGCTTGCCATGTTTGCCCTCCATCGGTTGAAAACGCATATTCAGTTCTCCTTGAAGTTATCCCCGTATGATCCAGAGTGTCTGCGGTTACATCCACCACATTTATTGAATCAGGGTGAGAAGGGTCAACCTGAATATAAACGTTAGCTTCGCCGTTAGTTTTATAATCATAAAATCCTGTTATTCCTGTCATAATTTCTGGACCGACCACTAAACTATCTGTTGAAAATCCCTGCTCTAAATGGGGGCGAAATACATCTGACTCAACATTAAAATTATAAACTTTATAATTCATGTTCGTAAAAGCATCTTGTTGCGCTATCCTTTTATCAAGGTATGTTATATTTTTCTCATTATCCTTATTTCCCGAAATAATTGCCAGATTAACTGCGTATAGGAGGGCCAATAGTAAAATTATTTTTGTTTTCATATTTTTATAATGTTATAAGTAAATTCACTATGGCTGCCGCCATAATAAATAAATTAAATTAAAATTATTTATATCGAATAAATAAATCTATAAATAAAATTTAAGACTTGCAATGCTTTTATTGAAAGTTATTTTTTGAGATAATATTAATTTTTTATGCACTAACTGGTCTATTTGAATTGAATCACTTTACTATATTATACATATTTGCACATTATGGACAGACTTGTAGACTGGTTGATTGATAAAATTGAGTTCTTTTTCCTTGAAATAGGCAGAATTTCCATACTAATCACAGGTATAATTTCAAGCCTTCCCCGAGTTTTCAGAGACAGGAAGCTGATTTTAGAACAGATGGCCCATATCGGAACAGGCTCAATACCTTTGGTCGTAATTATAGGGTTCTTTACAGGGGCAGTATCAGCCTGGCAGGCAGCTTACCAGTTCCAGGGGTTTATTTCTCTCTCATATCTTGGCTCGGCTGTAACGAAAGCAATATTTATTGAGCTAGGTCCGGTTTTAACTGCAATAGTTCTTGCAGGCAGGATTGGCGCATCAATTGCGGCTGAACTCGGAACTATGAAGGTGACCGAGCAGATTGACGCGCTTGAATCACTAGCAATAAATCCGGTCAGATACCTTGTAATGCCGAGATTTCTTGCATCTATAGTTATGCTCCCCGTGCTTACAATCATAGCCAACTTCATTGCGGTAATGGGTGCATTTGGAGTTGCATACTTCTTTCAGGATGTTTCGTTTCAGATATTTTTCAACAGTGCAAGAAGAGTCTTTGAGATGAAGGATATTATTGGCGGACTTATTAAGGCGTTTTTCTTTGGTGCATCAACAGCTATTCTCGGCTGCCACGTCGGCTTAAACGCCGAAGGCGGTGCACAGGGTGTAGGCAACGCTACAATCCGTGCATTCGTTTTAGCCGCCGCTATGACTCTGGTTTTAGACTATATTCTGTGGACAACAATATTCGGATAACTGCAAGAGTATTGAGGAACGATTTTGACATTTTCATTTGAGCTTTGACTTTGGCTTCACTTAATACATTTAATACATTTCAACAAGCTGTCTTGCCATAATCATTTTTTGCACTTCGCTTGTTCCTTCGCCAATTGTCATCAGCTTAACGTCTCGGTAAAGCTTTTCAACGGGAAACTCCTTAATGAATCCGTATCCGCCATGAATCTGGATGGCTTCATTTGTAGCTTTGGTGGCAATTTCGCTCGCGTAATATTTAGCCATCGAGGCAGCGAACTTAAAATCCTTTCCATCATCCCTCAGCTTTGCGGCTCTATATGTCAATAGCCGCGCAGCCTCCACCTCGGTAGCCATATCAGCCAGCTTAAACTGGATTCCCTGAAAATCAGCAAGTGGTTTGCCGAACTGTTTCCTTTGCTTTGCGTATTTAATTGAATGGTCTAAAGCTGCCTGGGCAATACCAACTGACAAGGCAGCTATCGATATCCTGCCCCCATCCAAAACCTGCATACACTGTCTGAATCCGTCCCCTTGCTCTCCGATTAGGTTTAAAGCAGGAACTTTACAGTTATCAAAAACCAGCTCGCATGTATCTGATGAACGCATCCCGAGCTTATTTTCTTTTTTGCCTACCGAAAAACCCTCAAATCCCTTTTCAACAATAAATGCTGAAATACCTTTGGAGTTCTTAGATTTATCGGTCACTGCAGTAACAACTGCTGTTTCACACACGCCTCCTTGTGTAATAAAGCTTTTGCTTCCGTTTAGAACATAAGTATTTCCCTGCTTGACAGCAGTAGTATTCATCCCTGCAGCATCGCTGCCTGAAACGTTTTCAGTCAATCCCCAAGCACCAAGTTTTCTGCCCGAAGCTAAATCAGGTACATATTTCTTCTTAAGCTCATCATTTGAGAACATGTAAATATGGTTTGTGCAAAGTCCATTATGAGATGCCACTGTGAGCCCAAGCGATGGGTCCGCTTTTGAGATTTCCTCTACAATTATTGTATAATCAACCGTAGACAAATTTGAACCTTCGAGCTCTTCGGGAAACAATATGCCAAGAAAACCCATCTGCCCAAGCTCCTTTACAATCTCCCGGGGAAATTCCTGTGATTCATCATATTTCATTGCAACAGGCGCTATTTTGTTTTGAGCAAAATCTCGTGCAAGCTTCTGTATCTCTAAATTACTTTCTGTAAGATTAAAATCCATGACTTATTATTATTTAGTTATTAATTTTTAAACAATTCATCTACAAAATCATAGGGTGTCACTTCTCTGCTTGAAATTTTATCTATTGAGCTTTCCAGCACACTTTTTTTCTCTTCAGTCCAAAATTTATTTTCTAACTTGTCATTAACCAATTCATTAATTTGTTTTATCAGATTATCTTTTCTTTTTTCCTCAAGTTTACCGTTTGATTCAAGATACTTCTTGTGCAAAATTATAAATTCATATAACTCATCAATACCCTTGTTTTGAGATGCAATTGTTTTAACAACAGGCGTCTCCCCCCTGTCACCATCTTTCTTCATTTTTAAGTGAAGCATTGTTCTGAGTGCCACTCCCAGTGCATCCGAGCCCTCTCTGTCAGATTTGTTGATAACAAAAATATCGCCTATTTCCATAAGCCCCGCCTTCATTGCCTGCACCGCATCGCCGGATTCAGGAACCAGAACTACAACTGTCGTATCGGCTGTCTGCGCAATATCAAGCTCGGACTGTCCGACACCAACCGTTTCAATTATAATAAAATCCTTGCCTGAAGCATCCAGTATTTCGCACGCTTCCTTCGCTTTTTTCGAAAGCCCGCCGAGACTTCCCCTTGTTGCCATTGACCTGATAAAAACCCCTTTATCCATAGCCTTATCCTGCATTCTTATTCTGTCTCCAAGCAAAGCTCCACCGGTAAAGGGGCTCGTTGGGTCAACCGCTATTACACCAATCTTATAACCCTTCTCGATCAAAAGCTTTGTAAGATAATTTGCTAAAGTGCTCTTACCCGCACCGGGGGGTCCCGTTATTCCGATTACGTATGCCTTACCTGTTTCCTTATACAACGCTTTTAGTAGTTCATTTGCATCCTTCGATTCATTTTCAACAAGAGATATCCCGCGTGCTATTGCAATTTTATCTGATTTTAGTATCTGTGATACAAGCTTATCGAGCAAGTTTCTCTGTTTACCTAAAGTTTTCTGTTTACCTTTTGTGGTTTTTAAAATATTCTGTGGTTGCTTTTAAGCCGGTTTCAATATCAACCTCGGGCTTCCAGCCCAGTTCGTTTTTTATCTTTTCAAAGCTTAATACGGAACGTCTTTGTTCCCCTATTTTAGGCGGGCCGTGCTTTTCAGTAAATTTAGTTCCCGCAAAATTATTAATTTGGGCAAATATATAATTTACATCTGTTTCTCTGCCTGTTCCTATATTATATATTGCAGGTTTTTTTGCTTTAAGTGCCAAAACGTTTGCTTTCACCACATCAGAAACATAAACATAATCCCTAGTCTGCAAGCCATCGCCGTTAATTAGGGGCTTGACCCTTTTTAAAATCTTATCGGTAAAAATGGCAATTACGCCGCACTCCCCATGAGGATTTTGCCTCGGACCGTAAACATTCGCATACCTGAGAACTACGTAATCCAAACCGTAGACATGATTATAATAGAAGAGATACTTTTCAACCGTTAGTTTGTTTATTCCGTATGGAGCGTGAGGGCGCGTCGGATGAAGCTCATCTGCAGGAAAGTAATCGTGCTCGCCATAAATAGCTCCCCCTGTTGAAGCAAAGATGAATTTCTTAATTTTATACTTCTCTGCGTTCTGCAAAAGATTAACTGAACCTTTAACGTTAACCTCAATATCAAACTTAGGGTCATCTACGGACTTCCTCAAGTCAATCTGCGCGGCGTGGTGGTTGATAAAATCTATTTTATGTTTTTCAAATATTTTCGAAATGCTTTCGCTGCAAATATCTATTTCATAAAATACAGCTCTCGGGTTAATAAAGCTCCCTACTCCTGTTGACATATTGTCTATAATAATAACATTATGTCCAGCAGCAATGTATGAATCAGCTATATTTGAACCGATAAAACCGGCTCCGCCCGTTACTAATATATTCATTTAATCTGTATTCCTCACAGTCCTTTTTGACCTATATCTCTTCTGTAATATTTATTTTCAAAATTTATTACTTCAGCATTTTTATAACTTGCTTCAATTGCAGATTTTAAATCTTTGCCTGACTTACCCACAATGTTCAAAACCCTTCCTCCGCTGGTTAAAACTCTTCCAGCGTCTGACTTCGTGCCTGCGTGGAAGACTATACAATCACTGCTTACCTCATCCAGCCCTGTAATTTCTTTGCCTGTTTCGTATTTATCGGGGTAGCCCTTAGAAGCAAGTACTACACAATTATAATAATCACTTGTGATTTCAAGTTTGTAATTATTTAATGAACCTCCCTGTGAAGCATAGAGCAATTCAAAAAAATCTGATTTTACAAGCGGCAGGACTACCTGTGCCTCCGGGTCGCCGAATCGTGTATTGAACTCAACCACAACGGGGTTTCCGCTTTCATCAATCATCAAACCGCAGTAGAGACAACCTTTAAATTCATTACCTTCGGATTTCATATTTCCAAGCACCGGTTCTATTATTCTTTGCTTAATTTTATTCAGAATATCTTCGCTAACTGCTTTTTTTGCCGGAGCAAAGCTTCCCATTCCGCCCGTATTTTTTCCTGTCTCACCATCTCCGATTTTCTTATGGTCCTGCGCTGGAGGGAGCACTATATAATTTTCTCCGTCGCAGATTGCAAATACAGATGCCTCGTTTCCCCTCAGGAATTCTTCAATTACAATTTTTTCACCAGCTGCTCCGAAAATTCTGTTACCGAAAAAATCTGTAATTGCCTTAGCCGCCTCTTCTTCGTTTTGGCAAATTACAACGCCCTTGCCCGCAGCCAGTCCATCTGCCTTAATTACTATCGGACACTTTGTGCTTTTTAAAAAACCGAAAACCTTTTCTGCTTCACCCGAATTAAAAGTCTCGAACTTTGCTGTGGGAATGCCATACTTTTTCATAAAATCCTTTGCAAAAACTTTACTGTTTTCAAGTCTCGAAGCAGATTTTGATGCACCAAAGATTTTTAAGCCGTTTTTGCTGAATTCATCAACAATTCCCAACTCCAGCGGCACTTCGGGCCCAACCACAGTAAAATCAACTCCGGAACTTTTCACAAAATCTAATAAAGCCGCATTATCCTCTGCTTTAATTTTTACCTCATTTGCAATCAGGTTAATTCCGGCATTGCCCGGCGCACAGTATAATTCGCTAACGTTGGGACTTTGCTTAAGCTTCCAAACAATTGCATGCTCGCGTCCCCCGCTTCCAATAACAAGAACTTTCATTTTACCCGCTAACCGCCTCGGCAAGCTTCATTATTACAGAATCAAACTCTTTAGCTAGATTCTCTGTTAATCTTTTCCTGTCATACTGTGTGATTAATTCCTCATTGGGAACAGGCATTGAGCCCTTTTCAAATAAGTCATAATATTCCAAGACTGCTGCTGCAATAGCATGTGAGTCATCGGGAGCTGTGAGTTTTACCGCACCGTGATTTTCAAGGGACTTTCTTGCTACGCCGTCAGGAATGCAGGCAATAAGCGGTTTTCTGGCACCAAAATACTCGTAAAGCTTTCCGGTTGAGTGAAGGTCGCTTCTGCTTGTCTTATTAATCATCATCCAAAGCACGTCGGATTCCATCAAGTATTTTATGCAAAGAGAATGTTCCAAATATCCCGGTATATTAACCATTGATTCAATTCCAAGCTCTTTAATGTAATTTTTGTATTCCGGGGGGAATGTACCGATAAACAATGCTTCGATTTTATTTTTTAGCTCAGGCCTTTTATCAACAGCCATCTTTAAGCCGTCAAGAAAATGCTTCGGGGTATAATAATTTAAAAAGCTTCCTGAATATGTGAGTCTTATCTTTTCCCGTTTATTGAATATGTTATTTTTTTCAAAATCTTCAGGGTCAAATCCCTGCTCAATTACAACTATATCCTCATCATTTTTAAAAGGGTATTTAAGCAGAAGCAGCTCTTTGATTCTTGTATTTATGGTGATAATTTTATCAGCTGCCCTCAGTACTTCCGTTTCAAGCTTTTTATGGTAATTTTTATGAAACGGCGTGGCATAAAAATTGTTAGGACAGTCAAGCCACGAATCTCTGTAATCAAGCACGACCGGGATTGCGTATTTTTCTTTTAATTTCACTGCAGTAAGAAAATCCGTATAAGGAGGTGCAGTTGCATAGATTAATTCAATATTATTTTCTTCAATTAAACGGCTTCCAAGCTCAACTGCTTTGCTTTTCCAGAAAATTTTTGAATCCGGTATTAAAAACGTCTGTGAGAGATTACTGAGAAATTTTCTGTTCGAATCATTTTTAAATTGCACAACCTTATGGCCGTTTCCGTTTGATTCTTTAGAACCTGTCCGGTAAATCCTAACTCCTGCTTTTTCAACTTCATCCAAAAGGCAATTATCGCTTGCAAGATATCGCTTAGGCGTTACGGTCAAAACATATGGCTGCCAGCCGTAAGCGCGGAGATATTTAGTAAACTTTGCAGTCCTTTGAACCCCGCCCATTCCCATAGGAGGGTAGTAATATGAAATAACTAATACGTTTTTCAATTGTTAACAGATAAAAAATAAATGAACAGCAAAGTTACCTAAAAAATGGGTTTTATTCAATTTATTAAGAAATTCCCCAATATTAACCTTGAAAAGGGTGTTCTTTTTTAGGATATTTATGTTTTGTACGCAAATTAATTATAATTGAACGACTTAAAATTCGCAATAATTGGCTGCGGCAGAATAGCCAAAAGACACGCTGAAATAATTAGCAAAACTGCAAAACTCTCTGCCGTTTGCGATATCAAAGAAGCAAGAGCCAAAGAACTGTCTTCTCAATACAGCGCTAACCATTACACTCTCATAGATGATTTGCTTGAAAATGAAGCTGCTGTTGATGTAATTTCCGTTTGTACGCCCAATTCACTCCACGCCGAGCATACGATAAAATCATTAAAAGCCGGACATCACGTACTCTGCGAAAAGCCCATGGCAATATCTGCTGCTGACTGCAAAAAGATGATGTTCGAGGCAGATAAGGAAGACAAGAGTTTATTTATAGTAAAACAAAACAGATTCAACCCGCCAGTCGCCGCATTAAAAAAAGCAATCGATGAAAACCGTCTCGGTAAAATTTTAAACGTTGAGCTTAACTGCTTCTGGAACAGAAACGATGAATACTACAGGCAGTCCGATTGGAAAGGAAAAAAAGCATTAGACGGGGGAACGCTCTACACTCAGTTCAGCCATTTTATTGATTTAATTTACTGGCTTTTCGGAGTTATAAAAACCGTGAAAGCTTTCGGTAAAAATTTCATTCACACCGGTTTGGTTGAATTTGAAGACACAGGTGTTGCAATTATTGAATTTTCCAGCGGAGCACTTGGTACAATCAACTATACCGTCAACAGCTACAAGAAAAATATGGAAGGCTCTTTAACAGTTTTCGGAGAAAACGGGACTGTCAAAGTCGGGGGGCAGTACCTGAATGTTCTGGAATACCAGTCAATAGATGGGTATGAAATCAAGGGTCTGCCTGAATCACGCCCGCCTAATGATTACGGCTTCTATCAGGGTTCAATGTCAAACCATGAGAAGGTTTACGAGAACGTTATCAAAGTTTTGACTAAAGGAGGAACAATCGCCGCTAACGCTTATGAAGGCATGAAAACAGTTGAGATAATTGAGCGGATTTACCAAAGCATGGAAATTTACAGAAAGATTTAATCCTGCCCGAGCATTTCTTTTTCCTTAATCCCAAATCCCGGCGGAATGTCTCTCAAAAACTCAAAATACCTCACAAGCTGGTAAGCGAGCTTATCGACGTCGAATTTTTTAATTAGCTCTTCATTGGCAGCGGGCATAGAATTCTTTTCATACAAATCGTAATATTCGATTATTAGCTTTGCTATTTCACCAGGTTCATCGGGCTCGCAGATTCTGACTGCATCATAATCCCTCAAAAGCTGCTTTGCGGCCCCGTCCGTAACACAAGCAAGAATCGGTTTTCTTGCACCGAAGTATTCCGAAAGCTTTACCGGGGCAATGACATCGGCACCCTCGCCTTTGTCAACCATAAACCAGAGCACATCCGAGGCAAGCATGTATCTTATCGCTTCCATATGGGTCAAATATCCGGGGTTAAACACTGTATCGGAAATATTATATTTCTTGATTAAATTCAGGTCTTCCATAGTTAATCCGCCTACAAAGCATGCTTCAATCTTTCCTCTTAATTGGGGACGCTTTCGCAATGCAAGCATCAGCGCTTCAAAAAAATATCTGGGTGAGTTTAAATTAAAAAAGTTGCCGATATGCGTAAATCTCATCTTCAGCTTTTCAGGCAAACTCAGCTTTTTTGCTTCTTGAAAATCTTCTTCATCAAAGCCGTGGTTAACTATGTTAATATCCTCATGTTTTAAATAGTCATATTCTTCTATTAAATACTCTTTGATTCTGCGGTTTGTGGTGAGAATTTCATCAGTGACCCTTATTACGTCCTGCTCCATTTTCATATTTCTCAGCCTGTGATAGCCCATCGGAAAATAGCTTAAAGGTGAGTGAAGCCACGAGTCCTGGTAATCGATAACCAAGGGAATTTTAAATTTTTCTTTAAGCTCACCGGCTGCAACAAGTGCAGAAAACGGGGGAGCTGCCGCATAGATTATTTCAATTTCATGTGTGTCAATTATTTTTGAGGCAAGCTTTACTGCTTTCTTAATCCACGGTTTGCTCTCGTCAGGGATCTTGGTTATTTTTTTCAGCTTCGCAAAGAACTTTCTGGAATTTTCATTTGGCAAATTTCTTAGCCGGCTTCCGGTTAAAAGATTCTTTTTGCTCCCTTTTGTTCTGAAAACTTTTATGCCCAGCTGTTCAGATTCGCGCAGCAAATAATCATCTTTAAAATAATAACGCTTGGGGGTCGATGTAAGCACTATGGGCTGCCATCCATACTTGGGAAAATACTTGGCAAACTTAAGAGATCTTAAAACATTCCCTTTCCCTATGGGAGGAAAATCATATGTAATAAGCAGAACCTGTTTCAAGGGTTATATTATGATTAATTCCTTGGATGAGCTGTTTAAAACTACACATCCGCCGTTTTTGATTAAAACGTCATCTTCGATTCTGACCCCCCCGAGGTTTTCAATATAAATTCCGGGCTCAATTGTTACTATAACCCCTTCGGGAAGCTTTACATCGGTTCTCTGGCTTACGCTTGGCATCTCGTGTACCTCTATGCCCAATCCGTGTCCGAGTCCGTGCCCGAATTTTTCGCCGTAACCTTTTTTATTGATAAAATCGCGTGCTGTTGAATCAAGCTCTTTGGTCGTTATTCCCGTTTTTGCGTTTTTAATTGCCTCAAGCTGGGAATCATACACTATATTGTATATTTTTTTCATTTCGTCTGAGGGCTCGCCAACAGCAATTGTTCTTGTCAAATCGGAGCAAAAACCTTCATACACGCAGCCGAAATCAAGCGTTACCATTTCGCCTCTTTCGATAATCTTATCCGTTGCTACTCCGTGGGGCAGGCAACCGCGCCAGCCGCTTGCAACAATCGGGTCAGATGAGTCTTTTTCGGCACCGAATTTCTTATGCCAGTATGAAATCTCCGCAGATACATCTTTTTCGCTCATCCCCGGCTTAATGATTTCCAAGAGCTTCGAGAAGGTTTTATCAGTAATTTCAGCGGCTTTTTTAAGCTTTTCAATTTCATCGGGAGTTTTAACCATAGTCAGTTTTTCGATTCTTTCGGCTACGGCAGTAAATTTTACTCCTGGAAAGTTTTTCTGCAGATTTTCAAGCTGGTGCACTGTCAGTCGTGTAGACTCAAAACCGACACTTTTGAATCCTTCGCTTGAAAAGATTTTTTTTATTTCCTCAAGTGCAAGGTAGTTCACAGAAATATCAAATCCTTTTACCTGCTTAGCTGATTGCTCCTTGTATCTGAAGTCTGTTATAAAGTAATTTTTGCCCTTTGTAACAATTACAATTGCAGACGAGCCGGAAAATCCCGTAATATACCTTATGTTTGGAATGTGGGTGATGTAGAACGCGTCAAGCGAAAGCTCGTCTAAAATCTCCTTTATTTTTTCAATTCTTGACATATTTATGTTTAAATTTTCAATGAACACCAAAGATACTTAAAAAATAAATCCTTATCAATTTATTAATGTTTGATAAAATATGCACAGAAGTTATTTAGGTAGTACTAGGTTTGCTTTAAAAAAGGGCGAGTCACCGACTCGCCCTCCGCACATTAGAAGCTTAAAACTCAAAAGTCTTAAATTTCTTAAACAAAGGCGAAGATGTTTCCCACCGCCATGACGCTCCCGCGAGCTCACCGCTTAAAAAGTCCGTCAGCTCAAAATCCGGTCTTTGGATTGTTCTGCGGATTGAAACTGTGTTCCACCCCGCCTGCAGATTAAGATTGTATGCTGAAATCGTAGTATCGGTTAAATTAATCGTTGTATCAGAGCCCGTAACGGTTACTGCTTTATTTGAAAAAATATACTGAACGGCAAATGAACCTTCAACAACATTTGTATCTGCAAAGTTTTTCTTACGGATGTTGGCTAATAGTGTCCCAGAGAAATTATATGCCCCAAGCTGGCTGAAACCGGAAATTCTTGCACTTGTATCACTTACCGTAACACCCGAGGGAACTACTATTGGGATTAGAAAATCCGCCGGAGGCGTTACAAGTGACATGCTTAGCTGTGCGTTGTTATCTATGGTATCAGTTCCTACCGCAAAAGTATCGGGAGGAATAAACTTCAATATTTCTGCCTTCGCAATGACGCTTCCTCCCGGATAATTCGTTACGCTGCCTGATAAGGTAAATGCCCCTCCACTCGGAGGAGGATTAGTAATTGTTGTTTCGTCTTCTCCGCATGCCGCCGCCAGAAGTGAAAAAATAAATGGAAAACCCCCAAAAATAACACAATATTTAATTTTACTTAGCATTCTCAAAATTGGTCGTTTCATAAACCCCCCTTCTTTTTTGGCAATTTTGCTAATTAAAACAATCCAGGAAAATACAAAGTTCTGATGAAATTTTAAAACATAGGGAAAAACAATGAGTTAAGAGGTAATCTGATAATTACTAATTTGTTTATAGCCTTATTTTAAAAGAATCATCTTCCGGGAAGCAATATATTTTCCGGCTGTCAATCTGTAAAAATAAACTCCGCTTGGAAGATTCGAACCGTCAAAATTTATTTCATAACTTCCGGGTAGCAGACTACCATTAATAAGTGTTCGGATTTCGGTGCCGATGATATCAAACACTGTGAGTGTAACTCGGCGAGTTGTCCCTACATTTGGTAAATCGAATTTAATTTTTGTGACGGGGTTAAAGGGATTGGGATAGTTCTGCTCAAGAGAGAAGTTCTTAGGTATAAATTGTGAAACCGGTTCAATTGCTATGACGCTTACATTTGTAAACTGCCAGGTGTCGTTGTAGGTTGAATCACCCTCGCCACCGAATATGAGCATTCTGTCCTGCTCTGGAACGTAAACTGCAGTGTGTCCCCATCTTGCAGGGGGAATGTTCGAACCCTGATTAACCGATTCCCACTGGTTACCAGAAATAGAAAATTTCCACATATCGTTTAATGGTTGCGAACCCAATCCGCCGAAAATAACTAGATTACCGCTGCCGTAGTAAATAATCGAGTTCCAAAACCTGCCGGGGGGCTTTAAAGCCGGAGTAATGTTCTGCCATGAAAAATTATCGATGTCTAGCGACCATATATCATCCAGCGGACCTGTATCCTGCCCCGCATAAATTACCATTTTTCTTAAATCATAAGCAAAGCAGGCTGAGTGCAGGCATCTTTTTGGAGGGTGGGGATTGTTAGTCCTGTCTGTCCACGTCATATTATCTACATTAAATGTCCACGTATCTTCAAATCTCCCGCTTGTTGTAAATCCTGCAAATGTTACAAAGCGTCTGTTCGCAGGGTCAAATACAGAGGCAGTTCCGTATCGTTTTAAAGGAACACCGCTTACATTTCCGTCCGGCCATAGCTGGAGCCAGGTATTCGAAGCAAAGCTGTACGCCCAAACATCATTATATAATTCCGTTCCCTGCCCTGACCAGATTATCATTCTGTTGTTAAGCGAATCGTAATTAGCATTTTGCGTAAATCGCGGCGAGGGCAAGTTGCCTGATGGAATCAATTGAGTCCACTGGTTAGTAGCCAGATTTAAGCTCCAAATTTCATTGCTGTTGGCTGTGGGAGTTCTCCCCCCAAATACAACCATGCTGTTTGTAGCGGGGTGGTAAATAGCCGAATGGTTTTTTAGCTTCGGCACATTGCCTGTGGTTATAATTTTAGACCACGATTGGGAGAAAACATGGATTGAGTGAAGTAAAAATGCAGAAATGATTATTATTCTTACGAACATTATTAGCGGTTTAAACCTATAAATAAATAAACACGTTATAAAGTTTCTGCAAAATACACAGAAGAAGCCAGTCCCCCCTTTAACTAAAGGGGGGATTAGATTCTGTAATTTGCGTTTTAAGAATAATTAATGAAAAATCATTAAAGCTGCAATGTTTACAGTCGGGGGTTCCTAAGCCCTTAGCCCCTTTTTTTGATTAAGTCGTAGGGTTTTAGGGGATTTGTTCCGTTAAGAGGTAAAAAGTGTCCGTTTTAAATCCTCGAATTTTTGCGGATTGAGCGGATATGTCAATTTTGTTCCTATTTTTTCTTTGTGATTACAATAAATTTCATATTACGTTTACCGCACCAGTTTTTTGCGGCTTCGAATTTTCTTTTTGTATCTGGATTATCTATGAATTGTCCTCCCTTGACTTCATGTAGTTCTACATCTCCGTTTACCTTTTGAACTAAAAAATCCGGTCTGTAGCCACGCTTGTTACCCGCTTCGGTGATATATTCTATATTAATGCCATGAATTTTTGTCCATTTCAAAACCATTTTGTCCTTTTCTAATTGAAGCATATACTGTCTTTCCCAATCAGAATCATATCTTTCAACCGAGTAAGCGGATTTTTTAGGATTTTCAAAATCGCCTCTTTCACTACCTGCCATTTTGAATTTCCTTTCTGTATTTCACGATACTTGCGATTAGTCCGGGCCTTGATTTGAAATTATGTGTAATGGTTCCTCTGTGATTTAAGGCATGTATAAGAGATGTTTCGCTTGCTAATCCTGCGCTTTTACCGTCCAAAAGCTTAACTCTGATGTGATTCATTAGAACATTATAAATATATCCTAGTTCATGCGAGCCAATACCCTCTTCCGCAATTAAATTATTCGATATATCACGAATGGTATGTTTTAATGTTTCAATTAATTCCTCTTTTGTGATTTCTCTTTGTGAAACAGCTGCTTGTTTTGAAGTGGATTTAGGAGCATCTATAATTTCTGTAAAGGATTCCTGGGCGAGCCTCTTACCTTCAACACTATCAATAGTTACTTTTGTAATTTCAACTTCTGCGCCGTACTCGAATTCATTCAATTACATCTTCCCAGTTAGGATAATCCGCCTCCAATACTTCAATGTCCAGTAAATCGCTAAAATCGACTTCCTCTTCAACAAAGGGTACGGGTACGTCAATTAGCAAATCAGGGTTTGCAACGAATTGAGCTTTGCGCTTCGGAGGTAAATCTTCTTCTATTCCAAATAAATTTCCTTGCTCAATGTTCCTTTTTACTTTTGCGCCGACTATATCCCACAACCATTTATGGTCAAGTTTTTCATGGTCAACAATTGCGCAAAATTCTTGTGCATCTTCACCTCTTATGTTGAGACGCAAGCCCCTGCCGACGACTTGCTGACCATAAACAGGAGAAGAAAATTTTCGCAGCAATAGTATTACACAAACAGCAGGTACATCCCACCCTTCACGCAGCATTAAAACGCTAACCACTGCTTGTAATTCCTCAGCTTCTTTTACTAATTGTGTTGCTTTGCTTAAGCCAACTTTACGTGTTAATAAATTTTTAGCTTCTTCAAGGACTTGGCCTTTTTTGCCTATTAATCCAGCAAGTAATCTTTCTTCATCGGTTGATTCTTCAGTAACTAACAGTGTGTTAATGCCATACCCATCTTTTAGAATATCGCGTGCTTGTTCTGCGTCTTTTATGCAAATTCCTACTACAAATAATATAGGATTATATGAATCATTGCCTATGCTTTTTGCTCTCGCTTTTTGTTCGTTTAACCTATCTAAAGCTATCCCTATTTGTTTTCTCATCGGCTCAGGGTCCGTTACCCATTGAGTTGAGGTTAATCCCTTTTCAATCTTTTCAAACTCTTCATCCATTTCATCGACTGTTCTTTTTTCGCCGGTATCTGGATTCGTATATGTTAACTGAACAGAAGAAAGCCTCGGCTGATAAACGACAATACTTTTGATTATTGGCGGGACTTCCGATTGAGCGTCCTGAATATTAAACTCATAAATCATTTCAGCATCTGGTGTTTTACCGTCTGCTCTATCCGGTGTTGCGGTGGTATCGCATCTGAATTTAGATTTTTTTGAAAGAGCAAATAAAACATTATCATATTCTGTTGCAGGGGTGTTATGTGCTTCGTCATTGAAAATTGCAAGTTCTTCTACATAGTTCATAATATACGCAAGGTTACGTTGGCCGCTAATGTTAGACTGGTATAATTGGTGGATATTCCCAAGAACTATACCATTTTCCAGTATACCTTGCGGACTTGAACCAGATTCAAGTATATGCAACCCCAAATCATTTTTAAAATGTTCTGTACCAGGTGGTAAAAACTCAAAATCTCTGAATACTTTTGTATTATAAAAATCGTCTTCTAATCTATCTCTAACAATAGTGTTTGGACATAAAAGTAAAAATTTATGTATATTGTGACAAACTTTAAGCCAGCCAATAATTGCTCCAATAATAGCGGTTTTACCACCACCTGTAACAATGTTTAGGAGAAGTTTCTTCATCTGTAAAAGCTCATAACTGTAAACAGCTCTATAAACTGACTCTAATTGGTGATTCCAGAGCTTGCGGGGGGCATCCGGGCGGCGTAAATGCTCAAGATAATCTCTCGTCAATGGATTTACATCAGGAAAATCACCTTCAACCCATTCCTTAAAGTCTTGCTCGTATCTTAAAAAAGCATTATGCATTATTTAACTTCCAGTATCATTATTTCTGTTTTTTCTCCCCCCTGGTCATCTTGAACAGAACAACCAACTTTGTAATTACCCGGGGCTTTAAATTCATAATCTACAATCAATATCGGTTTACCAGTCTTTTTATCTCTTAAAAATGCGTATCCATCTGTTGATTTAAACCTATGCTTAAAATTAAAATCCCATTGGACATTAGCAATAATTCCATCTTTGTTTAAGCTCACTGACTCGGATACATCAAACTTATAAACCAATTTACTTAATCTTGTGTAATTTATTCTAATTTCAGGTGGTTGTATAAAAGTTAAAAGTTCTTCATAATCTTTATGTTTGCTCACAACATGCTGGCGGAATTCTTCATCTTCAAGACGTATTAAATTCAATCGAACAAAATCCATCCTTATATTTTCTCTTGCAGATAGAATATCGGCGGCTCGCTTTGCTTCCCTGTCAAAATTCCATGCAATCATTGTGCCGTAATTAGAATTGCGTTCTTTGAATATTGCTTCTGCAAATACTTTTACATCTTCTTTTGTAATTTTAGAGTTACGCGATGGCTCACCAACGTATAAGGGCACGCCGTGTCTTACCCCGTGTATATATGGTGATACACTTTCAGTTTTACCGCCAAATGCTTTAATAACAAATTCCTTAAATTCTTTTTCATTATATTTTTCAAGCATTGGTGCTTCGTATATCCCCCAATGTTCTATGGTATAGTCTGGAACATCAAACATCCTTCCCTTTGCCGAAACAAGTTTATTAATCCTATCAGCTGTGATTGAAACAGCAATTCTTGATTGGTCACAAGCAACCCATCTGCGGTTTAATTTTTGTGCAACTGTTGGTGTTGTACCACCACCACAGAAAAAGTCTGCGACTACATCGTTTTCATCTGTTCCTCCAATAATAATTCTCTCTAATAATTTCTCCGGTTTCTGAGTAGGATATCCAATTCTTTCTTTCGCAGTTGGTTGGACATGTTGGATATCAAAAACATCATGACATTGTACACCTTTATTTTCTTTTTCTCTTTTAATATAATCACCTTTTTCATCCCTTAATCTTACTAATTTACCTTCTATGACGCCCCTTACTGTTTGCTCAATCACTTCCGGTTTTGCATACTCTTGATATTGTATGTTAAATTTGTAATTATCACTTTTTTTATAGAATAATATTACATCATGCATCCTTTGGTAATTCTTTGATGCATTGCTCCATCTCCTGTACCACCAAACTATTTCATTAACGAAATTATCGTATCCAAAAATCTTATCCATTTCAACCTTTACATAATGACTCGCATGCCAGTCTAGGTGTACATAGATACTCCCCGTATCTTTTAAGAGACGTTTCATTTCATATAATCTGACGTTTAACCAAACTAGATAACCTGGCATACCCCCTTCCCAAATATCTGTAAAAGAGCGCATCTCATTTTTGTCACCAAATATTACATTATAATTTCTTCCGGAAAAAAAAGGCGGGTCAATGTATATTAAATCAATTGATTTACTTGGCAATTGCCTCATAATGTGCAAACAATCACCAAAAAATAAGCGGTTTGCTCCCTTTGGGAATAATTCAGTTTTTTCAAATTTATCACCGTGTCCAAAACTAACCCTTTCAACTTCCTGAAAAGGTAAATAAATCTTTGGGTAAGCGTGTTCAAACTTTGTTATTTTTGTTTCTCTGCGTCTGGTTTCAACTTCATATCCTAAAGGTGCCTCATCAACTGGCACAGAGCCAAAACGCGCTGGAATTTCGTAAAATTCTTTCTGTTTTGGTATCTCAACATCACCGTTATCCTTTTCAATTAAGGTGATTTGAGGTTCCTCAATCTTTTTTTTCGCCATTAATGTTTGGGTTTTCCAAACTTACCAATTCCACAATTAAAATTAAACATCAAAAAATAATAACTTAACCCGTTAACTGAAAACCAGATTCTACTCTATTAGGCACATATGAGGTGAAAGTTGCACAAGGCGCTTGACAAAGAAAAGGGGGAATGTTATATTTACCACCTATTATAGTCCCCCTTCTAAAGAGGGAATTAAAGGGGGATTTAAAAATCCTGCAATCCGGTTAATTTCTAATCCCCCTCAAGCTCCCCCTTTTTAAGGGGGACTTTTAAACAAAATGGAAAAAATGTCAAAATATCAACACATCGAAAATGAACTAAAATTGAGGTTTCTAAATTGCCAACTTTACATAATATCGGATTTGACACATGGTTTTTTTTCTGCCGTGTATCTTTTTGCTCAATACACTCGAATTTTGCAGCTGACATTTTGCCGTATCATTTTCTGGTCAAAACGGAGGAAAAATGTGTATTTGTTTGAACCCTGATTTTTACCGCGAAAGGGGGGAACACTCCAGACAACCGGTGAATTGTCATTCCCGCAAAGGAAAAGTGTTAAGGGCTCGCTTAATAACTAAAGAGCTTTTACTTCGGCAACCAGCTTTTGCAGTGAAGCTTTGGCATCGCCGAAGAGCATACGGTTATTGGGGTAGTAGAAAAGCTCGTTATCGATTCCCGCATAGCCCGAAGCCATCGAACGCTTCATAACAATTACGTTTTGTGATTTATCGACATCGATAATCGGCATTCCGTAAATAGGGCTTGACTTGTCACTCCTTGCTGCTGGATTAACGACATCATTTGCTCCAATAATAACCGATACATCGGTATTCGGCATTTCACCGTTAGCATCTTCCATCTCAAGAAGCTTGTCGTAGGGAACGTCGGCTTCTGCCAGCAGAACATTCATATGCCCGGGCATTCTGCCTGCAACAGGGTGAATTGCATACTTAACTTCAACGCCTTTTTCTTCAAGCAGCTTTTCAAGCTCATGGCAGGTATGCTGCGCCTGCGCAACGGCAAGTCCGTACCCCGGTACAATAAACACTTTTTTTGAATAAGCAAGAAGCACTGCGGCATCGGAAACAGAAATTTCCTTAACGGTTCCTTTATCCGATGCTGCGCCCGCTGATGCTCCTCCTGCAGTTCCGAACGCTCCCGCTATTACATTAAACAGCGAGCGGTTCATTGCCTTGCACATCAGAATCGTAAGTATTGTTCCTGCTGAACCTACGAGTATACCTCCGGTTAACATAACCTGATTATTATACATAAAACCGCCGAATGCAGCGGCAACCCCCGTAAAGGAGTTCAGCAGTGAAATTACAACCGGCATATCTGCTCCGCCGATTGGCATTACAAACATTACTCCGTAAAATAAAGCTACAGCAGTCGCAATTAAAAGAAGAGTATTGTTTCCAAAATTTTGCAATGCCAGATATACTCCGATTCCAAGTCCCGTGAGCAGTATAACAAGATTAATAAACTTTTGACCCGGGAAAACCTTGTCACCTATATTGCCGTTAAGCTTGCCAAAGGCAATCATACTTCCTGCAAAGGAAACCGAACCGATTAACATGCCGGCCATTATTGTTGCAACAGCCCAGGGCCCGCCGTGAGAAAAATCATGCTTGCTGTATTCAACAATCGATATGACTGCAGCACATGCGCCTCCCATACCGTTGAACATAGATACCATCTGAGGCATAGCAGTCATTTTTACTTTTTTTGCTGCAAAGGTTCCGATGATAGAACCAATCACAATCCCGCCGAAAATCCACAGGTAATTTCCGATGGATTTATCCAAAAAAATAGTCCCGAAAATTGCTATTGTCATTCCGCCTGCAGCAATCAGGTTTCCCTTTCTTGCAGATTCAGGATGGCTCAGCATTTTGAGACCAAGAACAAATGTTATCGAACCTATAAGGTATATTAAGGCTAAAACGTAAAAGTTTATCATTTATCGTCCAGTCCTTACTTTTTCTTTTTTTTGAACATTTCAAGCATTCTGTCTGTAACGACAAATCCGCCGACAACGTTGAGAGTTCCGAGTATTACTGAAAAGAAGCCAAGAACAATCGCGGCGTAATTATCCGGCTCAGCGCGTCCCATTACGATTATTGCCCCTATTATCACAACCCCGTGTATTGCGTTGGCGCCTGACATAAGCGGCGTATGCAAAACCGATGGAACGTGTGATATAACTTCAACACCGAGAAATACCGAAAGAATGACAATATAAATCATCCCTATATTTTCACCAATAAAATTAAATATTTGTTCCATAAGCCCTCACCCTTGCCCTCTCTCAAAAGGAGAGGGAACAGGTATAATTATTTTTGATTCCCGCTGATTAGTTCCTTTAATTTTTGATTT
>JAKEEM010000007.1 GCA_022616535.1 Chlorobiota bacterium | reverse complement strand
TAAGTATTAATATAAGTATTAATACCTGTTAAACTTTTTCGGTCTGCTGCTGAATTCTGTTTTCGGCTTAGCCTGGTTTACCACCAGCGCACGACCGTTAAACATTATTCCTTCCATGCTGGCTATTGCGCTTTCAGCCTGCTCTTTTTGCGGCATTTCGATAAAGCAAAATCCCTTAAATACATTCGTGTATCTGTCTCTTACAAATGTGATATCGGAAACTTCACCGAACTTTTCGAATGCTTCGCGTATTTTTGATTCCGGTGTTTCCCTCGGGATGTTTCCAACGTAAATTTTCATTTTATGCTCCTGCCTTTAATTATAGGCGGTTTAGTTAAGCTCCCGCCTCGTGGCGGTGCTTTTTGATTAAAAAAATATGATTAAATAATACAAGGTTGAAATAATTTTTATTAGATAGCCTTAAAGTCGGAGAATTAATTGGGAGAAGAAACTTCTAAGAAATCAGAATGGAATTAAATGGAAGTTATTAATTCAGATATATTTCAGCACTATTAAGTTGAAATCCTCAATTTCTTACGTTCAACCTTTGCTTTAATATGGTCATTTAATCATCAAATAGCAATTTAGTATTTAATGCCTAAATCAAATATTTTTTAAGATAATACTTGTTTTTTTGAGGGTTTTTTAAAAAAAGTTGCATTATATTGTTATATTTATATTACCGTGCACGTTAAAGTGCACTCATCTCTTTTGGGGGAAATGGGACTCTCAGTATTTTTAAGAATTTTAACGGTCTTTACCGTCATCACTACGGCAGGGATTTTCTTTTTCAAAAATGAACCCGTCACCGAAAATGACATTAGTAAAACCTTTGTCAGTGAAACCGATAAAAAGCACAGACAAAATTTTATACCCGGTCCGCAAAGCTTTAACGGCGACGAAGGTTTTCCCGAAACGGTTGAGCAGATTATGGAGCGTGATAAATATCTCGAGCCGCAAGTGCTTGACCCTAACCGCAAACGTAAAGAGCCGTATCCTGATAGAAGAAATCTTCCTCAGCATCCCGATGCTAAGCCGGAATCAACTTACCCTCCGTTGAGTGAGGAGCAGAAAAGAAAACAGCAAAGCCAAACCGAAAACCCGCAGACAATAGGCACAGACTTTACCGGAATCACGCTTTCTGAAGCGGGGTTTCTTCCCGCAGATAATATGGGTGCTGCGGGACCAACACAGTACATTGCAATTGCAAACGGAAGAATTAAAACATTTGCCAAATCAACAGGTTCGGCTGACGGAGTGCTGAACACAACGACCGATAATTTTTTTAATTCAGTTCGCGACGGAGCGGGAACCAGCGACCCGCGAATAAGATATGACAGGATGTCGCAGAAGTGGTTTGTTGTGATTATTAACGTAAGCAGTCCAAACAGGATTTTACTTGCTGTCAGCAACACAAGCACAATCACAGTAAGCACTACGTGGACGTTTTATTTCATCAGCGCGCCGAGCAGGTTTTATGACTACCCGACTCTCGGAATAGATAACAACGCTTTATATATTGGTACAAATGACTTTAATACTGCATTAACTGCTTTCCTTGGGTGCAGCGGCTATGTTGTCAACAAAGCTGACCTGATAAGCGGTACACTTACAGAGTTCTTATTCAGTCTGGTTCCAAATACTTCAAGCGACGGACCATACACACCGCAGGGAGTTGATAATTTCGATGCATCAGCTGCTGAAGGATATTTTATCGGTGTAAGCTTTCAGTTTTTCGGCAGTCTTGTAGTTCGAAGGGTTTCAAATCCCGGAGGAGTGCCGAGTATTTCGAGCAATATTTCGATTGCAGTGAACACAACTACTTTCCCTATTTCAGTTCCGCATTTGGGAATGATTGGCTCCAGACCGCTTGATGCACTTGATGACAGACTCTTTGCCGCATGTCTTAGAAACGGTAGATTATGGACAGCGCATAATATCGAAGTGAACAGTTCCGGTGTAGCGACTGTGGGCGGCGGGAGAAACGGAACCAGATGGTATGAGCTTACAAGTCTTACCGGAACGCCTACGGTTTTCCAGTCAGGCACAATTTTTGACGCAGCGGGGTCCAATCCAATAAGCTACTGGATACCGACGGTTATGGTTTCTGGGCAGGGACATGCTGCGATTGTATTCAGCAGCGCTGGTAATAATGCAAGAATAAATGTTTCAACTGCAGGAAGGTTATCAGGTGATGTTCTTGGAACAACGCAGTCAATAGTTAATATAACTTCAAGCTCAACAGCTTATAACGTGCAGGTCGGAACACAGCGCTGGGGGGATTATTCATACGTTAGTTTAGACCCCGATGATGACATGACAATGTGGAGTGTTGAAGGATTTTGCAACGCTTCTAACTCATGGGGAGAAAGAGTAACGAGACTCCTTGCTCCGGCACCTACTCCTTTAACAAGCGCCGTTCCGAACAGTCTGACACCGGGGCAGCCTTCAGTTGACGTTGTTATTACAGGAACACCGGCCAGCGGGGAGGAATTTTATGATCCGGGCTCGGGATTTACGAACAGGATTTCCGCTTCGATTAACGGTGGGGTTACTGTAAACAGCACCACATATAATTCATCCACGCAGGTAACACTTAACGTTTCCACTGTGGGCGCGACTTCCGGACCAAAAACTGTAACCATCACAAATCCCGACGGACAATTTGTATCAAGCTCAACTATATTTGATGTTCCGCTTCCGGTTGTTATGGCTTCATTTACTCATTCTGTTAGTAAAAGAGACGTTACTCTTAAATGGACTACGACTGAAGAGATTAATAACTCAGGGTTTGATATTGAAAGGCAATCATTTAACAGAAATAATGAGGCAGGAGAGTGGATAAAAATTGTATTTGTGAACGGACACGGTAATTCAAGTGAGCCAAACGATTACGAGTACAAGGATTTAAAGCTTGAAACAGGAAAATATAATTACCGCTTAAAGCAAATTGATTTCAACGGAAATTACGAAAGGTTTAATCTGCCGTCAAGTGTTTTAGTCGGTAAGCCAAGTATTTCTGAATTAACGCAGAACTATCCTAATCCGTTTAACCCGCTTACAAAAATTGATTACGGACTTTCTTCAGACGGAAAAGTAACAATCGTTATTTATGATATAATCGGGAGAGTAGTCGCAAGACTTGTTGATGAAGTAAAGTCGGCCGGTTATTATACTGCGGAATTCAACGCTTCATCGCTTGCAAGCGGAGTTTATTTCTATAGAATTTCATCACATGATTTTACTCAAGTACGTAAAATGCTTCTGGTAAAGTGATTTTATTTTCCCCGAAGTGATGCAAGCTTTTTGAAAAGCTTAATTTCCGCTTGAGAAAGGTTTTTGGGAGTTTGAGGGTTAACCTTAATATATAAGTCACCATACTCGTTTTCTTTTCCGTAACGGGGCATTCCCATTCCAGCAAGACGCAATGTTTTTCCGTTTGATGTTTCCGGCAAGATGGTAACTTTTATTTTTCCTTTTAGAGTGTTTACATCTGCTTTGCCTCCGAGTACGGCGGTGTAAATATCAACAGGTAAATCCATGTACAAATCGTCATCAATCCGGTTATATAAAGGATGCCTTTGAATTATTATTGTTATGAATAAGTCACCATTCAGTCCGCCGCTGGTTCCCGGATTCCCTTTTCCGGGGAGTTTTAATATTTGTCCGTCATAAGCGCCTTTTTTTATTTTTAATTTTATTTTCTGCCCGTTGATCTCGAAAATTTTTTCCACACCTTTGTATGCTTCTTCTAATGTAATAGACAGTTGTGCCTGCAGGTCTTCTCCTTTAAATGAAGCACTTCGCGAGCGCTGTCTTGTTCCGCCAAATCCTTCTCTCCCGAAAAATGCTTCGAAGAAATCCGAGAACCCGCCATCGCCGAACGCGCTTCCTAAGTCACCGAAGTCCGTATAAAAAGACTGGCTTCCTCCGCCATATTGCTTTTGATATTTGCTCCAGTCAAATCCTCCCTGCGACCCCTGCTGATAATATTTCCAGTTTGCACCTAGCTCATCGTAACGTTTTCGTTTCTCGGAGTCGCTTAAGACCTCGTTTGCTTCGTTAATTTCCTTAAACTTTGCCTCGGCAGTTTTGTCGCCCGGATTTTTATCGGGATGGTATTTAACGGCAAGCTTCCTGTATGCTTTTTTTATTTCGTCCTGGGTAGCGGATTTGCTCACACCCAGCATTTTATAATAATCTTTATACTCCATAAATCGCTGTTGTCCGTCAAAAATACCCCAAAAATAGCAAAAAAACAAAATATTTACCCTGTCAGGTTTGTGTCAGAACCGCATAAGAATCAAAATTAAGTTTGTAATGAAGTTTAAAATTGCATTTACTTTAAAAACAGAAAGGAAAATTAAAATGAAAAATCTAAACTTAAAAGCAGGAAGAATCGTAGAAACTCTCGTTTTATTGCTTGTAATATCGCTTTCTTTAAGCAGCCAGCCTTCGCAGCAGTGGGCTGCAAGATATAACAACGGTTCAACCGAGCAATGCAATGCAATGAGAATTGATGCATCAGGAAATGTTTATGTTACGGGTTCAAGCCGCTCCGGCGGTTTATTCACGGAAGACATCGCAACCATAAAATATAATACAAGCGGCTCAATGCTGTGGACAAAACGTTATGTTGGAGCGGGAGCAGGAGAAGACCATGCTTACGCTATGGCATTGGATGCCTCCGGAAATGTTTACGTTACCGGAAGGACATGGGTTAATACCGGCAATAATAATGATATTGTTACAATAAAATATAATTCAGCAGGCGATTCATTATGGGTTAAAAAATACAACGGCTCAAGAAGCAACCACGATGAAGCCTTTGCAATCTTTGTTGATGCAGCAGGAAATGTTTATGTTACCGGTTCGAGCCAAGGAACTGTTGGTCCAAATGGTATTTTTGATGACCTTATTGTAATAAAATACAGTTCATCGGGCTCAGAGCTATGGTCATTCAGGTATAACGGTCCTTCAGGCGGACTGGATAAAGGGAACTCGATTGTTTGCGATGTTTCAGGAAATGTTTACGTAGTCGGTACAAGCTGGGGCGGAAGCGGCTCCGCCGGTTCAGGTTTTGATATGGTTTATCTAAAGTTAAATTCAATGGGTGTATCACAATGGGTTAACAGGTACACAAGCGCCGGCAACGCTGATGACGAATTGCTCGATATGAAAATTGATGCGGGGAGCTATCTGTATGCAACGGGTTTTGAGTACTCAACAGGCACTAATAAAAATTACTGGATTATGAAATATAATTCAGCAGGCTCAATTGTTTGGAGCAGAACTTATAACGGACCTGATAACGACGATGATTTTGGTTATTCAATAGCAGTTGACAGAAGCGGAAATGTTGTTGTTGCCGGTAAAAGCGACGGCGGGGCATCATCATTTGATATTGCTACGGTAAAATATAACTCCGCGGGAGTCCTTCAGTGGACAAACAGGTTTAACGGCGTTTCAAATACAATCGATGAAGGCAAGTCGGTTGCTGTTGATTCCGCAGGCAATGTTTATGTTGCAGGTTACAGTTCAAACCCAACAACTGCAAATGACTACCAGACTATAAAGTATAATTCAGCCGGTATTCAGCTGTGGGAAATAAAATATACAAACAGCGGTGCATCGGGCAGCAGTGATATGGCAAACTCAATTTACGCAGATAATTTGGGGAATGTATACATAGCCGGCACCAGCGCGCTGGATTATGCAGTTGTTAAATATGCTCCCGCAACAGGACTTAACAATACCTCTAATGCAATTCCTGACGGATTTTCCTTAATGCAGAATTTCCCGAATCCGTTTAATCCGACAACAAATATAGAATTCATGGTTCCTGCTAATGAGCGGGTTTCATTGAAAGTCTATGATGTTAACGGCAGGTTAGTTGCTGATTTGGTAGACGAGAGTTTAAATGCAGGAACATACAGAGTCGACTTTAATGCGTCAAATCTTTCAAGCGGGGTATATTTCTATAAGCTTATTACAGCATCGTTCACTGCAACAAAAAAGATAATGCTTGTAAAATAAAATCATTATAATTACTAAAAACCCGCTCCGTTTTACTAATGAGCGGGTTTTTTATTTGTCATTTTTCCAGAAAAAATACGAGTGTTCTGCATCTTTAACAAAATTAGTTTTATAATAAAGGTTTTGTGCAACGGTATTTTCATTTTGCGTTTCAAGCACTAAACCTGCGGAATTTGTTAGCCTTGCAAGCTCTTTGCATTTGTCAATTAATTCCTCGCCGATTCCAAGTTTTCTGTAATTGGGATTAACGTACAGGTCGTTTAATATAAGCAGGCTTTTCATTCCAACCGAAGTAAATGAAGGGTATAGCTGAACAAAACCCATTCCATTGCCCCCATTATCTAATGCGAGATAAATAATAGATTCATTATTCGCAATTCTTTCGGAAAGGAATTTTCTGGCTCCGCTTAAATCGGAGTTCATTTTGTAAAATACCCTGTATTGGTCAAACAGTTTTGAAACGATTTCTATTTCTTTTAAAGTTGCACGAATTATTTTCATATTATTAAGTCCGTGAGATATATACTATCTTTACGGATTTTATAACTATTGATTAATTATCTCGCGGACTAAATTAAGCTTGCAATAGTTGCCATATTAACTATATCGTTTGCCGAGCAGCCTCGGGATAAATCCATTACCGGCTTTGCAAGACCCTGTACGAGTGGTCCCGCTGCGGCTGCGCCGCCAATTCGTTCTGTGATTTTATATGCAATATTGCCTGAATTTAAATCGGGGAAAATGAATACATTTGCATCTCCTTTTACCGTTCCGCCCGGATTTTTCCTTTCCGCAACATGGGGAACAAAAGCTGCATCGAACTGCAGCTCTCCGTCGCATTTGAGATTTGGCGCTCTTTTTTTAGTAAGTTTGTATGCCTCAATAACTTTATGCAAACTTTCATCCTTCGCACTTCCTTTGGTGGAAAAAGAAAGAAATGCAGCTTTTGGGGTTATTCCGGTAAGTTTTTTAAAATTCGCTGATGTTTGAACAGCAATGTCTGAGAGCTGAGAAGCAGTCGGATTTGGCAAAACACCGCAATCAGCATAAGCAAAAATCCTGTTTTGGAGGCGGTGCCGCTTTGGGAAAGTGAAAAGAAAAAAAGAGGAAACTGTTTTGTTGTTCTTGGATAAGCCTATTATGCTGATTCCGTTTCTAATAACTGAGCTTGTTTCATATACACTGCCCGCTACAACAGCATCG
This sequence comes from Chlorobiota bacterium, assembly GCA_022616535.1. Taxonomy (GTDB): domain Bacteria; phylum Bacteroidota; class Ignavibacteria; order Tepidaquicellales; family OLB5; genus JAKEEM01. The sequence continues at coordinate 83,566 of JAKEEM010000007.1, read as the reverse complement.
GCAAAGTTGTTTCTAAGAAGCATACATGCAAAAGTGAGAGGGTCTGATAAATCGTTTTCTGCCTGCCGGCTTGAGAATTGAGGATTTTTCTTTCTTTTAATGCTTATATATTCATTCATAAACTGTTTTGAGAAATTAATATCAATCATATCAAGATTTTTATCATTTGAAATCTTTACAGGTTTACCGGTGCTTATTAAAATAACTTTAGCAAGCTTCTTTTTTAAAATTATTCTTGCCGCCTTGATTACCCGCTCGTCATAAGATTCGGGAAGTATTATGGTTTTTGATCTCTTTTTAACTTTTTTCTCTAGCTTTTTAAATAAATCCAATGTTTTTTGAATTTTGAGTTTGAATAATAATGGTTTTTAGTAGCACAGGCATTCCTGCCTGTGTCATAATTAATTAATTTAGTAAATTATAATAACTCTTCATTTAAAAACCAACCCACATAATCCCACGTGTTTTCTGCTAAACCTCCTCTAATTGGATTATTATACATATATTGAAGCTTTTCATTAAATTCTTTTTCATCTCTGATTATTCTATCAAATGATTCATCCTGCCATATCTGTCTTTTGAAATTTTTATATTTGTTAATTTTGTTTGATGAAACGCCCTTAATACCTTTCATTATTCTTGTAAGTTGGTAATCGTTTATTGGTTTTAAAATCAGATGAACATGATTTGGCATTATCATAAGAGCATATAAATCATAAAATTTTTTATTGCCTGAAATAATATGTTCCTTTACAATCTGTTGCTCGATATTATCAAGAATTATGTTTTACAATTAAACGTTATAAAATAAATTGAGTCTGCGAGCGTCCAATGTGGTAAATTTCTCTTTTTTATTATTAACTCATCCATACTTAATTCTAACACAGACAAGAATGTCTGTGCTACTTTAAGCGATTTAATATTTAAAATTAATAATCCTTACTTCGTAACCGTACTTATAATTCCTCCGCCGATTACATCTTCACCATCATAAAAAACCGCTGACTGACCGGGTGTAATTGACTTTTTGGGCACATCGAAAGCTACTTTTATTGTACTCTCGTCAATCTGTTCAAGGGCGGCCATGCTGCCGTCGTCTTTGTATCTTATTTTTACTTTTGCCTTAACGGGTGTTTCAATACTCTTTAGCTTTTGTAAATTGATTTCACCGCAGATAAACTCCCTATTATACAATCCCTCCTCATCATCAACAAATACAACATTATTTTCTGCGTCAATTTTTGAAACATAAACCGGTTTTCCAAGCGATAGATTAAGTCCCCTTCTTTGTCCAACTGTATAGTTTATGTAACCTTTATGGGTCCCGATTTTCTTGTTTTTATATACTATATCACCTCCATTTAGTTTTTCGCACAAATCGGGCAATCTGATTTCAATCAGCTGTCTGTAATCATCATTGGGGACAAAGCATATCTCCTGAGAATCGGGCATATCAGCCGGCTTTAACCCAAGCTCACGTGCAATTTCACGAATTTTCAATTTCGTGAAGCTTCCCAGAGTAAATAAAGTTTTGCTTAGCGCATGTTGTGAAACTCCCCACAAAGCATATGACTGGTCTTTAATTTTATCGTATGCAGTAGAGACATAATATCTTTTGGTATTATTATCGTAATTTATTTTTGCATAGTGTCCTGTTGCAATGAAATGGGCCCCGAGTGATTCTGCTTTTTCAAGCAGCGCGCCCCATTTAATTTCTTTATTGCATAAAACACAGGGATTGGGTGTATGCCCTTTTAAATACTCATCAATAAAATTGTTAATAACAATTTCATTAAAAACACCGGTAAAATCCATTGTATAATGGTTAAAGCCAAGATGGGAAGCCACGTTTCTTGCGCTGTAAATGGTTTCAAGCGAGCAGCAGCCCGAATCCTTTTCGGGGAGGCCGTCAAATCCCCAGGTTTTCATCGTTACGCCTATTATATTATACCCCTCATTTTTGAGCAAAAAAGCGGCAACCGATGAATCAACTCCTCCGCTCATCGCAACAAGTACAGTTTTATTATTTCCGTTTGATTTTAAGCTCATTTTTCCAAAAATACCGAAAATACTTTAACTAAAAAAGATTAAAAATAGGGTTGCATTAGTGCTAAAAAACCTTAAATTTGTAAAGTTTTATAAACCAAAATTACCGAAAGGGGGTAACAGATGACCAAAAGGACATTTCTCGTATGGGTCATGATTTTCGTGTTTGGTCTCGCCAGCCTGCCTGTTATAGGTTTTTCGGCAGAAAGCAAGCAAACTGGTAATACCGAACTAACGAAAAAGAAAAAGCCCAAAAAGAAATATTCAAAGAAGAAAAAAAGAAGAGTTGTAAAGAAGAAAAGAAGAGGCTCTAAGAAGAGATATAGGGGCGGGAAAAAGAGATATTCAAAGAAGAAAAAGTACACAAAGAAAAAAAGATATTCGAAGAAAAAAAGGTATTCAAAGAGGAAAAAGAGAACGTATAAGAGGAAATATTACGCTCCGCCTACAAACAGCAATAACGTTGAATACAGGAATTACAAAAGAAACAGTGACGAAGATAACAATAGCGGAAGTGAAATGAATATCGAAAAAATTGCTCCTCAAAAGGAAATAAGAAAAGAGCCGAAAAAAGAGGGGGAGAGCCAGTAAAAGGTTCTGCCAGTAATTTTAAACCCCGTAAAAATTACGAGGTTTTTTGTTTGTAATAATACCGGAATTTTATCGTTTTAAGCCGCGATTAGGGGAAAATGTTCTATAAATGTAATTTTTTCATTTCTTCCGTCAGTATATTCAATAATTTTACCTTTAATGGCTTCAATGGAGCTCTCGAAAAAAATTCTGTGCCTCAAGTGTTTCCATACATCGTTTTCTGTGTTTTCTTCATCATGATACAGGAATAATCCTATGTATTTCTTGGACTGGAATTCAACTGCATCCATTATGTGCAGAATGTAGGTCCTCTTGCTGCCGGTTTTGATAATGTATTTGATAGAGTTTTGCATAGCTGTATCCCCTCGCTAATTGACCATAAAATAACTAATGCTAATTCGAAATTCAAATCAAAATCTTTATTAATACGAGGGTTTAATTGATTTTACGCCGTTTTGCATTTTTTTAAAATCAAAAATTTAAGAATTTTATATTGTTAAAACGGAGATTAGTAAAAATGTTTAAAAAAATAATAATATTTTCATCCTTTTTTTTAATTTTTACGCTGACATTCGTCTCTATACCCAAGTCGGCAAAATCAGCCGGATTTAAAAAAGGGTGGTTTTTGGGCGCGGTAATAAATTTATCTGCAAGCAGTTTTAATTTTGGCACGAGGCGTGTGAACTCGCTCTGCGGTTTTACATTTGATGTAACAAACCAGGGAAGCGAGAAGCTTGTAATTAATTCAGTATCATTCAGAAGCCAAAGTTTCCGTTTCGACAATACAATCGTAAATTTCCCTATTACAATAGCTCCTCAGAAAACAAGGACGTTTAGAATTTGGTTTAATCCAAATACCGCTTCGTTTTTTTCAGATGAAGCAGCCTTTTATTCAAACGCAGTTAATGAAAGTGTTTCAAGAGTTTTTATATCGGGAAGCGGGCAATATAATTTAACTGATTTGGGCGATATTTTGTGGGAAGGAAATATTCCGCCGAATCCGAATACTTCATTTCAGGATTATCAGCCCAAGAGCATGAAGCAAATAGGGGACGTAAATAATGACGGCGTAAATGACATAATTGTAGCTACTGAAAACTACTGGACAATTTGCTATAACGGGAATTCATCTGTTACTGCCGATACATTATGGAAGTTTAACACGCACTTTGGAACCAATAATACAGGTTCGGTTGACTGGGAAGATGCAATGCAGATAATGGATGATATAAACAGCGACGGTGTTGAGGAAGTTGTAATCGGCTGCGGTGGTGGTAATGAGGAAGTTTATGTTCTTAACGGAAGAACAGGAGCAAAAATTTGGGAGTATCCCGGACCGGGAAGCAATTATGATGGTGATATCAACGGATTAAGATGTGATAAAGACTATAACAATGATAATATCAACGATGTGCTTATTTCAGCAAGCGGAGAGGGAAACGGAACCGGGAGGCATGCTGTAATATGCCTGAACGGTTTAAACGGGAAGGTAATTTTTAATCAGGTGCAAAATTCCGAATTTACTCACGATGTTGTTTCATTGCCGAACGGCGGAGCGATTGGCATTGCCACTAACGGCGGTCCGTATGCTGTGAACGGTTTTAACAATTCTGGAAATAATATGTGGAATTATCCGGTTACTTCTGCAGTGTGGAGTCTCAGGCAGGTTCCCGATATAAATAATGACAATAACCCCGATATTATCGGTTTATGGGGATTCACCGGAGGAATTTTCGCTTTGTCAGGTACAACAGGCTCTCAAATTTGGGTCAGAAGCCTGGGTTCCTCCAATAACGGAACGGTAGAGGTTTTGGATGATTTAAACCGAGACGGTTTTATAGATGTAACCTTTTCTGGCCCGCAAACTGCCGCAAGGGTAGACACTAAAACTAACACTGTTTTATGGACGACACCGTTTTCAAGCTCATATATCAGAGATGTGGGTTTTTTAGGCGATGTTACAGGGGATACATTGGGTGAAGTTTTGTATTCAACTCAACAGCCTGGCAGGGTATTTGTGCTAAACGGGCAATCCGGAGCAATACTTTTTGAATATACATTCGGGACAACAATTCAACAAAGAGCAGACAGAGTTACCTTACTTAACAGCATTGACACCAATGCAAGCAATGAATTTGTAGCATGCTCAAGAGACGGGAGGATCAAATGCTTTTCAGGAGGACCGCTTGGAGTGGTAGGAATCGGCTCAAACGATAATAATGTTCTGTTGAGTTTTCTCTTTATCAAAACTATCCCAATCCTTTAAACCCCGTAACTAAAATTAGGTTTGATATATCCCATAGTTCATTTGTTAAAATAACTGTATATGATGTTTTAGGCAGAGAAGCTGCAGTATTGGTAAATGGTGAGCTTAAAGCAGGAAGGCATATTGTTGACTGGAACGCAACGAATTTCGCCTCAGGAATTTATTTTTATGAATTAAAAGCCCTTGATTTCAATGAAGTCAAAAAAATGGTGCTAATTAAGTAAAAAATCTCACCTTTTAGCTGTATTGTGTGTCCTGATATATGAAAATATATTAGAACATTATTTTTTAGAGGGGGATAGTATGAAATTTTTATTATTTTGTCTATTTTCAGTTTTTACTTTAATTAGCTCCATCAGCTCTCAGATAGTGTGGAGCGAGCAGGCATCCGGCTTAACAACACAGCTTACATCCGTATCGGCAGTTGACCCGATGAACGCATGGGCTTGCGGTTATTCAGGCAGGGTGCTTAGAACAACCAATGGCGGAGTAAACTGGATTAGCGTAAACGGAGCTCCGATTCTTGCTACTTTGAATCTCCACAATATTTTTGCAATAGATGCAAACACAGCGCTTGTAGCAGGTTCTGGCACCGCATCATTTCTTTTCAGAACGACAAACGGCGGTGTTAACTGGTCGCAGGTTTTTACCGAAGATGGCGGGTTTATAAATGCTGTTCAAATGGCAAATTTATTGGTCGGATTTATGCAGGGTGACCCTGTCGGGGGAAGATGGTCGCTTTGGGGAACAATCGACGGCGGATTATCGTGGGATTCAACCGACTTTTATTTGCCTCAGGCTGGTTCTGAAGCCGGGTGGAATAATTCTTTTTTCTTTGAAATTAACTCAGGGGTATGGTTCGGAACTAACAATACCAGAGTTTATAAAAGCATAAGTTTAGTAAGCTGGACTTCACAGGCTACTACTGGACAAACAAATTCCTACGCAATTTGGTTCAACAATCCAATTTTAGGAATGACCGGTGGAACAGGGCTTTTAATGACAACAAACGGCGGATTATCCTGGCAAAACACTGCTGCAGCTCTGCCCGGCACAGGAAATATTTCAGGAATTACGGGGCAGGGAAGTATGTGGATTGTTACGCGCCAGGCGACTCAAATTTACATCAGCACTGATAATGGAATCAGCTGGAATACAAGCTACACCGCGCCCGCCGGCAGCTACAGACATACTATTAAGGATAGAAGCACAGGGGACGTATTTTATGCAGTTAGGACTAATGGAGGTATATCAAGAGGAGAAATTCCAGTTGGAATTACACCTGTTTCCAGTGAAATTCCTGAATCCTATAGCTTAGAACAAAATTATCCAAATCCGTATAACCCTAACACAAAGATTAAATTTAATATTCCAAAAGACGACTTTGTTAAGCTTGTTGTGTATGATGAGCTGGGAAGAGAAATAAAAACGCCTGTTAATGAAAATCTGAAAGCGGGCGTTTATGAAATTTATTTTGATGCAGGTAGTTTAACAAGCGGAGTTTATTTTTACAGGGTTATAACGAATGATTTTATTGAAACAAAGAAAATGATTCTTGTAAAATAAACTTCATTTCTATTAAGCTCAAAAGGCATCTCTATTTGAGAGGTGCCTTTTTTATTTTCATTATATTTATCTTTGCAAATGGTAAAAAAAGAAATCAGCACTAAAACCCTTGGCGGGTGGCTTATTCCCATACAAATTTTCATAATTCTGAATGCTATAAGCTGGGTTAGAAATCTCCAAATCTTTTTCGGATTACTTGGTGAAAAGGAGGTATTGATTAAATCTCAAAATATAACTGACCCTGAAAAATATTTCACATTTATTTATTATGAGCTTGCCGTTAGCTTAATATTTACTTTTCTGTCATTTGTATTGTTTTATTACTTTTTCAAACGCAATAAATATTTTCCTCTTATGATGACTATATTTTTAATCACAGAGGTAATTGCGGAGTCGTTATCGTTTATATTGTTCGGCTCGCTTATTCCTGTACAGGAAATAGTAATCCAGAAGCTTGCATTCAGTTCAGTCATTGCAATAATCATAATTGTTTATTTGAAAGTATCTAAACGGGTAAAGCTGACTTTTATACACTAGTTAGATTTAAAAACTACAGAAATTCATTCCTTTATACTTATAACACCTGTAAGTATATTTGAAAAATATGAAAATTTCGTTAAACTGGTTAAAGCAATATGTAGACGTAAATATTCCGGCGAGTGAGCTTGTTAAGGGCTTCACGAATCTTGGAATAGAAGTTGAAAGTGTTGAAAATCAAGCCGAAAAACTTAAGAATTTCGTAATTGGTAAAGTTATTGAAAAGAAAAAGCACCCTAATGCTGATAAATTAAGCGTTTGCAAGGTAGATGCTGGCTCCGGCGAGCTTTTGAATATTGTTTGCGGCGCGCCGAATGTCGATTCCGGACAAACGGTTTGTGTTGCTTTGGTCGGTGCTGTAATTCCAAACGGTGAGTTTGAAATTAAAAAAGCAAAAATCAGGGGCGAAGCTTCCGAAGGAATGATCTGTTCTTCAAAAGAATTGAATTTAGGAAACGACCACACGGGAATAATGGTATTAAATACCGAGCTTCCCATTGGAACCCCATTTGCTGATTACCTGAAACATAATGATATAATTTTTGAAATAGCTGTGACACCCAACAGGGGAGATTTACTTTCTCACTTAGGAATCGCAAGAGAAGTTGGGTTTTTAGTGAATCAGCCCGTAAAAGAACCAAAAATTGACCTCAGCGTTAACTCAGAAAATATTGAAAAATTTATTAAAGTCGAAGTTGAAAATCCAAAAGGATGTTACAGGTATTGCGGAATGATGGTTATGGGCGTAACGGTAAGGGAATCTCCTGAATGGCTTAAAAATTATTTAGTATCGGCGGGAATGCGTCCAATCAACAACATTGTTGACATAACCAATTACGTGATGATGGAATGCGGTCAGCCTCTGCACGGTTTTGACTATGTTAAAATTTCGGGTAAGAAAATAATTGTAGAAAATGCAAATCAAACAAAGAACTTTACAACTCTTGACGGCAAGGAACGAAAATTAAGGGAAGACGTGCTATTGATTTGCGATGCGGAAAAAGCGGTTGCGCTGGCGGGTATAATGGGGGGAGTAAACTCAGAAATCAGCGATTCTACAAAAGACGTATTTATTGAAAGTGCATATTTTGACCCTGTACTAACCAGAAAATCTTCTAAATTTCTTGCCTTGCAGAGTGATTCATCATACAGGTTTGAACGCGGTATTGATATTGAGCGGACCGAGTGGGCATGCAAGCGTGCTGCCCAATTGATGGCTAAAACAGGTGGTGGAGAAATTGCCAGCGGGATGATTGATGTTTATCTCACAAGACTTGAAAGATTAGAAGTCGGGCTTAGGATTTCACACTTAAACAAAATTACGGGAATTGAGTTTAAAAAAGAAAACATTATTAAGCTTCTTGAGAAAATTTCCATAAAATTTTTGAAGGAAACAGGCGGCAAATTGTTATTTGAAATACCCCAGGCGAGGAGGGAGGACCTTCAAAGAGAAGTTGATTTAATAGAAGAAGTAATCAGGCTTCACGGGTATGAAAAGATAGAAGATACTGAGTCCGATAAGGTGTTTTTTGAAACTAATGATTATTATAATAAAGAATTTGATTTTATAAATAAAGTCAGGGAGTATTTTATTGGCAGGGGATTTAAGGAAGTTATTACAGATTCACTTATTGAAGATAAAATTGAAGGATTATTTACTGATAAGTATATTTCACTGCTAAATCCTTCAAGCGATAAGATGACTGTTTTGAGGACAAACTTGTATATGGGTTTATTCGATGTGATAAAGGCGAACTTTGAACACATGAATAATTCTTTGAAGTTATTTGAAATCGGCAACACTTTTAGTTATGGAGAAAAGGGTGAAATTGTTGAAAATAAATCAATTTTATTTACCTTGGCAGGTGAATTTGATGTAGAATCTTTTGATATTAAGCCAAGATATTTTGATATATTGGACATGAAAGCTGAAGTTAAAGCACTGCTTGAAAAATTAAATGTTGCAAATTACAACATAAATTATTATAATTATAGCGGAAATTTTGATTTTCAGCTTGATCATAACGTAAATGGCGTTTTAGTAGCGAAAATCATAAAATTTAACGAAAAGTTTCTTAAAAATTTGAATATTGAAAAGCCGGTGATAGCATGCGAAATTCTTTGTTTAGTTTGAGCCAGAATAAAATAACTTTTAAGGAGTATTCCAATTTTCCTCCGGTTTTAAGAGATTTGTCGGTTCTGGTTGATGCAAATGTTAAGGAAGGTGAAATTGAGAAAGTTATATTATCGACTCCGACAGGTAATCTTTTAAGAAATGTAAAGCTGTACGATGTATATAAACTGTCCGAAAACATGAGAAGCTATACTTACACGCTTGAATTCAGGGATAATGAAAGGACCTTGATTAACGATGAAGTGAATAAATTACAGGACGATATAATTAAAAATTTGGCAAAGAAACTTAAAGCAGAATTAAGAAAATAAATGGATAACGCAATTCTGAAAGTTAACGATTACGGCTTGAAAAGTGAGGTTGAGAGAATGTTCTCTAAAGTAAAGGTTTTGGTTGAAAAATTTAACAGCGTTAAGGACGAGAATAAAATACTTAAGGAAAAGCTTAAAGAACTTGAGAAATCCATTTCCGAGTTTAAAGTTGAAATTTCAAATAAAAGCTCTGAGTTATTAAATAAAGACAGGGAAATTACCGACTTTAAAAACAAGCTTTTGGATGAAAGAAAAAATAAAATTTCTGCTGATGATAAATCACAGCTGAAGGCAAGAATTCGCGAGCTGATGGTGAGACTTGATGCGCATCTTGAACAAAAGGCAAATAATAATTTTTAGCTCTTAAACTCAAGGGATAGAGATTATTATTTTCATATGGTCGGATTAAGCGGACTAAAAAACTAAAACTAAAAAAGTAACTTAGTTAATGGAACAGAAGGATATCAGAATAAAAATATTTAATAATCATTATACTTTAAAGGGTGACGACGTCGAGCTGCTTGAAAAAAGTGCCCAGTATGTAGATACTCTGATGCATAAGGTTCAAAATGATATTCCAAACCAGTCCGATTTTACAGTTGCTATTGTTTCAGCTTTAAATATTGCTGAGAATTATTACAGGGAAAAGAATAATAATTTCGTTCTCGATCAGAATTATAAATCTTTAATTAACGGCTTAAATGCTCAGGTTAAGGAAATAAACGAGTACATAGATAGCAATACGTAAAAATTTATTTGTTCTTTTAAATATAACGACTAAAGTTTACCGCACCGACCGACTATAGCCAAAAATTAAATAGAACCAACACTATTTAATTGGGGGGAAGCTCGTTAAACAGTGTCGATTACAGGCCTCATCCGCAAACACGTGTTGCGGAATCATTTCGCTGAAAAAGCGCAAGTGGTCAGTGGACGTTAAAAGACATTTCGGCACCCACCCACTATTTTTGATTAAGGGTTCTATAACTCTTTCGCTATGGTCTTAAAATCGAGTGCGGTTTTTTATTATTAATAATGAATTATTTAATTATATGCTAAATTACGGAGAAATATAATATGCTGCAAGAAATATATGTATTAATACCGCTCATTGTTATTCTTTGCGCGGCGACTTTCTATCTGGGATGGTTTATGCAAAATAAAGTAACGAAGAGTAAAATTATGAGCGCCGATGAACAAGCTAAGAGAATTATCTCTGAAGGTGAAAAAGCGGCTTTGAATCTGAAAAAGGAAAAACTGCTTGAGGTGAGAGACGAATGGTATAAAAAAAAGCAGGAATTTGATAACGATGTTCAGACGAGGAAAAACAAGCTTAAATCTTTTGAAAAACAGCTTCAGGATAAGGAAGAGCTGCTGAGCAAAAGGATGGATGAATATGCCAAAAAAGATAAAAATGCTCAAAAACTTGAAAATGAGCTAAACAGCAAAGTTACTGTCTTGGAGGAAAAGGAAAAAAAGCTTGAAAACCTGATTCAGGAGCATAACCAGAGGCTTGAAAACATTTCCGGCCTAACCCAGGATGAGGCAAAGAATATTTTGATGAATAACCTGATACAGGAAACAAAAATGCAAACTGCTGGCAAGCTAAAGGAAATAAGAGATGAAATGAAGCTTGAAGCTAAAAAACTCGCGCGGAATCTCATTGTTCAGGCAATACAAAGAAGCGCTGCAGACCATTCGGTAGAAACTACGGTAAGCGTTTTAAATATTCAAAGCGACGAGCTAAAGGGACGAATTATTGGCAAAGAGGGAAGAAACGTCCGCGCTTTTGAAGCTGCAACAGGAGTAGATATAATTGTCGACGATACTCCTGAAGCAATAACAATTTCAGCTTTTGACCCATTCAGGCGGGAAGTGGCTAAAATTGCTATGGAGAGACTGATTGCTGACGGAAGAATTCACCCTACCAGAATTGAGGAAGTTGTTGAGAAAGTTAAAAAGGAGCTTGAAGAGGAAATTATTAGAGTAGGCGAGAATTCAATAATTGAGTGCGGTATGCATGGAGTTCATCCGGAGCTTGTGAGGCTTGTTGGAAGAATGAAATACAGAACAAGCTATGGCCAGAATTTACTTCAGCATAGCATTGAGGTCGCTCATCTGTGCGGGATAATGGCGGTTGAGCTGGGTTTGGACCCAGTAATAGCTAAAAGAGCCGGTTTGCTTCATGATGTTGGAAAAGTTGTTGACAGAGAGGTCGAAGGACCGCATGCAATAATCGGATATGACCTTGCTAAAAAATTCAAAGAACATCCGGTTGTCTGCAACGCAATTGGTGCACACCATGAAGATATGGAAATGGAAACCCCGATTGCTGTTATCGTCCAGGCATGTGATGCTATAAGCGGGGCAAGACCGGGTGCAAGGCGTGAATCTGTTGAGGGTTATGTAAAACGGCTCCAAAAACTTGAAGAGGTTGCAAAGTCATTTGAAGGAGTTGGAAGAACCTATGCAATACAGGCGGGAAGGGAAGTCAGGGTTATTGTAGAGCATGACAAGGTAAGCGATTCGCTTGCCGACCAGCTTTCGGTCGACATTGCTTCGAAGATTCAGGAAGAAATGGAGTATCCGGGTCAAATCAAAGTTACGGTCATAAGGGAAAGACGCTCTGTAGCTTATGCAAAATAATAAGCTGCTTGTCGGAATCACAGGCGGAATAGGTTCGGGTAAAACTTTAGCATGCAGATTTTTTGAAAAACTCGGATTCAATGTATTATATGCCGATGAAATTGCGAGGCGGCTTTATAAAACCAATTCAATTTTAAAGTACAAGCTGGTTAGTGAATTTGGCGGATCTATATTAGATGAAAAAGGTAATATATCGGGTGTTGATTCGAGGAAAATAATTTTTTCAAGCAAAAAAAACATTAAAAGGGTGAATAAAATTGTTCACCCTTTTGCTATTAGAGAAATTGACAAGTTAATAAAGAAGATAAATGATAAAGTTATTTTAATAGAAACAGCAATTTTATTTGAATCAGGATATTACAAAAGGGTTGATTATACGATTTTGATTTTCTCTGATAAGGAAAGCAGGATTGAAAGAGTCAGAAGAAGAGATACAGTTACCCGTTATGAGATAGAAAGGCTTATGAATCTCCAAATGAATGAAAAAGAAAAACTGAATAAAGCTGATTTTATAATTAAAAATAACTCAAGCGTAAAAAATCTGGAAATGAATATAAGGACATTTAGTAAAATTTTGAGGAACCTGAATTGAAAAGCCTTCTGGAACAATTTAGAACTTCCGAGCAAAGAGATTTTTTATGTACATATAAAAGGCTGCCTGTCTTAATCGAGCGCGGAGAGGGCTGTTATTTGTATACCGATAGCGGGAATAAAATTCTTGACATGTTTGCGGGACTCGCTGTTAACGTTCTGGGATATAACCACCCCGGTATTAATAAAGCAATTGAAGAACAAATAAAAAAGTACATCCATATTTCAAATTTTTTTTTGCAGGATAGCCAAATTAAATTGGCTGAAAAAATTCTTGAAATGACCGGTTTTAAAAAGGTTTTCTTTTCCAACTCAGGCACTGAAGCTATAGAGGGTGCAATTAAAATTGTGAGGAAATTCTTTTATGGAACCAATAAAAAAAATTTAGTCTCATTTTCGGGTTCTTTTCACGGGAGAACAATGGGCGCTTTATCGCTGACTGCCAGAAAAAAATACCGTGACCAGTTTGCCCCTTTACTCCCCAATGTTAAGCAGTTCACCTTTAATTCAATAGACGAGTTAAATAATAATGTAAATGATGGAACGGCAGCAATATTTATCGAATGTATACAAGGAGAGGGAGGTATTAATGTTGCTAATCAGGAATTTATTGATATGATAAATGACTTAAAACAAAAATACGGTTTTATAGTCGTTGCTGATGAAATTCAGTCCGGTGTCGGAAGGACAGGAAAACTTCATTCTTTCGAGCATTTCGGCCTGGAAGCGGATATTATAATTATAGCAAAGGGTATTGGCGGGGGCTTGCCTCTTGGAGCAATCGTTGGAAATGAAAAGGTCGCAGGTGTTTTTGCTTACGGTGACCATGGCTCAACCTTCGGGGGAAATCCCGTTGCGGCAAGCTGCGGTATTGTTATATTTAACGAGCTTGAAAAGGAACTGATGAATAGAGTTAATGAAATTAGCAGGAATCTGTTCGATAAGCTAAATCAATTACAGCAAAAATACCGTAGTAAAATAAAGGAAATCAGAGGCAGGGGCTTAATGATAGGCATCGAGTTCAATTCTGGGTGCGAACAGACAGTTCAGGAACTAATTTCTGAGGGTGTTCTTGTTAACTGTACCGGTGGAAATGTAATTAGACTACTGCCTCCATATATAATTACGAAAAATGAGATTAGTTATTTTGCCGAAAAGTTAGATAAAGTGCTTATGAAATTATGAAAGCAGTGCCTGAATTCTTTCAAGTACGCTTTTCGGGGGTTTTTCCCCAAGTTCTTCCTTGTAGTTTTTTAACATTTCTGCAAAGGTTTCTTTAGCTTTGCTTATATTCCCCGTTTGTACATAAGATTCAATACTTAATAAATATGCCTTTTCATTCAGTCTGTCATTATTCAGCAGCTTTTCCGCATATGGTATTATTTCATCATATTTTTTAGAGCTGTATAAATTCTTCAATAAGATTTCAGATAATTTTATAAATTTATTTGAATATTCTTCTCTTAAATCCTCGCACCAGTTTTCATAAATTCCTTCGAGAAGATTCCCCTTATATAATTCAACTGCTTTAACCGAAAATTTCTTCTTGTCTGACTCATTCGTCTCCGGTGACATTACTGTATTGTACAAGTTATTAAATTCAATTGAGTCAACAAAGTAATTATAATCGGGATTAAGCTTCAGAATTCTGTTTTCGTAAAGTATAAACTGAGGCGAGTGTCCACCCGTTTTAATTACATTTCTGATGGAGGAGATTGCCTGGTGAAATATATTATCAGAACGGTCTTCAGCCGTATCTTGAAAAAATAAGTCAACAATTTTGTCTTTTGTTAAATTGAAGTCCTTATTTAAAAATATGTAAGCCAATATAAGTTTTCCCTTTTTCCTTACCCATTTGCTTTCAGGAATAAGCTCTCCTCGAACTTTGAATTCAATAACGCCCATTGAGCTTAGCTCTATATCATATATTTTATTTTTTAAATCAGAGCTTCCGTTTATCCAAAGTTTTTCGTAATATTTTATTTTTTCTTTTATAAGGCCCTTTATAAAATCTTTGAATATGTTTTCTGAAAGGGAAATGTCGTATAGATATTTATTATTTTCAAATTCTCTTTGAAGAAAGCTTATATAACCGTTTTCTTTTGATAGCTTGAGGGACTCTCTTAAATATTTTTTTGATAATTCGGGCTGCATGGAGCTATTGTAATATTGAGCGAGATAATAGCACGATATTGCTCTATCATAGTTAAATCCCGAGCTAACAAACAAATTATAAGCTTTCAGCAAAAACTCCTCGGTATCTTTATTGAAAAAATTTTGTTTTATTTCAAGCACTGACCTCACATAATCAAAATTGACAACTTCATATTCGGAGGAAGTATCGAGGAAGTTTCTTGCGAGGTTAATATATTCTTTTGAAGCAATGAAATTTTCTAAAAATATGGTAGATTCTTCAAGGAAGATATAGCTCAAGTATATTTGCTGTTTATTGCTCAGCTGCAAAGCTTTTTGATTAATATTTTTTGCTAAATCATGTGCTTTTAAATAATTTCCCGATTCGACATTGATTGAATATTCAATTTGGTCAACGGCTATGTCGAAAACAGGTGACGAGAAAAACTTCAGAAGTTTTTTTGATTTATTGTAATATTCATTCGCTTCATCGAATTTGCCCGTTCTTGAATAAAGCAGAGCAAGATTACTGGATGCAAGAAATATTTTGTAAATACTCGTGGTTTTATCCGTGATTTGCTTATAGAAGAATTGAGAGCTAATGTATTCTCCTTTAATTAAATAAATATTCCCCAAATAATTATATATGTCTAATTTCAAATCATCGAATTTATTTTCTACGCAAATTTCGAGTGACTTGTTGAGGTAATTCAGCGTTTTATCAAGTTCACTTTTGGCAAAGAAAATCAGGGAGTAAAAGAAAAAGATTTTGGATTTGCTGTATTCAGTTTTAGCGTCCATGCTTATTTTGTCAAGAATTTCATGAGCTTCTTTATAATTGCCAAGATTAACAAGTAATTCGGTCTTATTGATTTGACATTTAATAAACAATTCGTTGTTCGATTCTCTTTTTTGCAATTCCAGCGAGTTATCTATTAATTTCAGGGCTTTTTTAATGTCCCCATCAATAAATTTCGTAAGAATTCCCTTGCAATTTAGTAAAAATGCAGAATTTTTTAGATAACTCTCATCAAACTTTGAAATCAACTTCCATAAGAGTTCAAAATTTCCGGCTTCAAAGTTTTTATCGTATAATTTCTGAAGTAATTTTTCGGATTCATCGAAAGCTTTAGCGTCCAGAAGGTAATTCAACGAGTTTATATCTTCTTCTTTTTTTAAAAAAAATGATGAGATTTCAAGCAGCAGGCGCCTGCTTTCTTCAGCAGAAAATACTTCCTTCGCTTTTTTATTAATGAAATCCCTGAATAAGTCCTGGTAGCTGTATGATGTTGTTTCGGTGCCATTATGAATGATTTTTTTCGATTCTATGAATGTATTGTTATTGACCAGTTTATCTAAAATTGGTTTACTATCGATTCCAATCAAGAAAATACTAGTTTCGGAGTCGAAACTCTCAAGGTATGAGGTAACCAGCAGGAAGTTTTGAGCATCTTTATCAAGCTTTAGGAAAATTTCATTTGCAAAATAATCAAATAAATCCTGAGAAACAGAAGCATTTGCTATATAGTCTTTAGGGTTTTTACTGCCTATTGTCTGCAGCAGAAGATGTATTCCGGTTATCCATCCTTTTAAATACTTCTCCAGATATTGCAAATAAGATTCGTCGTAAACTATTTTGTAATGAGCTGAAATAACTTCCTTTAATTCATTTTTTGTAAATGCAAGCTCTTCGTTAGTGATTTCGAAAAGTTCTCGTGTCGCTTTTAATTTGCCTGTGGGTATATTTAAATATGTTCTGCTGGTAATTACGAGATGGAAATTATTGGGTTGATAAATCAAAAGTTTTTCTAAAAATGCAGTAAACCAAATGTTTCCTGAGATTTCGTGAATGTTATCTAAGACAAGATAAATTTCATCTTTAATTTTATCAATAATTTCATTAGATATCAAAATACAGACTTCACTTATGAAATTATCGATATCGTTAATTTTTTGAGCATCTTTTTCAAGGCCGTCAATTAATCTTTCTAAATCATCCCCGAAGCTGACGTTTAATGTCCGAATAGATTCAATTAAATAACTAAGAAATAAATATAGGTTTTCTATCAAGGCATGGGAATTAATCCAGCAGAATTTTAAATTTAATTCTGTAAGGAAATCCAGCACAGCTGTAGTCTTTCCGTATCCCGCAGAAGCAGTGATAAGTATTATTTTCTTGTTTAAGTTTTCCTTTAACAGATTAATTAATCTCGCACGGTGCAATATATTTAAAGGCGGGGTTGGTGGAATTATCTTTGTTTTTATTATTGTTTTCGGCAACTTTCAATTAGATAATTACAGTAATATAATTAACTTGAATTTAAAAAAAGTTGAAAATAAAAAAGCCTTTGGTTTCCCAAAGGCTCAGGCTGTTTTTCGATGATTTAAGCGTACCCCCACTTTCTCTTGTTTTCTTCAATTTCCTCGGGTGTTGGGTTTTTCTTAATAGGAACCACATCGGTCGTAAAATCTTCCGGAGGATGCTTTTCGAAAACCTTTGCATTTCTTTCGATATCTTCGGCGAATATAGACGGGGTTTGTGAATCCTCAAATATTGCCTGCCAGGGACAAGCAGGTTCACATGCGGCGCAATCTATGCACTCGGTTGGATGGATGTAAAGCTGAGTCCTTGTGAATTCTTCGTCATCGACTTTTAACTCATAAATACAATCGACAGGGCAGACCTCTGCACATTCGGTGTCTTTACAATCTATACATAGCTTGGTGATTATCCAGGGCATTTTTTATTGTTTCCTCTCTATTATATATTATAGCATGCATTATATAGGTTATACAAATATAAGTAAATACAAAATATACTGAAATGATACTTTACGGGTATAATTTAACTAAGGAATATTATTCCTCTTCTTTAATATCCATTCCGATGTAAATAAAACAATAATTAATATCAAAACAAACTTGTTTTCCCAGAGGTTATAGTTTTTAATTAAAGCAGTTTCCGCTTGAATATTTTGATTTTTAATTTCCGATATTTTCAATGCCATGATTTCTGAATTTTCACCATCAATAAAAATTCCGCTTGTATTATTGGATAACTCTCTTAATCCATTAAAATCACTCTTGGTCATTGAGAACTCGGCATTAGTCGAATCCACAAGAAATTTTGAATTATCTTTTCCGTAATAAGAGCCGTTTAGCTCGGCCTCTGCTTCTATTTGATATTCACTTAAAGGAAGCTGATTAATGTAAGTTATATACACGTTATCTTCTGCATTAAAGCTTAGTTCATGGATTTTCTGCCCATCAGCACCCAATATCCTGCCTGTTACTTTGGCGTTCTTAGTTGGAACGAAGTTTTCATCGTAAACTTCAGATATTATTTTTACGCTTTCTTTATGGTCAAAGATGTCCTTTTCCGGGTAAACTTTAAACTTCGATTTTTTCTCTTTTTGCAGGGTTAGATTGATTGTCTCAATTAAAAATTTTTGGAGGGTTTTTTCAGCATCAAAAGTCGGGTTAAGCCTCCACCGCCACAATCCGAAGCCTAAAAATGCGGTTGATTTATTTTTTCCCGAATTGCGCGTAATTAAAATCGGTTCCCCTGTTGATTTATCCGTCATTAAGGTAACCGCACCTGCTTTGGGAGTAATACCGGAGACGTTTTTAAAAATCTGCGATACCGAATTAAATTCTTGGTTTTCGCTCAGTGTATTTTCTGACGTTGAAACAGCCTGCAATGAAAAAAGCACTTCTGCAGAATTAGTTCTTGAAACATTAAATGGAATCAGGTCATCAAATTGCTGTAGCTTTTGATAATCTGTATTTCTACCTGAAAAGAAAATTATTGGTATGTTGTGTTGACGAATACCCGTTGTAATTTCCTGCAATATGTTTGCGCTATATTGGACAATCGGGAAATTATGCAAAAAAACCACCGATAACTCCGGTAATATTCTTAAGTCAGGGAGCCTCTCATAAAACTCATTTGAATTTTTTAATGTTTTTAAAATAACATTATAATTATTGATTTTCTTTAAAATACCTGTTATAAATGCATTATCCGCGCTGGGACCTCCGGATATAAATAAAATGTTTACTTTATTATCGATGTATTCAATATAAAAATCATAATTGTTATTTTTAAATGTTACCTCGCCTTCTTTTTTCTCGGCTTCAATTCTGTATTTTACTTTACCAGGGCTTGTTTCAGTCACGTCAAATTCCGTCTCGTAATTATTTAATGAAGGATTAATCGCAATATCTTTTGAAAATATGGCACCTCCTTCTTTAAAAAGCTTAACATTTACAGTACCTGAGCTGAGTTCGTAAACATTAATTTGTGCTTTAATTTTTGTTGTTATGTTTGTAAATGATTTATTATTGAATAAAACACTTGAAACAACAACATCCCGCCTTTGAATAGTATCTCCGATACCCACTGTTATTATCGGTGCTTGAATTGCCCTTGCTTCATATAAGGGATTACTGCCGGAATTGAAAATTCCATCTGATATAACAGTGATGGAGTTAAATTTTTCGTCCGGGTAATATGTTCTTAAACTCCTAAAACTGTTCGAGAGATTGGTTTCAAAGCCGTCGGATGCTAATGAATCGATGGAGGAAAATCCGCCCAAAGTATTTGAGAATGTAAAAATTTTATAATCTGACGAGTTTAGATTGTTTTCGGCCATTATTCTTTTTACCTCACCAAGTTTTGAATTGAGTGAGTTGCTCCTTGAATCGTCAATAAGAACGACATTGAATTTTTCGGTGTTTTTTTTAACCAGCAGCCTTATGACCGGCTCAATGAACAAAGACAATAGCAAAAAAACCCCCGCCGCTCTTAGACATATCAAAAAATATTTCTTAGTTTTAAGAAGTAAAGAGTTTCTGTAAAAATAATAAGATATTGCGGCTGATAAAACAAGTGCGAGAGCAAAAAGAAAAGGGGAATAAGTTGAAGAAAGGCTAAGCATCAGAAATTTTTTAAAGTGTGCTTCTTAATAAAGTTACCCGTTGGTTAAATTTTGATTTCTACATAGATTGTTTTTTTCAGTTCTTCCATCCATTCATTAAGCAGTTTTTGCTCTTTGAACCTCAATGCGAAGTTTTCAATTAACTGATAATCCGATTCCAGTGAAGCCTTATGTTCGGGAATTCTTTCTTTCAGCAAATACATATAATATCCGTAATTCCGGTCATCACCAACCTTCACAGGGTCAGATATCTCACCGGCATTTAAATCTCTTAATGCAATAATTTCCAGACTGTCAAGGTTTGTAATGCTGATTTTTCCCACGTATCCGCTGTCTGCTGCAGACTGTGTTTCCTGTGAATGGAGTGAGGCGGCTTTTTTAAAACTTAACTCTCCGTTTAATATTTTCGATTTTAAATCCTTCAGAAAACCTATTTCTGCAAAATCGGCCGCCTCAAGCCTCGGAAATCTGATTAAAATATGCTGGGTTTCAATTATATCTCCAGTTCTTGCTAACAGCTTTATTACATGATATCCGAATTCTGTTTCAACAACGTCAGATACTTCACCTTCCTTAAGCAGATAAGCGGCATTTTCAAATTCTTTAACAAATGTTCCTTTTTTGGCTTTGCCTAAATTACCGCCTTGAATTGCCGATAAAGAATCGTCGGAGTATTTTTTAGCAAGTTCTGAAAAATCCTTCCCGGCTTTTATGCTGTCTAAAATCTGAAGAGCTTTTTCCTTTGCCATATACTTCGCATCTTCGGTAATCTTAGGTATTCGAACTATCTGGTATAGTTCAAAGGTTTCAGGCACAGCGGGAATCGAATCCTGGTATTCCTCAAAAAATTTTACAGCTTCGCGCTTGGAAACGGAAATGCCGTAGCCGAATTTTTCCTGTTTTACTCGGTTCACCTTAATGCTTCTTTCGACCTGTTCGCCCAAAAGGGATTTAATTTTTGAAATCGTTATTCCATAAACGCTTTCAAGATTTTTTTCCGAGCCGAACTGGCTGACAAGCTCCTTAAGTCTCCCCTCGACCTGTTTATTAATTTCATCCTGGGTCACGTAAATGCTGTCCTGTTCTGCCTTAGCAAGAATTAGTTTTTCGGTCAGAAGGTTTTGAAATACTTTTTGGATAACAGCATCATTGATTTGCTGGAGATTATTTTGAGTAGCGAAATTGTATATTTGAAAATTTAATTCGGACTGGAGGATTATGTCATTCCCCACAATAGCAATTATTCTGTCGCCTTCACCCTGCGAGAAACATGGCAAGGAAATTATGCTAAATAAAAGGGCAAAAAACTTTTTTTTTGGATTTGTCAAATTATTCATTCAGCCCTACTCTTTAAACGCCTCGGCAAGAACTTCATCATAAATTTTAACCGGATATTTTTGTCTTAATGACTCAAGGTATGCTTTTTCTGTATCTTTGTATTTTATTTGCTGCAGCTCGTTAGAAATTTCAGCCCTAACTTCATCAAATGTTTTTGGGATAGAATTTCCGGTTGAATCGACTTTAGTGAATTTTGACCTGTTTGCCTCGTAATATGAAACCAGGTCGTTTTCATTAACCTTAACTTTTGACCATAACTCGTCTTGGTCTATTCTGAATACCAGTAAACCATTTTCGTAATCAGTGAGGTTAGCTATGTATTCTTCGTCATCCTCGATTCCCAAATCGTCAGCCCGTTTGTTTAACAAAGAATTCTCCGCCGAGGAGTTTATAATTTTTATAATTGTTTCCTTGTTTAAAGCCATTCTTTGGTAATCTCTGTTTATATTCATATGATTTATAATATCGATTATCTTTATATCTCCTCCGTCATAAGCCGCCAGCTTAACCTCCTTGTCTGCCTGTGAAAACAAGCTGTCAAGGTTGTAGTCGGCAATTGTCTTCGATGTATCGAATTTACTTTGCAGAAAGCCCATCCCCTCGTCTAATATTTTATAACTATATTTTTCCTTTAATGTTTCAACAAACTTTGCGTAATCCTCTTTATACTTTTGGGTTTTCTTATATTCATTCTTCAGGTTTTCGAATTGTTTTTCAAATGAAGCAAGAGGCTTCTCATCGGTTTTTTTAATTATATGCCATCCGTATGGAGTTCTAATTGGTCCTGAAATATCGCCTACTTTTGTATTAAAGGCAACTGAGTCAAGCGGCTGGGCTAAGCGTCTTCTTTCCATATAACCTATATCGCCCATTTGGTTTTTAGAACCCTGGTCTTCTGTAAATTGATTTGCCAGTTCCTCGAAGCTCTCGCCCCCTTTAGCTCTGTTATAGATGTCTAATGTCTTTTGATAAGTCTCAACAGAGTCAATTATGTTGCCAAGGCTGTCCCGTTTATCCTGAATTAATATATGAGATATTCTAACCGACTCGATTCTGCCTTTTCTATCGGTTAATTTAACTATATGAAGTCCGAACATCGTTCTAACCGGCTTTTTTGTGAATTGACCGACTCTCATATCATATACAGCATCTTCAAATTCAGGGACAGTCATTCCGCCTGTAAAGTAATATAAATCCCCTCTGTTGGTTCTAACAGTTCTGTCCTGCGAGTATTCAACGGCTAAATCTTCGAAGTTCGCGCCGTCTTCTAATTTTTGTATTATTGTATCCGCTTTTTGGTAAGCAGCAGCAGAATCTTCCGGTGACGCATTTTCAGGCATCTGGATTAGTATGTGCGATGCCCTTACTTCGTCTTTTTTCATGTCATAAAGCTTTTTAACTTCGCTTTCTACAATTTCTTTATCCACTAAATATGTAGGTGAATAATTTCTTTTGTATTCCTCTATATCTTTCTGGATTTCAGGGTTGTTTAAGAGCCCTCTTTCCCGTGCATCCTTAACTTTTAATCGGAAGTTAACGTATAGATTCAAGAACTGCTGTTTGTCTTCCAGCGGTTTATTCTTGGCAGTGTCGATATTTCCGACGGTTTTTAAGTACTGTTTTTCAAACTCTCCGAGTGTTATTTTTTCGTCCCCTAATTCAGCAAGAGTTCTGTTTTCTCTGCTGCAGTTAGTTGCTGAAAGTCCTATTATTGCTATAATTAATAAAATACTAAACATTTTAACTGTTCTGAATTTGTTCATAAAATTTGATGATATTATTTGTTTTTTGGGAAAAATAAAGAACAATTTTAGCTATTATTAACATCAGTTTCAAGGCAAAGAAGCTTAATGGGCTTGAATTAAGATTTTGTTAAAGCTTTATAATTAATTTTAGCTGTATTTGGACTTGATTTGCTTTTAAAGTTTCGTTATGTTTTACAAAAAACAACCGCCCTCTTGTGCCTACGGCAATGCCTACGACTTGAAAAAACTGATATACATATTAATTTTAACCTGCAACCTGCAACTTGTAACCTTAAACTTGTACCCGCAGAGCATTACTTGGCAGAAGATTTACAATGGACCCGGTAATAATAACGACGTGGCTTATGATATTTGCGAGTCCTCAGATGGATATTTTTACGCTGTAGGAGCCGGAACCCCAATTCCAATCAATAATGGATTATATGTATTGAAATTAAATCCTTACAATGGTGATTCCTTGTGGACAAGAATCATACCTGGATTGAATGCATATGCAGTTGCACCTTCTTCTGACAGTGGTTGCGTTGTTACAGGACTTGGCGACTCTGTATTCGCTATCAAATTTAGTTCTTCCGGAAATTTAGTCTGGCGGAAACACTATGCGGGGAATAATAACAATGTTATAGGTTATGATATCATACGCGATACGGATGGCAATTTCGTTATATGTGGTGTTGATGGAAGTCAATCATTTGACAAAGGTTATCTACTAAAGATTGATTCGAATGGCAACCTTATATGGCAAAGAACATATCCAGCGTTTGATGACAGATCATTTGTGGCAATTGAAGTGGCTCTTGACGGTGGTTACATTTTGGCAGGCGGGGTTTGGGAGGCGGATACTGTCAAAGCTAATTTAGTTAAAACTGACACAGCAGGAAACATTTTATGGGAAAGAATCTTCAGAACCACCAATACCCTTTCTTCAGGCCTGCGATCCATTTCAAAGTTAGGGAATAACTATATTGCTGGCGGAAGGGTCCCTCCATTCTTTGTTAGAACGGACCTTAACGGAAATATACTATTTACAAAAGTATTCACTGAGTATTACACCTACCCGGGTTCAGATTTCCGCGATATGAAACTTGTAGGACCTAATAGATTCATTTTCACATTTGCTGCCTCTAACACAATTGCTGAGGATTCTACATGCCATGTGGTTGTAACTGATTCTCTGGGAAACACTCTCTTGCAGAGATTCTTTGTATATGAACGGTTTCCATTGTTTGAGGCAATACTGCCGCTGAGTAACGGCGATATTGTTTTTGCTGGCCAAATCAAACCTTTTCTTAGCCAGTGGTACGATGTTTACCTTGCGAGAACAGACAGTTTGCTTAATGCACCGCCGATAGGAATAATTCCAGCAAGTAACGAAATACCCAATGAATTTAACTTACAACAAAACTATCCTAACCCGTTCAACAGCAAGTCAAAAATCAAATTTCAAATTTCAAAATCGGGAAGTGTAAAACTGGCTATTTTTAATGTTCTTGGAATGGAGGTTGATGTTTTGGTAAATGAAGAATTGCAGCCGGGAATTTATGAAACATTTTGGGATGCTGCAAACTTTCCAAGCGGAGTTTATTTTTTGACACTTTATGCATCTTCGAACATTTTTGTTCGAAAGATGATATTAATCAAATAATTTAGGAGTAAGCCATGAACATAATTAAACACATAACTGTTATTCTCGTTCTCGTTGTTTCAAACGCCTTGTTCTCTCAGGGTGAGAACCCACCCTGCGGGAATGCAGGTCCCGAGGTCTGGATATATAACTTTACTGGCTCTAATATTTCAGTAAAGGTCTATCCCGTCAGCATGGTTTTTAAAACTGTAACCCACGGATCATTGTACAAATATGACCTTATTGCAAGAGTTTCAACTCCACCCCCAGAGAGAAATTCAAGATTCATAGGTGCAACAAACAAGATAAGGGCAGGTTCTCCTTTCATTGTTGGGACAACGATTGAAAACCGGCTTCTCGGTCTAGCATACGACTTTCAAACCAACCAGTCTCCAACAGATTGCGACTCAGGAATAGTTGGACTTGGAATATATAAGTTCGAAATCAAGGACAACCAAGGAGGTTTGATAGACACATTTTGGGTGGAGTGGGATTATGGACATAACGTTGACTTCAGTAACCCATGTTTGGGCTACGATATTTACTTTGAGGTTAAGTCTAATCCCAATCGCGTCGAATTCAAATGGTCGGGTATTGACCCTTTTAATTGTACCACTTATAATGATGATTCGTACTTAGATGTTGCCGATTCGAGAATTAATAGAAAAATAGAAGCATGGCGTCAGCCAAGGAAGAACATTAGCACCCAGCAGATTGAAATCCTTACAAGAGCAAAAAATATTGGCATTGATAAAATTATTTACGATGGCAGCAATAGTATGCCCATTATGCAAGATTCAAGGAGGGACTGTATAATACCAAATGAACATGATGAACGACAATCTTTTACATCAGAGTTATCGTGTGTGCTAAGTTTGTCATTAAGTATGCAAACGGATGTCACCACACCCGCAACTTTCTATATTGATCCTGAAGCCCCATCCTCAGGTTTTTACGCGCGAAACATTGTCGTTTTATCAGATGCATTATTGGAGATTTATAATAGTAAACATCTAACTATGAGACAGTATGATAACACAACTGATGCCGCAACTATGACGATAAAAGGCGACCCGAATTATGATATACCGACTATCGGTTTGGCAAATCTAATCCTACGACCAAGCGCGGAGCTAATTGTCCAGAAATATTCAACCCTTGTACTTAATAAATACAGCACTGTATATCTGGATAACGGCTCAAAAATCAGATTACAGGTGCAGTCAAGGTTTTTTAACAAAGGCGCTATAATCGGAGGCAGAGGAACTATAGTTTATGAAACCGGACCGGGCAGCGACGAACTAACAGCCGAAGATACGCTCATTTTCAGGGACAGCGTTAACGTTGTGCTTGAGGATTCTGCAAATTTGGAAATTGCCCCGAACAGCGTAATTATATTTGACGGCGCAAAAGCAAAGCTAATCTGTAATCCGGTTAGTTCAATAAGGTTCGGTAAAAACTCAAAAATGCTCTTCAAAAACGGAGCAAGTTTATTTGCAAACGGAACAAAGTTCGCTTCAACAGACGCTGACTCGACTTGGGACGGAATTTACTTATCGGATATGAGTTACGACACCTTAAAGAACTGCACGATTGAAAATGCTTATAACGGCATAAAATGTAGAGGATAAAGTTAACCCGGGTATCGGTGACCCGCCCGCTACAGAAATTTCAAACTGCACGTTTAAAAATACAACTTCGACTAATCTTTTAAACTATGTTTATGTCAATAACAGCCAAAATGTGCTTGTTAAAGGGTGTTCATCGGCGGTAACTTCGTCAGGCAAGTTTACTTCAGGCATTATAACAGAGTATTGCCCCTCAAACGGCGTTATTGTAGTTGACAATACGATAAATAACGTTACAACGGGTATAAGCGTTATCCAGTCCTCGCCCTACATAGCAAGAAACACAATAACCGGGCAGACAAGCACGGGCAAGGGCATATACCTTGATAACTCAAATGGAACGATTGAATATAACACTATCAATAATTTCGATATTTCAATTCAGTTCCTGTATTCCTCGCCCTACCTGCTTAAAAACACACTTTCGGATGCAGATGAAATAAATGTAGGTATTAAAACCAGCTCAGTCCCCGTAATGAGACCTGTAATATCAGGCTCAACACTTCTATGGCTCGGAGGCAACAACTATTTAAACGGCACACCTTCCGAGGCAGCAATTACGCTTGAATCAAGCGCGTATCCGCTAATTGACTCAGGTTACAACGTAACAAATATAACGAGCACATTCAGCATAAGCGGCGAGCTGGACAATGATTTATACGCAAGAGTGAACTACTGGGAAGACCCCTCGTTTGAAGTCACAGGCGGCACTGTTTATTATGAACCGGCATTTGACGGCTCATCACTGCCCTCAACGGATTATTATAACTTAAATTCACTTGGGTTTGGACTTTATGATACGGTCTATGTGAAAGATTTAGGCGATAATCCAACCGCGCAGTTGCTTTTTATGCAAGCATATAATAAGGAAATGGCAGCGGAATATGAAGACGCAATCACATTGTACAAAGAGGTTGTCTCAGAATATAAAACTTCATCATTTGCTCCTGTATCGCTTTCAAGAATCTTCAACTGCCTGGAAAAGAATAACAGCACTTACACCGATTATCAGACAATCCACAGTTATTACTCAAATATAAAGAACAGTTCGGCATATCCAACAGAAACCAGAGACCTTGCTGAAGATTTTGCAATTAAGTCAAAGGTTAAACGTAACCTGTATGAAGAAGCTATTGCCGATTACCACACTATATACCAGAATAACCAAAACAACTCAAAGGGTCAGCACGCGCTAATTAATGAGCTATGTCTGATAAAT
This sequence comes from Chlorobiota bacterium, assembly GCA_022616535.1. Taxonomy (GTDB): domain Bacteria; phylum Bacteroidota; class Ignavibacteria; order Tepidaquicellales; family OLB5; genus JAKEEM01. Next base: position 56,230 of record JAKEEM010000007.1, on the reverse strand, counting down.
ATGTCTTCCGGCGGTGATAATCCAAACGGAAATAACTCTGTTGAAGAACATAAATATGATATTCTGTCGTTAATTATAGGTGAAGAAATTAAAAACAAGATTATGAATTCAAGTGTTCCTTTTTCTTTCAAATTATATCAGAATTATCCGAATCCGTTTAATCCGGTATCAAGAATTAAATACGATATTCCAAAGCATTCGCTCGTTAAAATCGTAATTTATGATTTATTGGGAAGGGAAGTCAAAACTCTTATAAATGAGCTTAAAGAACCCGGATTTTATGAAGCATCTTTTGACGGCGCTAACCTTGCAAGTGGTGTGTATATTTATAGAATTCAAGCCGGAACTTTTGTTGACAGCAAGAAAATGGTTTTAATAAAGTAGAATCCATATTTAAAACATTCAAAAGGGGCTAACGCCCCTTTTTTATATCTATTTGCGTTATTTAAGCAAAATGCTCACTTTTTGAGTAACATTCATATATTATAGACTTTAATTTTTAATATCGTTATATTTGTAGGCTAAAATAATAAAAATAAAGGGGTGAATTAAATTTGATTAAAGTAACTTTGCAGGATGGCGAATCCATTGACAAGGTCCTAAAGCGATTCAAAAAGAAATATGAAAAAGCGGGGATATTGAAGGAAGTCAGAAAAAGAGGATTCTACGTAAAGCCTTCAGTAAAAAGGAGAATGAAAAAAGCAAAGGCTATCAGACGCAACAAGAGAACTATTGCTGAAGAAACAACTTAATTATAATAATTAAAAGAGTTTTGCCCCATCCGCTCGCAATTATTTTTTGGATGGGTTTTTTATTATAGGTCTTGAGAATTTGAAACTGCTATCAGGCAAAAAGTGTTTTAAATCTTGAAATTACAGCAAAAGGAGAAGTTAAAGCTATTTGTAAGCAGCAGGCTGATTCAAAAAAAGGTAAGGAAGATTGCAAAGAAAATAAGCAGGGATTATAAGAATAAGGTTCCGATACTGATTGGTGTTTTAAATGGTTCTTTTATTTTTATTTCGGATTTGGTAAGGGAGCTTAAAATCGATATAGAAATCGACTTTTTAAAGCTCTCAAGCTATGGAGACAGCAAAATATCCTCCGGAGAAGTGATACTGCTTAAGGATTTAAATTGCCAGATTGAAGGTCGAAATGTTATTGTTGTTGATGATATTATCGATTCCGGACTGTCGGTAAAATATATTCGTGATTTGATCATAAGCCGTAAGCCGGCTTCTTTAGAGTTTGTATCTTTGCTTCTTAAAGATGATGTAAATAATTTGGATTTTGATATTAAATATGTGGGATTCAAAATACCAAATAAATTTGTTGTCGGATATGGTTTGGATTATGCGCAGAAGTTCAGAAATTTAAAACAGATTTACATTTTGAAACATTAATTTTTCAGATGCCCGAGGATTTTAAAAATAATAATAACCCTTTGAATCAAAAACCTCCCAAAAGGAGAAGGAACGAAGAATTCAACTGGAACAGGGTATTTAAAGTAGTTTTAGGCTGGAGCGCCATTTTATTTGGTTTCTTCCTTATAATGATATGGTCAAAATCCGGTGACGGCACCGAAGTGGAAATTGGGTTTGACCAGTATCAAAAACTCCTTAACGAAGATAAAATCAAAGAAGCTGTTGTAAAGAAGCTCGATAACAGCTATACCTTCCACGGTGTTTTAAAGCAGCCTGAAAACCTTAACATTGGTACAAGGCAAGTTACAGCCGATAAGTTCAGTGTCCTGCTTCCTTACACAAATATCGATGACGAAGTCATAAAAAAATGGAATGAGAAAAACATCGCATTCAGAATTGAAAAAGAAGATACAAGCTGGCTGGGGCCGTTAATAGGCGCTTTACCCTGGATAATTATCATTGTTTTCTGGATAATTGTTATGAGGCGCATGCAGGGGCAGGCAGGGGGAACCAAAGGTATTTTCTCCTTCGGCAAATCAAGAGCAAAGATGCTCAACGAAAACCAGATTCGCGTTACATTTAAAGATGTTGCGGGAGCCGACGAAGCTAAGTATGAACTCGAGGAAATTATTGAGTTTTTAAGAGAGCCAACAAAGTTTCAGAAGCTTGGCGGAAAAATTCCAAAAGGCGTTTTACTTCTGGGTCCTCCGGGAACAGGAAAGACTCTTTTAGCCCGCGCCGTCGCAGGCGAGGCCGGAGTTCCTTTCTTTTCTATAAGCGGGGCGGATTTTGTTGAAATGTTCGTTGGCGTCGGTGCTTCGAGAGTGCGTGACTTGTTTGAAAAAGGGAAGAAGAATGCACCCTGTATTATTTTTATCGATGAGATTGATGCAGTTGGCCGCCACCGCGGTGCTGGGCTGGGAGGAGGACACGACGAGAGAGAGCAAACATTAAACCAGCTTCTTGTTGAAATGGATGGCTTTGAGCAGAATACGGGCGTAATCATTATAGCTGCTACTAACAGGCCCGACGTCCTTGACCCTGCTCTTTTAAGACCGGGGAGATTTGACAGGCAGGTTGTAGTTGATAGGCCGGATGTTAAGGGGCGCGAAGGTATATTTAAAGTTCATACCCGGAATATTCCATTGGACAAAAATGTAAGTCTCGAAGTACTTGCTAAAGGCACTCCCGGACTTGCAGGCGCGGATATTGCTAATCTGGTTAATGAAGCAGCTCTTCTTGCTGCAAGGAAGAACAAGGATAAGGTGACTATGGCAGATTTTGAAGAAGCAAAAGATAAGGTTATGATGGGTATGGAGAGAAAAAGCCTGATTATTTCAGAAAAGGAAAAAAGAACCACAGCTTATCATGAAACCGGGCACGTTCTTGTCGCAAAAATGACTCCCGAAGCAGACCCTGTTCACAAAGTAACAATAATTCCAAGGGGAAGAGCTCTTGGTGTTACAACTTATCTGCCGATTGACGAGAAACACACTTATTCGAAAGAATACCTTGAGGCAATGATTGCTTACGCTATGGGCGGAAGAGCAGCTGAAAAGATTGTGTTCAATCAGCTTACCACGGGTGCAGGCAATGATATCGAAAGAGCAACTGCTCTTGCACGAAAGATGGTTTGCGAATGGGGAATGAGCGAAAAAATGGGTCCGTTGACTTTTGGCAAGAAGGAAGAAGAAATATTCCTTGGCAGGGAAATTGCACAGCACAGGGATTACAGCGAGCAAACAGCTATTTTAATTGATGAAGAAGTGAAGAAAATTGTTGACAAGGGAATGAAAAGAGCTGAAAAAATATTGATGGAAAATATAGATGTCTTGCACAGGTTATCAGCTGCACTGCTTGAAAGGGAGATACTAGATGCTGAGGAAATTGAAAAAGTAATGAAGGGAGAAGCACTTCCTCCTTTTGAAAAAGCTGTTCAGGTAAACGGGGATTTTCCAAAAGACGCCGCAACAAACGGTTCGGAAGTAAAAACAGAAGAAAAAGTTAAGAAAAATTAATTTTCATTTAAGAACAATATAGTTTAAGCAATAGGGTTTTCAAAAGCGGGTAAATCCCGCTTTTTTGATTGAAATTTTTTTATGCAGGGGGAGCTTACAGAAAACGGAAATAACTCTACTCCCTTTAAGGGTGAAATTTTCAGAAAGCTGATTCATTATTCATCGGCTTCGATCCCTATTGGCTATCTTTACATCGAAAAGAACACTGTTCTGCTTATCCTAGGAATAATATTATTATTACTTTTTTTAGTTGAGCTTGTTAAATACAAAAGTGATTCAGTTTATAACCTTTATATGAGGTATTTCAAAGATATGCTCCGTGAGCATGAGTATGACAGACGAAGGTTTAGAATTAACGGTGCATCGTGGGTGGTATTTTCGGGTGTATTTTGCATAATCTTATTTCCTAAGCTTATAGCTGTAACGGGATTATTGATGTTGTCCTTTGCCGACAGCACCTCCGCTCTTGCTGGAAGGCTTTGGGGGAAAAAACAGTTTGCTCCTAACAGGACTTATATTGGAACTGTAGCTTTTTTTACAATCGGGATTTTAGTCGTACTTTTTTCTCCGAAATATTTCGGTACGGCTAAGGAATATCTTTTGGCATTTACCGCTCTTATTGCTACAACTGCGGCAGATGCATTGAGTCTGCCCGTTGATGATAACTTTACTATTCCGGTTACGTGCTGCGGTGTAATGTATGTTTTGTACTGGATTTTATTTCCTGATACAATATTAATTTAATTATAAATGCCTTTAAAGTGCGGTATTGTAGGATTGCCGAATGTAGGTAAATCAACTCTGTTTAATTGTCTGACTTCATCACATCTGGCAGAAGCAGCCAATTATCCTTTCTGTACCATAGAACCTAATGTAGGCATAGTTACTGTCCCCGATAAACGCGTTGATGAGCTTGCTAAAATATATAATCCGAAAAAAATTACTGAAACTGTCATTGAGTTTGTGGATATTGCGGGGCTTGTTGCCGGTGCATCAAAGGGTGAAGGGCTTGGTAATCAATTCTTATCCCACATCCGAGAGGTTGATGCGATTATCCACATAGTACGCTGTTTTGAGGACGAAAATGTAGCTCACGTTGCAGATAAAATCGACCCGAAATCTGATATTGAGATTATTGAAACCGAACTGATTCTAAAGGACATGGAAACTGTCGAAAACAGGCTTAGTAAGACCGAGAAGCTGTTGAAGTCGGGAGATAAGAAAATAAAAGAAGAATACGAAAGCTACGTTGCTTTGAAGGAGCATCTTGCTTCTGGGCGATTAGCAAAGTATTTTACTTTTGAATACAGAAAAAACCATTCACCAGACGATGTTGAACATATTAATAGTCTTTGCCTTCTTACCGATAAACACGTTTTATACGTTGCCAATGTTGATGACAAGCATTTAAGCGGAAACATGTATTCAAAAGTTGTTGAGGAGATTGCCAAAAAGGAATGTGAGGAAGCTATTGTCTTATCAGTAGAAATGGAAGCCGAGCTTTCTTTGCTTGAATCAGATGAAAAAGCTGAGTTTATTAAAGAGCTAAGCATTAGTGAACCAGGGCTCGATAAATTAATCCACACTGCTTATAAATTACTGGGTTTAATCACCTTCTTTACAGTCAGTGAAAAGGAGGTTCACGCTTGGACAGTACACAAAGACACAAAAGCCCCTCAGGCTGGGGGAGCGATTCATACCGATTTTGAACATGGTTTTATCCGTGCTGAGATTATGAATTATGGCGATTTAATTTCTTTAGGAAGCGAGCATACAGTAAAAGAAAAAGGGCTTATGCGGCTTGAAGGCAAGGACTATGTGGTAAAAGACGGCGATATTATTTACTTTAGGTTTAATGTCTGATTATCGAATTTTCTCTTTTGAACTAAATCCTGAATCAATTCTTAAGTTAAAACTTGTTTTTTTTATTTTTATAACCCATTTTTGAAAACTTGGAAATAAATCATAGTAGTATGTAAATGGATTCAAAAATTCAAAAAGGATACCTTCTGCTATCGGATATTTCCGGATACACTTCATTTATGGCGTCAACGGAAATTGAACACTCGCAGGAAATTTTAAGCGAGTTCTTAAATATCATTTAATGACGTTTAAGCTTGAACCTACTGAAAGGGGAACCAGAATTCACAATTATTCAGTTTTAAACGGCCCGCTGCCTAATTTTATTCGAAGAGCGATCACTAAGTATGGGGAAAAGAAAAAGGCAAAATTTGATGAATGTTGGGCTAACATTGATAATATTTTAAAGAAAGAGCGCCAAAGCCACTGGGTTAACTAGCTTTAATTTTTGACTAAAGTATACGTATGTCACACAATTATCTAAATATTGTCAAAACTGTATGAAACAATTGACCAAAAATTTCATTGTTTTTCACAATCAATGTATTTAATATTTAGAAATAATTCATTAAATCTCATAAATATTAATAATGAGAACAATCATTACCTCGTTACTTTTAGCCCTTCTTGTTCAGCCTTCAGTTTCTCAGAAAGAGATTAAAACAAAACTTTTTAATCTTGATGTTCTGAATTTTTACTCAACCGAAGGCACTAAATCAAGAGTTGATGTTTACGTTGAAGTGCCGTTTTCGAATCTTGAGTTCAAGCGTTCCAAGGAAGATAAATCAGTCTATTCCTCGAAATTTGATTTAAATATCGAAGTTAATGATGAAAACGGCTCGCAGGTTTACAGTAATGTTTCAAAGGAAGAGGTAAAATCGAAAGAAGCAGGAACTCAGTATCTGGCTCAAAATTCCCAGATATTGACAAGAAACCTTTTCCTTCCCCCGGGGGATTATACAGTTAAAGTCTCTATATATGAACAAAATACAAAAAAAACCTCCAATGAGGAAAGAAGTGTAAAGGTAGAAGACTATATTACTCATCCTCTGAGTATAAGCGATGTTATGATTGTATCACGGTTGACGGAGAAAGACGGAAAAACAATGATTACCCCTGATGTTTCAAGAAATGTAGGCAATATCGATACCTTTTATTTGTTTTATTATGTATATAAAAACAATGATGATGAAAAGGTTAGTGTAAGTTGCAAAATAACTGATAAAGACAATAAAGAAGTTTTCTCATCGAGCGAAACCATAGATATTTTTAGCGGAATGGACTTTCAGAATCAGGTTTTTAATCCGATTTCGACGGCTAATTTCGCGTTCGGAACTTATACTGTTGAAATAACGGCTGCAAGCAAAAATTACAATACTTCTATAAAATCTTCGTTTGAGAATCAGAGCTATGATTTCCCGCTTCCAATGAAGGATATTGATTTATTAATCGACCAGCTTCAGTATATCGCTAAGGATGATGAGATAAGTTATATGCGGGACGGAAAGACCGATGCTGAAAAACAAAAAAGATTCATAGATTTTTGGAAGAAAAAAGACCCTACACCACTGACTAAACGAAACGAAGTAATGTACGAATATTACAGGAGACTCAAGATTGCCGATGAACGCTTCTCAACCTCATACGTTAAAGGCTGGAAGACGGATATGGGGATGGTTTTCATAATTTTCGGACAGCCTGATAATATAGACAGGCATCCGTATGAAATGGATACCAAACCTTATGAAATCTGGGATTATTATAATTTGAACAGGCAATTTCTCTTTGTTGATAATTCCGGATTTGGTGATTACAGGCTTGTAACTCCGATTTGGGATACAAGGTTCAGATTAAATTATTAGGAGCTTAATAAGCAGCTCAATAATGTTCATTTTTTACTTCAGCTGAAATACCGTTTAAAAGATTTCTCACTGAGTAAATATCCTTAATTTTATAATTTCCATTTTCGTTGATGGTTTCGATACGATGTTCAGGTCCCCCGATTGTAACAATTTTAACTAAGTTCGGGTCTGTAGAGTCAACAACAATTTTGTAATCTCTTTTAACGATTCTGAACTTTGAAATTCTGCTTATTTCGTTTTCTAGAGCTCCTCTGCCGGACTTACGCATTTTCTCCCCCAGGCTGTTATATGAGCTTTGTGCATCAGGCCCGAGTATGTTCCATGCCTTAGTCATATCCCTCTGTTCAGCTGCTACTATAAAAGCAACGACACATCCATTCGGGGTCTTGTGTATATTTCCACATGAACAAAACTGAGCAAACACAAGTAAAATAATATTGAGCATTTTACGAGAATTAACAAATTTCATTGTAATTGTAATCCTATTTTAATTTCTGTAAATTTACTAATATAATTATAAGCTTTTAACTCTATTTTCAATATATAAATGCCTGGCAAAAAGGCTAAAACGACAGATAGAAATAAATCTTTTGTTTATTACATAATTCTTGCTGTAATAAGTTTTGCCGTCTATGCAAATTCTATTTCAAACGGTTTTGTATTTGATGACGAGTCTGTTATTCTGAGCGACCCTACAATAGAAAAGCTTTCCAATATTCCAAACTTCTTTACAGGTGAAATGGGTTTCCATAAAGTTATAGGGGCCTACTACAGACCGGCTGTTTCTTCCTCCTACGCTATTGACTACGCTTTGTGGAATTTCAGACCTTTCGGCTTTCATTTGACTAATATTTTGCTCCATATTATCAATACTTTGCTTTTCTACAGATTACTTTTGCTGATGTTTGCTAAAAGCGGGTCTGATTTTAAAGATTATGCAGTCTTAATTGGTGCCGTAATATTCGCTGTTCATCCGATTCATACTGAAGTAGTTGCCTGGGTAAGCGGCAGAACCGACGGCTTATCATGCACTTTTTTCTTTGCCGCATTTATTTATTACTTAAAGTACTCAGAACAAGGCAGAAATTTAAATTTTGCATTGACACTTTTGTTTTATCTCTTTGCTTTGTTCGCAAAAGAGATGGCTATAACGTTTCCGGTAATTATAATTTTATATGATGCTGTAATTAACAAACTAAAGTTTAGACATGAGCTGAAGAAAAAATTACCCCTTTATTCAGCTCTTATTGTTCTGTCGCTTCTTTTTATGTTATTAAGGTGGTATGCGTTAAAAGATGTGCCTATTAGAGTGACTTATTATTACTTCTACGGCTTGGACTTCGCCACAGTTGTTTACACTATGCTCCAAACCATCCCAATTTATTTCCGCCTGTCCGTTGCTCCTTACGGAATGCTTTATCATTACAGCGGCTATTTGCCATATCAATCTTCGCTGTTTGCATTTAATGTTTTATTTTCTATAGTCTTCATTTTAATAACAGTATTTGTTATAATTTATTTGTATAAAAGACTTCCGTATGTTTCCTACGCGCTCGTTTTTTTCTTTACATCGCTTGTCCCTGTTTTAAATATTGTTCCTACAATGAACTTTATGGCAGACAGGTTTTTGTATATACCCTCCGCATTTTTAAGTATAGCAATTATTGCCTTAATCTTGAAATATTACTCCGATAAAACCGCAAATATAATAATGGTTTCAGGCGGAATAGTAATAATAATTTATGGATATATGACAATCTCTAGAAATGCCGACTGGAAAACCAATGATGACTTATTTTTAAGCGCCGAAGGCAGGCCGGGGACAGTTTTATATGTTAATCTTGGAAACATGTATGCTAATAACGGGCAATTTGATATTGCAGAGGTTTATTACAGAAAAGCTCTTGATTTAAAGAGAGAAACAGTTCTTGCAAACAACAACCTTGGAAAAATCTTTATGGTAAAGGGAAATTTTGACTCAGCTTATTATTACATGTACAAGGGATATTTGCTTGATACACTTTCGCCCGAGCCGATGCATGCGCTTGCACAGCTGTATGCAAGGTTTGACAAGCTGCCGGAGGCAATCCATTGGCTTGAGAAGATGCAAAGCTTTGCTCCTAATTACATGAATTCTGCACAAATGTTGCAGGAGCTTAAAGCCAAACAACAGATGACATCAAGCCCATCGACAGATACACAGGAAAACAAAAACCCTGATTCGGAAATCCAAAGCAAAATCCTTAAGCTTGAACAATCGACCTACCAGAATTATCAAAACAAAAACTACTCAAAGGCGATAGAAGAGCTGAAAGAATTGATAAAAATAAATCCGCTTCGGGCTTCAGGCTATTATAACAATATCGGAATGTGCTATTTGGACCAGCAAAAATATCATGAAGCAATCGATTTTTTTACATTCGCAGTGAGGGAAGAACCGAATTTTTCGACAGGGTATAACAATCTTGGACAATGCTATGAAAAACTCGGGGATAAAACTAAAGCGATTGAGAATTACCAAAAAGCAGTCGAAACAGACCCTACAAATGTGATTGCTAAGGATAATTTGGAGAAATTGAAGCAATAAATTACAATAAATTACTTGCCATCTCGGCCAATTCGGAGCGTTCGCCTTTAATAAGGTTTATATGCGCGTATAAATGCATCCCTTTAAAATGCTCTATAAGATATGTTAAGCCGTTTGACTGTGAATCAAGATACGGATGGTCAATCTGATATATATCGCCCGTGAATACAATTTTAGAGCCCTCGCCAACCCTTGTTATGATTGTCTTAACTTCGTGGGGTGTCAAATTCTGAGATTCATCAACAATAAAAAATATCCTTTGTAAGCTCCTGCCTCTGATATAGCTTAACGGCTCTATGACAAGCTTTTGGTCTTTCACCATCAGAATTATCTGCTGGTGCTGTTTTTCCGTTTCAAGATACTGGTCCTGAATAACTCTCAGATTATCCCAAAGCGGCTGCATATAAGGTGCGAGCTTAGACTCAACATCACCCGGCAGATAGCCGATATCTTTATTGCTCAACGGCACTACAGGGCGAGCTACGTAAATCTGTCTGTAATTTTTCTTAATGTGTAAGGCGGAAGCCAAAGCTAAAAGAGTTTTACCTGTGCCGGCTTTGCCGGTAATTGTAACTAAGGGGATGTTTAGGTTAGTTAGTGCGTCGATTGCAAAAGTCTGCTCGGCATTTCGCGGTTTGATTCCGTACACGTTGTTTTTATCAATTTTTCTCAGCAGCTCTTTTTTATTATCTATTGAAGCAAGTACAGAGTGGCTTGAGTTTCTTAAAACCAAATACTTGTTAGGAACAATTTCAGTTTTAGTTTTTTTGAGCGTGGTTTTAATGGGAACTTCAAAAGGCGGCTGGTAGAGCTTTTCAATCATTTCGTGGCTGAAATTTTCCACAGTTTCCTTTCCGCTGTAAAGCTCTTCGACATTTATGATTTTATCTGTCGTATAATCTTCGGATTTAACCCCAACAGCTTTCGCCTTCATCCGGAGATTTACGTCCTTAGTAATCAGGGTTACATTATCTGAGTTTTTCTTCTTCTTTATATCAAGCGCAACACTTAATATCCTGTGGTCGGGATTATCCTCCTTGAATATATCTCTGATTTCATCATTTAATCCCTTGCTTATCGCAATGGATACCTTTCCCCGCCCTTTGCCTAAAGGAATCCCGCCGTCAAAAAGCGCCGAACCGGTAAGACTGTCAATAGTTCTTGCAAACTCTCTTGCGTTAAGATTTATAACCTGGCTGCCCCTTTTGAAGTGGTCGAGTTCCTCGATAACAGTAATCGGAATTACAATGTCATGCTCCTGGAACTGATTTATGCAGGATGAGTCATGAAGAATAACATTGGTGTCTAAAATAAACGTTTTTTTGGAGGATTTATTACGCTTCATTTAATTTGCTTGATTTGAAAAAGATGTGATTTTTTTAAGGTTTTTTTATCCCGGCTGCGGGATACGATATGTAGTAGAATACAGGAACTAATCAATTTAACTTTACAAATATAATCAATAATCTTTTGTAATGCTATTAATTTTGTATTAAGAAAAAATTTACTAAATTACGGTTTAACAAAACCATGAAACGTTCTTTTGCGTATATATGTTTGTAATTATAAATTTAAAAAAGTGAAAACAATGTTTATATTAGCATTAATTTTAGCTGCAGGGGCTTTATTCAGCTGCGGGCATAAGAATGTTCAATCGAACCGGAATATTTCATTAAGCGATTCAACTAACCGGTCAACAGAAAAAAAATACAATATTATGAAAACAAACGAAGAATGGGAAAAGAAGCTTACAGACGAGCAGTATCACGTCACACGTGAGAAGGGGACCGAGCGTCCTTTTAAAAATAAATACTGGGATAACCATGATGAGGGTATCTACAAATGTGTGTGCTGCGGGCATGAACTTTTCAGCTCCGAAACTAAATTTGAATCGGGCACCGGATGGCCCAGCTTCTGGCAGCCGTTAAAAAAGGAAAATATTGAAGAAGAAACCGATACGAGCCTTTGGATGACCAGAACAGAAGTTATATGTTCAAACTGCGGAGCGCATTTGGGACATGTTTTTGATGACGGACCAAATCCAACCGGATTAAGATACTGCATAAACTCGGCATCACTTGATTTTCAAAAAAAGCAAGGTAACGAAGAAAATAAGTAAGTAATAAGAATTAAAAAGTAGGGCTTAAAAAGTAGGGCTTAAATTAGAAAGCCCCGGGAAGCAGGGACTTTATTTTTTTAACATGTCCATTACCCAGCTGGTAAAATCGCCGACTTTGATTTCCTCGGGCATCTCGGAATATTTTGGGAACCTGAAATAATCAACGCAGGGGTTGCCGTATTTTTCTATTACTCTTGCAGTATTTGTTGCTGTTAGCTGGCTTTCTATATTGTTTGCCTTGCTCCAATAAGCATGGACAGCCATTAAATCAACTTTGTCGTAAAATTTCCCTTTAAGCAGGTTAGGTTTTTCGAAGTTTAATGTAAGTTTATTAAAGTTAAACGAAGCAACCAAATCACCCCCGATTTTAATATAATAATATCCCTCTTTTTCCTTGTCAGGCACTCTGAGAACCTCATCTATTTTTATTATTGTTACGGAATCGTATTCACAGCATGCGCAAAAAAGCAGGACATATTCCTGTGTTCTCAGGTAATCCGCAGCTGAAGTAGCATCCTCTTTGCTTAAAAGGTAAAGCTGGTCTGATATTAAATAGGGTGAAATTACAATTACAAATAATATGGAAAGTATAAGTTTCATTATTTCTTTTCAACTTTTCAATAAACTGACTCTGTAGGGGAAAAGTTCCGCCGAGACAATTCCGCTCTTTACTGCAGGGTCGTTATTCATTAAGCTTTTGGCTTCGTCTTCCGATTCCGCTTCAAATACTACAAGTCCGAATTTGCCCGAAGTCTCAGGACCCGCAAGCACAAGCTTTTTACTTTCGAGGAGGGTTTTTAGGTATTCAAAATGAGAGCTCATAATCTTTGATTCTTCCTCATTCATCGACTCCGAAAAGTTTTCCTTGAACGGCTTTATCATGTAGAGAAACTGAAGCTTATTATTCTGCATTTTATCTTATAATGCCTATATAAATACCGATGCCGATAATTAATAAAAAAATTATCACAAACAAAAGGTAGAATTGAGTGGGATGGTTAAACTTTGATAAAAACAATCTGCAATAACTTATTTTTTTGCTTTGCTCTTAGCCAGTTGTTCTTCGGCGATTTTAATTTTCTGTGAAAGCTCATCATACAGCGAGGAATTAAGCTCTACTGCTTTTTGCCAGTCACCAATTGCTTCAGGGTATTTATTCATTCTGAACAATGTGTAACCCCTGTTGTAAAATATATCTGGATTATCAGGTTCCTTTTCAAGAGCTATCGTATAATCGCTGTATGCTTTTTGATACTCTTTAATCGAATAGTAGCAATTCCCTCTGTAAAAATATGAGTCCGATGAAGCCAAATTAAACTCAATTACTTTTGAAAAATCGTTTATTGCTTTGCTGAATTCCCTTAGCTTGAACCTTGCATACCCGCGGTTGTAATATGCGCCCACATCGCTCGAAAATTTTTCCAAATATTTGGAGAAATAAAACTCGGCATCTTCATAGTTCTGGTTTTTGTAAGCTTCAGTGCCTATTTGGTAGTAATCTATGGACTCGTTGTTCTCAGCAACTGTGTTGTTTAATCCTGCAAGCGAGTAGATTTCATTAATGGGGATTGCGAAATATAAATTCCCTTCGTGTTGTCCGCTCACGCAGATTCCGATAAGCTCGCCCCTTGCATTAACCACTGCACCTCCGCTTGAGCCTTCTGTTATCGGTGTGGTCATTTGTATTAAGCTGACTTTGTTGTTATCCGTTCTGAATCCGCTTATAATTCCGTCGGATATTGAATTTTCATAACCTTCCGGACTACCTATAGCATAAATTCGCTGCCCTGTTTTTAAAGACGTGCTAGTGCCTCTTGGCATAGGGCTAAGGGAAAAGTTGTTTACACGCAGAATCAGAATGTCTTTCAGCTCATCAGTAAATACAACCTCAACGTCTTTAAACTCGTTTTCATAATGCTTGATTTCAATTCTGTTTGCGTCTCTGCAAACATGATGGTTTGTTGCAACCAGTCCGTTTTTATCGATAACAACTCCGCTACCCTGAAAGATATTGCCGAAGTTATCGTAAGCTACAATAACCACGACGGAGTTATTTACAAGCTCAAAGAGCTTGTCTGCGGAAAGTTCCTGTGAGGCTAACTTAACGCTCAAAACCGATAGCAAAATTAGCAGGAATTTATGGATTTTAGTCATCTGCCTCCCTTTTCTAGAGTAATTCAAATATAATGAAAATAATTAACTTTTCAATTGTCTAAAAAGGTTAGAGTTTTTCGCTATTCGTCTAAATAATATTGCCTTCCTATATTTTATCATAACTTGACTATTTCTTAAAAAATCGCTAATTTTGTAGTTTCTAAAGATAAGCAATTGCTTAATTTTAAAATAATTTAGCTAATAAAGGCTACAGGAAAGCTACGTGCCGACAATAAACCAGTTAGTTCGCAAAGGAAGAAAAGTATTAAAGTTTAAAAGCAAATCACCTGCTTTAAATTCCTGCCCGCAAAAAAGGGGGGTTTGCACAAGAGTTTATACAACAACGCCAAAGAAGCCGAATTCAGCGTTGCGTAAAGTAGCAAGGGTAAGGCTTTCTCACGGAATTGAGGTAACAGCTTACATTCCGGGCGAAGGGCACAACCTTCAGGAACATTCGATTGTTTTAATTAGGGGCGGCAGAGTGAAGGATTTGCCCGGCGTTAGATACCATATCGTAAGAGGTGCCGTTGATTCAAGCGGAGTTGCCGATAGAAAACAAGGCCGCTCAAAATACGGTGCCAAGAAATCTAAAACTGCATCAAAATAATTTTTTTGAAAGTAATTAATTTTAATTGAGAAAAAGACAAGCACAAAAAAGAACTAGAAGACCTGACAGAATGTATAATGATATTCTGGTTGGAAGATTTATAAACTGCGTTATGAAAAGAGGGCTTAAGCAGAAAGCGGAAAATGTTGTATACGGGGCCTTTGATATTATAAAGAATAAGCTTAATACTGAGCCCGTGGAAGTATTTAAAAAAGCGATTCAAAACTGCGAACCTCTTCTTGAAGTTCGCTCAAGGCGTGTCGGCGGCTCGAACTATCAGGTGCCGACTGAAGTCAGACCGGAAAGAAGGAAGGCTCTTGCAATAAAATGGATACTTACTTATGCCAATGAAAAAGCCGGAAAATCGATGTCTGAAAAAGTTGCTAGCGAATTAATGGCTGCAGCAAATAATGAGGGAAGCGCAGTAAAGAAAAAGGAAGATGTTCATCGCATGGCTGAAGCAAACAAAGCTTTTGCCCATTTCAGATGGTAATCCATGGGTTATTCTTACGCTTATTTTTTTACATTTTTTTAAGTAATAGGAAATAGGACTATATAAATATAATGCCAAGAAAAGTAACATTAGAAAAGACTCGTAATATTGGTATAATGGCTCACATCGATGCCGGTAAAACTACAACTACGGAGCGAATTCTGTATTATACAGGACGTTTGCACAGAATGGGCGAGGTTCACGAAGGTGCTGCTACTATGGACTGGATGGAGCAGGAAAAAGAAAGAGGTATCACAATCACAAGCGCTGCAACAACCTGTTTCTGGAAAGAGCACAGAATAAATATAATAGACACACCCGGACACGTTGATTTTACCGCAGAGGTTGAGCGTTCGTTAAGAGTTCTTGACGGAGCAGTTGCATTGTTCTGTGCCGTCGGCGGTGTTGAACCGCAGTCCGAAACAGTTTGGAGACAGGCTGATAAATACGGTGTTCCAAGAATTGCTTTTGTCAACAAAATGGATAGAACCGGTGCTGATTTCTATAATGTTATCGATATGATGAAGCAGCGTCTTAAAGCTAATGCCGTTCCAATTCAGCTGCCAATCGGTCAGGGTGAAATGTTTGTGGGACAGATTGATTTAATCACAATGAAAGCGCTGATTTATAATGCCGATACTCTTGGGCAGACATGGGATGAGCAGGCAATTCCCGCTTCGCTAGTTGAAAAAGCAAAAGAGTACAGAATTAAGCTTCTTGAAGCGGTATCTGAAGAAGACGATACTCTTTTAAGCAAATATCTTGACGGTAAGGAAATTACGGAGCAGGAAATTAAAAAGGTTTTAAGGCAGGCTACGCTGAAGGTTAAGATTATCCCTGTTCTTTGCGGCTCCTCGTTTAAGAACAAGGGGGTTCAGTCTCTGCTTGATGCAGTAGTTGATTATCTTCCGTGCCCGAAGGACATCGGCGAGGTTTGGGGTCACCATATTCACAGCGATGACCATATAACAAGGGAAATTGACGATAAAGAAAAATTTTCCTCTCTAGCTTTTAAGATTATGACTGATCCGTTTGTCGGCAAGCTTACTTTTTTCAGGGTGTATTCCGGGATTTTGAAAGCAGGCTCATATACTTTCAATCCGAATTCTAATAAAAAAGAGAGAATCGGCAGACTGCTTCAAATGCACGCCAACCATAGGGAAGACATCGATGAAGTATTTGCAGGTGATATCGCTGCTGCAATAGGATTAAAATATACTAAAACAGGCGATACACTTTGCGATGAATCAGACCCGATAATTTTAGAAAGAATGACGTTCCCTGAGCCGGTTATTTCTATTGCAATTGAGCCGAAAACCAAAGCCGACCAGGATAAGCTTTCAGAGTCCCTTTCCAAGCTTGCAGAGGAAGACCCAACCTTGAGGATTTCTTCTAATGAAGAAACCGGTCAGACCTTGATAAGCGGTATGGGAGAGCTACATCTTGAAATTATAGTTGACCGTCTGAAAAGGGAGTTTAAAGTCGAAGCTAATATCGGTAAACCACAGGTTGCATACAAGGAAACAATTACTAAGAAAGTCGAACAGGAAGGAAAGTTTGTAAGGCAGTCCGGAGGACGCGGGCAGTTTGGGCATGTTTGGATTACAATTGAGCCGAATGAAAAAGGCAAAGGATTTATATTTGAAAATAAAATCATCGGAGGCTCTATTCCGAAAGAATACATTCCCGCTGTTGAAGATGGTATCGAAGAGTCAATGAAAAATGGTGTTCTTGCTGGTTATCCTGTGGAAGATATTAAAGCTACTTTGTTTGACGGTTCTTACCATGAGGTTGATTCATCGGAAATGGCTTTTAAAATTGCGGGTTCCATAGCTTTTAAGTCAGGCGCTTTAAAGGCAGGTCCGGTTATACTTGAGCCGATTATGAAAGTCGAAGTAACCACTCCTGATGAGTATATGGGCGATATTATGGGTGATTTAAGCTCACGCAGGGGAAAAATCGAAGGTATGTCCCAGCGCGCGGATGCACAGGTGATAAGAGCAATGGTGTCGCTTTCGGAAATGTTCGGTTACGCTACTTCGATGCGCTCTATGACTCAGGGGCGTGCGATTTATAATATGGAGTTTTCTCACTATGAGGAAGTGCCGAAATCGATTTCAGACCAGATTATAGAAAAGTTCAAAGGCAAAGAAGCTGCTTAATAAAGATTCTGAGCGAAAGCGCCTGCATGCAGTAGGCAGGATTAAGAAGTGAGGAATCAAAAAGGTTTCTTGAAGATATAAATGTTCTTTAAAAAACTTAGGGTCAAACCGATTATTCGGGACCCGTCAATTAGGTAAACGTAAACGTTCTGTAAAATCTTCAGGATTAAGAGTCTTAAACTGAGGATTTACAACTGAGTGCTGGCCAGTAGCTCAGTAGGTTAGAAGCGTCCCGCCATAGGCGGGAAGGTGAGAGGTTCTAAGGCTCTACTTCTAATTTAGATAAGAGATTGAGTCGCCATGGCAATGCGAAGATTAAAAAACGGGGAATAAAAAGATTTCTCGAAGTTATAAGTGTTCTTTAAATAAAATTTGGGTCAATCCGATTTATTCGGGACTCGTCAATTTAGGTTAACGTAAAAATTCTGTAAAATCTTCAACATCAAGGGTCTTAATTGAAGATTTCCAACTGACTACCGGGCCAGTAGCTCAGTCGGTTAGAGCGCGTGCCTTATAAGCACGAGGTGGGAGGTTCGATTCCTCCCTGGCCCACTTTAAAATTTTAAAAGTAGCTCAGAGCTTAAGAGCGTCCCGCTATAAGGTGGGAGGTTCTCCCGAGAACTCGGGGTCCCTTGTTCACTTTAGTGTAATTTCTGAGCGAGGCGCCTGCCTGCAGGGGCAGGGAAGAATCTAAGTTAATTGCAAATTGAATATCGTTGTTAGTTTTGAAGAATACTGTATTAATTAAAATCTAAAAAATCATAAAATTATTTTAGGAGACATAACAGAAAATGGCTAAAGAAAAGTTCGATAGAAGCAAACCGCACGTAAACGTCGGCACCATCGGTCACGTTGACCATGGAAAAACGACACTTACAGCTGCTATCACAATGGCACTGGCAAAAAAGGGTAAGGCAAAAGTCAGGGCGTTCGATTCAATCGATAATGCTCCCGAAGAAAAAGCAAGAGGAATAACGATTGCTACCGCTCACGTTGAGTATGAGACCGACAAAAGGCATTATGCCCACGTTGACTGTCCGGGACACGCTGACTATGTAAAAAATATGATAACGGGTGCTGCACAGATGGACGGAGCTATTCTTGTTGTTGCGGCTAATGACGGTGCCATGCCACAGACAAAAGAGCATATTCTTTTAGCCAGACAGGTCGGAGTGCCGAGAATTGTTGTTTTCTTGAACAAGGTTGATATGATTTATGAACAGGAGAAAACACCTGAAGATGCCGAATTGCTTCTTGAGGTCGTTGAATCCGAGTTAAGGGACATATTAAAGAGCTATGAGTTCCCCGGGGACGAAATTCCTATAATCAGAGGAAGTGCATTGAAGGCGATGGAGGTGGGTCTCAAGGAAGGAACTTCCACGGACGACCCTGCTTTAAAATGTATTTATGACCTGATGGATGCGGTTGATAATTATGTTCCCGAGCCCGCAAGAGAAGTTGATAAGCCGTTCTTAATGTCCGTAGAAGATGTATTTTCAATAACAGGGCGCGGAACTGTTGCTACCGGAAGAGTTGAGAGAGGGAAAGTAAAAATGGGTGAGGAAGTCGAAGTAATAGGACTTGGACAGCATAAAAAAACCGTTGTAACCGGAATCGAAATGTTCCAGAAAGAGCTTGATGAAGGTATCGCAGGCGATAATTTGGGACTGCTTTTAAGAGGCGTTGAAAAGAATGACATTGAACGCGGGATGGTCGTCGCAAAGCCCGCTTCGATTACTCCGCATAAGACCTTCAATTGCCAGGTTTATGTTCTTTCCAAAGAAGAAGGCGGAAGACACACTCCGTTTTTCGGTAATTACAGGCCGCAGTTTTATTTCAGAACTACTGATGTAACCGGCGTAGTTAACCTTCCTGACGGAGTGCAGATGGTTATGCCCGGGGATAACGTTGATAACTTGAAGGTCGAGCTTATTACCCCCATCGCAATGGAAGAGGGATTAAGGTTCGCTATCCGTGAAGGCGGAAGAACGGTTGGTGCAGGTGTCGTAACAAAAATTATTGAATAATCGAAAAACTATACAGGCGAAAGATAAACTTGGCAAACCAGAAAATACGAATTAAGCTAAAATCTTATGACCACAGATTGATTGATAAGTGGACCGATAGGATTATTAAAACAATTAAGTCAACAGGGGGAGTTGTATCAGGGCCGATACCGCTGCCTACGAGAAAATCAGTTTATACAGTTTTAAGGTCACCTCATGTTGATAAGAAATCACGTGAACAGTTTGAAATCAGGTCTCACAAAAGAATTATCGATATTTTAAACTCTAATAAAAAAACGGTCGATGCTTTGACCAAGCTTGACCCTCCTGGCGGCGTTTATATAGAAATCAAAACCTAAGCTTAAGTAGAACGGGAAAATATGAAGGGATTAATCGGAAGAAAAATTGGAATGACTTCGGTATTTACCGATGATGGTTCCAGCGTGCCCTGCACTCTTATCGAGGCGGGACCCTGTTACGTTACTGCTCTTAAAACCAAGGATAATGACGGATACGCCTCCGTTCAGCTTGGTTTTGCTGAAAGAAGCGAAAAAAGATTGGCAGAAGCTCAGGTAAAAAACTTTAAAAAGAAAAAATTACCTCTGTTAAGATTTCTGAAAGAGATAAGGGATTTTGAAGACTCAGACCAGTTAAAATTAGGCGATGTACTGAAAGTAGATTTGTTTAATGAGGGTGATAGTGTTAAGGTTACGGGGATAAGCAAAGGAAAAGGGTTTCAGGGTGTCGTAAAAAGACACGGATTCGGCGGCGGTTCCGTTACCCACGGGCAGAGCGACAGGTTAAGGGCACCGGGTTCAATCGGCGCGAGCTCATACCCATCCAGGGTGTTTAAAGGACAGAGGATGGCTGGAAGAACCGGAGGGAAAAAAAAATCAGTCCGCAATCTCAAGGTAATAAAAGTTATTCCGGATTCGAATTTAATGCTGGTAAAAGGAGCAGTGCCAGGCGCAAATTCCGGAATTGTTGAAATTTATAAGCTAAAATAATGAAGTTAAGCGTATACAAAATAGACGGTACTGAATCAAAGGAAAAAGTTGAACTTCCCTCAAGTATATTTGAGATGGAACCGAATCATCATTTGATTTACCAGTCCGTAAGGACGTTTCTTTCTAATCAAAGACAGGGAACTCATAAAGCTAAGGAAAGAAACGAAGTAAGAGGGGGCGGTAAGAAACCGTGGAGACAGAAGGGCAGAGGTACTGCAAGAGCCGGTACAACGCGCTCTCCATTATGGGTGGGCGGAGGAACGATTCACGGACCAAAACCGCATGCGTATGAGCTTAAAATGACTAAGAAATCTGCTCAGATTGCAAGAAAAAGTGCTTTGAGTCTGAAAGCCAAAGCAGGTGAGATAATGATTGTCGAAGATATCAACTTTGAGAAACCTAAAACCAAAGACTTTTGTTCAATTTTGAGGAATTTAAACGTTGACGGGAAAAAGATTTTGATGTTAACTGTTAACGGAAATGTGAATGTGTATAAGTCCGGAAGGAATATCAAGAAAGTTAATGTAAGGAATGCGTCTAACGCAGCAACATATGACTTGTTAAACAATAATATGATTTTGATTCAGAAAAGCGCGTTTGATGATTTGTGCAAGCCTCTTTTAAATTAATTTTATTCATTTGAAAGTAAATTAAATGGCAAGAAGTGTTTTAATAAAACCTGTTATAACAGAGAAAATGACAATGCTTCAGGAGCAAAAGAATCAGTATGCTTTTGAAGTCGACCCCGGCGCTTCGAAAATAGATATCCAGCATGCAATCCAGAAAAAATTCAATGTTAAAGTTGAAAGCGTCAGGACAATTACATTAAAAGGAAAACGTAAGTCGCAATTTACAAAAAGAGGCAGGTTCAAGGGCTACAGACCAACCAGAAAAAGAGCAATTGTTACGCTGAGCAAAGAAAGTAAAATTGATCTTTTTGAAACCGCTGCGTAATACCGTCACATCAATATTTTTTAAATTTAAACCAGTCTTAAGCCTATGAAAATTGGCAAACAATTTACAAATAGGGAATCCCAGTCAATTGATAAGTATCTCCAGGAAATCGGCAAAGTCGAGCTTCTCGATGTAGAGGAAGAAATTGACCTTGCAAAAAAAATCAAATACGGAGATGACAAGGAAAAACAAAAAGCTCTGGAAAAGCTTACCAAGGCCAACCTTCGCTTCGTTGTCAGCGTTGCAAAGCAGTATCAGAATCAGGGATTATCGCTTGGTGACTTAATCAACGAGGGAAATCTCGGACTGATTAAAGCTGCAAAAAGGTTCGACGAGACAAGGGGTTTCAAATTTATATCATATGCCGTTTGGTGGATAAGGCAGTCCATACTCCAGGCACTTGCAGAGCAGTCCAGAATAGTAAGGCTTCCCCTTAACAGGGTCGGAGCGCTTAACAAAATTGGAAAAGCATACAGCCACCTTGAACAGGAATTTGAAAGAGAGCCAAGCGCTGATGAGCTTGCCGAACAGCTTGATATGTCTCTATACGAAGTTTCCGATACGCTGAAGATTTCAGGCAGGCACTTATCAATCGATGCGCCTTTTGTTCACGGAGAAGACAGCAAGCTTGTCGATATAATGCCAAATCAAAACCAGCCCCTGCCGGACCATAATCTAATAAATGAGTCATTAAAGATTGAGATACAAAGAGCGCTTAATTCCCTTAGCCAGAGAGAAAGAGACGTATTGAAGCTTTATTACGGGCTTGACCAGGAGAATCCTTTGACCCTTGAGGAAATTGGAGAGAAGTTCAAGCTTACCAGAGAAAGAGTCCGACAAATCAAAGAAAAGGCAATCAGAAGACTTAAGCACGCTTCAAAAAGCAAACAGTTAAAAACATACCTTGGATAAAACATAAAAGCATGCTTATTAAAAAGGCGTGCTTTTTTTTGTAATTTATTCGCCCTCAAATAAATTTCGATATGTTAAATAAAAAAAATTTTGGTTTATTTACTTTTGCGGTTTTCCTTGCCGCATTATTGCTTTTCTCCTGCGGAAAAAAGGATAATGATTTCAATCTTGTTGAGCTTAAAGGAGGAATCAAAGGCGGCGGACTCTTTACTACAAATGAAACCGAAAATATCAGAAGCCTTGACCCGACCGGCATTAATGATGTGGTCTCTCATCATGTTTCTCACCAGATATATGATTTATTAATTGATTTGGATTCTAATATGAACCTGAAGCCGACACTGGCTACACGATGGGAAATAAGTGAAGACGGACTGACATATACTTTTCATTTAAGAAAAGGTGTTTACTTCCACGATAACGCATGCTTTCCAAACGGAAAGGGCAGGGAATTTTATGCCGAGGACGCTAAATACTCCTTTAATCGGATTTTAGACCCCCGAACAGGCTCTCTTGGCTTTGATTACTATAAAAATTACGTGGAGGGAGCTAAAGAATTTATCGATGAAGTTTCCAAATCAATCTCCGAAAACCGCGACCCGAAAATTAAAGATGTTTCGGGTTTCATTGCAAAGGATGATTCAACATTTGTAATTAAGCTTAAGAAACCGTTTGGTCCATTTATTTATTACATGTGTCTTGGTTTTGCTTATGTAGTTCCCCGTGAAGCTGTTGAGAAATACGGCAAGGATTTTTTTCAGAACCCTGTAGGGACGGGACCGTTTATATTTGAAAATTGGACACCTGATTTAGAAATTAACATGCGAAAAAATCCCAACTACTGGGAAAAAGATGAGTTCGGAAACAATATCCCGTATCTTGACAAAGTAAAATTCAGATTTATAAAGGATATATCCCAGCAGCTATTGGAATTTAAAAACGGGAACATCGATGATTCTTACAGAATACCTACGGAATTAACCTCAAGCATAGTTAATGAAGACGGCTCATTGACTCCTGAATATTCAAAATTTATTTTACAGGTAAAAAATGCATATGCAATTCAGTATTACGGTTTTTTAACAAACGGGAAAATATTTTCCAATCCTAAGGTGAGACAGGCATTTAATTATGCAATTGACAGAGAAAGAATAATTAAATATGTACTAAAAGGAACAGGAACGCCCGCAGTCTACGGAGTTGTTCCCCCCGGAATGCCCGGCTATGATATCAAAAATATTAAAGGATACTCATATGATTTGGAAAAGGCAAAGCAGTTGATGAACGAAGCGGGATATCCGGGCGGAAAGGGGTTCCCCGAGGTAACACTTAATATTAACGAAGGCGGAGGCAGAAATATTCAGGTTATGGAAGCTCTCCAGAATATGCTCAAAGAGCTTGGCATCAGCATAAAGATTCAAACTTTGCAGTTCGCGCAGCACCTTGATAATCTTGATGCAGGGCGAAGTGACTTCTATCGTCTCGGGTGGATAGCCGATTATCCAGACCCTGAAAATTTTCTAAACCTTTTTTACGGAAAAAATGTGCCCGCAAACCCGAAGGAAAAAAGCCCTATTAATTCCTTCAGGTATATAAATCCGAAATATGATGAATTATTTGAGCAGGCACTGAGAATAAGCGACATGACGGAAAGATATAAAATTTACCAGCAGGCAGAGCAGATTGCAGTAAACGAAGCGCCGGTATTATTTATTTTTTATGATGTTGATTACCGTTTAGTTCAGCCATATGTAAGAGGATTTGCTCTGGACCCGATGCACAGAGTCAATATGAGATATACATGGCTTGATAAGTGATTTTTTAATATAGCTATTTTAGTGTTTTTTTAAAATTATATGATATTTATATTATTAATTAGTTAAGAAAGGAGGATAATTATTGTATAAGAAACTTTATGCCCTCTGTTTTGTTTTATTTGTTTCTTTTGCAGGTTTTGTCGGGTGCTCCGGTTCAAGCAGTAATGAAGAATATTCCGTAAAAACAAACAAGAAAGTTAAAAAACAGCAGGAGGTTGCCAGCTTAACCGGTATTCAGAAAAAAAGTTTGATTGAACAGTCGAGTCTTGAGACTTTAACAAACATTGTTTCTGAATATTCGAATCCAACCGTTGACAGAGATGCAGTTATGATTAAGATTATTGAGTTAATCAATACACCTTATCTGTGGGGCGGTACCACAACAAACGGAATTGATTGCTCCGCATTTTGCCAGAGAGTAATGAAATATGCTCTAAATATTGATTTGCCGAGGACATCTATAATGCAATCAACAGTCGGTGATGAAGTTACTAGGGAAAACTTGCAGTTCGGTGATTTGGTTTTTTTTAATACATTAGGAAGAAGAATCTCTCATGTGGGAATCTATCTAGGAGAAGGAGTTTTTGCTCACTCGTCATCCAACGGAGGAGTTAAAACAAACTCGCTTGACGAAGAATATTACAGTTCAAGATACGTAACATCTAGACGTGTCATAAAATAATGTTAACCTATGTATTCAGAAAGTTACTGTATTCTGTCCTAATACTTTTTGGGGTAATTACGGTAACTTTTTCATTAATGTATGTAATACCGGGTGACCCGGCGAGGCTAATGCTCGGTCAAAGAGCTGATATTGCATCAATCGAAGCAGTTAGAAAGCAGCTTGGGCTAGATGACCCGATTTACGTACAATACGGAAGGTTTATAGTTAAAGCTGTTCAGGGAGATTTAGGCCGGTCGTATTCTTCCAACAGAGAAGTGCTTAAAACTATAATTGAAACCTTCCCGGCAACCGCACTTCTGGCTGTCTCGGCGTTAATAATCTCATCTATTGTTGGAATATTAATTGGTGTTATTTCTTCAGTTCGTCCCTATACTTGGGCTGATAATATTTCAATGCTGTTTGCTTTGTTTGGTATTTCTTTTCCTCCCTTTGCTTTTGGGTTAATTATGGCCCTTGTTTTCGGCGCGGTTTTAAAGTGGTTTCCAATTTCGGGGTATGTTAATAACGGACTGGTATATCTTGTTCTGCCCATGCTCACATTGGCTTTAAGACCGCTTGCTATAATAGCGAGATTAACACGTTCTAGCATGCTTGACGTTTTGGGGCAGGATTTCGTAAGAACAGCACGCGCAAAGGGCGTGAATGAATGGAAAGTAATAATAAAGCATGCATTAAGAAATGCTTTAAATCCGGTTGTTACTACAGTAAGTGCCTGGCTCGCAGCCCTGTTGGGCGGAGCTTTCTTTATAGAATATATCTTTAATTGGCCGGGAATAGGCCTGCTTGCAATAAATTCCATTCTCTCACTTGATTTTCCAATGATTCAAGGCACTGTACTGTTTACTGCTGTAATATTCATTATTGTTAATATGATAGTGGATATTATTTATGCATTTCTGGATCCGAAAATTAAATTATCGTAAACTTAATTATATTAGCCATGAAACATTTAAAGTACTTTTTTTTGCTTGCGGGATTTTTGTGTTCTGTTTCTTTATTCTCTCAGCAGGTTTTCGCTCCTTTTGAAATAAATCAGCAGAAAACAAATTCAATGCCCTCAAGCATAACCAGTATTGTTGATGATGCAAAGATTTTGGATGTAAATCTAAATATCATAATGCAAATCGTGTCTCAAAAATTTGAGAAAATTTCTCTGAAGCTACCATATCAGAATGGTAATTTGAATTTTATGCTTGAAAAATTTGATATACTTGCACCTAACGCAAGGATAGTTGAAGGCACCCGGTATGGTGATAAGCCGGTAAATTTCAGCAATTTCTTTGTTGCATATACTTCGAATTTATACGATAAGAACTCACCTCTTGTTATTGTTACTTTTTCAGAAAACGAAGTCTACGCGATAGTGGTTACAATCAGCGATGTTTTTGTCCTATCAAAGTTAGATAAAGACGATAAAAATTCAGACTATTTATTATTTCAAAACAGCAGAGTTAAAACTCACAAAGATTTTGTCTGCGGTACTGAAAGTTTTGAGATTCCTGATAAAATCCGGGAAATGCAGCGGAGCATTTCTCCGAATTTAAAAGACTATTCCTTATCAACATTGCTGAAGGCCGATGTTGCAATTGAATCCGATTATGAAACCTTCACGGCATTCGGCAGTTCAGTCCCAAGAGCATCGAATTATTTATTATCGCTTTTTGCATCTGTTTCAGCACTCTACGTCAGGGATATAAATGTCCGTTTGCAGGTCAGTTATTTAAGAGTTTGGTCAGATATAAACGACCCCTATCCCAATGCAACGTCTTCAAACACGTTATTAGTGGCATTCAGGAGTTATTGGAATGCTAATATGCAGTCTGTGCCAAGGGCAATAGCGCATTATATTGCTACCCGCCCCGGGGGACTCGGGGGCATTGCATACCTTAATGTTTTATGCGCCAACACATCTTCGGGATTTGGTTATGCGTTCAGTGATGTTGACGGAACCTTCCAACCCCTTCCGGCATATTCTTGGGATGTCATGGTTGTTTCTCACGAAACGGGCCACAATTTTGGCTCGCCGCATACACATAATTGCTCCTGGTCAGGTGGACCCATTGATACCTGTTATGTACCGGTTGAGGGCGGATGCTATAACGGCCCTGCAATTGCCAGAGTCGGAACTATTATGAGCTACTGCCATTTAAACGGCGGCATTTCTCTGGTTCAGGGATTTGGTCCTCTGCCGACCCAACTGATTCGAACAAGCGCTGAAGTTGCTTCCTGTATCAACACTGTAAGCGGTTTCTTTGTAGCAACTCCAAATGGAGGAGAAATATACCGTTCAGGCAATAATGCATATATTGTTTGGGGCACTGCATTTAACGGAAATGTTAACATCGAATATTCCACAAATAATGGTTCAGCTTGGACTACCATTCAGAATAACGTTAGTGCATCATTGAGGAATTTTACGTGGACCTCAATACCTTATATGAGCACCACTACGCAAGCTCGCGTACGAGTTTATGAAACAGGTAATCAGTCAAACGGAGACCAAAGCGACAGTGCTTTTCAAATTAGACCCGCTATCCAAAGCTTTAATATGGTTTTTCCTCCTATTTTCTACAGGGTTTATACTTATCAGGGTGATACAACCAAACTGCATTTTACTTGGACGAGTGCGGGCTCACTCCCTGAAATAAAATATAAATGGAACTTAAATAATAATAATAATACCATTAATTACAACCAGTTTTCAAACAACAACGGAAGCGATACAGTTGTTTCAGTTACACTCGGTAAACTCGATTCAATAGCTGCCGGGTGGGGGGCAAATGTCGGTGATTCTATCAGGGGAAGATGGTTTGTAAAGGCATACTCCCAGTTAGATTCTTTAGGGTCAAGTTCAACAAATTTCCTTATTACCTTTGTTAGAAGCATCATCGGAATACACCCAATTTCACAAATTATTCCAAAGGAATTTTTCGTAATGCCTAATTATCCGAATCCGTTTAATCCAGTGACAAAAATCCGCTTCGGACTTCCCAAAGCCACATTTGTGAATATTACTGTTTATGACATTTTAGGGCGGGAATCTGCAGTTCTTGTCAATGAAAATCTTAAAGCAGGAGAGTTTGAGGCAGACTGGGATGCGACAAATTTCCCTAGCGGTGTATATTTCTATAAAATTGAAGCCGGTGATTTTGTTAAAACTTCAAAGATGATTCTTATAAAATGATAATTTATAATGTTCAAATTCGAAGCCGTTTCCTTTGAAACGGCTTTTTTATTTGGTCATGAAGATTGAATAATAAAAGAAAATTAATTAACTTAGTTTAAAACTGAAGATGGCAGTTAACTTTAACAGATTTACAATTAAAGTTCAGGAGGCTTTCCAGGCAGCCAGCGAAATTGCCGCAGGCTATTCCAACCAGCAAATTGAACCTGAACACCTTCTTACGGCACTTCTTCAAAACAATAATAGCTTAGCAGTTTCTTTAATTACAAAAATCGGTGTGGACGCAGACTTTCTTAGAGTAAAAACATCATCATTAATAGATAAGCTTCCAAAAGTTTCTTCAGCTTCAACTTCAAACCAGTTCCTTTCGGGTAATCTTCAGAAGCTTCTCGATGAATGTTTTAAAATTGCTAACAGCTTGAAAGACGAGTATATTAGCCTTGAACATATGCTGATTGCCCTTACAGAAGATAAGGGAAACGCGGGGAAGCTTTTAGAAGAGCAGGGCATTACTAAAGATAATGTTTTAATTGCCCTTAAGGATATACGCGGAAGCCAGAGAGTTACCTCACAGTCTCCAGAAGAAACTTACCAGGCACTTACGAGATACGGGAGGGATTTGAACCAGCTTGCAAAGCTGGGAAAGCTTGACCCTGTGATTGGAAGAGATGATGAAATAAGGAGGGTCCTTCAGGTGTTATCGAGAAGAACTAAAAATAACCCCGTTTTAGTAGGTGAACCCGGGGTTGGCAAAACTGCAATTGCCGAGGGCCTTGCATTCAGAATTGTTAACGGCGGGGTTCCGGAGAATTTAAGAACAAAAAGGGTTGTTGCTCTTGATATGGGTGCTTTGATTGCAGGTGCAAGTTACAGAGGGCAGTTCGAAGAAAGACTTAAGGCAGTCGTAAATGAAGTTAGACAAAGCGAAGGAGAAATTATACTCTTTATCGATGAGATGCATACATTAGTAGGTGCTGGAAAGTCGGAAGGGGCTATGGATGCAGCCAATATTCTAAAGCCCGCGCTTGCCAAAGGTGAGCTTCACGCAATTGGCGCAACCACGCTGGATGAATACAGGAAATATATTGAAAAAGACCCGGCGCTTGAACGGAGATTTCAGCCGGTTTTAATTGATGAGCCTTCTGTTGAAGATACTATTTCTATTCTTAGAGGACTCAAAGAAAAGTACGAAGTCCACCACGGAGTTAGAATAACTGACGCAGCAATTGTTTCAGCAGCCACGTTATCGCACAGGTATATTTCCGATAGATTTTTACCGGACAAAGCAATCGATTTAATTGACGAAGCAGCAAGCAAGCTTAGAATTGAAATCGACTCGATGCCGGAGGAACTTGATATTATAGAAAAGAAAATCAAACAGCTTGAAATTGAAAGAGAAGCTCTTAAGAGAGAGCTTTCGGAATAGATTTACTTAATTTTCTTTTTCTCCTCAAGTATCGGGATAGTGAAATAAAATGTTGTTCCTTTGCCTACCTCGGATTCAAACCAGATTTTTCCCCCATGTTTTTCAATTACCCTCTTACACAAAGCCAAACCTATTCCTGAACCCGGATATTTTCTGTGGTCGTGCAGCTTTTGAAATACGATAAAGATTCTCTCAGAGAACCACTGTTCAATACCAATGCCGTTGTCTTTAACTGCAAACTGCCACATTCCGTTTTTCTTTTCGGCTGAGATTTCAATTACCGGGGTATTATCCCCCTGGTATTTAATTGCATTAGCTATGAGGTTTTGGAAAACCTGTGTAATTTGCACAAAGTTTCCCCAGACTTTTGGGAGTGTATATTGTTTAATCTGTGTTTTGCTTTCTTTAATCGCAACCTCAAGGTTGGAAATAGCATCTTTTAAGGTATGGTTGCAGTCAATTTCCTCTTTTGTGGCTTTTTCAGTTCCGACTCTGGAGTACATCAAAAAATCCGTTATAAGTCTGTACATTCGGGTAACACCGTCTTCTGCAGAATTTATTTCCTCTTCCATTTCATGCCCAAGCCGTTTCTTGTATTTTTTATTCAGAGTTTCAATAAAATTCTGCACGGACCTTAATGGTTCCTGTAAATCATGGGATGCAGCATAAGAAAATACGTAAAGTTCCTCATTCGATAATGCCAGCTCTTCAGCATATATCCTTAATTCCTCCTCAACCTGTTTTTTGTATGTTATATCCCTTGATATTGCCGATGCACCCGCGATAAGACCCGATTCATCTCTGATTGGTGAGATTGTTAATGAAACATCAAGTATCGATTTATCTTTTCTTTGTCTCTTTGTTTCGTATGATTCGATTCTTTCGCCTTTTGAAATTTTGTTTAAGAGATGGTTCAGCTCGCTTTTTTTCTCAACAGGAATAACAATGGAGATATTTCTTCCTATAGCCTCACGCTCGCTGAATCCGTATAGTTTCTCCGCGCCCGGGTTCCAGCTTTGTATCTGGCCGTCAAGACTCATTGCGTAAATTGCATCGCTGGAATTTAGTACAATGGCTGCTAAGTGAGATTTAATTTCCTCGTTTTTCTTTCTTTCGGTAATATCTCTTATAATTGTAATTACATGCGGAATCGAGTGGTATAATACGGGTGTTGATGCCACGCTTACATCTATGTATGAACCGTCTATTCTTTTAATTGTTACATCAATAGCGGGTACCTGCTTCATATATTTAGTCATGCTTTCAAGCCGCTGGGAAACTTTATCCCAGTACGAAAAATGAAGGAGTTCTTTCACTGTCATACCTATAAGCTGCTCTTCACTTTGTGCACCGAATAATGAAAGACCCGCTTTATTTACAAAGAGCAGTTTACCGTCACGATGAACTGTTATTGTGTCGGGAGAAAGGTCAACAGTGCTTCTCAATCGGTTAACATTGTCTTTCAGATCTTCAATTTCTTTATCGAGAATTAGAATTTTCTGTTTTAATTCTTTTACTCTCCTTCTTGAATAAATTGCATACGCAAAAGCAAACAGAGCAAGAACAAACAGCAGCTCAACTATCCTGAACCCCTCTTCGTCAGCCGCAATATTTCTCATAAGAACAAATATATCGAGCATTGAGGCGGCCACTAGAATCAGAATAATTACCGAGAAAATAATTACAATATCCTTAAGGTCGGTGGATTCTTTAATGTTATTATTAAGCTCTTCTTCCACTCAATTCCTCTTTGTATTCTTTTCTGAGTTCCAGAATTTCCCTTATTGTTCTGAAAATTATAGACGGGCGAGCCGCTGTAGAAATCCCGTCTACCCTGGGCAGGTGTTTGACACCAAGCTCTGTAGAAGTATAGCCAAGCAGATTTGCTTTAATCATAATTTCTGCATCGATAAATGCATCTTTTGTTTTAACTGAAATTTTTTTAAAAAGCTCGCCCGGAAGTATTTTAAAAGCGCAGTCGATATCTATATAATCAATTTCAAAAATATATCTTAAAATAAGATTGTATACAAAGCTGGTAATCTTTCTGTATAACGAATACTGCTTTTTTTTTCTGTAGCCGATAACCATATCGCTGTACGGAATTACAGCGACGAATTTCTTTAGCTCATCCAGGTCAAACTGATTATCTCCGTCGGTATAAAAAACATGTTCAAACTTTGCTGTTGTAAATCCCTCCCACAGCGTAGCCCCGTATCCTTTGTTTTTAGCATGGTGAATTACTTTGACTTTTGGATATTGGGCGGCAAGCCTGTCGGCTACTTCACCGGTTTTATCGGGACTTCCGTCTTCGATTATCGTTATTTCGTAATCCTTTAGCTGTAGTTCTTCAAGTACCTGCACGGCTTTTCGGACTACCTTATCAATGTTCTTTTCATCGTAATACGCCGGGAAAAAAACAGAAAGCCGTATATCTTTATTCATAATCCAGTATATATCTCCACGTATTTTTTAATGCTGTGCTGAAATCTGTTTCAGTTTCCCAGCCGAGGTATTTAGCCGCAAGCCTGTTATCAAGGATATTTACACTTACGTCAAACCTCCTCGATTCTAGGTATTTAACCTTAAAATTTAGTTTTAATATTCTCCTGAATTTTTCAAGTATCTGGTTAATGGATAATCCTTTTGAACTGCTTATGTTATAAATATAATTTTGTGAATTATCAATTATAGATTTATATACTGACTTGGCTCCGTCTTTAATATAGAAGTAATCCCTTATTGTTTTCCCGTCACCCCAGATTTCAATGGGCATTTTGTTCTTAATTCTGTAAAGCAGGTGAGTTATTAACCCCTGACGCAGTTTTGGATTTTGTCGCTCCCCGAATGGATTTGAAAACCGCAATATTTTATAGTTCAATCTTTTTAAATTTCTATATAATCCAAGATACTTTTCTATTGACAGCTTTATGATACCGTAGGAGCTCATCGGATTAGTCGGATGGTCCTCTTTTATAGGCAACTTTAACGGATTTCCATAAACCGTTCCCCCGGATGAAATAAATATAACTTTTTTTATATTATTTTTTACACAGCTTTCAAGTAAGTTCAGAGTTGATAGCAAATTGCTTTCAACATCGTAAAACGGATTTAAATTTGAATTTGCAGGCAAAGTTGAGCTCACTAGGTGAACAACATAATCTGCTTTTTTTGACGATTTGTTTATATCAACTTTATTATTGAAATCCCCCTCAATAAAATCTATTTTATCTAAAATGTGTTCTACGTTTTTCCTTGATGCATTTAACTTGTCAAATACCGTGACTTTAAAATTCCGGGCAAGCAAATCATCGGCAATATGTGAGCCAATAAATCCCGCGCCTCCGTAAATTATGCAGCTTTTTTTCATTTTAATATTTTTTCAGTTTTAAAACGTATCTGAACGGAATAAAGAAAAAAGGAATTCTTGCAATTTTGTAAATTTTAAAATAATCTTTAACTTGCAATTTTATAAGCTTCAGGCTGTAGTTGTGAATATGCCATTCATCAAGATTGTTTTTCGATGCTAAGTCCCACTGGCTTTCCTTTGGCTCAAGCACCCGCCTGAATCCGAAATTGAGCAAAAACCATTTTGTAAATATAATTAATTTTTCATTCGGAACCGAAAGAGAAATCGTCCCGCTGTCTTTCAAAATTCTCTTCATTTCCTTTAATATTTCAACAGGATCAAGAACGTGCTCAAATACCTCGGTGCATATTATTACGTCGAAGTGTTTATCAGCAAACTGAGTTTTCTCTCCCGGACTCTGGATTAGCTCTGCCCTGTTTTTCAGTTTTTTTCCTGCTCTTTCTATTTGTGTCTTAGAAATATCGATCCCGGTTAACTTTCCTTTTTTGATTCTCTCAAGTATGTTTCCGGCACCGCAGCCGACTTCAAGAACAGAATCCGATTCGTTAATTCCTGCGTAATCTATCAATACACTGATTCTTTTGTTTTCAATGAACCGGAAAAGCCTGTTCGGATGGTTATAGAATTTATCCAAGTCATGTTTAATTGCGTGCTCTTCATTCCAACGGTAAAACGATTCCTTATCTGGCTTCATAATTTTTCGAAAACAATCGAGACAAATCTTTTATCAGCTGAAACAAACTGTTTCATCAGCTTGTATTTTGCCGTATCCTGAAGCAATTCAAGCTTAACATCATTCAAAAATTCAGGTCTGTATCCGTAATGGGACTCCCATATTACTATTGAACCTTTTGATGACAGAGTAAGGTTTTTTAAGTCCAGTTTTTTAAATGAATTTAAATTTTCTTTGTACGTTTTAGAATAAAAGAAAACGAAAGGATGATTTGCGAGCTTTTCTTTATCTTTAAGTTCGGGAAGTGAATCTATATACTCCGCAGTTTGTTTTACGGCAATGTTTTCGGGTGACAGTTTTTTGGGCTCAACAAAATATAGATGAGCAATTGCGAGGATTACGAGAATCGACCCAAGCGTGCCGGTATATTTGGCTTTTGAATGGTTCCACAGAACGATTGAAAGAACAAGAAACATGCTGACAAATACTAATTTTGTGTAGTCAGAATTTTCAAGCAGTATAAAACCATCGGTTT
The DNA here is from genome assembly GCA_022616535.1 of Chlorobiota bacterium. Lineage (GTDB taxonomy): Bacteria > Bacteroidota > Ignavibacteria > Tepidaquicellales > OLB5 > JAKEEM01. The sequence goes on along the minus strand of JAKEEM010000007.1, from coordinate 22,378 downwards.
GCTTCGATAAAAACAAAAGAACAAGCACGGCAAACGAACCCGTGATTAAGTAATTTGTATTTTTGAATCTCTCAAGAGAAAGGTTATTAAGTCCGACCGCTGCAAAAAATGCGGTTATTGGTGATATGTGCAGAAGGTATCTCCAATTGCCCGGATTAGGTCCGTCATTTATCATTGTCAGCATTTGAATTATGAAAATGGAAGCAAAGACTAAGTAAAAAACTCCGTATTTTTTAATGTAATCTTTAAATTTAGAAGTATCATTCAAGAAGCCGAAAAAGCCGAGCAAAAAAAGCGAAAGACATATTGGCCCAACAATGAAAATGTAAACTTTAAAATAATGCAATAAGCCCTGAGATTTGTAATTAAGCCCCGCTACGTTTTTCATCTCGGTTATAACAAAAAACAAGTCTCCTGTTTTAACGTAACCGAGTATATTGTATATAATCGGGAATATAAACATAGCTGCAGCTGAACTATACTTTTTATCTTTAATAAAAATGTATGCGAAAACAAGGATTAAAAGTGCAACTTCCTGACGTATAGTAAAAATATACCCTAAAACCAGAGCGCATAAAAAATATTTTTCCTTCCTGTAAAGTATCAAAAAAATTACAATGCACAGCGCGGTAAAGATTTCGGAATACGAACGGAATGACAGGTTAACATAAAGCGGCTGTGAGGCAAGAAGCAGCGCTCCGAAAAAAGCATTGTTGACATTATAAGTTTTAATTAATACATAGGTAAGGTAAACAGTTGTTGCTGCAATGATTGAATTAACGATTAGCACGGCGCCATAGCTTAACAGGGAAGGCAAAACCATGAAAATCTTGTATCCGGGCTTGGGACCGTTGCCTAAAATCACCCACGGGTCCTGCCAGAAGTTAAGCATATTTATATACTGAGCGACTTCGTCGTCCTGGTAAAATCCCGAAGAAATCACACGGTACGAATAAAACAAAACTGTTAAAACAGGAATTATGAGCCAGTAGTAGCGTGAATATTTTTTTTCAAATTCCGACTCTATGAAGGGTAAGTTAATTACAGACGCATCCTTTTTAAGTGTATTTTCAACGGCTTTTCTTTTGCTCATAAATGACAAATATATACAAGATGTGTCTAAAATTCTATTCATTTTATCAAATATGAAGTATTGTTATCTTCGCTAAGCTTTTAGTTAATCATTTTAAACTTATCAATGGCGAAATCTAAGAAAGAAAATCCCGCAGTAATAAGACTGAAAGACATCGAAAAGGAAATCAAGGAGCTTTCTTCTGAAAGGGATGAACTGAAAGCACACTGGATGCTTGAAAAGGAGCTTATTTCGCAAATCCGATCGATGAAGGAAGAGCTTGAAAACCTGAAGCTTGAAGCCGATAATTATGAACGGGAGGGCGAGCTAGGTAAAGTGGCTGAAATAAGATATGGAAAGATAATTGAGCTTCAAAAGAAAATAGATAGTGAATCCAATAAGCTAAGCAAGCTTCAGAATGAGAGGAAAATGCTGAAAGAGGAAGTCGATGCCGAAGATATTGCAGAAATAGTTGCAAAGTGGACGGGTATCCCAGTATCTAAAATGCTCGAGAGCGAGCGTGAGAAGCTTTTGCATATCGAAGAAAATCTGCATAAGAGAGTCGTGGGGCAGGACGAGGCTATCATCGCCGTCGGAAATGCAATCAGAAGGAGCCGTGCCGGCTTGCAGGATATAAACCGTCCAATCGGTTCTTTTATTTTTCTCGGAACAACGGGGGTGGGCAAAACTGAGCTTGCAAAAGCGCTCGCAGGTTTTTTGTTCGATGATGTACATAACTTAATCAGAATTGATATGAGCGAGTATATGGAAAAGTTTTCCGTCAGCCGTTTAATTGGCGCTCCGCCCGGGTATGTTGGCTATGAGGAAGGGGGACAATTAACAGAGGCAGTCCGCAGAAAACCATACAGCGTTGTGCTTCTTGATGAAATTGAAAAAGCACATCCCGATGTGTTCAATATTCTGCTGCAGCTGCTCGATGACGGTATACTGACCGATTCACAGGGAAGGAAAGTTAATTTTAAAAATACAATTGTTATTATGACGTCAAATCTCGGCTCGCATTTGATTCAGGACGAGCTTAGATTTATTACCGAAGATAACCGTGACGAGATATTAGGCAAACTTCGCGAACGGCTTTTTGAAATGCTTAGGCAGAAAATCCGTCCAGAGATTTTAAACCGAATCGATGAAGTCGTTATGTTTAAGCCCCTTACTGGTGAAGAGCTTAGGAAAATTGTTGATATACAGATTAATCAGATTAAGGAAACACTTCATAAGAATAGTGAGATTGTGCTTACGGTGTCTGATGATGCAAAAGACTGGCTTGCAAAAATCGGCTATGAGATTACCTTTGGGGCAAGACCGCTGAAGCGTACAATCCAAAACCACATTACAAACCCGCTTTCAGAGAAAATCCTTTCCGGTGAGATTCTCCCCGGGGACAAAGCTGAAATTACCGCACTGATGGCGGCAGGTTTTTATTTTATAAAAAATAGTTCACAAACTAAATTTCAACTCTTTTACATCTAAATTTTTCGTTTTTATTAAATTTTTTAGTGTATAATCAATATCACTATTATTAGTAATACCTTTGGTTAATGTCATAGTTTATCGTATTCCGATATAAGTCATTTCCATGCTCATTCGTAGGAATATTACTACCTTGCTGTATTAGTTTTATTGAACTATATTGAAAATTGAAAAAAATCCATTAATTTTTAACCAACCATGAATTAGAAAGGGGTTTGTATGAAAAGATTGATTTTCTTTTCTATAATTACTTTACTTTTTACCAATTCATTGCTTTCCCAGGTAAATTCTCCGTGGAAGTGGTCGCATCCTAAACCGCAGGGAAATTACCTGAGGCATGTAAAAGCATTTAATACAACAACTTTTTATGCCTTGGGTTATGCCGGCACGTTCATTAAAACTACTAACGGCGGAGCCAATTGGTTTATCAATCATGAAGTGATGGGTGAAGCGCTAACCAGCCAGATTGCAATTTACAACGGCTGGTTTTTTGATATGAACACCGGACTTGCATGCGGAAGCAGCGGTAAAATTGCAAGAACTACAAATGCAGGCGTCTCGTGGGATACAATTCCTTCAGGAGAAACGGCAACGCTTTATGGAATGCATTTTATAAATTCCACAACAGGATTTATTTCAACATCATCCGGAGGAAATATTCTAAAAACCACAAACGGCGGATTAAACTGGACAGCTATTTCTACCGGAACTTCTGCGGCATTATACAATATTTATGCTGTAGACGTAAACCGTATTTACTGTTCTTCATCTTCTGCTAATCTAAGATATACAACCAACGGCGGAGCAAACTGGACAATAGTGTCGACTGGAACGTCAGTCACCCAATATGATGTGTATTTTAAGGACGCAAATACCGGCTGGGTATGCGGCTCATCAGGTTCTATCAGGGTTACAACCAATGGCGGGGCTAACTGGACTCAAACGAGCACGGGACTTCCAACGAGCACTCTTTACGGACTGGCTTACAACAATAACACTTTGTATGCCGGCGGACATACTTTCTACATATTCAGAAGCACAAATGACGGACAGACGTGGGATTCGGTATCATTTACCGGAAACCAGTATTATACATCGACATATTACACTCTCGATAGAAACGGAACTGCGATGGTAACCGGAGGAGCTTATGGATTACTCAATACTTCTACTAATACAGGCTCAAACTGGGTGGCTCATAATTATCTGGGAAATTTGGGTACATTGAATGATATATGGTGCGATAATATGAATGGAAGGGTAATTGCCGTTGGTTCGGCATCGCCTGACCAGGTGATAATGTCAACCAATGGCGGCGCCACATGGCAGTATGGTGTGGCTGCTAACCTTGGAACATATACTTTGTATGGCTTATTTATGCTTAATTCCAATACGGGTTATGCGACTGCAACATCCAGCAAATTATTTAAAACCACAAACGGCGGCGCCAACTGGGACACATCGACAGTATACGCCACTTCGACCACGCTGTATTCTGCTGATTTCGTAAATGCTAATACAGGGTGGATATCCGGCTCAAGCGGCAGGGTGTTTAAAACTACTGACGGCGGTTCAAGCTGGGCTTTACAGACGACAGGGACCACATCATCACTTTATAAAATAGATATGGTAGATGCTAATACCGGCTGGTTTGTCGGCTCAAGCGGTGCTGTTAGGAAAACTACAGACGGAGGTTCGAATTGGACAGCTCAAACTCCGGGTTACACTTCGACATTATATAATATAAAAATGTTTAATGCAACCTCCGGATATCTAATCGGATTTAGCGGAACTCTCAGAAGAACAACAAACGGCGGAACAAATTGGGATACCGTTGCCACACCGTTTACACAAACCCAATACGGATTATCATTTATTAATATGAACACAGGCTTTATCGGCGGGACAACCGGGTATACTATAAGAACATCAAATGGCGGTTCGACTTGGCAGGTGCTCAATACAAGCGGTTCAACTATGTATGGAATTTTTGCTAAAGGTTATGATTCAGCATTTGTTTGCGGCTCAAGCGGTTATGTTTTTAAATTATATGACGCTTTTGTAGGCGGTATAACATGGAATGGCGAGGTTCCCGTTCGCTACACATTGTCGCAGAACTATCCAAACCCCTTTAACCCAAGCACTACTATTAAATTCGGACTGCCTAAGACAGGAATGGTAACATTAAAAGTCTACGATATTTTAGGAAGGGAGGTTAAGCTGCTTATAAATAATGTAGAGTTTAACCCCGGAACCATTAGCTATGATTTCGACGGCTCGGAGTTTGCCTCTGGTGTTTATTTCTACTCGCTGTTTGTTAATAATGATAAAATAGATACTAAAAAAATGGTTCTTGTGAAATAAAGGTATTTTTGTGCAAAATTAAGCGTTTTCTCAAATGAGAAAACGCTTTTTTATTTTGTTTATTTCGCCTAACTTTCTTAAAATAAAAGTAAATAACTTGGGGGTTTGCCGTAATTCCCTGCGTTGACATTAATCTCGAAAACAGCTATATTTGTATTCTGTACCAAAAAATTTAAGCGTTTTTTGTTTATTTTTTAAATTTTAATAGACACTTGAGTCTTAGCGGAATTTTATTGCAATGCCCATAAAAAAGTTAAAGCCAGTAACACCGGGAACGAGATTTTATACAATTTCTTCATTCGAGGATATTACTAAAACTACGCCCGAAAAGTCATTATTAAAGCCGTTAAAGAAATCAGGCGGCAGAAATAATTTAGGAAGAATTACTTCCAGACGCAGGGGCGGCGGGCATAAACGGATGTACAGAATCATCGATTTTAAAAGACAGAAATCCGGCGTTGAAGGCAAAGTTGAAGCAATTGAGTATGACCCAAACCGTTCGGCAAGAATCGCGCTGATTAAGTACCCTGACGGAGAATTAACCTATATTATTGCACCAGACAATTTAAAAGTCGGAAGCTCTATTACCTCAGGCGAAGTCGCTGATATTCAGGTTGGAAATACACTGCCGCTTGCAAATATTCCGCTCGGCACATTTGTTCACAATGTTGAATTGAAACCAGGCAAGGGAGGACAGCTTGCTCGAAGCGCAGGGAGCTCATGTATAATAGTGGCAAAAGATGAAAAGTATACTCAGATTAAACTTCCCTCAGGCGAAGTGCGGATGGTTTTAAATTCCTGCAGAGCAACTATCGGAGTTGTAAGCAATCTTGAGCATGAGAACCTGAGTCTTGGTAAGGCGGGACGCTCAAGATGGCTCGGAAGAAGGCCTAAAGTCAGGGGAGTTGCAATGAACCCCGTTGACCACCCGATGGGCGGCGGCGAAGGAAAAACCTCCGGCGGCGGTCATCCTGTCAGTCCCTGGGGCTTGCCTACCAAAGGATACAAGACAAGAAAGAAAAAGAATCTATCTAATAAATTAATAGTTAAAAGAAGAAAGTAACGAAGTCACCCTGAGCGATGCGCCTGCCTGCAGCAGGCAGGAAGGGTCTCATTAATAATATTATAATTAATTCTACTTCAAAAATAAAAACAAATTCTCATTTTAAATAGAAAATAATAAATGCCTCGTTCGCTGAAAAAAGGACCGTTTGTTGACCCTAAGCTTTTAAAAAAAGTTGAGGAGCTGAATAATTCAAACCAGAAGAAAGTTTTAAAAACGTGGTCAAGGTCAAGCACAATAACACCCGATTTTGTCGGTCACACGTTTGCAGTTCATAACGGAAACAAGTTTGTTCCTGTTTTTATAACTGAAAATATGGTTGGGCACAAGCTTGGTGAGTTTGCTCAGACCAGAATATTCCGCGCTCATTCAGGGCACAGGAAGGAAGAAAAAGCGCCGGAGGCAGCAAAATAATTTATGGAAGCAAAAGCAATCAAAAGGTACATACAGAGCTCGCCAATGAAAATGCGCCTGGTTGTTGACCTCATAAGAGGAAAATCAGTAAATGAAGCACTGAACATTCTACATTTTTCCCCGAAGCACTCTTCCAAAGTGATTGAAATGACTCTAAGGTCTGCGGTTTCGAATCTTTCGAATAAGCTTGAGTCAGGCAGGGTTGATGAAAAGGATTTATTTGTGAAAACTGCCTTTGTTGACGGCGGTCCGGTTTTAAAGCGTATGCTTCCCGCGCCTCAGGGCAGGGCTTACAGAATAAGAAAACGCTCGAACCACTTAACAATTGTCGTAGCTGAAAAAGAGCAATCTTAAAAATATTATCTTAAAACTATTATAGAAAGAAATATTTGGGACAAAAAACACATCCGATTGGCTTTAGACTGGGCTTTATAAACAGCTGGGATTCCAACTGGTATGACGATAAAAGCTTTTCTGCAAAGCTTATGGAAGATAACATGATACGCGGATACATAAGCAAAAGGTTTGATAATGCGGGAATTTCAAAAATCGAGATTGAGCGGACGCCAAAGAAAATTACTTTAACCATACATACATCGCGACCCGGCTATGTTATAGGAAAAAGCGGAAAGGAAATTACCCACCTTGAGGGTGAGCTGAAAAAAATCACAAGCAAGGATATTAAAGTGCTTGTAACCGAAATCAAAAAACCAGAGCTGGATGCTTATCTTGTCGCTGAAACTATTGCAAATCAAATATCAAACAGAGTTTCATACAGGAGAGCGATTAAGACTGCAATGGCATCGTCTATGAGAATGGGAGCAGAAGGCATAAAAATATATGTCGGCGGCAGGTTAAACGGCGCCGAAATTGCAAGAAGCGAACAGTTTAAAGAAGGAAGAATTCCGCTACAGACATTAAGAACCAATATAGATTATGCGAGCGTGGCTGCAAGAACAACGGCAGGCAAAATCGGTGTAAAGGTTTGGATATGTATCGGCGATAAGCTAATCAGAAAATAATTTTTTTGAAAAGGAGATTTTTAACCGAAGAGAGTTTTTAAATGGCACTAATACCAAAAAGAGTAAAATACAGAAAAGCGCACAGGGGAAGAAGAACCGGCAAGGCAACGCGCGGACACACAATTTCTTTCGGAAATTTCGGATTGAAAGCTATGGAGCCGGCGTGGATTACCCAGAGGCAGATTGAAGCCGCCAGAATTGCCATAACAAGACAGATGAAAAGAGACGGGAGAGTGTGGATTAGAATATTTCCCGATAAGCCGTTTACCAAAAAGCCCCTTGAAACACGAATGGGGAAAGGAAAGGGCGCTCCGGAATATTGGGTTGCAGTCGTTAAACCGGGAACAATTATGTTTGAAGTCGGCGGCGTAACAAAAGCCATTGCAGAAGAAGCAATCAGGCTTGCTTCTCATAAGCTGCCTATTAAAACCAAATTCGTTGTAAGACACGATTACCACGAATAATAATTTTTTTTAAATTTTTAGAAAATGAAGATATACGAAATAAAATCACTTTCATCAGAAGAGCTGAAGAACAGGCTTAGGGAAGAAAACGAGGGGCTTGAAAATCTCCGTTTTCAGAAATCTATGGGACAGCTTGAAAACTTTAAAAGCATAAAAAATACAAAAAAGCTAATTGCAAGAATTCACACCGTGCTTAAGGAAAGAGAAGCATCAGAAAAAGAAACATCTGAAAAAGAGGTATCAGAAAAAGTAGGTAAACAAATTTGATGAACGAGAATTTAGAAAAAGTAGCCCACCCCCAAACCGCTTCGGAGAATCCGGTTATAAGAAGACACAGGCGGAAAACCCGTGTTGGTTTGGTGGTAAGCAATAAAATGGATAAAAGCATTATTGTTGCCATCGAAAGAAAGATGATGCATCCGATTTATAAAAAATACTTCAAGAAGACCACAAAATTTATGGCTCATGACCAGAATAATGTTGCAAACATTGGTGATACGGTAAAGATAATGGAAACCAGGCCCCTGAGTGCAAGGAAACGGTGGAGACTTGTTGAAGTAATTGAAAAAGTAAAGTAATTTCTATTTTGGGATTATAAAATGATTCAGGAAGAAACAAATTTAGTCGTAGCGGATAATTCAGGAGCCAAAAAAATCAGGTGTATCAGGGTTTTGGGAGGTTCTGACAGAAGATATGCAGGAGTCGGGGACCTAATTGTTGTCTCAGTTAAGTCGGCAATTCCGGGCGGAAACGTTAAAAAAGGCGATGTTTCTAAAGCGGTTATAGTAAGAACAAAAAAAGAAACGCGGAGAAAAGACGGAACATACATAAGGTTTGACGAAAATGCAGCAGTTCTTGTTAACGCTGAAAACGAACCGAGAGGGACGAGAATTTTCGGACCCGTCGCAAGAGAGCTCAGGGAAAAACAGTTTATGAAAATTATTTCATTGGCTCCGGAGGTATTATAGAATGTTAAGATTAAAGAAAAACGACAGAGTGAAAGTTATATCCGGAAACCATAAGGGTAAGGAAGGGAAAATCCTTAAAATTTTCCGGGAGAAAAACAGGGTTATAATCGAGGGTGTAAATATTATAAAGCGCCATACCCGTCCGAACCAGAAAAATCCACAGGGCGGTATAACGCAGAAAGAAGCGCCTATTAACATTTCTAACGTTATGTTAATTGACCCAAAGGCAAATGAGCCATCGAGGATTGGTATGCAAATAATTGAAGATGAAAATGGCAAGAAAAAAAGAATGAGATACGGCAAAAAAAGCGGAGAAATTATAGTAAGTTAATCGTAAGCTAAAAGTGCATTAACTATGGCAGAAGAGAAGAAAGAAAAGAAACCCAAAAAACAGGAAAAAACTGAAGACACAAAAGGCAAAAAACCTTCCAAAAAGAAGGAAGGCGCCGAAGAGTTCAAAGAAGAAAAAGTCCCGGTAAGACTGTATGAGTTTTACAGAACCAAGGTTATACCCGAGCTTTCAAAAAGGTTCGGATACAAAAATGCTTTGCAGGTACCGAAATTGAAAAAGATTTCTGTTAACGTGGGTGTTGGTGCAGCAACTCAGGACTCTAAAATCATAGAAACTGTTGTCAAGGATGTTGAAAACATTGTAGGTCAAAAAGCTGTTGTTACAAAGGCAAAAAAATCAGTTTCTAATTTCAAGCTCAGAGAAGGAATGAAAATCGGATGCAAGGTTACGCTGCGAAAGGCAAGAATGTATGAGTTTTTGGACAGGCTGATTAATGTTTCGATTCCGAGAATAAGAGACTTCAGGGGAGTTTCGGATAAGTCCTTCGACGGCAACGGCAACTATACAATGGGTATAAAGGAGCACATAATATTTCCGGAAATAAACATTGATAACGTATCTAAAATTTTCGGAATGGATATTACCTTTGTAACGACTGCAAAAACCGATGATGAAGCAAAAGAGCTGTTGAGGGCGTTTGGAATGCCGTTTGTTAAAAAAGAAGTTTCATTAAATTAAATATTAAACTAATTATTAAACTAATTATTAAACTAATTATTAAAATAATTATTAAAATAATTATTAAAATAATAACGGGAGAATTTTTTGGCAAAAACATCACAGGTAGCCAGGCAGAATAAGAGAATCAGGCTTGTAAATAAGTACGCTGAAAAAAGAAAAGAGCTTAAATCAAAAGGCGATTACGATTCACTTGCTCAGCTGCCCAGAAACAGCAATCCGATAAGACTTCATAACAGGTGCGCAGTAACGGGCAGAGCGAGGGGTTTTTATAGAAAATTCGGAATTTCAAGACTTACATTCAGGAAAATGGCTCTCGAAGGAAAAATCCCCGGAGTTAGAAAAGCAAGCTGGTAATAAATTAAGCGAAGGAAATAAATGAATACTGACCCAATATCGGACTATTTAACAAGAATAAGAAACGCACAGAAGGCGAAGAGAAAAACCGTCGAGATACCCGCTTCAAAATTAAAACTGAAAATTACCGAAATTTTGAATAAGCAGGGCTTTGTGAGTGATTTTAACGTCGTTGAAACGCCAAATAAACAGGGTAATATTGTTATCAAACTCAAATACAATGATGGCGAAGGCGTAATCTTAGGGCTTGAAAGAGTAAGCAGGCCGGGAATCAGGAGATACGTTCGGAATAATGAAATTCCAAAAGTTTTAAACGGACTCGGTGTTGCAATCGTTTCCACATCTAAAGGATTAATGACCGATAAGGAAGCAAGAAAGCTCGGCGTAGGCGGGGAAGTAATTTGTAATGTTTGGTAACTTTAATCAAGTAAAGAAATGTCAAGAATAGGAAAGAAACCGGTTAAAATATTAAAGGGGGTAAAAGTAGAAAAAAAGGGGGATAATATTTTTGTCACCGGACCCAAGGGTTCTCTTGAAGTATACTTAAATCCTGTTATTAAAACCCAAATCAAAGACGAGGAAATCGAGTTTACCCGTGATTCCGATTTAAAGCGCGATAAAGCTTTGCATGGATTATACGCAATACTTGTAAAGAATATGATTAGCGGTGTAACGGAAGGCTTTTCGAAAAAGCTTGAGCTGGTCGGCATCGGATACAGAGCAGAGATGAAGCAAAATAAATTATTTTTAAATTTGGGGTTTTCTCACCCGATAATTTTTAACCCTCCCGAAGGTATAAAGATTGACCTGCCAACCGATACTACGATTGTTATTTCCGGAATTGATAAACAGCTTATAGGATTGGTTGCCGCTAAAATCAGGTCATTTAAACTTCCCGAGCCGTACAAAGGCAAAGGTATTAAATACGAAGGTGAATATATCAGGCGCAAAGCCGGAAAAGCCGCAGCTAAATAATAAAGAAAATAGTTATTAATTCGATATGCCCAGTAAAGCCAAATTAACACATCGTCAGAAGATTAAATACAGGATCAGGAAGAAGGTAACTGGAACCGCCCAAAGACCAAGACTTGTTATTTTCAGAAGCCTGAATAATATTTATGCTCAGTTAATTGATGATATTAACGGTAAGACTTTGTGCTCGGTTTCGTCTGTCAGCAAAGAGCTTAAATCCGAATCTAAGGAAAAGGCAAAAATGGAGAAGAGCAAATTAGTCGGAAAGAAAATTGCCGAGGCGGCTTTGCAAAGCAACATCAAAAAAGTAGTGTTTGACAGAAACGGATACCTTTGTCACGGCAGGGTTAAGGCAATAGCCGATTCAGCCCGTGAATCAGGGTTAGAATTTTAAGTTTTTACATATTTTAGCGACCCTAATTCACGATTAAACAATAATTTAAGTAAATCTCGGGTCGTCTAATGGCAGGACAGCGGCCTTTGGAGCCGTTAGTGGAGGTTCGAATCCTCCCCTGAGAACTGAAAATTTGTAAAATATTAATAATTCTGGATTTTTAATTTTTTTTTATATATATTTGTAATTAGTTTTTTGTGAAATAATAAGGTTAATGGCAAAAAAAGTAAAGGCTGGAGAACTTCAATTAAAGGATAAGCTTGTTTATATTGGCAGAGTTGCCAAAGTTGTTAAGGGTGGCAGGAGGTTCAGCTTCACCTCCGTAATTGTGGTAGGCGACGGAAACGGTCACGTAGGCATAGGTTTGGGCAAGGCAAACGAGGTTTCTTCAGCTATTGCAAAAGGAGCCGATGATGCAAGAAAAAACCTTATGTTTATCCCGCTTAGAAGAGGTACGCTTCCCCATGAAGTCATAGGGAAATATGGTGCCGGGAGAGTTTTGTTAAGGCCTGCTTCACCCGGAACGGGGTTGATTGCAGGCGGGGGAGTTAGAGCTGTTCTTGAAGCTGCCGGGGTTCAGGACGTTCTTACGAAATCACTTGGCTCATCAAACGCGCATAATATGGTTAAGGCGACGATAAATGCCCTAAGAAATCTTAATGATGCCAAATCGCTTGCGGCAAGAAGAGGCGTGGATTTGAAAACTGTATTTCTGAATTGATTTATGGCAACAATTAAGGTAAAGCAGATTAGAAGCACAATTGACCGTCCCCAAAACCAGAAGCTTGTTATAGAGGCTCTGGGACTTGGAAGAATAGGCAAAATAAAACAGCACAATGATACTCCTCAAATAAGGGGTATGATTGAAAAAGTAAAGCATTTAGTACAAGTTTTTACTTAAAAAGCGAAATATCATGACTGACGTCATCATGATTAAAGTAGTAATTAAGTGAATAAATTAAAATAACATTTAATAACATTATAGGAGGAAAAAAAGTAATGTTAAAACGTTTTCTAGCAGTTATGTTCTTGCTTGTCATGGCTGTCGGCGTTTACGCCCAGTCAATACCAAGCGGTACTGGTAGATACTCAGCCTTGGGCAATTCACCATTCATTTTGGATGCTCACATTGATATGTTGAATAACCCGGCTTGGAACACTCAATACAGGAATTATGCATTTTCAGACCTTAACCAATTCGGTGAATCAAGCGATTTTGATGGACATGCGGGTGTGACTTTTGCTTTAGGAAAGAAATGGAACCTTGGCATGGTTGTAAACAGAAGACAGGATGGCTGGAATAACTTTTCTGTCGATTCAGTTAATGCCCCCATAGTACCTTTTATGGGTTTAATTGGTTATACAGCAAGCAAAGATTTCCAAATTGGCTTGGCTCCTTATGTTGCTATGTGGAATGCCAAGTGGACAGGAGACACCAGCTACACATATGACAGAAGTTCAAGTTCTCTTGGTGCAAACTTAGGTATCATCTACATGGTTAAGAAAGGATGGATTGAAGGTAACGTTAAGTTCAGAATGAATAAGTATAAAGATGAAACAACAGTCGGAGGCACATTAACCACACAGGAAAATGACGGCGGAATTGAATTAAGCGTTGGATTAAGAGGATGGATTTATCCATCAAAGGGAAGCAAGGTTGCTGTAGTTCCTCTTTTAGGTTTCTATACTTACAGCTATACCCCTAAAACAACGGTTGGTTCGACGACAGTTGAAGGTAACGAAAACAACTGGCTTAATATTAATGGCGGTGTTGGTTTAAACTGGCCTATAGTTGATGATATACAGATTGCCGGAGGTGTTCAGGCATTTTATAATACATACAAGGCCTCTTTCTCTGATACGACAGGTACCTATGAAAGCAAATTTACTGACTTTATAGCTCCTGTATTCAATATGGCAGTTGAAACCAGAATTGCAGACTGGATTACCGGCAGACTTGGTTTTGTAAAGGGAATTAATATGGGTTCCGATGAATACACTGCTCCTAGTACAACTTTGGAATACAGCGATCTGTCTGCTTTCAACAGCTCTTCAATAAGCCTTGGTGCTGGCTTCCATTTCGGCAGATTCAGCATTGACGCAACTGTAAGTGAAAGATGGCTGAAACAAGGACCATATTGGATCTCAGGTTCGAACAATCAGAATTCGGAAGACTTGTTCGGAATTATTTCGGCATCGTATAACTTTAGTAAGTAAGTAAATATTTTGTTCTAACTTTAAAGTCCCCTCGCAGAAATGCGAGGGGTCTTTATTGTAACACTTCACGAAAAGAAAATGAACGTTTTAAGCAATTTAAAATCCGCTGAAGGCTCGAAGAGGAAAAGAAAAAGAATCGGGAGAGGTCCCGGTTCGGGGCACGGCAAAACCTCAACAAGGGGTATGAACGGTGCAGGTTCGCGTGCAGGAAACAAGTGGCGTGCATGGTTCGAAGGCGGACAGATGCCGTTACAGAGAAGACTGCCAAAATTTGGTTTTAAAAATCCAAGCAAAATTGAATATCAGGTTTTAAATCTTGGTAAGCTTCAGTATTTTATTGAAAAAGGCAAGCTGAAAGACCAGAATCTAAACCCTGAGATTCTCTATAAAGCGGGTATTTTATCAAAAAATAATACACCCCTTAAGATTTTAGGAGAAGGCGACTTGAAACAAAAATTGGATATAACCGCACATAAATTCAGCAAAACGGCAGTCGAAAAAATCGAAAAAACCGGAGGTAAGACTATCGTTTTATGAGCGGTTTTGTTGAAAGTTTCAGAAATATTTTCAAAATCCAGGAGTTACGCCAAAGGATAATATTTACCGTATTACTCCTTATTGTTGTAAGAATCGGTGCTCATATAACTCTACCAGGGATTGACACAGGGTTACTCGCCGAAGCTTCGAAAAACCAGGCGAGCAACACTTTATTCGGTCTTTACGATTTGTTTGTCGGCGGTGCTTTTTCCAATGCTGCTATTTTTGCACTTGGAATAATGCCCTACATCAGCTCATCAATTATTATCCAGCTATTAGGTGCAGTTGTGCCGTATTTTCAAAAGCTGCAGAAAGAAGGCGAGGCTGGCAGAAAAAAAATCAACCAGCTTACAAGGTACGGAACCGTTCCTGTTGCCTTAATGCAGGCCTGGGGAGTAAGCGTCCAGCTTAAAAGCAGAAACGTAGCAGGCGTCAGCATTTTGTCACCCGATGTTTCACCTGTAATTTTTACTATATCCTGCATTATTCTGATGACTGCCGGAACGATATTTATGATGTGGCTGGGCGAGCAGATTACCGAGCGGGGAATTGGAAACGGAATTTCGCTGATTATTTTTGTGGGGATTATTGACAGACTGCCGTATGCATTCTTGGATGAGTACCAGGTTGTTGCCTCAGGTGCTAGAAGCATAATTATCGAACTGATTATAATTGCAGGCTTAGTTTTAATAGTTTCGGGAGTAGTTTTGGTTACTCAGGCAATGAGAAGAATTCCCGTTCAGTATGCAAAAAGGGTTGTGGGAAGAAAAATATACGGCGGTGTTACGCAGTATATTCCGCTAAGAGTTAACCAGGCAGGTGTAATGCCTATAATTTTTGCGCAGTCTATTATGTTTGTGCCGAATACTATATTGACTTTCTTTCCAGATAGTGAGTTCATGCAGGGACTTTCTAAATATTTTGATCAAACGAGTTTAGTTTATGCGTTATTTTACGGAACATTGATTGTGTTTTTTACGTATTTTTATACTGCGATTGCTTTTAATCCTAAAGACGTTTCAGATAATATGAAACGCCAGGGCGGATTTATCCCGGGAGTCAGACCCGGCAAAGCCACATCGGACTTTATTGATAACATATTAACAAAGATTACGCTGCCAGGTTCAATATTTCTGGCATTTATTGCAATATTGCCAGCTTTTATTGCACAAGCAGGAGTTACTCAAGGAATGGCTCAGTTTTTCGGGGGAACGAGCCTATTGATCGTGGTTGGTGTTGCGCTTGATACACTGCAGCAAATAGAATCACACCTGGTTATGAGGCATTACGACGGCTTTATGAAAAGCGGAAGGATAAAAGGCAGAAGAGGATAATCTGCATTTGATGGTTAAAACCTTATCTGAAATAGAGGCAATAAGAGAAAGCTGTAAAATTGTAGCGTGTGTTCTTTCTTATATTGAAAAGTTCTTAAATCCGGGTGTTACTACTTTAGAGCTTGATGAAATAATTGAGGATTACATTAAATCAAAAGACGCTACGCCTGCTTTTAAGGGTTATAAGGTTCATAAAAACGTCTTTCCTGCAAATTCCTGCATATCGATAAATGAAGAAGTAGTCCATGGTATTCCTGGAGAAAGGAAGCTGGTTGAAGGCGATATAGTCAGCATTGATGTTGGAGTTAAGAAAAACGGTTATTACGGCGACGGAGCGAAGACCTATGCAATCGGCTATATAGGTCCTCAAAAAAATAAGCTTATGAGGGTTACTGAGGAAAGCTTGTATATCGGGCTAGATAACGCTAAGGACGGAAATTTCATAAACGATGTTTCAATTGCAATACAGCAGCATGTTGAGTCAGCCGGGTTTTCCGTCGTAAGGGATTTGGTGGGGCACGGAATCGGGAAAAGCCTGCATGAAGACCCGCCGATTCCCAATTATTACCACAACGGATACAGAAATAAGTTTAAGGAAGGGATGACGGTTGCAATCGAGCCGATGGTGAATTACGGCACTTATAAAGTGAAGGTTTTAAATGATAACTGGACTTACGTAACTGCCGATGGTAAGCCGAGCGCCCATTTTGAGCATTCAGTTTTAATAACAAAGGGGAAACCTGAAATTTTAACTTTGTAAAAATACTTTAATGGCAAAACAGGGCACCATAAAAGTAGATGGAATTATTACCGATACTTTGCCTAATGCCGCTTTTAAAGTTAAGCTTGAAAACGGGCATGAGATAATTGCTCATATTTCCGGCAAGATGAGAATGAATTTCATTAAAATTCTGGAGGGGGATAAGGTCTCGGTTGAACTTTCACCTTACGACTTAACGCGCGGAAGGATTACATACAGGTATAAATAAACATAGAATTTCACGCCATACGGCAGGAGGGTTTTAAATAATGAAAGTAAGAAGTTCGGTAAAAAAATTGTGTGAGCACTGCAAGATAATCAAAAGAAAAGGTGTTATCCGGGTTATTTGCAAAAATCCAAAGCATAAGCAAAGACAAGGTTAATTTTTTTGGCGTTTAATTTTAATCAGGGAGTAAAATAATTGGCAAGAATAGCGGGGATTGACCTTCCCAAACATAAAAGAGTTATCATCGGGCTGACCTCCATCTACGGAATTGGTAAATCGGTTTCAAAATCAATTCTTGACAGGGTTGGGATAAATTACGATAAAAAGGTTGAGGAATTAACCGATGATGAAGTCAACCAAATCCGTAATATCATTACGTCTGAGTTTAAAGTAGAGGGTGCATTAAAGGCAGAGGTGCAGGCAAATATTAAAAGACTTATGGATATCGGCTCATACAGGGGCAAAAGGCACAGAAGAGGTTTGCCTGTAAGGGGACAAAGAACAAAAACCAACGCAAGAACAAGAAAGGGCAAGAGGAAAACTGTTGCCGGAAAGAAAAAAGCTATAGCTAAGAAGTAATGAATAAAGCAAATTAATGAACCAGCAGGTAAAGAAAACTAAAAAGAAAACAACCGTTGAAGCATCGGGTATAGCACACGTTAAAGCGACTTTTAATAACGTAATAGTTACCCTAACCGATACACAGGGAAACACGATTTCTTGGGCTTCTTCAGGAAGAATGGGATTTAAGGGTTCCAAGAAGAATACACCCTTTGCCGCGCAAATAGCGGCAGAGAGCGCCGCAAAATCCGCTGTTGATATGGGGATGAGAAAAGTCGATGTTTACATCAAAGGTCCCGGTGCAGGAAGAGAAGCGGCAATCAGGTCTTTGCAGACTGCCGGGCTTGCAATCTTAAGCATAAAGGATATTACACCTATTCCCCATAACGGGTGCAGACCGCCTAAAAGAAGAAGAGTATAATTTAATTATTTTTAACTAACCAATGGCAAGATATACGGGACCAAGCTGCAAGCTTTGCAGGAGAGAAAAACAGAAGCTGTTTCTTAAAGGAACAAAATGCTTTACCGAAAAATGTCCGATTGAAAGGAAAAACTATGCTCCGGGACAGCACGGGCTTTCAAGAAGAGCGAAAGTTTCAGATTACTCCATTCAGCTGAGAGAGAAGCAAAAAGTTAAAAGGACTTACGGGTTACTCGAGTCCCAGTTCAGAAATTATTTTGAACTTGCATCCAGGCAAAAAGGAAGAACAGGCGAAAATCTTGTAAAGCTTCTAGAAAGAAGGCTTGACAACATTGTTTACAGGGCGGGGCTTGCTCCTTCAAGAAAAGCAGCGAGGCAATTGATTTTGCACAAACATTTTAAAATTAACGGAAAGAATGTAAATATTCCCTCTTTTCTGCTTAAAGCAGGGGATACCGTGCAGGTAAAAGACCAAAGCAAGCAGGTTAAAGTATTTCATGAATCGATGAAAAGAGTGAAAGACGATATGCTTCCTTCATGGCTTCAGGTTGATAAAGCCGGACTAAAAGGTACACTGCTTTCGATTCCCCAAAGAATTGATATTCCATTCAACGCAAACGAACAATTAATTGTAGAATTATATTCAAAATAGTATAAAATAAAATGCAAAATCATTATATCCAATTCCCCGAGAAGTTAGAATTAGAAAAAGAGACACATACAAGGTATTTTGGCAGATTTATTGTCCAGCCGCTTGAAAAGGGCTACGGTATAACTATCGGCAATACCTTAAGAAGGGTGTTGCTCTCTTCGCTTCCGGGAACTGCAATAACAGGTATTAAGCTCAACAATGTTCCGCATGAATTTACGACAATTAAGGATGTCGTTGAAGACGTTTCGGAAATCGTATTAAACTTAAAGGAAGTAAGGTTCAAGCAGAATGTTAAAGGCGCAAATAAGGTTGAGCTCAGGCTTAAAGGTCCTGTTGAATTTATTGCGAGGCACATACAAGAAGCGACAGAAGATTTCGAAGTATTAAATCCTAATCATCATATTGCAACATTGAATAAAAATGCGGATTTAAGCATTTCGATAAAAATAAGCTCAGGCATTGGTTATGTTCCCGCCGAAGAAAATAAGGATAATGAACAGGACTTATTGATGATTCCGATAGACTCTATTTTTACCCCTGTTAAGAACGTGAAGTATGATGTTTTGTACACAAGAGTCGGGCAAAAAACTGATTACGAGAAGCTGGTTCTTGAGATAACAACAGACGGCACCATTAACTCGGTTGATGCGCTTACTCAGTCAGCCACTATTTTAAATGAACATATAATGATGTTTCAGAATTTTGGCAAAGTTACCGAGGAGAAAAAAGTTCCAGCTAAAGACGAGGAAACTGAATTTGCAAGAATCAGAAAAATGCTTCTGACAAACGTTGACGAGCTGAAGCTTTCCGTAAGGGCGCAGAATTGCCTGCGTTCTGCAAATATTAAAACACTGGGTGATTTGGTAAGGCACCAGGAAGTCGAAATGCTGCAGTTCAGGAACTTCGGTAGGAAATCGCTTGCTGAGCTTGGCGAAATTCTGCAGGAAAACGGTCTATCCTTCGGTATGGATGTAGATAAATATATTAAAGAAGAATCAGAGTAGAAATTTTTTAAAATCTAAAAGTAATGATACACAGGAGAAAAGGAAGAAAGTTAAAGAGAACTGCGTCGCACAGGAAAGCATTGTTGTCTAACCTTTCGGTTTCATTAATAAAAAACAAGAAGATAAAGACTACTCTTGCTAAGGCGAAGGAGCTCAGGACTTTCATCGAGCCAATGATAAATAAGTCTAAGCTGGCTTACTTAAATAATAACGAGCCTGAGTTCGGCGTCCACGCCAGAAGGCAAATAAACCAGTATCTAAACGACAGGGGTGCGGTTAAAACCTTATTTGAGGAAATAGCCCCGAAAGTTGCCGAAAGAAACGGCGGTTATACGAGAGTTTTAAAAATGGGTCGAAGGCTCGGAGACAGTGCCGAAATGGCTCTCATCGAGCTTGTTGATTATAATATTGAGCAGACTAAGAAAGAGGAAACTTCGGCGGCTGAAACAGAACCTAAAAAGGAATCAAAACCGAAACAAAAAAAAACTAAAAAAGCATCTGCCCAGGGACCCGAAAAGACATCCACCAGAAGCAGAAAGAAAAAAAAGCAGCTGAGTAGCTAATCAGTATAACCTGGGTAATTTGAGTTACCTAAAATTAATGAAAATAGTAACAGCTGAATTTGTAAATAGCGTTTCTGATTTAGATCAGCTTCCCGCCGCACATTTACCGGAAATTGTATTCATAGGTCGCTCGAATGTCGGGAAATCCTCGTTAATAAACAAAATATGCAGCAAATCAAAGCTTGCTAAAACAAGCTCTGTTCCCGGACGGACACGCATGTTAAACTACTACCTGATTAACGAATCCTTTTACTTTGTCGATTTGCCCGGCTACGGATATGCAAAGGTGCCCGAGCAAATTAAAACAGGCTGGAGGAAGCTTGTGGAAGAATACATTAGCACACGAGATAACATCAAGCTTGTGTTTGAGCTTATGGATTCAAGGCATGACCCCACATATTTAGACCAGCTGATGATAAACTGGCTTGAGTATTATGAATTGAACTACGCTATTGTACTCACCAAGGCGGATAAAATTTCAGCCAATAAGATGGAACGCCAAATCTACAGGACAAGCAAAATAGT
Source organism: Chlorobiota bacterium (assembly GCA_022616535.1). Taxonomy (GTDB): domain Bacteria; phylum Bacteroidota; class Ignavibacteria; order Tepidaquicellales; family OLB5; genus JAKEEM01. Next base: position 1,967 of record JAKEEM010000007.1, on the reverse strand, counting down.
GAGCAACGATGATTTATGCAAAGATTACATCCCTTTTTCGGCTATTACCGGTGAAGGTAAGGATACGGTAAATAAGCTTATCGAAGAAAGCTTAAATTCCTAAATAAACTCCAAATCCTTTGTTAGCAAAAAAAGTATTTACGCCGGGTCCGACTCAGGTGCCGCCCGAGGTGCTAAAAGCTGTCGTTTCCTCTATAACCTACCACAGAAGCAGGGATTTTAAAGAATTCCACAAAAATTTCGTTCAAAAGCTTAAACAAATTTTTTTGACGGAGCATAATCTCTCCGTTCTTACCTCTTCTGGCACGGGAGCAATGGAAGCTGCTGTTGTAAATTTCTGTTCACCCGGCGATAATGTCCTGTTTTTTAACCAGGGCAAGTTTGGAGCGAGGTGGGGTGCTATATGCAGGGCTTACGGGCTTAATGCGGCGGAGATTCATAAAGACTACGGGAATGCTGTTCAGACCAGTGATTTAAAAGATGCGGACTTAAGCAGCACAAGTGCCATTTTCCTCACACACAGCGAAACCTCAACGGCTACCCTTACGGATATAAGGAGAATATCAGAGTATATCAGGGCAAACTCCGACGCTTTGATTGCAGTAGATGCAATTACCTCAATTGGAGCGATTGAGTTTAGAATGGACGAGTGGGGTATTGATATTGCCGTCTCCGCCTCGCAAAAAGGATTAATGACTCCGCCGGGACTTTCGGTAATTGCATATAGTGAAAAGGCAAAAAGTAAAATGATTAAGAGCACTATGCCAAGGTTTTATTTTGACTTAAGGAAAGAAATTAAATCCTTTGAAGACGGATTGACAATGTGGACTCCCGCCGTCGGACTTTTTTACGGTTTGGATAAAGCCTGCGACATAATTTTAAACGAAGGTCTTGAAAATAAATGGAAAAGAGTTCACGGGATGGCAGAATACTTCAGAAATGAATCCCTTAAAAACGGTTTTGGCATTTTATCAAAAAGTCCGAGCGACTCAATGACTGCTGTTACACTCCCCGATAACATTCCGACGGGCAGGATTATCAGCGCGCTTAAGGAAAAATACGGAATACAAATTGCTAACGGAAAGGATGAATTAAGAGATAAAATTGCAAGAGTTTCACATATGGGTGATTTGGAATTATCGGATTTCGTTGAACTTAGTAAATTAATAAGGCAGGAGTTTACTGCGATTAAAGAACACGATTGAGATTAAAGAATAAGATTGAAATCTTCCCGAAATATTAATATCTACATTACCTGTGAGTTAAGCTCAGAAGGCGTTAATTTGTTAAAAGAAAAATTTAAAGTATTTAACTTCTCAGGGCTCGACAATAAGAAGCTTATAAAAAAAATTTCTGCTTTATCGGACCCTAATTCTAAAAGCTCCGCTCTTATAATCCGCTCAACAAGAAAAATCGACAATCTCACTGCAAAAAAAATAAAAAAGCAAACTGATATTAAATTGATTTGCACAGTATCTTCGGGATTTGATAACATTGACGTTATATCATGCACAAAACTCGGAATTAAAGTAATGAATGTTCCCGGTGCAAACAGCATTTCAGCTGGTGAGTTTACAATTGCATTGATTTTGCTGATTAAGAAAAATATAATTCGGGCGAATTATGATATGAAAAGAGGAATTTTTGATTACAAAGAATTTTCTAATTCCGAGCTGTACAGTAAAACAATCGGAATAATCGGCGTTGGCAGAGTCGGCTCTTACGTTGCTAAAATTTCGAAAGCACTGGGCATGAAAATTCTGGGAAACGATATTATTCCCGCACTTAAAAACAAGTATAAGTGGATTAAGTTTGTAAGTCTAAACACACTTTTAAAGTCGTCTGATATTGTTACAATTCACACGCCGCTTGATGAAAGTACTCGTCACCTAATAAATAAAGCGGGTATATCTCAAATGCATAAAGACGCGGTTTTGATAAACTGCTCACGAGGGGGCACGGTCGAC
>JAKEEM010000060.1 GCA_022616535.1 Chlorobiota bacterium | reverse complement strand
TTGGGGTATTCCGGCGGCGGGGAAAGCTTAGGGCTCTTAAGGCGACGACTCTAAAGTATAAGACTGTGCTTCACTCACGCTAAGCTAACGTGAGATTTTTGGAAGAACCGTTGTTCAGTGATTTTTACCGGACATGGCTCCAAAGCTTATGCTTTATTGTCCCCCGAGCAATCGGGGCGAGTCTCCAACAGTCGAGTATAGCTGCCAACTCACGAGGTAAGCCCACAAGGCAGGCAGGAGTCACAATCCCACTTTCAAAACTTGTCCCGTACATAATTTACGTGCGGGATTAAATCCACCATGGTGGTATTTTTTAAATGTCCTGCCTGCTGCAGGCAGGCAAATTTCAAAGCTCAAATGACAAATTAAAAATCAAAAATCGAATATTAAAAAGTAAAAAAGCAAAAGTAAAAAAGAAAAAGGCAAAAAAAGTTTGCCGAAATAACAAATCCGCAATCCGAAATTATTATTAATTACTAATTATTAATTACTAATCATTAATTGCTGCGTTTTGTGTTATTAAGCTTTTTCAGCCAGCTTAAATCATAAATAAGGGCTGTGAGGTTCTGCATTGATTCCCGGCTAAGCGAGAGATATTTTTTCTCAAGTTCGGATTTCACGTTTTCATTGGCTTCAAGAAGCAAATCCTTTAGGTAATTTGTGAGCTTGACCATATTAGCTTTAAACTCGCCCATAATTTTTTCCCTAGCTTCCTCGTTTGAGACCTTATCGCCGTTTTTTTGGGAGGATAAGTCTACATTGGTTTGTAGAATTTTCGTGAGTCCGTTTAAGTATTTTGCGATGAACTGTATATCGTAAAACAATTTATCTTTTTCCGAGAGCGATGCGATTTCAACCAGGTATGAAAGCTCAACGGGGTTTTTTAATTTTGCTCCGGAATACTCATTAAGCTCTTCAATCAGCTCTTTAGTTTTTTTGGAAATCTTCATTAAACAAAACTAACAAATTAAACAAAATTAAACAAACAGCTCATCTTTGTTATTGAAAACGCAGGTAAACATATCTTCGTATGATTTTGTCATTTCAGCCTCACGCCTCGTCATAGAAATTTTTGCTGTGCTGAGAGCTTTGGAAAGCTCATAAACTTTAGTTTGATTAGCTGAAGCATCAGTCCACGAAAATGATTTTACGAGCTTATTATGGAACCCCGCGCCGTAGAGATTGGACGAGATACCGATTATCGTTCCTGTATTGAGCATTGTCTGTATCCCTGTTTTGGTGTGGTCGCCGATTATGCTGCCGAGAAAAATCGAATTAGTGTTGACTTCATCCCCGTTAATATTGAGTGAAATGTTTGAATAATTGTTCTTCAAATTGCTAGTGGTTGTTCCCGCGCCTAAGTTGACCCACTCGCACAAATATGAATGACCTAAGAATCCAAGGTGCTGTTTGTTAACATACCAGTGTAAAATGGAATTAGTGATTTCGCCTGAGACTTTGCACAAGCCGCCGATTCTGACCGGACCGTAGAGCTTTGTGCCTGAGCGGAGCAGAGTTCCTTCGCCAATATAAACGGGACCTTTAATGTAAGTAAAGGGTTCAATTACAGCATTTTTATCAATGTAAATATTTCCTTTTGAAGTATCGAAGGAAACCTGTTTGCTTACTTTTGCTTTTGCTGATATGTAGAGCTTCTTTTTTGCGGGGTTTTTTAAATCGTAATTTAACTCGTCTTCATTATACAGAATTAAATCACTCGGGTAATTAATGACTTTAAAATCGTTTGTTTCAATTTTATTTAAGCCAAGCCACTCAATATCCGAAAATGCAATTAAATTATCTGTGTCCGGATTTATTATTTCCTTAAACTTTTCGGTGTTATCCGCTGAGGTATTGAATGCAATTATATTTTTACTTTGTAATAGTGCGGAGTTTTTTTCTTTCTTAAACAGCTTAACAATATTTTTTAAATCATGTTTGCTGAATAAAACCCTTGAGTTTAAAAAAATGTAATCACTTTCGCGGAGTTCATTCACACAAGCTTTCGGAAATTTTTCCCTCAGGTATTCAGCAAGATACTTTCTTGAATGCAGGGTTAGTTTTGTCTTCGCAGGGAAGTAATTTAAAATTTTTTCCTGCAAAGTATAGACTCCGCAGATGAGTTTTGAAGTATGTCTTAAATAATTAAGAGGGGCCAGATTGGAAATTAAAAAATCCTCAAATATACATATGTTCATAATTAAAATAGTATAATGAGGATTTTAAAATTGTATTTGGTATTCAAAAGCTTACGCTAAAAAGCTTATGCTTTTCAAATGTGATGTTTTAAGTCGCAGCTTCCTGAGTTTTTTCCTCGGTTTTAGCTTTCTTCTTATATTTTCTGTTGAACTTTTCAACGCGCCCCGCGCTATCGACTAATTTCTGCTTACCGGTAAAATACGGATGGCAGAACGAGCAAATTTCGACCTTAATTTGCGGCACAGTGGAGCGGGTTGTGAACAAAACCCCGCGGTTTTCACCGCAATTGCAGATTACGTCGCATTTCATATACTTAGGGTGCAGTCCCTTTTTCATTATATAATGTCCTTTTTTGACTTTTAGAGATTACAAATATACAAATTTTGCTCGTTTTATTCAATAAATTAATTGATTATTTAAACAATTTTGGTTAATTTTGCTTAAAATCATTAAATTTCCGTACAAGTTGGGTTTGAATTTATGCGTTTTGGCTTCAGGCAAAGGCTCGAACTTAAAGGCAATTATTAAAGCGCAGAAAACAGGCAAAATTTCCTCCAAAGTTGTTTTAGTAATCAGCAATAATTCGGCTTCAGGCGCGTTACTAACCGCAAAACGAAACGGTATTCCAGCTTATCATTTATCGCAGAAATTATTCAGCTCAGAAGCGGAGTTCGTAAAAAAATTTCTTTCCTTGCTTAAAGAGTTTAATATTGGTTTGATTGTCCTTGCCGGCTATATGAAAAAATCAATCCGGTTATAATTAGAAAATTCAAAAACAAAATTATAAATATTCACCCCGCACTGCTTCCTTCATTCGGTGGGAAAGGGATGTACGGAATTTATGTACACGAAGCGGTTTTGGAATCAGACGCAAAAGTTACGGGTGCAACCGTCCACATTGTTGATGACAAGTATGATAGCGGTCCCATTGTTATACAAAAAGCAGTTAAGGTTGAAGACGATGACACGCCAGAAGAACTGCAAAAAAGAGTTTTGAAAACCGAACACAGGCTGTATCCGGAGGCAATAAAATTGTTTGAATCGAAAAAAGCGGTTGTAAAGGGGAAAAGAGTTTACTTTAAATGAAAAAAAGAACAAGATGAAAAGAGCATTAATAAGCGTATATGATAAATCAGCAGTTGCTGAGTTTGCTAAAGAGCTTGTAAGTAAAGGATTTGAAATTGTATCCACAAGCGGAACGGCAAAGCTCCTGCGTGAAAACGGCATAAAGCTCACCACAATTGAGGAAATTACCGGCTCACCAGAAGTCCTCGGCGGCAGGGTTAAAACGCTTCAGCATATGATTTTTGCGGGAATTTTAGCCGATAAAAGCAATCCAAGCCATTTGAAAGAAGCCGAAAAATACGGCTTTAAGCCGTTCGATTTGGTGTGCGTAAATCTTTATCCTTTCAAGGAAACCATCAGCAATCCCGATTGCACAGCTCAGGAAGCAATTGAGCAGATTGATATCGGCGGGGTTTCGCTAATCCGTGCGGCGGCAAAAAATTTCGCTGATGTCGGAGTTATAGTCCATCCCTTGCAGTATAAAATATATATTGATGCACTGGAAAAAAATAAGAATATAAATCAACTCTTAGCCGCCGATGCATTTGAATTCATCGCATCTTATGACATAAGCATTGCAAATTATTTCAGAAAAATTTCCGGACAGAAAAGCGGAATATTCGATATTTACTACACCGGCTATAATGAATTAAGATACGGAGAAAATCCCCACCAGAAAGCGGTTCTTTATAACATTGGTGAAGAAGGATTCGATAAAGTTTTTGAGAAGCTCCACGGCAGGGAATTATCATATATCAACATTCTTGATATCGACGCTGCTTATAATCTTATTAATGAGTTTGACCAGCCGGCTTGCGCAATTATAAAGCATACAAATCCAAGCGGTGTTGCATGTGACGATAATATTACAAAAGCATATTTAAAAGCTTTAGCATGTGATAATGTATCAAGATTTGGCGGAATAATAATAATTAATAATGAAATGGATTTGAAGACTGCACAGGAGATTGATAAAATCAAAACCGATATTGTAATAGCTCCGAAATACAGCGACGATGCTTTTAATTTTTTACTGAAGAAGAAAAACAGACAGCTTATCAAATGCATCCTTTTGAAAGGTTTAACTGTTAATGAATTAAAAACCGTCACCGGCGGAATGCTTATGCAGACCTGGGATGATATTGTTGTAAATGAATCCGAACTTAAAGTCGTTACCCAAAGAAAACCCACTGACGATGAAATTCGTGATATGATTTTTGCGATGAAAGTCTGCAAGCATACCAAGTCAAATTCGGTTGTGTATGCTAAAAACCTGCAAACAGTGGGAATAGGCGGGGGTCAGCCCTCAAGGGTTGATTCTTCAATACTTGCTGTGCAAAAGGCAAAAAGATTCGGTATGGATTTACAGGGCAGCTCCGTTGCATCCGATGCTTTTTTCCCCTTCCCTGACGGAGTAATCGAGGCTGCCAAAGCGGGAGCTAAAGCAGTAATCCAGCCCGGTGGTTCCGTTAAAGACGATGAAGTCATCAAAGCCGCCAATGAGAACGGACTTACTATGGTCTTCACAGGCATAAGGCATTTTAAGCACTAAAAAGTTTACTTATTTAATTGAAATTAAACTGTATATTTGCCGATTAGTTTTTTGAATTTTTCATTTTTATGTTAAATATATCTTATAGGACTCACAGGTAAATGTCATTATTTGGTTTTCTTTCTGCTGATATAGCAATCGACTTAGGAACTGCTAACACTCTTATATACATAAAGGGCAAAGGAATAATACTCAATGAACCCTCTATAGTTGCTTTTGACGAAACAACGAAAAAAATCATTGCAGTCGGGCATGAAGCAAAGCAAATGCACGAGAAAACCCATAAGGGGATTAAAACAATCCGCCCGATGGGTGACGGTGTTATAGCTGATTTCGAAATTGCGGAGGGAATGCTTCGCAATTTTATCAAAAAGGTTCATTCAAGCATTTTCCCGAGCACAAGAATTGTAATTTGCGTTCCAAGCGGAATAACCGAAGTTGAAAAACGAGCAGTGAGAGATTCAGCCGAACATGCAGGAGCAAAAGAAGTTTACCTGCTTGCCGAACCGATGGCGGCTGCAATAGGCGTGGGACTTGATGTATCATCACCGGTTGGAAATATGATAATAGATATCGGCGGAGGCACAACGGAAATTGCGGTTATTTCCCTTTCCGGAATTGCAAACGGCGCTTCGATTCGTGTTGCCGGTGATGAATTGAATATTGCAATAGTTGAATATTTCCGGAAGAATTACAACATTTTAATCGGCGAACGAACAGCAGAAGAAATTAAGTGCCAGGTGGGCTCCGTTATGCCCTTAAAAGAAGAAGTTATCATCGAAGTTAAAGGACGCGACCTTGTTTCGGGATTGCCTAAGATGACGGAGGTAAGCTCGATTGAAATCCGAGAAGCGCTCAGCGAGCCGGTTAATCAGGTAATAAGAGCAGTAAAAGTGGCCCTTGAGAGCACTCCTCCCGAGCTTGCATCCGATATTTTGGACAGGGGCATAATGCTCAGCGGCGGGGGCGCCTTAATCAAAGGACTTGATGAAAGAATAAGGCTTGAAACCAATCTGCCCGTCCACGTTGCAGAAGACCCCTTAACTGCTGTTGTACGCGGGGCAGGCAAGGTTATGGAAGATTTGCAGAAGTATTCCAAAGTTCTGATTAAGAGCAAAAAATATTAATTCCGTTTAAAGGAATTAACTTTTATTTACTACAAGCTCGTTTAAATGAAAATTCTTTCTTATTTAGGAAATCTAAAAGAGTATATAATATTTTCAGTTTTAATTATTATAAGCCTTATACTGATTTTTCAAAATGATAATCTTCAAATCCGCTATATCAGGGCAATTGCTGTTAATGTAATCGGAGTTGTTCAGAGCGGTTTTTCCATAATCCCAAATGTTTTTGAGCTTGAGAAGGAAAATAAATACCTCCGCGAAACAAACATTAACCTTTCCAAAGAGTTAAGCCAGTTAAAAGAGTTTAGGCTTGAAAATTTACGCCTGAAGCAGATGCTTGAGTTTAAGCAAAGAGTTAGCTACGGAATTGTTACAGGCAAAATAATAGGCAAAACCCTTATCCAAACAAGAAATAATATAACTTTGAGTATCGGGGAAAAAGATTCGGTAAGAATGGGTATGCCTGTTATTACTGAACGAGGGCTGGTTGGAAAAATAGTTGCAACAAGCAGTAATTTCAGCATTGCTCAAATACTTTTTAATAAGGAATTGAAAGTCAGCGCTAAAGACCAGAGAAGCAGGGTCGACGGAATTATTTCGTGGGACGGCGAGGGCAAACTGATGATGAAAAATGTTTCCAAAAGCTCCGATGTTATCCCAGGCGATGTAATTATAACATCGGAGTACAGCAATCATTTCCCTGCGGGTCTGCCGATTGGCTTTGTAACATCAGTCGGAACTGTTGATAATCTGTTTAAAGAAATCGAGGTAGAGTCATTTGTAAATTTTGAAACGCTCGAGGAGGCGTTCGTTTTAAAGTTTTTGTCCCATGAGGAGCGAAAAAATCTTGAGAAGAACTTTAACGAGAAATCAAAATAAACCAAATGGCGGAAAACCTGAAATACGCTGCTTTGCTTTTGGTTTTAGTGATTGTTCAGAAGACTCTCGTTTGGCTTATAGCTGTAACAAGCTATGAGGTTACTCCGGATATTGTTCTGGTAGGACTTGCTTATGTTGGAATAAAGCGCGGAAAAATTGACGGCAGCATTGCTGGATTTTTATCTGGGCTGCTTTTGGATTTATTCAGCTTCTCTTTTATTGGTTTAATGGCTTTGTCAAAATCAGCCGCCGGCTTTTTATCGGGGTTCTTTAATAATGAAAACAAAATTGAAAGATACTTATCAAGCTACGGGTTTGTTTTAATTGTTTTTTTTTGTTCTATAGTAAATAATATTTTTTATTTCACTATATATTTTCAGGGAACAAACCTTGTTTTCTCCGATGTTTTGCTGAGATACATTTTGCCGACAGCTGTTTATACGTCAATTATTAGCATAATTCCTGTTATTTTTGCAAGAAAAAAAATAAGGCGACTGTAAGTTGGATTTAAACAAAAGGAAAAATATATATTATCTGTTTTCATTTGCAATTTGTTTTGTAATTGCGTTCCGTTTGGTTCAGCTTCAGCTGATTAATCCCGAGCGTTTTGACAGGGAGTCGGAAAAGAACTCCGTAAAAACCATTATCACCACTCCCGCAAGAGGGCTTATTTTTGACAGAAACAATAAGCTTCTTGTTGACAATAAGCCCTCATACAGCGTTGTAATTACAAAAAAAGAGTTCGATACAAATAACATTCCCCTTGTATCGGCACTGATAAACATTTCTCCCGACGAGCTTCGAACCATGCTTAAAGATATTGAAGGAACTAACAGGTTCATTCCGACAAGGGTGATGCGCGATGTTGATTTCAGAGTAATTTCTTTTATTGAGGAGAATCGTGACTTGATTGGAGGAGTCGATTACACAATAGAACCAATCAGGTTATACCCAACGGAGTTTAAAGCTTCGCATATTATCGGATATTCAAAGGAAATATCCAAATCAATGCTGCAAAAGCAGGAAGGGGATTATTACAGGCAGGGTGATTTAATCGGCACAACCGGGCTTGAAGCCGGCTATGAAAATTATTTGCGCGGTGAAAAGGGTTATGAATTTATTCTGCAGGACTCTAAAGGACGGGAGGTAGGACCGCTTAATGAAGGCAAAAATGACGTTCAGTCAGTAAGCGGTTATGATTTGATATTAAGCATAGATGCAGACGTTCAAACATATGCGGAAAAGCTCCTTGAAGGGCGAAAAGGCGCAATTGTGGCTATGGACCCCTCGAGCGGTGAAATAATATGCCTTATCAGCAAGCCGGATTATGATTTAAACTATTTCAGCGGTAAGCTTTCACCACAGGTATGGACGGCTTTAAATACTAACCCTGATAAGCCGCTTTTCAACAGGGCAACGCAAACTCGTTACCCGCCGGGCTCAACTTTTAAAATGGTATCTGCTCTCGCATCGCTTCAGGAAGGCATTATGAAGCCCAACTCAACTATTGTTTGCGAAGGCAGCTTCAAGTTCGGTGACAAAGTATTTAAAGACCATGGCACTTACGGTTCAATCGGATTTGTAACATCTGTGGAGCATTCCGTAAACGTATTTTATTACAAGCTTGTTTTAAAGATAGGGTTTGATAACTGGACAAAGTATGGAAAGATGCTTGGCTTCGGCGAGAAAACTGGAATCGATATTCCGGAGGAAACAAAAGGTCTTCTTCCCTCACCGGATTACTTCAATAAAGTTTACGGACCGAAAGGTTGGACTCAAGGATACGTAGTGAGTCTGGGCATTGGACAGGGTGAGTTGGGCGTTTCACCGCTTCAAATGGCAGAATACACTTCGATACTTGCTAATACAGGTACTTTTGTTCAGCCGCATCTTGTTAGATTCTTAAAAAATCCAAACAGCGGGGAGCTGATTCCTGTTAGCTTTAAAAAGCGTGAGCTTGAAATAAACAAAGAGTTTTTTAAAATTATTCAAAAAGGTATGTATCTTGTAGTAAACGGCAACGGAACGGGAAGGTCAATAAGAAATGCTGATGTTGAGATAGCCGGTAAAACCGGAACTGCTCAAAATCCCCATGGGAGAGACCACTCATGGTTTATTGCTTACGCCCCCTACGATGACCCCAAAATTGCAATATGCGTTATGGTTGAAAATGCGGGGTTCGGCGCAGCAGTTGCAGCTCCAATTGCTCAAAGAATTATTTTAAGGTATTTGCTCGGGCAAACGGATGATTCCGAAATAATCGAGATTAAAGGAAACTTTCCGGATTAGAAATTATTATGCAAAGCGGAATTTTTGAACGGTTTAATATTTTTGTATTTGTTTCGGGCTTTGGCTTGATTGCCATAGGTCTGGTGGCAATTTACAGCGCAACCTACGGTAATGAGCTTGTCTCGGCAAATTTTACAAAACAGCTTGTTTCGGCGTGCATAGGAATTGTTATTGTTCTTGCGATAATGTATATGCCCGCCAAATATATTTCAATGACGGCTTACTTAGTTTACGCGCTTTCGCTTATTATGCTGTTTGCAGTGCTTGTTATAGGGAAAAAAATTAAAGGGCAGACAAGCTGGTTTAACATAGCAGGATTTGGAATCCAGCCGTCTGAATTCGCAAAGGTTGCAACTGTTCTGGCTCTTGCATTTTTCCTTTCAAACAGGAATAAGGAAGCAGATATAACAAAACCAAGGGGATTCTTTACCGCAGTCGGAATCTGTCTTGCTCCTGTTGCGTTAATAATGCTTCAGCCGGATATGGGTACGTCTTTAGTTTTTTTGGTTTTGCTGCTTCCGGTCCTTTACTGGGCGGGCATGCCGAACTATATGTTATTTTTTATTGTGGCGCCAATACTTACAGCTATTTGCGCATTTTTGGGGACATGGTATTTTGTTTCGGCAATTGTTTTTATTGTTATAATAATGGTTGTCTTAAAACGAAATATTCTGGTTTCGGGAATTGTGTTAAGCATTGCAATAACAGCGGGTTTTTCTGTAAATATGGTTTATAATAAGCTCCAGCCCTACCAGCAAAGAAGAATAATGTCAATGTTCAACCCCGAATCAGACCCGCTTGGTGCGGGGTATAACGTCATTCAGTCTAAAATTGCAATCGGCTCGGGCGGCCTTACGGGCAAAGGATTTTTGCAGGGTACACAGACGCAGTTAAAGTATATACCAGAACAATGGACTGATTTTATTTTCTGTATGGTAGGTGAGGAATTTGGTTTTGTTGGTTCGATAATTGTTGTTCTGCTGTTCTTAATTCTTATATGGCAGACAATTCACATTGCATATTTATGCAAAAACCAGTTTTTGAGCATTTGTTGTATTGGTTTTGCAACGATATTTTCGTTCCATATTTTAATTAATCTCGGAATGATTATGGGTATAATGCCTGTAATCGGAATTCCTCTTCCGTTTATGAGCTACGGCGTATCATTCCTTCTTTCAAATCTAATTATGCTTGGAATAATATTGAACGCTTATAGGAACCGTAAGGAATACGTTTAATGCACTTCGTTAAAAAACTTAAGCAGGCGCTTCGTGAAACAAACTCACATTTAATTGTTGGGCTTGATACCGATGTAACCAAAATTCCTCAGTTTTTTAAATCTGCTCCAAACCCCATTGCTGATTTCAATAATTCGGTTATATCAGCAACAAAGGATTACGTTTGCGGCTACAAGCTTAACATAGCATTCTATGAAAAGGAAACCGAGCTTGGCTGGGCAGCGATTACATCCACGATAGCTAATATTCCTCAAAACTTAATTACGATTGCTGATGCAAAGCGCGGCGATATTGAAAATACAACTGAGCTTTATGCGCAGGCATTCCTGGATGGCTTTGGATTTGATTCCATTACCGTGCAGCCGTATATGGGGCAGGATTCAGCCAGACCCTTTTTACGGCGTAAGAATAAGTTTGTGTGGCTTCTGGCATTGACCTCAAATTACGGGGCAAAGGATTTTCAGTTTCTGAAAATTAACAAAAAGCCGCTTTGGGAAGTAGTTACGGAAAAGGCAATAACGTGGAATGACCATAAAATCGGATTTGTTGTAGGTGCAAACCACACAAATGAGCTGAAAAAAATAACTAAAGCTTACCCTGACACCCCAATCCTTGTGCCGGGCATAGGTATACAAAAAAACTCACTTGAGAAAACCGTTGCATCATTAAGCCACAATTTATTTGTAATTAACCAAAGCCGCTCGATTATTTATTCTGCCCCAAAGGCGCAAAACGAAACGGAGTTTTGCGAGATTTTAAGCGAAAATGCAATGAAAGCCAGAGATGAAATTAATATGCTTTTAGTAGTAAAAAAGAAAAAGTAACTCTTACGGTAATCAAAATGAAGCAAAGACTTAATATAAATGAATCTTTCATATGTAAAATATGGGAGGGCGGGGATAATTATTATTCAAATTTAAAGACAGACAGCGGTGAAGAAGTTGAAATAATAAGTTACGGAAGCAGAAATTATGATTCAGGTCCCGATTACAAGGATGCAAAGGTTAAAATAGACGGTAAAATCTTTACCGGTGATATTGAAATTCACAGGGATTTTAAAAGCTGGGCAGAACACAGCCATCCAAAAGAGAGAAGGTACAATTCAGTAATTCTTCAGGTGGTATTGTGGGATTCGGAAAATAAAACCTCGCCAAAACTTAGAATAAAGCGAAATCTCTCTACAGTAGTTCTCTCTAAACATCTTAATTCATCAATTCATGAAATCTGGCAGGATATAATTAGTAAACCTTCAGATAAATTTAAGCTTCCGTGTTACAGTCTAAACAAGGATGTTGATGACGATGTAGTAAATGATTGGCTCAATAAACTTTCAGTTGAAAGGTTAAAGTTAAAAACAGAGCGGATTAAAGACAGGATTGAGGAGTTGGGCAAAGAGAAGGATATATATGTTCGCAATAGTGAATATTTGGAAAAGAAAACCATTTGGGAGCAGGTTTTGTATGAATTTGTATTTGAAGCGCTTGGATTTTCGAAAAATAAAAAACAGATGTTAAAGCTTTCCAAAAGTCTTAAATTAGAATTTATTTCAAAATTAATCAAAAACTTTGGTGATATTGATTTAATTCAATCTGCTTTATTTGGTTCTGCGGGTTTGCTGTTTGATTTAAGGCTCAAAGATGCATATATAAGTAAGCTTAAGGAAATCTGGAGAGAAATTGATTACAAAATAACTTCTCCAAGATTAAACAAATCAGAATGGAATTTTTTCAGGTTAAGACCGCAAAACTTTCCTACTCTAAGGATTGCTTACGGCTCCCAGCTTGTAATCAAAATTATAAATGAAGATTTATTTAAAAACATTATAAATTGTTTTCAGATTGAAGATTTTATTTTAAAAAAGTCATGTAAGGTTTTGGTTAATTCACTTAAACCGGCCGAAGATTCATACTGGTTCAAACACTATGATTTCGGGAAGGAATCAAAAATTGGGTTCAAGCTCTTGGGTAAGCAAAGAATAAATGACATAATAATTAATGTAATAATACCAATTGTTTATTTTTATTCAATTATTTTTAAGGATGCTTTGATAAAAGAGAACGTTCTTGAATTATATAATAAATTGGAAGTTAAACCCGATAATTCAATAATAAATTTGTTGAGTAAGCAGGTAATAAAAAACAGAGGGATTAAAATTAATACCCCCGCAATCGAGCAGGCACTGATTCAGCTTTATAATTTTTACTGCGTTAGAGAAAGATGCAGTGAATGTGAAATCGGAAAAAGAGTTTTTAAAGATTCAGGATATGAGTATAAGATAATTTTTTACTAAAAATCATTCACCAAGCCAAAATGCACTTTGCCTTCTAAAATCGAATCCCCCCTGCCAAGCGCATAGCTTACTCCGAACATTCCCAAAGCCGTTTCAATCCTTATCCCCAGCCCATAGCCGAAAATAAAGGCCTCCTGCGAGGGAATTTGGGCAATTTCGTCTGCGGGTCTTAAATAGTACCCAAAATCATAGAATACTGCCCCGAAGCTTTTGCGAGTGAGCGAGTAGCGCAGCTCAACATTGCTCCATCCTACGCGGGAAGCGAGGAATTGGCTTTCACGATAGCCTCTCACGGAGCGATTTCCACCCAATCTGAATAAATCAGCCGTTTCAAATCTGGGTGAGCGGATTTCTACGCCGTGAACACTTAATAGCAGACTTTGCCTTTTAAAAAATGAATGATAAAAGTCCAAATCAACTGTCCCTTTTTGAATTGTAAAGTCGCCGGGAATATCCTGATTAGGAAACGATGAAGCATTGTATACTTTTTTTTGCCCGACCGAGTAGCTTGTTCTATAAAGAATTCCGGAAAATGGATTATAAACATAGTCCCTGCTATCGAATTTTATCTCGACACCGGTAGCGAGAAGCCTGCTGTCAAAAATTGAGTAAATCTGATTATTTTCAAGCGTTGGTATTACTCTTTCTGCATTAAATAAAACTGAGACAGAAAATTTTCTTGAAAGTAAGGTCTCTGTTTTTAAGCTTACATCTCTTTTTATGTAAGAAGAGTCTTCTATCCTCTGCAAAAATCCGCCGCTAATGTTTACAGGCAAACCGAGCACCCACGGTTCAAGATACCGAATCTCCAGCTCCTGTGTTTCCCTCTGCTCTTTGTGGAACCTTGCATCAATCCTTCTTCCGGTTCCGAAAAGATTTCTGAGCGAAAGATTTACAAGCCCCGTGAAATACCCGCTTTCCTCGTTTTGGGCTGGGGGAACATATCCTAAGATCCCGTCGAATGTATTTGTATTGCCCTCTTTGACATTTATTTGCAAAACGGTAGAATTTTTGTATTTATATATTTTGGGCATTTCAACGCTTTCAAAATAGCCGGTATTATCAAGCCGCTGCTTTATTTCAAGCAGGTTTTCTTTGGTTAGTGATTTGATATCTTCAAGCGAGATTTCTCTGACAATTACATTATCTTTTGTCGTAGTATTGCCTTCGATTGAGATTTTATCTATTTTAATTTTTTCATTTTCATCAATTTTTATAGTTATTCTGATTTTATCCGTTCCGTTTTCCGAATATTCTTCGATATTTTTTATGCTTATCGAGGCAAAGGTATATCCTTTTTGCTCATAGAGATTGAGTATATCGGTTATATCTCTGTTCAGCTTAAATGCATCTAAAACTTCTCCCGCTTTAGAGTCCATTAAGTTCATCAGGAATTTTGTTTGAAAAACTTTATTGCCTTCAAATAAAATTTCTCCAATAAATGTTTGCTTTCCTTCGTTAATTTTTATTGATAGGTTTATTGAACTTGAATCGAAGTTGTAATTTTTCTCAACATTCTCTATTGAACAATTTATATAACCTGAATTTTGGTAATTTTTAATAATATTTTTTAAGTCAAGCTCAAATTGTATTTCTGAAAATGGGCTTTCTGCTTTGGTTGCCATCATTTTTAACAGCTCGTTTTGACTGTAGAACTTATTGCCCTCAAATTCAATTCTTTCTACTTTTGCTGAAGTTTGTGCATTTGAGAGTATGTTGAAAAAGGCTAAAAAAATCAATAAATATAGAAAATTTAAGTGTTTTTTTGCTTTATGCATACAACTATGTGTCTAATATTTAATCATTGCTTAGTATATTCAAGTCATTAATAAACCATTTATTTAATTTTCTCATCTTACTTATTGAAATATGAAACCTGTTAATAACCTGTTAAGTCAATAAATATATGAAACGAGTGTTGAGGATTAAAGTTATCATACTTGTTTTTTTCTTTTTTGACTTTTTTCAAAATAAAGCATTATCTCAGGGAAGTACAACAGAGCCATCGGATTCTACAGCTTCGTTTATTACCAACATAAAGCCAACAATAACAATTTCAAAATGCAGTAATTCATCAATAATTATTGACGGCAAATTGGACGATGAAGGATGGAAAAATGTTCCTTTAGCTAAAAACTTTGTTGAAATATACCCAGGGGATAATACAAAGCCGCCTGTTGAAACTGAGGTGTTATTGGCTTATGACGAAGAAAATCTTTATATGGCATATATTTGCTATGACCCGGATATTTCAAAATTAAGGGCAAACCTTAGCGACAGAGATAATATTTGGAATGACGATTATGTTGGGGTTGTATTTGATACGTACAGCGATGATAAGCAGGCGTATGAAGTTTTCGTTAATCCATACAGTATCCAGGGTGATTTAATTAGAAATCCCTTAACGGGTGAGGATGACAGTTATGATATGATTTTCAGCTCCGAATGCAAGATTTATAAAGATAAGTGGATAGCTGAAATGTCAATCCCTTTTAAAAGTCTCCGCTTCCCAGACAAGAACAATCAGAAATGGAAATTTCACTTTATTCGAACCTGGCCTCGCAGAGACAGAACTCAAATGTCATGGGCGGTATTGCCGAGAGATGAACCATCGTTTATGGGTCAGGCGGGAATTGTGCGGGGTTTTAAAGGATTAAAAGGAAGCAAGAGCCTGGAAATATTACCTTACGTTATTGGTGGTATTACAGGTTATAAAAGTGACCCTAATAACCCGAATTCAAAATTTATTGCTGATTCTGTTTTAAAAGGTGATTTTGGTGTGGGGTTAAAATACGGTTTCACCTCAAATTTAACCGGCGAGCTTGTTTATAACCCGGATTTCTCGCAGGTAGAATCTGATGCTGCACAGGTTGACATAAACTCGCCTTCTGCGCTGTTTTACCCCGAAAAGCGTCCGTTCTTTCTTGAAGGCAGCAGTATTTTTAATTCTTATATCAATGTAGTTTATACCCGAATGATAAATGACCCTCTATTTGCAGCGAAGCTAACGGGTAAAATCGGCGATTTCGATATCGGCTATATTGGTGCTTATGACCGCAAAACGCAATTCATTCTTCCTTTTGATTACGGAAGTAGAATCATATTTACGGATTCTGTGAAATCTTTAATAAATGTTTTAAGGATAAGGAAAAGTCTGAAGGGTGAGTCATACATTGGATTCATTGCTACAGATAGAGAAGTCAAAGACGGTTATAACAGGGTAATCAGCTTTGACGGCTCTTTAAATTTTTGGAGAAATTACTACTTTAATTTTCAGGTTTTGAGATATGATACAAAAGAAATAAACGATACGAATCTTTTTAAATCAAGCACTCACTTTGGCAAGAATAGGGAAAAAACATTGAGCTTTGACGGTGAAAAATTTTCAGGTTTTGGAGGTCTTGCCCAGTTTCGCCGCAGCGCCGATATTTGGAGTTTCGGACTTGAATCCGGTTTTGCTCCACCTGAAGCAAGAAGAGATGTTGGATTTATCGAAAAGAATAACCATATGTATCTTTTTTTATGGAATGAATTAACAGTTTATTTGAAAAAAGGTTTTTTCCTAAGGCTTTATCCCTACATGGAGGGTGGCTTGAGATACGATTATTCAGGCAGAATCAGGGAACAGTGGCTGTTTCCAAGTATTTATTTTCAGGGAAAAGCACAAACGAATTGTCAAATCAGCTTTTGGGCGGTAAATAATGAGGAATACCAGAATGTCTATCACAAAAATGTTCACAGAGGGTTAATTAATATCAATATAAATACATTTAACGCTGCAAGAGGAGGGATTTTTTTCGAGATAGGGAAATATATTGTCCGCTTTGTTAATCCTTCTTACATAGGATTTGGTTTTAATACTGAAGCCTGGCTTACGCTTAAGCCAATTGATAGACTTTCAATAGAAAATACCTATAATTATTCGGAGCTTTCAAAAGAAGCTGGGGGAGAAAAACTATACAGCGGATATATTTTAAGGAACAAAACTTCATTCCAGTTTACAAGGCATTTTTTTCTTAGACTTGTCACCCAATATGATTCATTCACCAGAACTTTGAACATCGACCCTCTTTTCAGCTATAAGTGGAATCCTTTTACAATTTTTTATATCGGCTCAACTCATAACATTAATGATTACGGCTCAGGCAAAGATCACTCAAGGTTTATAGAAACTACACGACAGATATTTACGAAATTTCAATATCTGTTCAGATTATGATTTTTTGAATTTGAAAAGCTGAAATATTTTGTAAGGAAGCCGCGCTTAGTTTACTTAACTACAAGCTGTATCAGATTTTGAACTGTTCCGTATAATGACCAAAAATACTGGACATTATAGAATAGGATATAAATAATCGCTGCTGTAACTTGAAATGTTGATATTATTAAATTTATTGCTTTCATATTAATCGTAGCGATTACTACTAATTTTTAATGATTCAAAATTAGGGTTTTACGGTAGTCAGTTCAATACCCCATAGTGGTGATATATTCAGAGTATTTTAATAATATTTGAATTATAGCCAATTATTAGCAAATTTAATAATTATTTATCACCCATTTACGGTATCTACATTAATTAAAAAAGGGCGGAATTAGCCCGCCCTTCGTGTGTTAATTTAACTTAAAAAGTTTATTTTGTTAAAATCATTTTCATTGTTTTAACAAAACTGCCGGCGCTTACTGTATAGAAATAAATACCGCTTGATAAATTCGAACCGTCAAAGGCAACGCTGTAGCTTCCGGCAATTTGATAGCTATTTGCAAGAGTTCTAACTTCTTTTCCTAGCATATCATATACTTTTACTGAAACGTTAGCATTAAAAGGAAGCTCATAACTTATAATCGTAGCTGGATTAAACGGATTAGGAAAGTTTTGGGAAAGAATGATATCATTGGTTGTTTTTCCGGAAACAGGATTATCAACTTCTCTGTTTACCCATGTCAATCCACCGTCGGTTGTGTAAAGTTCTGTGCCGTTTTCACCTGCTGTCATTGCAAAGCTTGAGCTTCCGAAGTTTACAGTAAATAAATCGGTTGTAACTCCGGATGTTATTTCTGTCCAAGTGCTTCCGGCGTTTTCTGACCTAAGAATTAACCCATTTTCACCTGTGGCTAAACAAACGGATTCGCTGATTAGTTTAATATCGTAAATATGCTCTGATACACCGGTTTCAACAATTGTCCAGGTGTTTCCTAAATCATTTGACTTTAGCATAATCCCGTTGTTTCCTGCAGCGAAAATTAAGTTTTCGTATGCAAAGTAAATTGTATTCAGGGTTTCAGATGTATTGCTTGTTACTTGCGACCAGGTGAGTCCGTTATCATCAGAAATTAATATGGTTCCGTTGTTGCCAACCACTATTCCTCTTGAAGCTGAAATTACCTGATACGGGTAAAGCACAAACATTATGTCGTTAAGGTTTTCGGTAACTCCGGAACTTACGCTTGACCAAGTTTCACCTTTATCGTTGGACATGATTATAATTCCTTCATCACCTGCTGCTACATAGAGTGAGTTGGTAATCATATCAATTCCTTTTAAAGTCTGAGTAATTCCAATATCTTTTAAAATCCATGTTAGCCCGTTGTCAATTGATTTCAGCATAACGCCGTTTTCGCCAACTGCTAACTGGATTCTGTAGGGGTCTTGTTCATCATAATCCATAATTGAATTTGTTCCGTAAAGCACATTGGTAACGTTTGAAGTCTGGGTCGTCCAGTTAAGCCCGCCGTCTACAGTTCTCATAATAAGCCCGTCTTGACCGACAAGCACGGCTGTTTGTTCATTTTCAAACTTAATGCCGTGTTCATTTGGGCCGGATTGTGCATAGACTTTGACAAATGTCAGGATGAAAAGAAGCGATGTAACAATAATAAGGGAGTTTTTTTTCGTTTTCATATTTCTTTCTTTTATAAAGGTTAGTTTAAGTATTTTGTTAATTAAATAAAACGATTCAATGTTGTCAGAAATGACAAAGTTAAAAAGACATCGACTTTTATACAATTTTAAAGTTATAAGAATTCTTGCAAGAGTTTCTTAAATCAATAACTTTCAAAAATAGTTATATTACGCTATAGTAACAATAACGATTTCAGTTAAATTTATTAGAGTAGAGGGAGGTTTTATGCAGAGCTGAAAAATGCTTGATTAGCTACCTTTTAAAGCATTATTTTGATAAAATCATTTTTAAAGTTTTGGTGAATTTTGATTCCCCGTTATCCGCAATGAAATGATAAAAATATATCCCGCTTGAAAGATTAGCTGCCTCAAAGATGATGCTATAGTTTCCTGCCTCTCGTTCAGAGTTTACAAGCGTGGTAATTTCTCGGCCGTTGATATCAAAAATTTTTAATGTAACTTTTGAGTTTTTTGGCAGAACATAATCTATTTTTGTTATGGGGTTAAAAGGGTTAGGATAATTCTGACTTATTGAAAACTCCCCGGGCAAATTGGTGTTAATTAAATTATCCTCGTTATTATTTGTTTGTCTTGGGGTCCCGAGAGTTATTCCTTGTGTAGATTTTGAACCGTTCAATGTCAAATATCTTCCTGCAATATACAAAGTATGATTGTTAGTAATAATATTCCCCTGGGTGTGATTAACTGAACAATCAATAACTAAATTTCTTTCGAGCAATATATCGTTTGATATGAAAACAAAACCGAGATTTTCCGGAAATGATATATTGCCGTTACCTGAAATCGACTGGGTTTGGATTCCGTTAAGGCATAAATTAACTTCATTTGTGTTATTTGCAAAACCGAAAGTTCCGCTAATATTAATTGAGCCTTTAATATTAAAATTATTTACTGTCTGAGGGTTTGAATTGAATACGCTTAAAATCCCGTCATTTTCAACTGTCAAATTATTAATTGAACAATTTGAGGTTAAACTTTCATTAAGATTAAGCTGTGCATTTTGCTTAATTGTTAAGTTTGAATATATTCTTCCGCTGAGTTTTAAAGCCTCTGCATTTGAATTTGCAATTATATATGTACTGCCGGCCTCAAATTTAACTTTGGACTCTGGCGCCTGCAGACCAAAGGGATTCAGCGCACCTTGACAGTCGGTTATGAATGTCGATCCTTCTTCGAAAACGGTAACATTTTCGGTTCCAGAAGCTGTAAATATGTTTCCCGGGCAAAGCTGCTTAAATACCGAACCGTTTTTGAATTTAATCGATAGGGTATTTTGGGCGTTTAAATTATGCCCGATGTTACCCGTAAAACTCAGATTTCCGTAAATTGAAGCTGTTGCATTAGGATTCAAAAAAATGTTCAGCTGCGGGTCGTTACCGCTAATGGTCAGACTTGAACCCTGCTCAATTACGAGGTCCTCACCGTCCCCGCCATTTATTCTTAAAACTTTGGTATTTCCGGTTGAAGGCGAAAGGGTTAGATAAGTATTGCTTCTTACGACTAATTGCCCGACAGTTACCTGATTAACATTGGTAACGTTTAGATTCGTTCCGCTTTCAAAAATCAAAATATCGTTAGCTAAGCCAACCTGTCTGAATGGTGTCCAGTTGCCGGCTGTACTGAAATTCGAATTAACAGAGCCGTTCCATTGATACGTGGTCTGGGAAAATGCTGAAAAGGTAACTATTAGAGTAACAGCTAAAGTGGTAAAAATTCTCATTTTTTAATAGTTAGAAAAGATTTCTTTATTTTAAACCTTTTCTGCTATTACCCTACTAACTGATTGTGTTTACAAATATAACAGGGTACCGATATCAATATCAATAGGGCTATATCGTTAAGACAGTACCTTAAAACCCTAAATCCTAACCTAAAACAGTAGTATTTTTAGTTAGCAATGAGAGTATAGAAATCATATTATTGGAAACTAAAATAAAAAACGCCGTTTTTTACGGCGTTTTTGTTGAATGGAGGAGTTAAATCAGTTACTTAGTCAGAATCATCTTCATAGTTTTGCTTGTTTCATTAAGACCTGTATTAACTCTTAAAACATAAAAATATATTCCGCTCGAAAGGTTTGAAGCTTTGAACTTAAAGTCATAAGTTCCGGCTTTTTGATCCCCGTTAAATATATTGCTGACTTCTCTGCCCGTTAAATCATAAACCTTAAGGCTTACTTTAGCGTCGTTTGTTATATGATAGGTTATTGATGTTGAAGGATTAAATGGGTTAGGATAATTATTCAAATTTTTTATTGTTACTTTATCTTGTGCCATTTGCCTTGAACCCATTAAAGCCGGAAATATTTCGTGCCAGCTTTCACCTCCGTCAGTTGTGTAAATTTCTGCTCCGTCTTTGCCCACTATTATTCCGTTTGTCAGAGACGAGAAAGAGACCGATTTAAAATCCGTTAATGAATTTGGAGCGTTAATGTAGACTTCCTGCCATGTTGCTCCTCCGTCGGTAGTTTTTAAAACAAGGGCATTATCGCCTGCAAGGATTCCCTGCGAATCATTAAAGAACAAAACGTCATTAATGTTTGAATTAAGTGACATTCCATTAGGCGCGAACCAATATTCACCTCCGTCAACAGTTGAGTATATTCTTCCCTCCTCTCCCACAACTGTTAATGTGTCCTCGTTTATTGCAAAAACTGCATTTAAGTTAAATGTTCCGAATGTCAGGTTATTTGAATTCCAAGTTAATCCGCCGTCGGTTGTTTTTAGCAACGTAGAATTATCCCCTGCAATAAAGCCAATTGTTTGTGTTATGAACTTTACATCATTTAAATTTTCATTTGTTCCAGATGTTATCTGTGACCAACTTTCACCTTCATTTGTGCTTAAATAAACGGTGCCACTATCACCGCAAATTAGAACATTCTGTGCTGCAAAACTTTCCACATCATTTAAGTTAATTGTTGTGACTGATGTGTTTAAAGACCAGTTTTCACCATTGTCGGTGGATTTAAGAATAACGCCATTTTCACCAACAGTAATGATTGCGGAACCGGTTATATAGCTGTGGCTGTATAACACATTTGTTATGTTTGTAGTGTATTCAGTCCATGATACCCCTTCATCGGTAGTTTTCATAAATAGTCCGTCTTCTCCGACTAATGAAGCTTCTGTGGAGTTAGACACATTGAACTTGATGCTGTGTTCGTTTACTACTGGTTGCTGCGCGAAAAGAAGTATGTTTAATACTAAAATAAAGAATAAGGCTAGAATAAATCTAGTAGTTTCTGACATTTTTAACGCCTCCCATAAAGGTTAAATTAATTAGTTAATAAAGGTTTTTTTAAAAATATTTGCTTTACATTCAAAGAACAAAAAATGTGAAATTACAACATAGGGTCAATTAGAACATTTCAAAGTTAGCTATCTAAGCATACGCAATCAATAACCGAAATCGTTAATTTAACTGACATGAAAGACTCGATTTGAATTTCTAATTATTTTTGAGTAAATCTGTTCATTTTAAGTATCACGTTAATTGGTTATAATAAATGATTTTGTTAAACCAAACAGCTTTTCCCTGTTAATTCTACAAAAAGGGAAAAATATTTCTAGTTCCCGTTTCTTAAGTAATCGAATGGAATTGATTAATTTTAATACTTCTTCATATGAATTGCATTTTTCATACCATCCCATTTTGAAGTTCATAAGCAAAAAAATCTTTATTTTTAAAGGGAGAAACTGAAAAAAAGGGAACAAAAAATGGGGCTCCATAGGGAAATAATAATTTGGCGTTTGAACAAAATACCTTTTTGCAACGCGTTTAATTTCATTTGCCGTTTTTTTTTGGTCATTGTAATTTCCAACATGCTCAATTACTGAATTTGAAAACGCTATATCAAATTCATTATCTGCGAACATATTCATATCTTTTGCATCTCCTTTTACAAACTTGAAATATGGCAAAGTTATGTTAATTTCTTGACTATTTAAGATTGTTATAGTCACATCAGGAAAGTTTACAAAATCCATCTGAATCCAGAAATTTTCAGTCCCGCCGATATCAAGAATTTTAACCGGTTTTGGGATTCCATCGAGCATTTCCTTAAAAATTTTAAATCTTTTCTTTCGCCATTTGTTAACAATTGAGTTTCGATTTGTATTATCAGCAAATTTTCTAAGAAATTTCATTTTGTGTTGGATTGGAGGTGCAAAATGAAAAGTTTATTTTACAACAATCATTTTCTTTATGTCCGTAAAATCTTCTGAAACTAATCTATAGAAATAAACTCCGCTAGATACGCCGGATGCATCCCAGCTTGCAATATAGTAACCTTCTTGCACGAATTGATTAACCAGAGATTCAATTTTTCTACCCAGGATGTCGTATATCTCAATTTTTATGAATGAATTTTTTGGTATATCGAACTTTATAAATGTAACTGGATTAAACGGATTCGGGTAGTTATTATATAACTTAAATTCTTTGGGTATTTCGGAACTTAATATTTTAATCCCTATTGGAAATGTCGTGAAGCGCCACGTAACTGACCACGGTCCGGACCCGCCAGTGTTGAAGGCACGAACCCTCCAATAGTATGTAACGCCTCCAGCAAGTCTGCCAGCTAATACAGTATATTGTGACGGTGTCAGTGTTGTATCAATTATCGTTGTGTTAAACAGGGAGTCGTCGGAAACATTAACCCTGTATCCGTTAGCACCAAAAACGTCGTTCCAGTCTAAAGTGGGCGTCAATGAAAGATTGTTAGCCCCATTTGGGGGACTAATTAAATCCGGTGCTGCCACGGGCGGAGACACTGCAGTTCTGAATCGCCACACCTGCGAAAAAGGACCTGTGCCCGCAGAGTTTGTTGCATTTACCCTCCAAAAGTAGGTCGTATTATTTTGAAGTAAACCGCCCGGAACATTGTATTGCGAAAATGTTAATCCCCCAATATTAGTTAAAAAAGTTCCGAATAATGAATCTGTGGAAATTTGAATCCGGTATGTTTCGGCAAAAGGGACATCGTTCCAGTCAAGCGTGGGGGTCGTTGAAACATTTGTTGCCCCGTTTGGCGGATTAATCAAAATCGGTGCTGCAGGCGGAGCAAGTATTGTAGTGAATTTCCATACTTCCGACCAAGGTCCTGTTCCCAAGCTATTTGTAGTTCTCACTCTCCAAAAATAAGCGGTAATGTTTATCAATATGCCTGCGCTTACAACTAGTTGTGAAACATTAAAGCCCGTTGAATCAGTCAAAGTGCCTGTAAAAGTTGAATCGTCCGACAGCTGAAGCTGGTAGGTAATTACAGTAATATCATCCGCCCAGTCAAGTGTTGGAGTTAAGCTGATATTATTTGAATTGTGGGGAGGTGTTATTAATACTGGAGGAGGGGGAAATCCGATAACAGTCGTAAAATTAAAAACGTTAGACCAAGGTCCTGTTCCTGCCTGATTAGTAGCGTTTACGCGCCAGTAATACCTGAAATTATTTTGAAGAGGCGGACTAACCAAACTGTATTGAGATTGTGTTATGCCGGTAATGTTTAGTCTGATTGAAACAAATCCTGTATCAAGTGCAGCCTGGAGTCGGTAAAAATCTGCTGGGGAAGTGCTGTCCCAGTCAAAATTTGGGGTTAAGGAAACGTTCATTGCTCCGTTTGTCGGCAATAGCAGGTTTGGAGCGCTTGGTAAAGCTACAATAGTTCTGAATCTGTATACAGCTGACCAGAGACCGTTACTTCCCGAATTTATCCCCCGAGCTCTCCAGAAATACAAAAAGTTGTTTGTCAAAAGCCCGGAACTGACCTGAAGACTCGTTAAGAAAATTTGAGATGAATCGATTATGTTCGAAGCAAAATTTGAATCCGCTGAAAGCTGAACCTGATAAAAGGTCGCTGATGAAACGGAATCCCAATCAAGAAGCGGGGTAACTGATACTCCGGTTGCGTTATTTGGAGGTGAAACAAGATTTGGAGACGGTGGTATGGGAAATCCTCCTGTAGTAGTATGCAAAATATGCCCGCCTGAACCAACGACGAATCCATTATTTGCGGAAGTGAAACATACACCGTGAAAATCCTGCCCCGATACTCCGCTGTTTTGTGAAATCCAGTTTAAGCCGCCATTGGTTGTTCTCAGAATTGTATTACCCAGACCCACGGCTGTTCCTGTATTTTGGTTGACGAAAAATAAATCTGTAATTCTGCTAACTGTCCCGGAATTTATGCTTGCCCAGTTTAAACCTCCGTTTGTGGTTTTTAATATTAATCCACCCTGTCCTGCTGCAAAAGCTGTTTCTGCTGAAATTATTGATATCGATGTAAGCAAGTTGTTCGTTCCGCTTGCAAGAGTGCTCCAGTTGTTTCCGCCGTTAGAGGTTTTTATAATTGTCCCACCGGAGCCTACTGCAAATCCTTCAGAAGAGTTTACAAACGAAATATCATTCAATGCTGCTGTTACCCCTGTTGAAAGCTGTTCCCAATTTGCCCCTCCATTGGTAGTCCTGATAATGTACCCGCCGTTGCCGCACATAAAGCCGGTATTCTCGTTTAAAAAATTAATTCCGAAATACAGCTGGGGTATAGGAACCAAGTTAATCCAGTTCAGCCCGCCATTTGTTGTTTTTGCAACTTTAGAGCCGTCACCCGCCAAATAACCGGTCAGATCATTTAAAAAGTAAACAGCAAAAAGATCTTCATTGGGGAGACTCTGCTGCACCGTCCAGTTTTCCCCTCCGTTGGTTGTTCTTCTGATTGTTCCGCTGAGTCCAACGGTATTACCCGTATTAGAGCTTGGAAATGAGACTTTGTATAAAACCGTCGAAGTTCCGCTGGATTGCTGTATCCATTGTGATAGAATGGGTGTGTATAAAACAATTATAATTAAAAAAATTTTTTTCACTTATCTTAATATAGCTAATTTTTGAATTGAAGTTTCAATTTTCCCTTCATCTTCAAGAATTAATTTGTAAAGATAAATACCGTTTGCCATATTTTCGCCGTCATTATCTTTTCCGTCCCAATATATATGGTTAAAGCCAACCTTTGCGGGAGCGCTGATATCTTTTATAAGTCTCCCTGCAACCGTAAAAATTTTGATTTTGCAGCTTTGGGGAGCTTTAGACGAAAATAAATTAAACGTAAAATATGTATCGCTTCTCATTGGATTTGGATAATTAAACAAGTTCTTCACAGTAAAAGCATAGCTTACGTATACATCATTTATCACAGTATCCCTGTTTCCGTCCTTGTCGCCTCCTATATACTGTAACTGGTGGCTGCCTTCGCTAAGAATTGGTTTATAAGTTACAATGGTTTTAAGGTTTCCGCTATTCACAGCATCAAAGTTTAACTCAGGGTTCGGCTGTCCGCCTGAGTTGTAGTATAACCTTCTTCCGTCAAGCTTAATAAAAATGCTCGAAGTGTCATCAATTGTATAATCAAGCTTGCCGTCGTCAAAAAATTTAAATACAATTTCGGGCTTGGATGGAATTAGGTCTCCGTTTAAAATTTTCTCTCCATCGTATGTTACTTCTATTGAAGGACCTGTAGAATCACCTGTGACAATTATATTACTAAATGCAAAATTGTTGAAAGGATAATAATCGTTTTGATTTCCAAGCATTGAAACCTCGAAATTAATTTCAACCGTGTCAACAGTTAAGTTCTGATTTCTTAAACCCTGCGTGCTGAATGTTACTGTTGATACCCTAACGCTATCAATATCAAGGGGGGAATAAACTGTATCGGATTTCAAAACAACAAGTCCGCTTGGAGCATTAGCAGTCCATTTATAAATTACCGTTCCTGCCGGCACATAGCCGACATTGTATGTTTTTACAGAGAAAGTGACCTGAGCGCCTTCCTGCACTATGGAATCACTTTTAACAATGGAGTAATTGTCTGGTATTATTTCAGCGGGAGGAGTGTATTTAAGAAACATTGATTTAAAAAGCGGCGATAACAGCCCGCCGAGTGTATCTATTGTAAGTTTTGCTATTAATCTTAAATTAGGATATTGAAAGCTGTTAAGAGTATCTAAATTTACAAACGTGTTAAAGGTTAAATTTGAATAAAATATAGTGGAATCATCTGTTGTATTGATACCAATTACATCATAGTTTACGTAAGAATTGGGATTTAATAACCTGTCCCATGAAAAATATTTCCACCTGTGCGCAGGACCTATTGAGAAGTTAATTGTTCCGAATGTGCTGATAAAAGTCGGATTTAATGAAGCAAATGAAGGGGTCCATGTATTGTTGGAAGAATACCTGTGAAACTGTTCAGGAGCATTTTGAGACAAAGCCCCAAGGTAGCCAATAAATGCCCATGAATCGAAGGAGTCGAATCTCTTGATGGAATCAGCATATACACTGCCAAACTGTTTAATTTTATTTTTAGCCGTTTGTCGAAGGCTGTCTGAAGGAGAAACGTGGGTAGCTATTCCTATCATTACAAAATGAGTGGTGTCAAAAGTATTTAAAAAATTGAGAACTGAATCGGACGAAGTGGGTGTTGACATTCGGAAATTTTTAAACTCTAAAACATTACCAGTCAATCTTCTTACTTTTACAATGTTTAATCCTGTATTTTGTCCGCCGTCAGCGTATAAAGTAAAATTATTTATAATAAAATAAGATGCTTCACTTCCGTTGCTCCCGAATGATTTAACCTGCAGTTGCCCGGAATAATTGGTTAACTCAAAACCGGTTCCGCTATAGACAAGGTTAGAAATATCCATATTATCATATTGGTTTCTTAATTTTGTATATATGGTTACAACCGAATCATTAAAAAACGAACGTGAAAATTCAGAACTTACCAAGGGATTATAAACAAATCTCATTGTTTCACTCCAGCCTGTGCTGTCATTATTTATTATTGAATTTGTTCTCCAGAAATAAACAATGTTTGAGTCAGGAACGGGAATCCTGTATTTGACTTTGGTTGCAACTCCGGAAACACTGGTATTAGTATAAGTCAGCAATGGATTTGGGAATGTTCTTGAGGTATCGACCTGCAATATTATTTTTATGCTGTTTCTTGTTGGGTCAATTTGAGGGTTCAGACCAACGAATTCTACCGTATCATTCCTGATAACTGAGTTTCTAATTGGCTTTAGCGGAGTATATGAGATATTTCTGAGCGGCAAAGGAAGAATCAAAATATTATTTGTCGGTATCTCCTGCGGATATCTGTCGTCATAATCCAGAGTTACCTTTAGTGAATAATTTCCGATTGTGTCGATGCTGAAGATATATGAGGCGGTATCCGAATACGCAAAGTTTGCAATTAGGGTATCTTTATGTCTATAGGGTCCGCCGTTTTTTAGAATTT
Source organism: Chlorobiota bacterium (assembly GCA_022616535.1). Taxonomy (GTDB): domain Bacteria; phylum Bacteroidota; class Ignavibacteria; order Tepidaquicellales; family OLB5; genus JAKEEM01. The sequence continues at coordinate 32,105 of JAKEEM010000060.1, read as the reverse complement.
CAAACCTGATTAAGCAGTCTTTTGCAAATGTTCCGAGATTTTTGGGATAAATCGTCAGGTTTACCTGTTCACCAGTAATTGGATAAGGATTGGAAATTCTGTAATCGGTTTGACCAATAACAAACTCAGGAGTAGATGGCAGTATAAGCTTGGAAGCAGGGTCTCCGAGCAAGTCATAGCAATTAATCATATTTCTTACCTGGAAATTTGCCGAATCAGGTGCAAGCCTGTTTGATGCATACTTGACTAACTCACCAATTCGCCTAAGTGTATCCTGAGCAAATCCCTGAAATATGTATTTGTTCAGGTCATTTCCTGCGCTGGCAAAGCTCCAGCCAGTACTTCCCAAAAATCCGACAGCACCCCTGTTTTGAGCGTAAATAAATTTCTCTCCGAATCCCCTGAAGTTCGGTTCGGAATTTCTCCCTGTAAAACAGGTCATGCTCAGAACCAGCGGAAGTCTGTTCCCATTTGAGAGAGTCAGCGGGTCTTCAAGTCCAAGTTCCCAATCCTGGCTTGCAGCGTGCCCAATGAAGTTAATTATTAATCCCCCCCTGTTGATTTCTCTTTTTATTGAGTCAGCGTAGTTGAAAGTAATCCCTCCTGCAGAATCATTCCTATAAATTTTGTGTGCGTCTCCGGAAATCGGCGGGGGATTTATATAACTGTTAATCAATAAATTAGACTGTGCCTGAAACTGCAATTGCTCATTTCTGTTCGGACCGCCCGTAATCATTAAAAATGCTTTTATCCAGTTATCAAGTGGCTCGTTATCATAATTGATTATTTTATTAACTATATCCTGCGCTTCCAGCTGTGTGTATGCTGGTATCCTCCCGACGGAGACCTGTTTATCATAAGTAAATCCGTTTAAGTTAAAGTTTACAAAATACCCGTCAGTGAGAGGATAGCCGTAAACAGGAATAAGATTCTTATAAAAACTTTGCTGGATGCGGTTATTTTTAGGGTCAAGCGAACCCCTTCCGAAGAGACATACAAACCTTACTTTTGGAGCCTGCCAATTATCATAAACATGCTTTACAAACCGCCTTATTGCTACAGGGTCAGTAAGTCCGTAATTGAAAATATCAATAATATCATCAACTGAAGCTTTAACTGAACGAAAATTGTCTCTTGATTGCCTGTGTGAGCGAAGCTGTTCTGCATGTGATTCAAACAGCCTGTTATAGATTACAAGATAATCAGCTCCATTTGTGCTCGATACGAGGTTTGGAACTTGCCTTGGCTCGATTCTAAAAGGTCTTTTGGTTATGTTCTGATTTACAACTTCAAACTCACCGTTTTTTTTGCCTGTAAAAAATAGAGTATCGAAATTTGAGCTTATATTTGTAATCTTGATATTATTCTTTTTATCATATATAGAAACGGGATTTGCTGCGCTAAATCCGGTTATTTTGAATAACGTCGAAGAAGAGTCGGACCCTGATAAAGTTATTTTACAACTGCCATTTTGAAATTTAAAAATTTTAGGATAGGTAAGCTCAATTAAATCAAAGTATAAGCTTGGAGTAATATTAGGATTTCCGATTATGGGTGAATAAGTAACACTAACGTTATTGGTTGATGAAGTTAAAAGCGAACTTGAAAAAGTTACAGTTGTATCAAACCGCTCATAATCATTTTTAGAAATTGTTGCAATAATAGTTGAATTTATCCTTAGGACAAGCCTGTGTTCATTAAAAACAGTATCTTTGGAATTAGGGTATGCAAAAATTCTGAAAGTACATAATTGAGGCAGCGAGAATAAGAGTGGAATTGTAAAAGCAGAGCTTACGGAATAACCGTGCTGCGAAGTTAAATTTCTCCAATACCACCCTTCTCCGGAGATTTTTTCATTGTTGAAATACCTGAAATCCGCATTTGGATTTACAGTTTCGCCGGGAGAGTACAATGAATCTTTTTCAAAATGAAGCTTTTCAAATGAAAAATTTTGTGAATATTCATTTTGAACGAAGTAAGTTGAAATATTGAACCTCAGTCCGTTTGTTCCGTCCCAACCGACCCAATAAACGTTCGTATCGGAATATGAATTATAATATTCATCCGTTGTATAATGCAAAGTTGTTGGTCCGAAGCTTGCTAAATAAGTATTTGTTATTCCGCCGTGATTTCTTTCACCATAAAAATCGATAAAGTCGTTGGCATCAAATGTTCCGTCTTGTTCACCTTCAAAATAAATAGGTATCTCTTGCCCTTTATAATAAACCTTCACTGTGCGGGGGTCGATATTATTTGTGTTAATCCCCGCCTGTGTGAATTCTGTCCGTGTAATTCTATAAACTGCATCTTCGTTGACGAACAGCTTTAAATAAGTTTTATTTGGAATAATCCAGTTATAATTTTGGGAATAAGTAACTGATGCAAGGATGGTGAAAATTGCGATTCTGAGCGACAATTTTTTTAAAATCATCTGCCAAAATTACGCATTTTTAAGATAATAATCCTGCATAAAAATATCGGGTTTCCAGTGATATACCTGCTAAAAAATTTGATAGGATTTGCAAAAAACCTAACAAGCCATTCCAAGCCCAAAGCTCTTATAAATCCGGGACCTCTGATTTTAGTGCCCGCAAAAACTTTAATTCCTTCACCGACTGCCAAGATTACTTTACATTTAAGCCTATCCTTATTTTCGTAAATCCATTGTTCCTGTTTCGGAAAACCGAAACCTATAATTAATACATCAGTTTCTGAGCTATTAACAGAGTTAATTACTTCATTATCATTGAATTGGTACCCTTCTTTTAACCCAGAAATTATTAAGTCCGGATAGTTCAATTTAATTTTGTTCAGAGTCTCATTATCATGGCCGAAGAAAAACACCTTCCATTTGTTCTTAATAGCTTCTTCTGCGAAAATTGGGTAGAAGTCCGAGCCAGTGAACCTTTTATTCAGACAATTCTTTTTATAAAGAATTTTTGATGCTAAATAAATCCCAATGCCATCAGGGTGAACAATATCGAAAGAGTTGACGGTGTTTATTAGAGTTTTATTCGCATATGATTTATTTAAGGTATGGGCATTTGCGTAAGTTATCAAAATTTTACTATTTCCTTCGATTGAAGCGCAGATTGCATCCGATAATTCATTATAAGTAATATTATTAAATTTGACGCCAAATATCTCCAATTTCTTAAATTGGCTCCTTCCATAGTTTAGGATTTTACAAGCTCATTATATATTCTACTGATTTTTGGGATAACGTTTTTTTGTGTATAGTTTTTAATGACATCATAATGGAGTTTCACGGCATATTTTTTAGCTAGATTTCTGTTTCTCATCATAAATTTTATTTTTTCGGCAAGGTCTTTTTCATTTTGACTTTCAAATATAAGTCCGTTTTTTTTGCTTTTAATTAGTTCAGCAATTCCATCAACATTTGACCCAATGAACGGTTTTTTATGCAATCCGCTTTGAAGCATAAAATTAGGGAAGGGATCTCTTATAGAGGGAAGAACGCATAAATCTGCAATTGAAAAGAACTGCGTAAGGCTTTTTTGAGGCGGGATTATTTCAGCATTTAATTTATAGCTGTTTATGTATTTCTTGTATACAAAAAGGTTCTCTCCTTCACCGATTAGAATCAGCTGGATTTTTTTGTCCTGCAGAATATTCAAAGCCTTTAGAAGAAGCTCGAAATTTTTTTCAGCGTGGAATCTGCCCACGGCTAAAATATTGTAAAACTTTCCTTTTTTTAAAGGGACACGTTTATTGGTTTTTCGGAGTTCGTCTGTATCTGTAAAATTCGGAATTAATAAAATTTTATTTTCATCGACTTTAAATTTCTTTATCAGCATTTTTTTTACACAATTGCTAACTGCTATTATTTTATCAGACTTATATTCGACATTATATTTTCTCTTTACCAGGCTTAGGGCTGTTAATACTGTATTTGTTTTATTATGCTTTATCAGCTTAGCAGCTTGAATCGCTATTAGCTCGCAATACCTATGGTGGGTATGGATGATATCAATTTTGTAAGAATCAATAAAATTCTTTATTTTCCTTATATTTTTAGCAAGTAATATCGGATTTTTTGATTTAAGGCTTTTTATGATTTCGTAGTTTATATTAAGTTTTTCCAGCCGCTCAAGGGAGTCACCGCCGTTTGTTATCAGGAAAACATTGTTTTTTTTGTTAAAATGTTTTATAATCTGGTAAACATAATAAGAGCGCCCGCAGGCATAATTGAAATCCGGCGTTATGTGAAGTATGTTTAAACTCAATAAATCTTGATAAAACTTAAATTGTCGGCAAGGTAGCAATCAACGTTTTCAGATAGTAATTTAAGTTTCATTTTTATGGGTTTATTCATGTTGTCGAATTCGGTAAATTCTACATCCATGTCCTGATTTTTAAATCCTCTGCTTAATTTATCTCCTGTTAGGCCTTCAATGTAAAAAAATTGGTAACCGGATATTGTTCTTATTTCGAATTCGTTAGTCTTAATTTTTTTCAGGTCAAATTTTGCTCCAATTGAATTTTCTTCTAATGCACCAGTTTGAACTACATCATTGATAGTATCTTTTATTGTAAAGGTTTTTTCCTTCCAGAAGTTGTATGACCCCGTGAGCTTATCGAACATAAAAGTTTGTTTGAATCTTCCAGGGTTGCCTATTATTATTGTATGCCTGGCGGATTCTATATTAAGTTTAAGCAGATTATCAGCTATGGCTTTCCCTTTTTCGTAAGATGTTTTCCAATCGCTGATAACCAGATAACTCCAATAAACCCAGAATATCAATGCAATAAAATATAAAACTTTAAATATGTGTTTATTAAAATTCAGTTTGTCTTTTCCTTTGAGGCTATAAACCCACAATAAATGTATAGTAATTATTATAAAAGGAAGCATTATCATCTGTGGTCTTATGTAGCCTATTAATGCATATGGGGCAAGCATAAATAAAGTAAGTAAGATAATCTGAAATATATATTTATAGTCTTCAGTTTTCATTAAAATCCATACCAAATAAAATAAAGCTCCATATAAAGAAAGCAAATATAAAAAAACTATTTTGTTGTGGGTTTGTAAGTATAAATTTAATGTTAGGTAGTCCAAAGGGATGGTTAGGGAAATGATTCCCCTTGAGAAAACGCCGGGAGCATTTGATAAGGGGCCAGACTGGTATAGTGTGGCGATTTCAAGCAAATCATTACTGAGCAGAAACACCTTAAATATAATATATAAACCCAATATGCCAAATAAAGAAATAAAAACAGATTTATTGTTGCGAAGCGCCTCTTTTCCATTTGTAAAATAAGCCATTAAAACAAGAACAGCAGGCAATGTTATTGCAAGTTCTTTCGTCATCAGTGCCAGTAGAAAGAACACGATTATCCCAGATAAAAGAAGTAAGTGTTTACGGTTTAAGTATAGATATAACAAGTAGATTGCTATTGCATAAAATAGAGCACACAGCAAGTCAACCCTGCCTGCGGTCCAGCAGATATTATTTAAGTTATTTGGAAAAATTATAATTGTTAATGCTGCAATCAGTGAAATGGATAATTTATTTGTTATCAGCAAAACAATCCGTCCGGCTATATATGAGATTAATAATAACAGAACAAGATTTTGAACTCTGTACCAAATGAAATCATCATAACCGAATCCCAGTAAATCATGTAACCAAACACTTTTTTCGAGCGATAAATAATAAAATGGCCTCGTGTGGAAAGTATTTGTAAAGGGCAGCTGCCCGGTTATTTTTTGATTTAAGTTTGAATTTAAAGCATCATAAAAGTTCAGATAGTCATCGGAAAGTAACCCGATTTTAAAATAACCTATAAAGTATAATGCTACTGCAAAGATTAAATAAATTATAAAAACATAAATTGTAAATTTCTTGTTATCTTTCACTTTGATGTTAAAAGTATTCGTAATTCATTTTTATAATACTTTTTACTTCTGAAAATATTTTGCAACCTGTATCTTAATCTTAAATCAATTAGCTTGTAAAAATATTTATCTGGAAGAAATGTTGCAAGATAAGCTACCCAGTTTTTTAAGGAACCTGATTTTTTTAAATAGCCCCTTGCATCTTTTCTATTGCCGTAAAAAAAATTAATCCACGCTAATGTACTTGCCCAGTAAAAATGTTCACCTTTTGATTTAGCCTCAATCAAATTTTTGAATGCGGGGTTAAACAGCATTTCATAGACATTGCTGTTTTCATTTAAATTGGATTTCGATTCAGGTCTTACCCTTGTATAAACCAAAAACTCAGGTATATTATAAAACCTTACTTTGTCCCTTATTCTGTAAAATAGCTCAAAGTCTTCATTATTTCTAAACGATTCGTTATATCCTTCTTTTTTTATGATTTTCTTCCTGTACATTATTCCGGATTGATTCAAGGGATTATGCAAGTTCAAGTATTTATAAATTTGGCTGTGGGTTATGGGTTCTCTTAAAAGAAATAAAATTTTGCTAGGTGATTTAAAGTAAACTGACCAGCTTGAGACAAAATCATATTCAGGGTTTCCATTTAGAAAATTCGTCTGCATCTCAAGTCTTGATGGGATATTTAAATCATCTGCGTCTATCCTTGCTATCCACTCACCGCTTGCGAGCTTTAAGCCATAATTCAATGCAGCTGAAGTTCCTTTATTATTTGTTTTCTTGTAAATTATTCTGGAATCTTTAAAGCCGCTTACTATTTCCTCAGTATTATCCATTGAGCCGTCATCAATAATTATAAATTCGAATTCCTTATAAGTTTGGTTCAGGATACTCTTAATTGAATGACCTATGTACTCGGCGCAATTATAAGCAGCCATTAAGACTGTAATATCGTTTATTTTTTTAGGCATTCTTTGTAAAGCTCGATATGTTGGTTTATCATAGTATCTAAGTCAAACCATTTCTTTGCCTTTTTATAAAAATTTAGTGACAATGGAATAAACTTTTTATAATTTTCTAAAACCATGCTTAGAACATTTTTTAGATCTGTATAATTGTTTTGGCTGAATATTAAACCATCTTTATTATTTTCAATTACATATTCCGAGCCGCCAAAATTTGAGCTTATCAATAAGTTACCCGTTGCTCCGGCTTCGGTTATTACGGCCGGAAATCCCTCGGAATTCGACCTTGAGGGATAAACAAATATATGCGTTTCTGAAAGTAGTTTATACATATCTTTAACGATGCCAAGAAATTGAATCCCGGAATTTTTCTGACGATTCAATTTTCTTAGCTCAGATTCACATTCACCCTCACCGGCAATGTAAAACTCTGCCTTTGTTTTAACTTCATCCTTCAACTTGGAGACTGCGTTGATAAAAATATCCAATCCTTTTTCAAAGTCAAGTCTGGAAGCGGCAATAATTTTTATTTTTGAGTAATCCTTTTGAGGAAATTCCTTTGGAATTGGAATTCCGCACCTAATAAATTTTACATTTTGGCTTTTAGCAATCTTGTTTTCTAAGATATAATTATAAATATGCTCATTAATTGCAATATATTTTTCAGCTGAAAAATGTTTTAAAATTCCCTTTGTTTGAAGAAGTCCGTGATTGGTTTGTATGGTTTTAATTTTGATGAACTTAGAAGCGTTTCTGGAAATATTAGCAGCGTAATGAGTATGTGGATGAACAATTTGTATTTTGTTTTTTTTGATAAAGTTTACCAGAAAGCCGATGGCTGAAACATAATTAACAATATTTCTTTCTGTGTGGAGAAACCTTTTATCAACGGTTAATATTATATTCAAATTCTTAAATTTATCTAATCCGCTTCCACCCCCGCATATTATCCAGATTTTTACTTTATTTGCTTTTAATAATCCTTTTGATAAGTGAAAAATATGATTTGTCACACCGCAGGCAAATCTGAGCTCATTTACAATTAAAAGGATATTCATTTCAATATGCTTTTATAAATGTTGGTGTAGGTTTCATAAATTTTGTCCCACGCGAGATATTCGTATACATTGATAGAATTTTGCAAAATTGCGGTTCTTTTATCAGAATTCATTCCTGCGACTTTCATTATCGTATCTTTTAATTGATTAATGTTACCGAAATCAACTAGAAATCCGTTGTGGGCGTTTTCAATATATCTGCTTATCCCTGTTTCTTTGGTAATTATTGGAATTAATCCGCTTGCCATTGCCTCCGCTGTTGAAATCGAAAAAGTATCATAATTATTTAACGACAAGAAAATATCTTTATCTTTATAAAAATTCGCTAGTTCATCAGTTTCCATTTGTTTGATAAAATGAATGTGCGCATTACCCTCATTTTTTAAATCTATACTTTCTTTTGATATAATATGAATATCTAGATGTTCCTTAAAATTTTCAATGAATTTTTTTAAAAAAATCAATCCAGGTTTATATAGTTCATTTTTATATATAAAAACAGCTTTAAGTACTGAATCATTTACTTTTGTTTTGCTACTACTATAAAATACTTCATCAACTCCGTTTGCCAGTATCACGGATTTGGATTCGTTTATGTTGAAATATATTTCCGCAATATCTATTGTTTTTTCAGACGTAAAAATGATTTTATCTGAATATTTCAGAAATATTTTTTCACAAATTTTGTCTTTGAACTTTTTAACATAGGGTAATTTTTTTAATTCATAATTTTCATAGGTTACCACCCCGTGCTCGTTGTAAACAATTTTCACTTTGCTGAATAATTTGTATATAAAAAAAATTATAGCAAACCTTTCGAATGTAATAATATGAATTATCTCCGGCTTTATGTCCTTTAATAGATAGATAGCTTTAAATATTCCAAGAGTGTAAACCACTGAATTGTCAGAACTTTGCTTCTTGGTTATCCCAAATAATTTTTGCTTTAGTCTGTATTTTTTTCCGTCGAAAAAATATTGAATAAAAATTGATCGGGATTTTTTTGAATGTTCATCGAATATCCTTTTGGCAGTTTTTTCCGGACCTGAAAGAATCTCTCCTTCATTATATCTGCCGACGTAAATAATATTTATATTATTTTTTTCTGTTTTCAATTCTTTCAACGAACTTTTTTAAGCCAATCCTGTGCTTTAAAAAGTTTTTCAGATAGAAGTATTTCCCGAATCTTTTATCGAATTTTATTTTCTCCTTGGAAAGTAACACTACGCTGAAATCCCTCAATGTAAAATCCTTGAAGCTTTTTATTTTATTATGTTTGTATTTTGTGAAGTCATTATTGTACCAAACACTCTGGTGCTCTTCGTAAGGATTTTCATTAAACCCCTCTTGATCCCAATTTTTTCCAATGGGGACGTTAATGAGAACAAATCTTCCTTTTCTGAAGGATAGTTCAATTAATTTTTCACCTTCGTCTTTTGTAAAATGTTCAACAATGTCACCGAGATTAATTAAATCATATTTGTTATTTGTTGATTCGAGATAATTCAAGGCATTATCAATATAGATATTGCTGTAAAAATATTTATGGTAATCTTTTATATAGCCGGGGTAAATTTCTACGCCGTCAATTACCCTGTCCCAATCACCCTCATATTTTTCGTTTTCCCAAATCTCCAGAAACTCTCTGAATAAAATTCCCCACCGGCCGAACCCAATTCCCACATCAAGTATAGTTTTGGGGTTAAGCTTTCTGATTATCTCGATATTATAAGATATATTTTGCCAATTTGAAGTGCCCACTTATTTGTTCAAAATTTTCCGGAAATAATAAAGTTCAGTAAAAAAGATAAAATATTCTGTAATCACTGTTATTACACTTGCTGCAATAATGCCGTAAGCTGGAATAAAAGCAATATTGAGCACGGCGTTTGCAATTAAGCCGTACATCGTAACATACATTACAATTTTAAAATATCCCATACCATTTAATACGGTTCCTGTTAAGTTGTTTAACCCAAGTCCTAAAAGTCCGAACGCAAGGATTTTCAATACTGTTATTGAATTAAAAAATTTTTCCGTATATAAAGTTTTTATAATCAATTCTGAGCCCCAGAAAAGTATTAATCCCAAAAAAATGCATATAGTCACTATAATTCTGGCATACTCTCTAAAAAATTCCCCAGCCTGCTTTTTGTCCTTACCAATAGATGATATTTTCGTAAATCCGGGGACAAGCAAAAATGAAAATGATAACGATGCTCCCTTAAATAATCCGTATCCGATACCGTAAAAAGCGGCTTCTGAGAAATCCTTTAGTTTTGAAATCAAAATTATGTCGATTTTATCGTAAAGAAAATTAAATATTACTGCAATTCCGAGTGGTAAAGTCAGTTTAAGAATTAATGATAAATCTTTTGGAGCAAAATAATCAGGGTTGAACTTTACATTTATCCTTTTTAGGTTAATGATTGCTAAAACAAGGTTTAATGAAAATCCTAAGAACATTATTAGCATTAATAAGTTTAGCTCAAAAGATGCATAGAGTAGTCCGAAAATAAAAAAAGTAAGAATCAGTATTCTGGGTATTGAAAAAGCGGCAAACTGGCTCTTAAATTCGTTTAATCCAGATAATGCTTTGTTGCACAGCGTAACCAGCGAGGCTCCGTATATCATTAGAAAGATTATTAAAAATAAGAAAAAGGGTATTGAAGGATATAATAATTTACAGGCAATGAAGCCGAATAAAAAGTTAAAAATGAAAAAAAGCAAATTGGATGAAAATATTTTGCTAAATACAATTGAAGCATTTGAAGGGTTAATACTTATTTCCCTTTGCATGTAGGTAGGCAGGCCAAGGTCAAAAATGGTTATTGAAATCATTGATAAGCTGAATAAAGTAATTACCTGTCCGTATATTTCCGTTGTAAAATTTCTTGCAAGAAGCAGCAGTATAATAAATGAAAAAAGCCTGTCTGCAACATTTATCAATAATATATATTTGCTATAGGCAAATTTTGAAATGTATTTTGCGAAAACACTTTTCAATTTGTAAAATTAACGATGTTTTATTGATAAATAAAGAAGAAATTACAGTTATATTTTTGCTGATTGGCTTTTAAAGCATTTGTTATATTTGTAAATTTATAATTAAAATAATTTTTTTTTGCGCTTAATATTGATAATATCGCTTTCATTTCTTTCCTTTTTAATATTTGGACAGGAACTTAAAGAAATTACCGTCCTTCACTGGAATGACTTTCACGCTCGTAACCAGCCCTACAAGATTTCGAAGAAGGATAAAGCTTCCGGTAAGCGCGTTTTTTATTATGTCGGCGGAGTATCAGTTATGCTGGGCTATTTGAATAAATTCAGAACATCAAGTTCGCTCGTCTTAAATGGCGGAGATGATTTTCAGGGAACTCCAATTTCAAATTTTACACGTGGAAAGTCGCAAATTGAATTATTGAACTTGTGTGATATTGATGCATTTGTTTTAGGAAACCACGAATTTGATTACAGTCAGTATTCACTTGACTCTGCATTGCAGCTTGCAAATTTTCCTGTTCTTTCTGCTAATGTTTTTATGGTTTCAAAAAATTCGTTAATTGCTAACCCGTATATAATTAAAGAAGTTAACGGTGTAAAATTCGGAATAATTGGTATTACGTTGCCTGAGCTATTTGAAACCTCACTGCCTGTAAATGTTAATGATTTGATAATGCTTAATACTGATTCTGTAATACAAGCTGGGATTACCGGCTTAAAAAATCAAAATGCTGATGTTATTGTATTGCTTTCACATGCAGGAATCGAAACCGATAAAAAATTTGCGGAAAAGTTTTATAAAGATGTGGATATAATCGTTGGGGGACATTCTCATATCACGCTATTTAAACCACTCCGAGTGAATGGTGTTGCAATAGTTCATGCAGGCTCCTATGGAAGATGGCTTGGTAAACTTGATTTAATGGTTGATATTGAGAATGATACAATCATTAGTTCTTTTGAGACCTTAATTGAAACCGTTATGGATTCGACAATTTATGATAAAACCGCAACACAGCTTGTTGATAAAATGATTGAAAAATATCAGCCCGAACTGAACACGGTAATCGGCAGGCTTGAAAGCGACTGGAAAGCTTCATACAGCGAAGAAAGCAATCTCGGACAGTTCGAGTCCGATGCATTCAGGCAAAAGACCGGTGCCGAAATTTCTTTCTTAAACGGCGGGGGACTGAGAAAGAGACTATTAAAAGGAGATATTTTAATCGGGGATATTTGGGAGATTAACCCTTTTGGCAATGAAGTCCTAACATTTACAGTTTCGGGCAGAACCTTAAAGCGGATGATTAAAAATAACATTAAGCTGCGCTTGGGAAAAAAAAGTCGGGTGAGAGGGCGGAAATTCTGCTTACTTCCGGATTAAATTATTCCTATGATTCCAGGCTGGCCAATGCCGGAAGCGAAGATTTTTTACTTAGCTTTAATCTTGGCAGAACCCAAATTGAGGATAGTGTGGTTTACACTATTGCTACTAATAATTATGTAATCAGCCAATTCAATAAATTTTTCGGAGACGTTGAGGAAAAAATTGAGTCAAGGTTTACTGGTTGGATTGACAGAGATTTAATTATTGAGGCAGTAAAGGAGATGAAAGTAATTAATTCTGTTCTTGAAAAAAGAATAGTTGATGTAGCAAAGATTAAGTAAAGTTAGATTGATTCCTTAATTTATTAAATTAATGAAGATTTCTCTCTCAATGGAATGGCTTATTAAGGTTTGATTAGTTTTTTAAGCCTTGGGTTTTGAGATAGAATATTTAAAACATACTTCCCAAGAAAGTCAAATTCAAGATTTACACTCTGGTTTACCTTTAGATTTCTGAAGGTTGTGTAATTATAAGTATAGGGGATTATTGCAACCATAATTTCAAAAAAATTGCCTTTTGGCTTTTTAACTTCTGCCACTGTTAAACTTACACCGTTAACCGCTATTGAGCCGACATAAATAACAAAAGAATAATGTTTTTTGTTTATTTTAATCCTGTACTCCCAGTTATCGGATTTCTTAGAATCATTTCTTTTTATTTGTTTGGTTGATGATATTATGCCAGTATCATCTATATGCCCAAATACAAAATGCCCTCCCATTTTTTTGGTGGGAGTTAGAGAGCTTTCAAGATTCACTTCATCTCCGGCCCTAAGCTTGCCGATATTGGTTTTTTTTAGTGTTTCATGGACCGATGTAAACTCAAACTCGCTCTTTGATTTTGAGCTCACAGTATGGCACACTCCGTTTATGCAAACACTGTCCGATTTTGCAAGGGCTTTAGCAACAGTTTTTGACTTAACCCTAAACCTGTAGCCTTCGCTTACTTTCTTCTTTAAGGTTATTTTTCCTATTTCCTCTATTATACCTGTAAACATTATTTATTTCCCTGAGAAAAGCGAGAAGTCTAGTTAAAATTATTTTTTAACACTTATTAAAATGTCCTTCTTAAAATGGTGGAAATTAATTTTTCTGAATCTACTTAAGTTAACCGTTATGTTAAATGCGTTAATGCCATCACCCATTATTTTCGGTGCAATAAAAAGCATCATTGCATCTGCGAGTTTATTTTTTAAGAACTCCGAGCTTGTAATTGCACCGCCTTCAACTAAAATGCTGGTTATTCCAAGAGATGCGAGTTTTTTTAAGGCGTCTTTTAAATCAATCAAGCTGTTTTTTGTTTTGCACATTATCACCTTAATATTTCTTTTTTCAAAATCATTTATTTTCTTTTTGCCGGCTTTTGCGGAAGTTATTACTATAGTTTTATGCCTAAATATGTCAGAAAATATTTTTTTGTTTAAGCTTAATGTTAATCTCCTGTCAATAACTATTCTGTATGGATTTCTGCCTTTTACATGCCTGACAGTTAAGCTCGGATTATCAATTTCTAATGTCTTTTTACCAATGAGAACAGCATCGAAAACCCTGCGCAGTCTGTGAACCAGTTTTCTTGATTGAATTGAACTTATCCATTTTGAATTATAGTTTTTATCGGCAATTTTTCCGTCCAATGTTTGTGCGGTTTTAATTGTTACATAAGGAACTCCGGTTTTAACAAATTTTAAAAAAAATCTGTTTAGCTCCCTGCACTCGTTCACTAAAACACCTGTTTTTACTCTAACTCCGTTTTGTTTTAATTTTTTTATCCCTTTTCCTGAAATAAGGGAATTGGGGTCTTTAATCCCAATTATGACCTTTGATATTTTATGCTGAATAATTTTATCAACGCAGGGCGGAGTCTTCCCATAATGCGAGCACGGTTCAAGGTTAACATACAACTCAGCTCCCTTTAGATTTACACCTTTTTTTATTGCTGAATTTATCGCATTTATTTCGGCATGGTTAGAGCCGAATTTTTTGTGATAACCTTCTGCAATAATTTTCCCATTCTTAGCAATTACGCATCCGACAAGCGGGTTGGGTGAAACATATCCGGCTCCCTTGCCCGCAAGTTCCAAACAGCGGTACATTATTTTTTCGTTGGTGGTCATATTTTTATTTCAACCAGCTTACTTAATAATTCATCATTATCGAGGTATTTTCGTATTGTTTCAAGGCTTTCTACCTGGTTTGGCCAATGAATCAATTTCACGGCTTCCTCGAAAGATCCCCACTTGTATTGTGTATGTTCGCTTGAAATCTTTACATCCGTTTTATCAACAATTGCTAAAAAAACCGGTGACATACAAATCCTGTCCGAAACTGCAAGGTAGAAAGTATTAATTCTGGGAATGCTGTAAATTTTTACAGGTTTTAAACCGGTTTCCTCAGCAAGCTCTCTTAAAAGCGCGGCTTTCGTGTTTTCGTGTGATTCAATCGTGCCTGTTATCATTTGCCATATGCCGGGATAAATTTTGTTTGTATCTGAGCGTTTGAGCAAAAGGAATTTATATCCTTCGGTTGATTTATGACATATATGAAGCTCAACATAACTCGTAACTATTTGAGGCATATTACAAAATTAAGGCAAATCACAAAAGTAAAAAGGACAAAATTAATTTCAAAAGGCAATAAAAAAAGGGGAATTTCAAATTCCCCTGTAATTTTTAGCTTAAAAATATTACTTAACTACTATCATCTTCTTCGTATCAATAAAATCATCTGCCCTGAGCTGATATAAATAAATCCCGCTTGCAAGGTTCGATGCATCAAAATTTACAGAATATTGGCCCCTATGAAACATATTATCTGCAAGCACCGTGACCTCGCTTCCTGTTACATCATAAACAACAAGCTTTACATTAGAGAGCTTTGCAATATCAAAAGTAATTGTTGTAGATGGATTAAAAGGATTTGGATAATTTTGATATAGTGCATAGGTTTCAGGATAAATGTTCTGATTGTTCGAAATTCCCGTTGTTACCCACAAATTATATAAGACCTGTAATGAATCGATTGGGTCTAATCCCACTGGTGTATTGTTTACGTTTAAGTCCAGCCAGTATGGTCCGTTAGGCGGGTCAGTAGTTTTTGCAACTCGGATGAAGGCAGAAATGGAAGAAGTGCCTCTATTTATGCACCTCGTATCTGCACCAACAACTTTTGCACCCTGTAAAGAAGCCATTAGCTTATCTGCAAATGTTCCTTGTGTGTTTACAAATCTTGCATACATGGAGTCAAGAATCTGCTGTCCTAAAAGAATATTTCCCTGAACCGTGAAAGTTGGCCCGAGTACATGGTTTTTGTAGTTCTGGCAGTTAACCCCGGTATAGGCGGCTGTTCTGAATGCCATTCCTACGAAATCTGTTATACCATACTGCCTGACTGTTGGATTATTTTGAGCATCGTGTGCAATCAATGAATCAATAATCTGCTGAGGCGATAAGCCCATATTCATTAAATTTCGCGCATAGTTTTGGTTTTGTGAATTCCATAATGCCTGAGTATGAATTATTCCTCTGTTTGGGTGAACGTCGCTTAAAATGATTGAGCCTGCAATGCACGATGCTCCCGCACTTCCCACCAGTCCAGTTACAGGGTCAACGGCCGTGATTGAAAACGTATCTTGTGCATTTAATGTTTTGCCTGAAAAACAAAACAATAAAAAAAGGGCCAAAAAATTATAAATGTTCTTCATATATATTGATGTTAAATTTTAATAAAATACTAAAAAATTCAAATTAATTTTCAATCAAAAAACTATCTCTTTAAATAAAAGCTTACGCCCCCTATAACCTGCAGGTAAACAATCTGTTTTGAAAATCCAACCTCAATCCCATTATTTAATTTTGAATCGTTAATATATGCCTCATATTCAGCTGGATTTAGCTTATTCTGTTTCGGGGCAATATTCGCCCAAACAGCCCTGTAACCAAGAAGCAAACCAGTTCGTTTATTTATCCTGTATTCCATTCCGGAGT
The DNA here is from genome assembly GCA_022616535.1 of Chlorobiota bacterium. Taxonomy (GTDB): domain Bacteria; phylum Bacteroidota; class Ignavibacteria; order Tepidaquicellales; family OLB5; genus JAKEEM01. The sequence goes on along the minus strand of JAKEEM010000060.1, from coordinate 15,844 downwards.
TCAATGCTAAGCCGAACCTGCTTGCCGGCTTAAATTTAATGTATACATTTGTCGTAGTGTTATTGGGAAGCATGAGGTCGGTTTGCCACTCGCCGAACATTAAAGTATACAGTGCCTCAAAGCCAAAAAATGCCTGAAATTTTGATTTCGGGGCAAAGTTATATTCTATGCCCAGACTTCCGTTAAACACGTGCCATCTTGTTCTTAATTCACCTCCGCTTGCAGTGTTGTAAAACAAGTTATAGCCAATGTTTGCATTAAATCTCACCTTGCGTTTTTTACCTACTGCAAGCTTGCTTATCACCATTATCCCACCACCTTGCTGCATACCGTATGATATCCCGTTAAAATACGCTCCCGCAAGCGAGCTGTCGAACACCTGCGAATAGTCCGTAACACTGCCATAGGATTTGCTTAAAGCGTAATCATAGTTTAACGCTGCTGTAAGAATAAACTTCGGTGCTTTTTTTTTGATTTTTATCTGAGAGTATGAGGCTGTATTGATAAGCGAAAAGACAATTATAAAAGAGAGAAGAAACCCTGTTCTTGTTTTCATATTTCCCCCTATTTTCATTCAACTTAATCAAAAATTTGTATTAATTCACCCTAATAATGTGATTTTAGTGATACAATTTTTTACATTTCGATTACAATAAAATCATAATATTTGCAAGTTTAAAAGCTAATTTTGCAATACCAACTAACATTTTAAAATAATTAAGGAGTATATAAAATGACAGAAATAAACGAATCACAAATTCCGGAGCAAAATTCAGATTTTGCGAAAGGGACAAAGAAGAAAAGCAGGAAAAAAATTATTTTAATTTCATCTCTTGCGATTTTTATTTTAATTGGATTAGCCGGCGCCGGCTTTACCAAAAATATAGTTGATAAATACAGAGAGGGCGGACCCTGGGGCTTTATGCTCGATAGAATTACAAAAGATTTGAATTTAAGCGAGCAGCAGCAGGCCGAAGTAAATAAAATAAAGGACGAAATTAAAGCTAAAAAGGATGCCTTAAGACAAAAGAGAAAAGACCATGCATCTGAATTCGAACAAATGTTCAGAAGCGATACATTTGATAAGCAGAAAGCTTTGGAGCTTGCAAAACAGCGCGAGGCTGACAGAGAAGAAATGCGCAATTTTATTATAGATGAAATGGCAAAGTTTCATGCGATTTTAACACCCGAGCAGAGAAATAAAGTTGCCGATAAACTAAAGGAAAAGCGAGAAAAGGGACACGGGTTTTTCAAAGATAAACCTGATAGTCATTAATGATTTGAATAGTAACTAAAATTAAGTATAATTATTTTTACACTTAGGCAATGGCGCATTTGCGCCATTGCTTTAACTCGTATAAATATTAAAGGTAAATGTCAAAATCGATTTTAATTATAGATGACGATGTAAAGCTAAACCAGCTGCTTCAGGAGTATCTTGGAAGCAATAACTTTAACACCACCGCGGTTGAAAACCCAAAAGATGGTCTGGTCAAGCTTAAAAATCACCACTACGATTTAATTATTTTAGACGTTATGCTTCCCGATATGGACGGTTTTGAAACTGTTAAACAAATAAGGAAGGATTATGAGACTCCGGTTGTAATGCTCACAGCAAGGGGTGAAGTTACGGATAAAGTAGTAGGACTTGAGCTTGGTGCAGATGATTACCTTCCGAAGCCTTTTGAGCCAAGAGAACTTCTTGCAAGGATTCAATCCGTTCTGAGGAGAAGCGACCTTAAGCTGAAAAAAAATGAGCTCATTAAGCTTAAAAATCTTGTTGTTGACCCCAATAAGCGTTCCGCCTCATTTCATAACAAAGATATGGAGCTCACTTCAACCGAATATGAACTGCTGCTTCTTTTTGTTAAAAACAACGGCAAAGTTTTATCCCGTGATGAAATAATGCAGAATACGAGGGGAATATCGTGGATGTCTTTTGACCGCTCGGTTGACGTTATGGTATCGCGGCTGAGGAATAAATTCAAATCGCTTGGCAGTAAAAAAGAACAATTAATTAAAACAGTACACAGCGTCGGATATATGTTTTTCCTGGAAGAGGCTGAAAAATGAAATTAAAGCTCCCGAAACTCTCTATATTTTTTAAACTCATACTTACTGTATTTGTTTTTGGGCTTTTGCTTAATATGATTGTTATTTTCGTTTTCCGTCTCAGCACAGATGACAAACCGAGAAAATATTTGAGAGACTTTACGAGACGTATGGAGCACAGTATTGTAACGGATATCGGCATTCCTCCCGATACGGTTAAGGCAAAGCAGATATGCGAAGACCTCGATATTGAAATGAGATTTGAATCTCATGAAGGCGCGTGGTCTTCCAGTGAAAAAATGCCAACTTTGGGCGATATACTTATGCCGCCTGGGAACAGGGAGGAGTTTTTAAGAAAAGAATCCTTTATAGTAAGGTACAATGAAAAACGATACTCCATATTCAAATTTCCAAACGGAGTTTTTATTATAGAGCCCTTCAATCCCGATATGTTTAAGCCGGAAAGAGCTATTTTATTGATGATATTGTTCATCAGTATTTTAATAATAATCCTATCACTTTTTTTAAGAAGGCTATTTAAGCCCCTGAAAGACTTATCGCTTGCTGTTGAGCAGATTGGAGACGGAAATTATAATGTAAAAATTCCCGCAGGCAGAAAAGACGAGCTTGGCGAGCTTGCTGAATCGATAAATGAGATGTCAGGCAAAATCAGCAGCTCTATTAAAGCTAAAGAGCAGCTTTTAATTGATGTTTCCCACGAGCTTCGCTCGCCATTAACCAGAATTAAGCTCGGACTGGAGGTTGGTTCCCCAAAGGAAAAAATCGAGGAAGATATAAATGAAATGGAAAGAATGATTTCCGGTTTGCTCGAAAGCTACCGAAATGACACTTCTTTTACAAATCTCAAGATTGAAAAAGTAAACGTAGTCGAACTTCTTGAGGATACGATAAGTGAGTATGATGTGGTCGAGAGGCTGAAATTGGTCAAACAACAGGATGAAATTTACTTCAACGCCGATTTTGAGAAGCTGCAGATTGTTTTCAGAAATCTGATAGATAATGCGCTCAAATATTCCAATGATTTAGTTAAAATTGAATCGAAGGAACAGATGGGAGATGTTTGGATTTCATTTAAAGATAATGGAGTCGGAATTTCGGAAAAGGATTTAAAGCTTATATTCGAGCCGTTCTACAGGGCAGACCCATCACGTTCAAGAAAAACGGGCGGCTTCGGGCTCGGACTTTCTATATGCAAAAAAATTATGGATGCTCATAACGGGGAGATTATTATAAACAGCCAAGTTAGTGAAGGAACCGAAGTTGTATTAAAGCTAAAAGCGGTCTGATTATGGAATAAATAAAAAGAGGCGTTCAGTACGAACGCCTTTTTAATTTAGAGTGTTATTTTAAAATTCCCGCCTTAATGCCTGTAGCAGACAGGCGGGTTCTTAACCAACGTATGATACTTTCAATTCGCTTAACGCTTCTTTTAAATCGTGAATATCTTCAATAAAAGTCTCTTGGTAATTATTTGCCCAAAAAACTCTTCCATGAGTTCCGTGGAACTGGTTTAGAAGAAGGGTCGAGCGGTTCTTAAAGCTCGTTAACGCTTTCGGAATGAACTTCCGCGGGTTATCCAGAACCTGCTCGTTATCAACCATAATTATTCCGCTGAATGAATTGGTTTTAAGCGAGTAATCACCCAGGACGCAATATGGAAAATTCTTCTCAATTTCCTTCCATGCTTTAATTACGATTTTACCTTCAAGCTTTTCAATAAATCTTTCTCCGGCAGCTGTTCCGAGGCTTATATCGTTTTCCTTCGGATTGAAGGTTACATGGCTAATTGTAAACTTTGTAAATCCAACTGGTGTAAGTCCCGTTAAAAACTTGTAAATAAATATGTTTTTCTGTATTTGGCGGAGCATTGTGCTGCAAATATTATTTTTTAGCTAAGAGATTGCACTAACCGAAAAGGGGTATTTATTTTTAGAATATCATAGTCAGGAGCACGATATAGCCTAAATAACTTAATTGAATTTGATTACAATTATAGATAAGATTGCATTACTTTTTAAAAGCCCTCGTATTCCAGACGTAAAATGATATTAAACAGATATCCTGATTATACAAAACCCGGATTTAACATAAACGCTCCCTGTCCTGTTTACAGGTGGCCTAATATGATTATTCACAACAAGACCAAAAATGCCTATTACCCGCTTCACACGGGTCCGCTTACAATAAAATTTACGTTGAAGGGGGAGGAGTATTTTGCAACAAAACAAAGAAGCTTTAGGGTAACACCCTCAACTTACCTGATTTTCAACAGCGGGCAGAAATACTCAGCAAGAATTCAGTCCAATGAGACAGTTGAAACGATTTCCGTTTTCTTCAGACCCCAGTTTGCTGAGGAAGTGCTAAGCAGTCTTATATCTTCCGAAGATAATATACTTGATAACGAGATAACTCATCCTGAGCAGCCGGTCCACTTTATGGAAATATTATATCCTCACGATACGGTTTTGTATCCGTTTATTTTCAAATTTCGTATGGCATCAAAATTAGGATATGATGACAATAACTGGCTCGAAGAGGAATTCTATATGCTTCTTAAAGCCTTTCTTGGAATTCACCGGCAGGTCGGAAAAGAGATAAAAAGAATACCGGCAGCAAAAAAATCCACTAAAATTGAGATTTATAAACGAATTTACAGAGCAAAAGACTGGCTTGATGAGAATTTTTCATCCGAGGTAAAAATCGAATATGCTGCAAAAGAAGCTTGCATGTCACCTTTTCATTTTATACGGCTTTTTAAAAACATCTTCAATGAAACCCCTTATCAGTATATTACCAGAAAAAGAATAGACAAGGCTTTCGATTTGATTCTAAGAACCGATATGCCGATTACCGAAGTTTGTTTTGAGATTGGCTTTAACAGCTTAAGCTCGTTCAGCTGGCTGCTTAAACAGAAATACGGGATGTCGCCCGAGACAATGCGAACCTCTTACAGCATGTTCCAAAGAAAATTAGCAGGAATTAAGAAGTAGGTAATTTATGTTATGAATAATTTTGTGATATAAAATTATTAACGAAAGGAATAATTATGAGAAACACAATTAATTGGTTTGAGCTGCCTGTGGTGAATTTTGAGCGGGCAAAAAAATTCTATGAAACGATTTTTGAAATTAAAATGGAAGACAGCATGATGGGACCCTACAGGATGGGTTTTTTTGCAAGTGATGGGCAGGGTGTAAGCGGAGCTTTAGTTCACGGCGAGGGATATGAGCCGAGCGATAAGGGCGCCATAGTTTACCTTAATGCCGATGGTATAATCAATGAAGTTCTTGTAAGAATACCCAAAGCAGGGGGTAAGGTTGTAGTGCCGAGGACCCCAATAACTCCTGAAATTGGTGACTTCGCAATTTTCCTTGATACGGAAGGAAATAAAGTTGCACTCCATACTCCGCCGCCAAGAAGCTGATAAGATTTGAAACAATGATTGACACCAAATCAATTCATAGGACAAGGGGCTCGAAGCCCCTTGTTTTTTTAATTGGCAAATAAAGGAGTGTTATCGATATATATGTTGTACTTATCTATTAAGCCGTTCTTCATGTAAAAAACGTTCGTGAAATTAACCACTACCTTTTTATCATCAAGTCTTGTGTATGTAACTCTTCCTTCCCATATTATGTGGTCATTATTATCCCACCAATTAATAATTTCATGTTGGGAAGCTTTGAGCATCTTAAAGAATTCTGCGACATAACCTTCAATTGCTTTCCTGCCTGCAACTTCAGGCTGGTTGCCGAATCTGAACGAGCCGTCTTCGGTTATATATTCGGAAAAAGCTTTTGCATTCTTTGCATCGATTGTTTTTCCTATCCCCTCAAGCCAGGTTTTTGTATTGTTCATTGTAATTATTAATAAGTTTTATTGTTTTTCAAAATTATCTGTATCAATTTAAAAATAAAATGAAAAAGGCAGGATAGACCTGCCATAATATTGAAAACATTGATTGATTTATTTCACTAAAATCATTTTCTTAATGCTTGAGAAATCCTTTGTCTCAAGCTTAAAGAAATAAATCCCGCTTGAATAATTAGAAGCTTCCCATTCGTAGCCGTAAGTCCCTGCGTTAAGCTGAGCATCTGTTAAAAGCACTATTTCCCTGCCTGTAATATCATAAATCTTAAGTGTAACTCTTGAAGATTTGGGAATATCAAATTTTATTTGTGTTACCGGATTAAACGGGTTTGGATAATTCTGATACAGCGTAAATCTCTGAGGAACATTACTGTTTGTTAAAGTTATACCTGATGTATTGGTAACTAGAAACTGAATATTTCCTCTGGGGGCAGTTAACGGCTTTGTAACAGTTCTGTTGTTGTTTGAAGTGGCAGAAATATAATAATACACCTTTGTTCCAAGCTGCTGAGGTGGAATATTAGCCCGGAAGGTATCACTGGTATTTGTCATATTTACCTGTGTAAAGGCCTGAGTAGTGTCTATTGACCATAACATTCGGGCATTTGCTACTCCGCTTTTGGTTTTAATATAAGCCTTTACTTCGTAAGGCTGGGTTGTGTTATTTGTGTTTCTTAAAGCACTGTGTGAAATGAATACCGGTTCACGGACCCCGATTTCTTTTACTATGCAGTGGATTGCCCCGAGCGAGGGAATGATGGAATTGCAATCAATGCCAACTACATTGTATCCGGGAAGCGCCTCCCGGTAAATTCTCAGTCCAGTTGTATCATACCGATACTCGTATGTAGGCACAATAATCGTTTTATTTATAAAAATGGAATTTGTGTATGTCCTATAGTTTCCGGTTGGAGGATAGTTCCCGTTATGCGGAGGCATTGGAATTCTGACCACCTTATATTGCTTATTAAAGCAGGTTTGAAAGTTGTTAAGAACGTACTGAAGATTCAGCTCTATCTGCGGACCATCTGCAATACCCGGCGGGTATTCGCCAACCAAAAGTGTTTCTTCATCAAGTAATTTCATATGCATGTCAATATGGTGAATCTGGTCATAAGGCAGTACATCCATTTTAATATACCTGCTTATCCCCATATATGCATTCATAATTGAATTAATCTGCGCCTCGGTTTTAACTGAAACTCCGTAAGGATTGTTAGGTCCGTTTTCGGATAATATCAATTTGGAAGCAAAACCTGTTCCATGACCGTCTACCATAAAGTTGCCGCCTGTATTTACCAAGTCGTTCGGCGCATTTATGGTCTGATGAATAGGCACACCCATATAGTTGGCTATAAAAATGGGGGTAGCATTATCCAATGGTCTGAGCGGTCTGTTATATATCCAGTCAATAATTCTAAGCGTATCCATCACATTTGAATAAACTGTCCAAGGGCCGTAATCTCTGCACCATATACTATTAAACCCTGTGATTAAATATTTAATGTTATAAAGCGGAACTCCGCCTGATGTTAAATAGCTTTTAACACTGTTTGAATCGCTGCATATTATATAAACTAAACATTCTTCCTGTGCATAATCTACGACCTGTCTTAATATTGGAAGAAAAGATGTCCACGTTATCTGCACGGCTGAAAGCTCTTCCCACTCAGCTATTGTTCTAACCACAGTCGGCGGCGGATCAGGATCGTCAGATTCATATTTTTGCGGATTTTTATAATAATATTTTAAATGAACCTTCTCTTCTTCAGTCATGTAGTGAGGCAGAAAGTTATCCTGAGAGGGGCTTTTAATGACAATGAGAATTATAAAAATCGGAAAAAGCAGGTATTTCATAAAAATTGTATTTAAATGTAAATTATTGTCAATAATAGTGATTTTTGTTGAGCATTACAACGGATTTTTGAGGAAATCATTAATAAAGCGTAATATCTTGAATATTGCCTTAGTTAATCATATTTTTATGAGTTATTTTTTGAGATTTTATTGGCGGGAAAATACGACTATATTGAAAGTAATCTGCTCAAGTTAAAGCAAAGGATTAAGTCAGTTTGCGATGGGGTTGGCAGAGATTATAAAGAAATTTATGTGATTGCAGTAAGCAAGACTTTTCCCGCTGAGCTAATTTCATCTGCGGTGGATTTCAACCAGCTTGATTTCGGTGAAAATAAGGTTCAAGAGCTGGTTTCGAAACAGGAGGAGCTGAGTGACAGGATAATTCACTGGCATCTGGTCGGGCATTTGCAGACCAATAAGGTTAAGCTCGTTGTTCCGTTTGTTTTTTTGATACACTCTGTTGACAGCTTAAAGCTTGCACATAAGATTCAAACCGAGGCGTCGAAAATAAACAGTGTGGTTAAGTGTTTGATTCAGGTAAATACGAGCGGTGAAGAGCAGAAGTCAGGCTGCGAGGTTCAGCATACTTTAAAGCTTGTGAAGGAAGTTGCCGGATTTGAGAATGTAAAAATTAAGGGCTTAATGACAATCAGCAGGATGATGAATGATGAAAAAGATGAAAATGAAAGAAAAATTGCGAGAGAAAATTTCAGGGTTCTGAACGGTTTGTTCAATGAAATAAAGGCAAAGAATATTCCGAATGTTGATATGAAATATCTCTCGATGGGTATGACTGCTGATTACGATATAGCAATAGAAGAAGGCTCAAATATGCTAAGAATAGGAACGGCAATTTTTGGAGAAAGAAATTAAGATTTAAAAATATAAAATTGCCATAAGGGCAATAGAAATAAAGGGGGGAAAATGAGACTATCTCCGATAGACATAAAAAAACAGGAATTCAGAAAGTCATTTAAAGGATATGATGTTGGTGAAGTCGAAGCTTATCTTGATACAGTTGGCAACGAGGTCGAAAGTCTTTACAGGGAAATTGAATCTTTGAGAGAGCTGCTGCAAAAAGCAGAAAACGAAAAAGAAGCAATGAGCAAAGAAGTGCAGGTTTACAGGGAAAACGAAAAAACTTTCCAAAAGGCTATTGTTAAATCGCAGGATATGGCTGAAGAAGTTCTTGAGAACGCTAAAAAACGCGCAGAGCTTATAATTAAAGAAGCGGAAATTCTTTCAACCAAGACAAAGGTTCAGGTTCAGGAAGAATTTGTTAACCTCAGGCAGGAGCTCGAAGAGCTAAGGATGAAAAATGAAGCCATCATCGATGATATCAAAAATTACCTTGCTGAAAAGCTTAATTCCATTGAGGAATACCAGAGGAACAGAAAAATCTTTAAACTTGAAACGGCAGTCGGAACTGAAAAGGAGGAAGATTCGTCGCATAACACATTCGGTATGAATATGAACATTGATATGCCCGATTCCGGCGGGTAAATCAAGGCAAATAATTATAATAATCCGATTTGAAAACAGCTATCCGAAGCCCAAGATTCGATGATGAGGCGATTGAATACCTTTCAGGAGAAATAGGGGAATTCAAACCAAAAGTCGGTATAATCTTAGGCACGGGGCTGGGAGGTTTAGTTAATGACGTAAGCATTAAATATAAAATTGATTACAGGCAAATCCCTCACTTCCCGGTTCCAACCGTTGAATCTCACCACGGATATTTAATTTTCGGTGAAATATCAGGTAAAAGTGTTGTTATAATGCAGGGCAGGTTTCACTATTATGAAGGCTACACTCACGAAGAAGTTACTTTCCCTGTGAGAGTTATGAAAAGACTGGGAGTTAATTATTTGCTAGTATCAAATGCCTGCGGTGGGATGAATCCGCTGTTTAAGCGAGCAGATTTAATGCTTATGCAGGACCATATAAATTTTCATTTCGATACCCCCTTAAAAAATTTTGCATTAAAGACATATAATAAAACTATTTATGACCGAGAGCTGATATCTTTGGCTGAGAAAATTGCACTTGAAAACCGAATTAATATACGCAAAGGGCTTTACCTTTCCCTGCACGGTCCAAGTCTTGAAACAAGAACTGAATACAGGATGTTCAGAAAGTTCGGCGCGGACGCAGTTGGTATGTCAACAATCCCCGAAGCACTTCTTGCGGCAAATCTTGGTATCAAAACGCTTGGCATATCGATTATTACGGATATGGCTCTGCCTGATACCTTAAAACCGGCTATGATTGCGGAAATTCTTGAAGCTGCTTCTGAAGCTGAGCCTAATCTAACACTGCTTACTGAAAAAATAATTGAACGATTGAATTAATTTTTCAAATGACCGAACAGAAAGAAAGAATTAATGAATCTGCTGCATATTTAAAAGCTCTATCACCTTTTAGCAGGGTAAATTTTGCCGTTGTAACTTACTACGATTCTTCATTTATAAAGCAGTTTCAAGCAGTTAAAAAAATAAATTATTCAGATATCCCACCCAAGTTTAACGGCACAAAAGAAAATAAAGGAGAATTTATCTTTGCTTCCTCTAAAAACGGAGAGGAAAAGTTTATTATATTAAATGGTCATATTAATTTTTATAACGGAAATAAAATGCGAGATGTTGCCCTCCCGATTTATGTATTGAAGGAACTTGGAGTAAAAAATATCGTTATTGTCGATGAAGTAGGGCACTTAAATCCACGCTGTGAGGTAGGTGAAATTGCCTTAATTTATGACCATATAAATTTAATGGGTGATAATCCGTTAATAGGAGAAAATGACGATTCACTTGGAACGCGCTTTCCCGATATGAGCAATCCCTACGATGAAAAATTGTATAGTAATTTGGAGAAATATTTTAGTGAAAAGAAAGTAAAATATAACCCTTCGGTTTATTTGGGTGTTACGGGACCGGAAACCGAAACACAGGCCGAGTGCCGCTTTTACGGAGATATCGGCGCCGATGTTTTGGGCTACTCGCTGGTGCCTGAAAATATCGCGGCGGTGCACTCTGGTATAAATTGCATTGCTTTTGGTATGATTTCACGAGAACTTGTAGCTGACAGGCTTGCTGAAATATCCGAAGAAGATAAGCTTAAAAACCGCATCAAAGCTGAAATAACTTTTGCTACAATAATTGCCGATTTAGTTTCAATGCCTGCCCGACGTCTACCTAGCAGTAGACAAGCAGGCGGGAGTAAGTTATGAATTCCCTCGGTAAATATTTTATAATAATCGGTGCTGTTATTTTGATAATTGGTGTTGTATTCACTTTATTTCCAAAACTCGGATTCTTTGGCAGACTGCCCGGTGATATTGAAATAAAACGTGATAATTTTACTTTATACTTTCCGATTGTTACCTGTATTTTAATCAGCGTTGCATTGAGTCTTATATTCTGGCTTATAAATTTATTTATAAGAAAGTAAATGGGCGCATTCAGAGATTTACTTGAAACTGGCAGAACCATCATACTCGATGGCGCAATGGGAACCGAGCTGCAATCGAGGGGCTGCGATACAAGCCTGCCCTTGTGGAGTGCAAGAGCATTGGTTGATAGACCTGATGTTGTAAGGCATATCCATATCGATAATATCGATTGCGGCGCTGATATTATTACAACTAATTCATTCAGAACGCAAAAGAGAACATTCCAAAAAGCAGATTATCATTATAATGATTTAAGCTTTGAAGAGACTGCCAAAGAATTAACTGCCACGTCTGTTGATTTAGCCAAAGACGCTGTAATGATAGCAGCAGAAGAAAACGAGGTGCTTGCTGCAGGCTGTATTGCTCCTTTAGAGGACAGCTACAAACCTGATTTAGCTCCTGATATGGATTCCCTTTGCACCGAACACTATGAGCATATAAAAAACCTCGTCGATTCCGGCGCGGATATGCTGCTTGCCGAAACTCTTACAAATATCAGAGAAATCTCCGCTGTGCTAAACCAGCTTCATAAGTTTAAGCTTGATTATGCTATAAGTTTTAATCCAAGAAACCAGACAGAGCTTTTATCGGGGGAACTGATTTCAGATGCTGTTAAAATTATCGATAAGTATTCACCTTCTGCAATTATGGTAAACTGCATTCATCCATCGCTTGTTGAGCCGGTTTTGAATCATTTAAATACACTCACAGATAAACCGCTTGGCGCATATGCAAATATCGGCGACCCCAATTACAAAGAAGGCGATGAAATAAAAGCAACCGTTACACCTGATGAGTATCTTGCTTACGCGAGGAAATGGAAGCAGGCAGGCGCCAGAATAATCGGCGGATGCTGCGGAACAAGTCCTTTATACATTAGAAAACTTAACGTGCTGAAAACAGAGAAGAAGTAAACGATTTAATATGAACAAATTATTTTACGTTTTAATTTTGATGCCGGCTCTAATGGTTGCTCAGGTAACTCAAGAATGGGTTCAAAGGTATAATGGGCCAGTAGACGGAAATGATGTGGCACGAATAGTCAAAGTTGATGCATTGGGGAATGTTTATGTAACCGGTCATGGTTTTGGGATTGGTTCGAATATTGATTATGTTACGATAAAATACAATTCATCTGGCGTTATTCAGTGGGTACAAAGATATAACGGACTGATTGTAAGTGGTCCTGATTATGCATTTGCTATGGCAATTGATGATTCTTCCAATGTGATTGTAACTGGTAGAAGTAGTGGGATAAGTTCTGATGATTTTGCGACAATAAAATACAACACATTTGGTGTTCAGCAGTGGGTTCAAAGATATAACAGTGGGGATGACGTTGCAAATTCCATTTCAATTGACCAACAAGGTAATGTTTATGTTACTGGTCCGAGTTGGTTATTTGAAACTGAAAATGATTATGCAACTGTAAAGTATAATTCGATGGGTGTCCAACAATGGGTACATAAATTTAACTGGCAGGGAAATAGTAATGATTACCCACATTCTATGGACATTGATGATTCGGGTAATGTTTTTGTAACTGGCTCGAGTTTTGTAAATGCTAATATAGATTGTTTAACTATAAAATATAATTCTTTAGGAATATTGCAATGGGCAAAAAGATATAACGGCCCTGCAAATAGTGATGATATAGGAAATTCCATAATTATAGATCCTACAGGCTTTGTATATGTAACTGGCTTTACAGGAGGTTCAAATTCTGATTATTTAACCATAAAATATAATTCAGCGGGGACTGAACAATGGGTTCAATTTTATAACGGTAGTGGGAGCGGACCAGATTTTGCTCATTCAATAAAAGTTGATTTAATGGGTAATATTTTAGTGACTGGTGAAGGCTTTGAAAGCGGGACGTATTATGATTACACGACAATTAAGTACAATTCTTCAGGAATTCAACAATGGGTACAAAGGTATAATGGCCCAGCTAATAACTCAGAAAGAGTTTTTAATCTGGTTCTTGATGAATTGGGTAATGTCTATGTTACTGGGCACAGTTTTGGAATATATGACGACTACGCAACGGTTAAATACAATTCTTCTGGTGTTGAGCAATGGGTTCAGAGATATAATGGTACAGGAAATAATAATGATTGGGCGTATTCAATAGTTGTTGACAACTTAGGCAATGTATATGTGACTGGGACCAGTGATGGTACAGGAACTCTGAAGGATTATGCAACTATAAAATATTCTCAAACAATTGGTATTAAGCAAATATCGACTGAGGTTCCGGAAAAATTTTCTTTAGAACAAAATTATCCGAATCCATTTAATCCGGTTACTAGAATAAAGTTTGATGTCCCAACTAAAGTAAATAGTAATATTTCTCTGAGGATATTCGATGTTCTGGGAAGAGAAGTTGAAATTCTTGTTAACGAATCACTGAAACCGGGGACATATGAAGCTGAATGGGATGCAAATAATTTTTCGACCGGCATTTATTTTTATACTTTGTTGGCAGAAGATTTTAGACAAACTAAAAGAATGGTTCTAGTAAAATAGAGTCCCCTTTAAAAAAATTTTTATAATCTATTTAGTGCATAAATTTTTCCCTTTCCTTATGGAAATCTTTATCGTATTATTGCAATAAACCGATTAACAAATCAATGGGTATAACAAAAACAGACAATTTTTCACAAAATCAAAACGAACTGGCAAATTTTGCCAAAGCAATCGGTCACCCCGCTAGGGTGGCAATTATTGAGTATTTGTTAAGCTCAAACAAATGCGTATGCGGTGATATTGTCGATGTCATTCCGCTTGCACAGGCAACCGTGTCCCAGCATCTTAAAGAGCTTAAGCTTGCGGGACTGATAAAAGGCAACATCGAAGGCAATGCAGTTTGCTACTGCATCGACCAGGAAAACTGGAACAAGTTTAAAGAAATGCTTGACGTTATTTTTAACAAGCTCGAAAATTCGAACTGCTGCACATAATCAACACCATAATTAATAAACCATAAATAAAATGAAAAACACAGAAGAACTCACGTTGACCGAAGTTGTAACCGGCGAAGAAAAATCCGAATCCTGCTGCGGACCTGAGTGCTGCTCGGATGATTCCCAAAAGAACACAACTGAAACCAAAGCCCAAAAAACTCCACAAAAAACGCAGGAAGAAAAAACTGCTGAAGAGCTTAAGCAGATTGTTAAAGAACAGTATTCCAAAATTGCATTCCAGAGCAAAGAAACCAACGAATCCTCATGCTGCGGAGCGACGGGCTGCTGCGACTCGGACGTTTACTCCATAATGACCGACCAGTACAAAGGTATGGAGGGCTACAATCCCGATGCTGACTTAGGTCTTGGCTGCGGCTTGCCGACTCAGTTTGCAAAAATCAAAGAAGGCGACGTGGTGCTTGACCTCGGCTCAGGCGCAGGAAATGACTGCTTTGTTGCAAGAGCGCAAACCGGCGAAAAGGGCAGGGTTATCGGTCTTGATATGACGCCCGCAATGATAGAAAAAGCCCAGAAGAATACAAAAAAACTCGGTTACAGTAACATCGATTTTTACCTTGGCGATATTGAAGATATGCCGATTGCAAACAACACTGCCGACGTTGTCGTAAGCAATTGCGTAATTAATCTCGTACCTGATAAACTAAAGGCATTTTCCGAGATTTACCGTGTGATGAAACCGGGAGGACATTTCAGTATATCCGATATTGTACTTACGGGTGAGCTGCCCCATAGAATAAAACAGGCAGCGGAAATGTATGCCGGCTGTGTATCTGGAGCTATAAGAAAAGAAAAATATATTGACATCATCAGCCGCTTGGGATTTAAAAACATTGCTGTCCAAAAAGAAAAGCTTATTACGGTGCCCAAAAGTATATTATCGGACTATCTTACTCCCGAAGAAATTACAGATTACAGACAAAACGGCTACGGCATTTACAGCATTACCGTTTACGGCGAAAAAGCGTGAATTGATTTCGGATTTCGGATTTGCGATTGCGGATTTCAGATTGAAAAAGCAAAATCACGTAATCCAATAATCAACCGAATCACGGTTCAAATCCGTTTGACCCAGCCAGCTGGCGGGTCATTTTTTTATTTGGCGAGTGACCATGCCAGTGGGCTGGCAAGCTCTCACCACTACATTTTTATTTTTGCCTTTTGTCTTTTAACTTTTCACTATTGTTATTTACTCTTTACTATTTGATTTTTGATATTTGTTTTAAAAAATACCACCCAGGTGGATTTGTAAATGTTTTTGAAAGTGGGATTGTGACTCCTGCCTGCCTTTGTGGGCGTACCTTGTGGGTTGGCAGCTATACTCGACTGTTGGAGACTCGCCCCGATTGCTCGGGGGACAATAAAGCATAAGCTTTGGAGCCATGTCCAGTTGTAAAAACCCGAACAACGGTTCTTCCAAAAATCTCACGTTAGCTAAAGCGTGAGTGAAGCACAGTCTTATACTTTAGAGTCGTCGCCTGAAGAGCCCTAAGCTTTCCCCGCCGCCGGAATACCCCAATGCTGACGGAAAGTTTACTCTTAAGACCAAGCTTAGCCAGTTGTACAAATCCCGCCCTTTAGAGGCGGCGGAACGGCTCATCGCCCGTCC
>JAKEEM010000059.1 GCA_022616535.1 Chlorobiota bacterium | reverse complement strand
CAGGGCTTCCTGAGCGACGACTCTAAAGTATAAGACTGCCCGAGCCCATTTTTATGGGCGGATGCTTCACTCACGCTAAGCTAACGTGAGATTTTTGGAAGGACCGTTGTTCCCGGTTTTTACAACGGGACATGGCTCCAAAGCTTATGCTTTATTGTCACTCAACAGTCGAGTATAGCTGCCAACTCACAAGGTACGCCCACAAGGCAGGCAGGAGTCACAATCCCACTTTCAAAACCGTCTTCGGACGGAATTTAAATCCACCTGGGTGGTATTTTTTAAAAGAAGCTTGTCAGACCCGCGCAGGCGGGTATCCAGAGGAGAAACAATAAAAGAACATAAAAGCTTGACCTGCTTGAAATCTCTAGAGAAATCTCAAACAGGTAAAGCATTAAAGAATTTATAAAAATAATAGTTCTAGTTGGCTCCGCACTACGCTGGCCCCGCCGGAGTTTATCCCGCACTTTGATGCGGGGCGGGAATAACAAAGACAATAAAAAAAGCCCGAATTTCTCCGGGCTATAAAAAAATGAACTGTAAATTTTAATTTACTGCCATCGCTGTATTTTTTGGTCAACTCCTCCGAAAGTCAAAAAAGGTCTTAATCTTAACCTGACCAAACCAGACGGATTGGTTGCAGGGTCCGCGTCACCTATGAAATAATCGACATAGACAAATGGAATATTTGCTATGTCAGCTGTAATTTCCGACCTGTATGCGTTTACCGGATTATTTCCGTACCCGTAAGTATGAAAAGTAGTATCGACGGCTACCTTGGCCCTGATATTAACCGTTCCGAACTGAGTAACAACGTTTGCCGCAATTGTCCATTGTGTTCCGAAAGCAACAGTATAATCAGCAACCAAATCCCAGGTTGGTGTAATATTTGGGTCAAGAAGGTTGATGATTCCGTATTGATAGAATTTGCCTCCTTCATATCTCACGTAAAATGTATCAATAAGAGTGGGACCGCCGGCAGAGTCCTGAGTGACTGACCTTATTTGGAATACGTTCGATTGACCGAAAAATGTGCCCTGTGAAAGATAAGTGTGTGTTGTTTTAAGGCGAGTGCCGGTAACGTTACCATTTGTTTGTATACTGTCAACATTCATTGTATAAACTGCGCCGACCTGCATATTAATGTTTGGATTGCCGCCCTGTCCGCCCTGGTTGTTGGTGGTAGTATCTTCACTGCACCCGATTACAAATACAGCTGTAATTACCGCTGTAAACAATGCTAAGAATTTTATTTTACTCATATGTTTATTGATTTATTGTTAATTGATTTATTGTTAATTGATTTATTGTTTGTTGATTTATTGCTTATTGTACCCCGTTGCCCCCGTTGTTGGTCTTGTGACCAACAACCTGAATATTTTGTTGGTGACAACACCAACAAAGTGGTGAACACCAACAAAGTTGTGAAGCGGTGTTATTATGGTTAATTGTCTTATGGTTAATTGTCTTATTGTTATATTGTTTTATTGTTTTAAAACATTATTCTGCTTGTAACAGCAACTGAAAATCTTTTATCAGTGAGAAGCTGGTTTATACCGTGTGTGCCAATATCGACAGTGAAATTTTTAAATTTCACTCCGCCGCCGAGTGATATGTAGTAATCACCGGGTCCGCCTACGGAAGCGCCCAGTCTAACCGGCAGAAAATAAATAGGGTAATACTCAGCCCCGAGCGAAAACACATTAGCATCGGAGTTCCCCGGAAGGTTGTTCATACCCTTAAGCCAGTTGAATTCAATCATAAACTTATCCGTTGGCTGGAACATAACTCCTGCTCGGTACTTGGTTGGCATATCGGTCTTAAATGTTATTCCTGTGTCCTGCGTTTCATAGCCGCCGAGGTCATTAACCAGCGCATTGTAAGTCGGGTCGGTTGCCGCAAGGTCAAAATCATAATAAGCAAAATAGTTTGTGTCATTGTTTGTAACTGTGTTATAGTCCCATGTGATTTTACCGAGGTCGATTACGCTTGCCGCAATCCGCCACTCGGTTCCGATTTGCATTGCAATACCGAAATCGAAAGTATATCCCGTGCCCGCCGGCTTTGGGAAAAGGTTGAACTTTGATTCAGCACCGTCTTTGTAATCTCGGAAGAAATCCGTTAATGCAAACTGCGTGTGGAAATCCTGCTTGCCTTTGATGCTGTCGACGTGGTTAACGCCGTTGTTGCTTTTAACTCCCCACGTTCCGATTTCAAGCTTCGATTCATATGTTGAAACATTTCCGAACCCGTGAACAAGTCCGACCGAAACACCTATTGAAAAGCTTTTTATCCCGCTTGAATTTTTGAAGTTTAATTGTTTTGCATAACCGAGATTGTATTTTCTAATCCACCACGCGATTGCTTCTGCTTGCTTAAGATTGACATTCGTAAGGTCGGTTTTACCGGAATTCGGGTCGTAATAGACTCCGAAATTCAGCGGCAGGGCTTCATCTCTGCTGAAAACATTTGTATTCAATCCGACTTTATCGGACATAGTAATGTTAAACGCTCCGTATTTAGGGTTTGCAAGGTTAACGGAAAACCATCTGAGCTCGAAATCGTAATTAACATCTGTTCTTTCGCCGGGCAAAACATTCTGCCTGAAATCAAGCACAGCGTTTAGGTCTGTAAACAAGTTAATAAACTTTTGCCTGTCGATTGAAAGGTAGCTTAGGTAATCATTGTAAAAGCCGATTGATGAATCAGAGCCGTAGCCGCCGCCAACCGATAAAACAGAAACCTCCCATATTGGAAAAAGAGGCTTGGTTTTTAAAACCACCTGGTTGTTGGCAGCCTTGATTTTTATCTTGGAAACTTTTTGGAAATCGAAATTGGCGGGATTAATTCCGTATGCATTTGTTCCGAATGAGGAAACCATCGATGAATAAGCCATTCCCGTTGAGCGTGCATTAGAGCGGTCATCAGCCGTTGAAATTGATATTACTAACGCAATTAGGCTAACTGTAAGAAGCTGTTTCCCCATCCCCAAAATCAACAATTTTTGATTTTTCTAATTTTAAACTTAATAATTTAATATATCATAATCAATTTGTTTTTCACTGATTTACGTGAATTGTGAGCTATAAAAAGCCAAATTTTTGCCCGGAATTAATGAATAATAACTAAATTTTCTATTTTTTATATTTGGCAAACAAAATAGTGAATATTGCAGGAATTTGACCCTGAAAAACATAAAGACCAGCAGGAACCACCAGGAAGCTTTTTGAGAAATCTTAACCCCTTTGCTTATTCAATAATTGTGCTTGCCGTGATTTTTTTTCTTTACCAGTTCATTGGTGGTGCTCTGGCATTAGCGGCAGGCGATTTGGATATTGAGAATCCCGATGTTAAAACTACCAGAATAATACTTGCATTCTCGCAATATATGCTGATGCTTGCCCCTACGATTTTTTTTGCAAGGTTTCAGACCTTTGATTTAAAATCTGTTTTTAAGCTTAGCTATCCAAAGCCGTCCCTAGTTTTCCTTGCAGTTTTGGGTATAGTATTAATACAGCCATTTTTGCAGGGTTATATGTATGTACAGGAGCAAGTGATAAACGGCATCCCGTTTATAAAAGAGACAATCAGACCAGTAAAGGAAATCTTTGACTTATTTGAAAAAACAACATTAAAAATTGTTCACGCTCATTCCCTTGTTGAGTTCATTGTTGTAGTTATTGTCATAGCGGTTACGCCCGCAATTTGTGAGGAAGCATTATTCAGAGGATTTGTGTTGACTAATGTTTCAAAAGCAACAAGAAAAGCAGGAGCGGCTGTTTTTCTTTCTGCGTTTTTGTTCGCAGTTTATCATTTTCAGCCGTTTAATATTGTGCCGCTTATAGTCTTGGGGTGGTATCTCGGATTTGTTGTTTATTATGCGAACAGCATTTGGGTGGGAGTTATATGCCACTTTTTAAATAATTTCATTGCTTCTTATGCGCTTTTTATCTATGGCAAAGATGAATTAGAGACACCAAATCTAACCGGTGATGAAATGACGAATACAATTGCAGCTGCTCTTGTGTCACTTGTGCTTTTCACCGGGACGATTGTGATTTATTACCGTTTACGTGAAAATAAGTTAAGCGGGGGGTCAGCAGGTGAATAACACTGCGGTAAGGGTAATTGTCGGTGTAGTTGGGATTCCTCTCGTAATTGCACTTGCAGTTTTGGGAAATTATTATTTTCTGGTTTTTTGTGCGGTTATTTCTTTTTTCTGCATGAATGAGTTTTATAATTTGTTCGAATCCCCGCAAAACACATTTTCAGGGTTTTTAAAATGGTTTGGGGGATTTTCGTTTCACAAGGCAATTTTTTTACTGATAAACTCACTGATAGTAATAAATTTTTATTTTGAACACGTAAATTATGTACTGATATTATATTTCTTGATGTTCGTTTACTTGATAATCGACGAGGTTTTCAAAGCGGCAAAGCATTTTGAAGCTATCGGGACATGGCTGCTTTCGATAGTCTATATATCCACACCTTTCGGACTCCTAAGCTTAATGGGTTCGGATAAGTTCATTAATCTATTTGAGGCAAACTATGCCATTATTTGCATGATTCTTGTCTGGGCAAGCGATACATTTGCCTTTTTCGGGGGCAAGCTGTTCGGAAGACACAAGCTGGCAGAAAGGATAAGCCCCAAAAAAACGTGGGAAGGCTCGATTATTGGATTTGTTTTTACTCTCTTTGGCGGACTTTTAATTCACCAATTCTTTTATAGTGATTTCGCACTAACCGAATTCCTAATAATTGCGCTCATCGTTGGCGTTTTTGCACAAATAGGTGATTTGTTCGAGTCTCATCTTAAGAGAAGCGTTGAAGTAAAAGATTCATCCAACATCATTCCCGGTCACGGCGGGGTGCTTGACAGGTTCGACAGCCTGCTATTTTCGGTTCCTGCTTTGTATATTTATCTCTACTTAAAAAGCACACTTTAGAGAACTTTATTTAACATTTAATAAAACCTTTAAAATTTGTATTTTTGTAAACATTTAGCTGAAAATTTTGCATTTATTACTTAGAAATTGCCATGTCATCTCGCCCGCCGAAAACATTAACGGAATGTTTGATATTCTGATTGTGAACGGCGTGATTAACAAAATGGGCGTTGTGTGGCAGCACGTAAGGGAAGTCGAACAATACGATTTAGCGGGAAAAGTTGTCGTTCCGGGATTTTTTGATATGCATGTGCATTTCCGCGAGCCAGGTCAGACTCATAAGGAGGACATTAACACAGGCTCACTCTCTGCCGCTTATGGGGGGTTTACAGGTGTTCTTTGTATGCCCAATACCAACCCCCCAATTGATAATATTGAGGTATTGAATGCAAATACCCAAAAAGCAAAAGGCAACATTGTCGATGTTTATTCAACCGCCTGTGCTACTGTTGAAAGAAAAGGGGAAGTGGTTACCGATATTGAAGAATTGGTAAAAGCCGGTGCGCTTGCAATCACCGATGACGGCAGTCCGATTGCAAAAGATGAAATAATGAAGGAAGTTCTTGAAAGAACATCCAAGCATGGTAAAACAGTTGTTCAGCATTGTGAGGTAATGAGCATAACAAACGGAGGCATAATTAACGAAGGTGAGATTTCCAAAAAGCTTGGATTGAAAGGCATACCGAATGTTTCTGAATATAAAATAATTGAGCGGGATATAGGGATTGTTCAGCAAACTAAGAATTCTCACTATCACATTCAGCATATAAGCACAAAAGAAGCAGTTGAGATTGTGAGAAGAGGTAAATCAGGCGGTGTAAATGTTTCAGCGGAGGCCTGCCCGCATCACTTTATTTTAACAGATGAGGCAGTTTTGAAATACGGCTCAAATGCGAAAATGAATCCTCCGCTTAGAACTCAAAACGATGTTATTACAGTCTTAGAAGGGTTAAAAGACGGAACAATTGAGGTAATTTGTACTGACCACGCTCCGCATACGGCAGAAGAAAAATCGGTGGAACTAGCAAAAGCCCCGTTTGGAATTGTGGGACTTGAAACAGCTGCAGGACTCGTATACACTTATTTGGTTGATAAGGGTGTGATTTCTTTTGAAGATATGATTTATAAAATGTCGGTTAATCCGAGAAAATTACTGGGTCTGCCGGAAGTTAAAATTACGGAAGGTTCACCAGCAAAGCTTACAATTCTCGATTTGAACAAAGAGTGGACGGTGGATTCATCGAAGTTTCATTCTAAAAGCAAAAATACTCCGTTTGACGGCTGGAAATTAAAATGTAAACCGGTTGGAATAGTTAATAACAGACAGCATTTAATTAATGTCTAAGCTAAGAGTTAAAAATAGCAGTGATAAAATTACAGTTCAGAATGTTTACTGCATCGGCAAAAATTATTTGGAGCATATAAAGGAGTTTGATGCCCCGGAAAAATCTACCGAGCTTCCGAAAGAGCCGATAATTTTTTTGAAGCCAAACTCAGCAGTCTTAACGAATTCAAATATTGTCAGAATTCCTAAATTTAAGGGAAAAAAAATATCAGACAATCTTCAAAATGAGATTGAGCTTGTAGTTGTAATCGGAAAAGACGGTGTAAATATACCGGAAACTGAAGCTATGGATTATGTTTACGGGTATGCTGTCGGAATTGATTTTACACTAAGGGATATTCAAACCGAACTTAAAATAAAGGGTTTGCCGTGGACTTTATCCAAGGGGTTTTTAACTTCCGCGCCGGTCTCAGAGATTGTCAGAAAAGAAGATATTTCAAATGTTGAAAATTTGAACATTTGTTTGAAAATTAACCGTGAAACAAAGCAATCAGCAAATACAAGCGCAATGATTTTTAAAATTAGTTATATCATATATTACTTGTCTTCGGTATTCGGATTGAAAAAAGGGGATATAATTTTTACAGGTACGCCGGCCGGAATTACAAAACTAAATACAAGTGATAAAATAGAAGCTGAAATAGAAAATATCGGGAAATTAAACGTTGTTGTTGAGTAAAAATTTAAAGCATATTTTGGCTGTATCAGCCGGACTGGTTTGCTTTTTCATTTACATAATAACATTGCATCCCAGCGTGGGGTTTATCGATTGCGGTGAGCTTGCAGCAGCTTGTTATACATTCGGAGTTCCGCATCCCACGGGCTATCCCTTGTTTTTGCTGATTGGTTTTGTTTTCTCTCACCTTCCTTTGCCGGGAACAGTAATATATAAATTAAATCTGCTAAGTGCGGTTGAAAGCTCGGCTGCGGTTGTTGTTACTTTTTATTCAGCTCTGATAATAGTCGAAAATTTACTGCCGGTATTTCTTAAGTCAAAAGGCAGGTCTAAAGGAGTTAAGAAAGAATCTCATGAAAGCGCTGCTGTATCCAGCATCAATATTTGTTTAATTGCCTTTTTCACGGCAGTGCTAACCGGATTGACAAAAACATACTGGTTCGAAGCGACCCAGGTTGAAGTTTATTCGCTCCATTCATTATTTATTGCAATTTTATTTTACTACAGCATCAGGATTCTTTTCTGCTTAAAAGAACTCCCCAGAAAAAATTGGACTTTTCTTTTTCTTTTCTTTGGATTAAGCGCGGCAAATCATTCAACCACAATATATTTTATTCCCGGAATAATTTATCTATACTATCTTCAGTTTAAGCAAAGCAGAACCTTTGCAAAGCCATTATTATTATATTTATTTTTACTGCTTCCCGGTGCAATGCTGTATTTAATCCTTATGCTTGCAGCTTCGTCTGAACCATACTTGAACTGGTCCAATCCGGTTAACATCAGCAATCTGATAAATCACCTGCGGGGGTCGGATTTCAGCCAGCTTATGTTTTCATCAGGTAATAATTTTTCTGCAAATGCGAGCACTTTCTTTAAAAATCTTCCCGGAGAACTTGCAATTTTACCGGGCGTAATCGGTCTCTTGGGGATTGCCTCGTTGTGGAATGCTAACAGGATGCTTTTTTCCTTTTTATTAATTTTAATTTTGACATCTTTACTCTATTCTTTTAACTACAGCACTATTGAAATACAGTCATTTTATTTATTAGTTTATTATATTATTATATTATTTGTCTCGCTTGGAGCATTATTTTTTTTAAATATCGCGGGCAAGATGAATTTGCTATTAAAACCAGGTCTGCAACCTGCATTATTGATTTTTGGCGCCATTATCAGCGCATTTGCAATCGGTTTCAATTTCAATGAAAATAACAACAGCACAAACTATGTTAATGAGGATATTACTTTAAATACTCTGACCAGCCTTGAGCCTAACTCGATTTTATTAACCTATGATTATGCTTTTGTTTACAGCTCTTCTTTGTATTACCAGCAGGTCGAAAAATTGAGACCTGATGTAAAAGTCTTTATCATCAAGTTTCTGGCTGCACCGTGGTATCTGGATATGATTAAGAAATACTACCCCGATGTATATGAAAACATTAAAACTGAGGCGGAGGAATACGTAAGATTTTACAGCGGTGATGAAAAATCAAGAGTGTTAAAGCTCACAGCTTTGGTGAAGGCCTTTTTGAATAAAAACTACGGCAAGTTTCCGGTTTATTTAACTGTTGATTTTATTGTCAGCAAGGATTTAAAAAAATTTTTAACGGGGTATTATTTGCAGCCGGATGGACTGGTTTACAAATTAAGGGAACCGAATGCACAATATGATTCAAGTACAGGGATACGCAGCTTAAACGCACCCTTCAGGAAATATGAGCCGATTGGGTATCATAAAAACAAGATGTATATTTCAACGCCGGGAGTGTTGTTTGAGACTGCCTACTATCATTACAGCAATAAAAATTTTGATTTAGCAGAAAAGTTTCTGGATAAGGTGCTTGAATTAAACAGCGGCTTCACAGAAGCTGTAAATTTAAAAAACAAAATATTTTCAGAGCGTAAATAATTTGAGCGCAAAAATAATATCGATATGTCTTCCTAAAGGCGGAGTCGGTAAGACAACTACTGCCGTCAATCTTGCTGCTTCACTTGCTGTGGCTGAGAAAAAGACTCTGCTGATTGATGCCGATTCATTCGGTGCATCTGCAATGTCGCTTGGATTTACTCCCGAGAAAATTAAATGCGGAATTGCCGAGGTTTTCAATTTCACGCACTCAATAGAGCTCGCATCTCATAAAACCGAGCTTGGATATCTTGATTTTGTACCGTCGAATGTTAATACAATACAACGTGATGAAAGATTCAGCAAAGTGGCTGAAAACAGAGTCGTTTTAAAAAATGCAATTAAAAGTGCTGCT
>JAKEEM010000058.1 GCA_022616535.1 Chlorobiota bacterium | reverse complement strand
TCGGGATTAACATTTTTATTCCGACGTAGCAAAGGATTAATCCAACCCCTTTTTTTACGAATGAGAAGCGGTCTGCAATTGCGGAAAGCAGGAAATAAAATGAGCGCAAACCCAGCACTGCAAGAATGTTTGATGAAAAAACAATGAACGGGTCGGTTGTTATCGCAAATATTGCTGGTATTGAATCGATTGCGAAAACCACGTCGGTTGATTCAACAACAATCAGGCATACAAAAAGGGGAGTTGCATATGTTACTCCGCCTTTTTTAATGAAAAAATTGTGCCCGTGAATTTCATGGGTAGTTTTCATAAACCGCTTGAACAGCTTTAGTGTTCGGTTATCTTCGGGGTGAATTTCCCTTTCTTCTCCGAAAGCCATCTGGAATCCTGAATAAAGCAAAATTGCACCGAATATGTAAAGCACAAATTCAAAATGTGTGATAAGCGTTACGCCGAGTAGTATGAAAATTCCGCGCAAAACTATGACTCCAATGATTCCCCAGTTCAGAACTCTCCGCTGGTATGCATGCGGGATTTTGAAATACTTAAACAGCAAAAGAAATACAAAAAGGTTATCTACACTTAAGGATTCCTCAATAATATAACCTGTAAAAAACTCGATCGCCTTTTGCTCGCCCATATAAACATATACGCCAAGATTAAAGCACAGCGCTGTGCTTATCCAGAATATTACCCAATACAGAGCTTTTCTTGTTGACATTAGTCTTTTAAAGGCGGTTATTGAGCGTTGTTTTCGTACGGGGCTTGAAATTCAAAGCTTTCTTTTTCCTTACTCCACCTCAGCTCGCCTTCGTCCGAGGAAGCTTTTCCGTATTCATTAGCCATTACTATATTTATTGTTATGGGTCTTTTGGAGCTGTCGAAGCTGATTATATATCCGTTTTTTGCATCTACCTGGCTGATAAGCTCACCTTTGGCTGATGACAGCTTTGCTTCCATTTTCAGAATCACTTTCCACTGGTTATTTATTTTTTGAATTAAGCTTCCTTTTTGTATCCACCAGCTCGTTTCTGTTTGCTTTCGCACAATGGCTGCAATTGCCGAGGGTTTTCCGTTTGCAAGCAAATCGCCTCGGGCAATGATTTTTACCTCGTCACCGTATAGAGTCAGCGCAAACTGCTTTTCCTCATCGATGGAGCTATTAAGATTTGACTGCGACTGTTTGTTGTCACCCCCGCAGGAAGCTATAAACGATAAAACAAACAGCATTAGGAATATCCCCGAAAAACCCTTCATTTTATTGAAATATATTAAGATTTGTTAAAATAATTAACAAATATACCGATTTAAGGAGTGAGGTTAAAGGTAAAATAATATAATTAGGCGAACTCGCTTAGCTTTTCTTTAAACCAGTCATACCTGTTTAAATCAGTTTCCATCTTTAGAGTATCAATGTTCTTTTGTGAAGCGTCTGCTTTTGCTTTTAATAGAATTTTATACCGTCTGGCGAATCCTTTCACCGATTTATGATGTGTTTTGGGAATTTCTTTATGATTTCTTAAATAGTGCAGCAGGCGGTCCAATTCTTCAAAGCCGTTTTCAAACAATTTCAATTCATAAAATATTTTCATCTTCAGCATCGATGAATCTGTATAATGTATGTAATTTTCCCCCCTTACTTTGCCGATGAAATTCAGAGCTTTATCAAGGTGAGCTTTTTCATAATGAATTTTTGCGTAAGATAAATTTATTTCATCTTCTCTTTGGTCAGCAGCTAGGTGCTGGGAATAATTTTCAACGAACTATTTAGCCCAGTCCAGTTTCTTCAGCTTAAGACTCACAAAAATATAGTCCCTGAAATTGTTTACCGGAAAGTTTCCGACTTTTAAATCCTGGAACAGGTTCTGTTCAAGCTTCTCGTTATATATTTCAAATAACTCTTTGTAGTATTTGTGAATGAACCTGTTAGTCTGGTTAATGCAGTAATTAACCATAAGCTGGTAAATATATAATTTGTAATCATCATTTAATTTAGCCATTACCTGTTTAGATATTTCTCTTGCTTTTGCGTAATACTCTTCGTGATTTGTATCTGAAAATGCTTTGTAAATATTAAATTGAAATGCTGCAAGTTTATATAATACATTATAATTTGTTTTGATATTTTCAAGAAATTCAATTGTGTCATCATCGCTTAAAAATGTAACGCCTATTGATTCAAGCTGTTCCATGCCAATTTTTTGCTGCTGAAGCAATTCGGTTAAATGAAGGTAATGTTTAATTATAAATGAAGCACTGTGGTAAATAACCTGTTCTTTTAATGAGAATATGTATTCTCTATGCCTGTTGGTGTATATGTCATAGAATCCCTCGTTTTCCTTATTTTCAAATATGTTATAAAAGGTTTTCAGATTAATTTTGGAGTTATTAAAGGATTTAATATTTGACTTATTTTTCTGAACAAAGAGATTAAACATGCTGTTTGATACATAGTAAGAGGATATAATATTATTGAAAAGCGTTTTATCCTCTTCAAAATATTTAGTGAGAATGAAATATTCACTCATTTTCATCAGCTCTGAAAGGCGGTTCCATAAGGTTCTTGATTTTGAATTCAGCTCTCCGGATAAAATTTTAATTACTTCCTTTGAGGACAGCTCTTTGCCGCAGATACGATTAATCGAGTCAATTACTGGCAAATAGCTTCTCCCCTTGTTAAAATACGGGGAACAGGCAAATCTTCTGAATTCAGCCCGCTGTTTTTTGCTGAGACTTTCATAAAAATTGATAAATTTTATTTTTGCCATTTTAATGGGTAATTTTTGTCTTTATATTATTTAAAATACAAAGAAATTCAACGAATTAACGTATATTTATTGGGTAATATTAGTGAATTTATTCTTTGACTCAACTGTTTGTGTTAAATATTTTTAATCAATTAGAAAACCAAAAATTTAACAGAGGGAGTTTACGAAATGAAAAAAACATCATTTCTCTTAATATTTTCACTGCTAATCTTTAACTTGTATTCACAAACTTCTCCCGACTGGAGATGGATTCACCCACGTCCACAGGGACAAAACATCAACTACTTTAAAATGCTTGATGCGAACAACTGGTTTGCCTTTGCCGATTATGGCATGATGCTAAAAACTTCGAATGCCGGAACTACCTGGACTGCATTGTCAATCGGAAATCCGAGCACTTTGTATCCGGGCACCGGCATTTTACAAAATAATTTAACGGCATGGTTTTTCAGCGCAAGCAGTTTTTTGGTAGGGTCGCAATCAACTCAAGGTATTGCAAAGACAACTAACGGCGGATTAACTTTTGATACAATTCAAGTCTTAACAAGCGGCTCGGGAAGTGTTTATGATTTTCATTTTATCAATTCGCAGACCGGTTATTTTGCGGCACGAACACTTACAAGCTGCAAAAGACTACCAATGGCGGATTGAACTGGACTCAAGTGCCTAATCTTGGAACTTCAACACTGTATTCAGTTTATGCTTCCAGTGAAAATAATATTATTGTTTCCTCAACCTCAGGAAACGTTTACATTACGACAAATGCAGGAGCAAACTGGACTACTTCGAATGTAGGTAACACCGCTACCTTATGGGATATGAATTTTATTAACAGCTCCACAGGATATCTTTGCGGAACTTCGGGAACGTTCAGATACACGACCAATTTTGGAGCAAACTGGGCCGGTTCTAATCCTCCCACAACTGCAACTTTGTATGAAGTTAAAGTAGTTGGCGCAGAAATTTACACGACCGGCTCTGTTAATCCTGAAGCAATTTTCAAATCAACCGATAACGGAGCTTCATGGACTTCAATGGCCGCTAATGCACCAGGCCAGCTTTCCCCATTGTTTCCCGAGGGCTTTGATATAAACGGCACAAAGATGATTATAGCCGGAAACTACGGGAAGATGAATATCTCAACCAATAGCGGTGCTAACTGGAGCACAGCAAGTTATAATGTAGCGGAAGCAAACATGGTTGATATTTACGGACAAAATGGCAGTGGCAGAGTAGTAGCTATTGGTTCGTTAACCGGAATTGTCGGCTCAACTATGTATTCGACCAACGGCGGCACAAACTGGAGCACGACACCATACATTGCTCCGAACGTTTTAAGCGACCTAAATATGATAAATGCTTCAACCGGCTATTTCTGCGGCAGATTTGGTATATTTGCAAAAACCACAAACGGCGGCGCTGCATGGGATTCAATTTCGGCATCGGTATTGTGGCCCTATTTCTGCAACGGTGTTGATTTTGTAAATGAAAATACCGGGTGGGTTGTGGGAGGTGTTCCCGGCGCGGGAGGAAACACAAAGATTTTTAAAACCACTAACGGCGGTGCTAATTTTACAGAACAAACTTCCGCCTATAGCGGTCCGATTGCAGTTAGAGTAAAAATGCTTAATGCCAATACAGGGTGGATTGTCGGAACTAACCAGGTTCAAAAAACCACTGACGGCGGCATTACCTGGGTGCTTCAACCGGCACCTGCGGCTGGATGGAATGCCTTGACTGTCATTGACGCAAATAATGTGTTCATCGGCAATTCAAACTCGCAGGTATACACTACCTCCGATGGGGGCTCAAACTGGGCTTCAATTAATTTCCCGGTTTCAGCAGGAACTATTTTTTCTATGGACTGGGCCGATGCTAATAATGGTATGGCGGGGGCTGTAATTGGGGTTGTTTGCAAAACTACAAATCGCGGCGCAAGCTGGCAGATTTATAATATTGGCGGTTACACCGTAATGGGCATTGATATGGTTCACCCTGACACTGCATATGCAGTCTGCGGAAATACAGCAGGTGCGCAGATATTAAAATTTACAAGAGGTTTGACCGGAGGTGTTTTTTACCAGAATCAAATCCCTGAAAACTATACCTTAAGCCAGAATTATCCGAATCCGTTTAACCCAAATACAATAATAAAATTCGAATTGCCCAAAGCAGGAAAAGTATCATTAAAGGTTTTTGACATTACTGGGCAGCAGGTTGCCGTTCTGGTTAACGATTTAAGTATGAATGCAGGTGAGCTAAAGGTTGATTTTGACGGTTCCGAGCTTGCTTCGGGTATTTACTTCTATTCATTGTTTGTTGATAATAACCGAATAGATACAAAGAAAATGGTTTTAGTAAAATAACATTTGTATTGTAAATTTGTACCGGCATTTGTCTGTAATGCTAAAAAATTCATTTTCGGGGCTCCCTCGATGTGAAAGCATAAGGCAGTGCTGGTACTAAAAATTAATCACATGAAAAAATATATTTTATTTTTTTTTATTTTATCTTTAACCCTTTCAGAATCTGTTTTTACCCAAGGGTGGTTTGAACAGCCAACTGGCTTATCTGCCGGTGCTGCACTCTATGGCGTCTGGTTTGTTAATGCTAATACAGGATTTATATCCGGAGGAGCTTCCTCATTCAGAGTAATTAAAAAAACGACGGATGGGGGAAACACATGGGCTAATTCCTATTTTGAGACAGACCCCGCCACTTTTTATTCAATTCAGTTTATAAATGAAACAACAGGGTTTGTTTGCGGTTATGAAAGCGAAGTCTATAGAACCACGAATGCCGGGGCAAATTGGAATATGATTTACACCGGGGCAAACGGAATTTTTTCCGGTGAGTTCCTGGATTATAACACCGGCATCATCAGCGGGTATAATTACAACGGCAGCAATATCCATAAAACTACCAATGCCGGAGCAAGCTGGACCACCTTAAACACTCCTCTTGCAGGTCAGCATTTTCTGTTTCAGGTATTCTTCAGAAATGCAAATACTGCCTTTCTTTCATCTTCGTCCTATACTACTTCTGTCCCTGATATTTTAAGAACTTCCAACGGGGGAGCTAACTGGAGCTTTGTTTACACCGGAACAGCTTCACAGGTTACGTTTAAGATTGCCGATATTAACAGCGATACTATGATAGCTGTAGGGCAGGCGGGAAATATTTTGAGAACGTATAATTCAGGCCTTAATTGGTCAAATTCAACATTCGGAAGCTATAATTTAAATAATATCACCATGCTGAATAATTCTCTTGCCTATGCTGTCGGACAAAATGTTATTATTAAAACTACTAATACCGGAAATAACTGGAATATCCAACATACTCCTTCTTCTAACCTCTAGAGGTATTTTTTCTAAACGACCAGACAGGCTGGGCTTGCGGCTCGCAGGGAAAACTTTATAAGACAACCAACGGCGGTGTTACCGGGATTCAAATTAACGGAAATACTGTTCCTGTTGAGTTTGAACTTAAACAAAACTATCCGAATCCGTTTAATCCTTCAACAACGATAGAATTTTCCTTGCCTCAATCAGCTGTTGTATCACTTAAAGTGTATGATATTACAGGAAGGGAGTATGGAACGGAAATTGATAATCTTTCTCTAAATGAAGGAACATTTAAATTTAATTTTAATGCGGGTGAATTAGCATCAGGAATTTATTTTTATTCCTTATGGGTTGATAATAATAAAGTTGCAACTAAAAAAATGGTTTTAATCAGGTAGCCAAACCGGTACTTTTTCCTCATTTTTTCGCCAATATTTTACCCGGAAAAAACTTCTCCTTAAGATTACTCCCAATTCTTTCCGGAAATTGTTGGCTTTTTTTTATTTTCATTGTTAATCTTGCTTGCATCGGGTATCTTTGCAGTTAATTCAAATCTATGGGACTCTTTGACCGCTTAAAACAGGGTTTACAAAAAACCCACGAAAACATTTTCAATAAAATTGACCGATTAGTCAACGCTAAGAGCGAAATTGACGATGAGTTTCTGGAGAATCTCGAGGAAATCCTGCTTGGCTCTGATGTAGGCATAACAACTGCGGAGAAAATTATTAATAACCTCAAATCAAGAGTCAGCGAGGAAAAATATGAACGAACCGAACAGCTGAGCTCAATTTTACGCGATGAGCTAAAGAAAGTTTTTATCAGCGGCAATGGTCAGGTTATAGAGCCGTTTAAGATTACAAACAAGCCCCACGTTATTGTTGTAGTTGGTGTCAACGGAGTCGGTAAAACCACATCCATCGGTAAGCTTGCTTATAATTATAAGAATGCAGGGTATAAAGTTCTAATCGGTGCGGCTGATACTTTCCGCGCGGCAGCCAATGAACAGCTTGAAATGTGGGTAAAACGCTCGGGGACTGAGATTATCCAGCTTACGCAAGGGAGTGACCCGAGCGCGGTGGTTTACAAAACAATACAATCCGGAATTGCAAAAGCATATGATGTAATTATTATCGATACTGCCGGACGGCTGCATACGAAGATAAATCTGATGGAGGAGCTAAGTAAAATCCGACGTGTTATACAAAAACAATTGCCTGACGCTCCGAATGAAGTCCTGCTTGTGATTGATGCTACCACCGGGCAGAACGGAATGGTGCAGGCGCGTGAGTTCAGCAGTGCTATCGGAGTGACAGGGCTTATACTCACAAAGCTTGACGGAACTGCAAAAGGCGGAATTGTGCTCAAAATTTCAAGTGAAATGAAAATTCCTGTTAAGTATATCGGAGTAGGAGAACAAATCGACGACCTCCAGGTCTTTGACAAGGAAAGCTTTGTAAGGGCTCTATTGGAAGATTAGGCCTCTCCTGCCCTCTCCGAAGGAGAGGAATATAAAAATATTTATGAAAAGTTCTTGCCATACGGTATTATTTTGTACCCCTCCTTCGAAGGGGAAAGGGGAGACGTTATACCATCCTCGATAAAAATATTACCCCAGTATATTGCAAACAGAATTGCCGCAGGAGAAGTCGTGGGCAGACCCGAAGCCGTTGCTAAAGAGCTGATTGAAAATTCTCTTGATGCGGGAGCAGCAAACATTAATTTAATAATCAAAGATGCCGGCAAGTCATTAATACAGGTTATTGATAACGGTATCGGAATGAGCGAAGACGACGCTATTTTAAGCTTCCAGCGTCACGCAACGAGCAAGATTACCGATGCCGAGGATTTGGAAAATATCCGGACTCTGGGATTCAGGGGCGAAGCGCTTTCTTCGATTGCCGCAGTCTCGCAGGTTGAGCTTAAAACTAAAACCGAATACGATGAACTTGGGACAATGATTAAAAATCACGGAAGCGAAATAGTTGAAGATACTAAAGTTCAAATCCAAAAAGGGACTTCAGTGGCGGTTAGGAATCTTTTTTACAACACCCCCGCAAGACGAAGCTTTCTTAAATCCAATCAGACGGAGTTTAAACATATATACGATACTTTTGTTCGCTTAGCGATTGCTAACTCAGATATTGCATTTACATTTATTAACGAGGACGAGGAAATATTCAGCTTAAAGCCGGCTGAGCTGGAAAACCGCCTGATGCAGATTTTCGGGCTTGAAAGTGTTGAAAACCTTATTGAAGTGGATTATTCAAACGATTTGGTTTCGCTCAAGGGTTTTACTACTAAACCAAGCTTTACTAAAAAAAGCAGGCAGGATCAGATGCTGTTTCTTAATAAACGCTATGTTGTAAATAAAGCGCTTTCTTATGCTGTCCACATGGCATATGAGGATTTAATTGATAAGGGCGATTATCCCAATTTCTTTTTATTTATTTCGCTTGACCCTAATGCTTTTGATGTAAACGTCCACCCCTCAAAGCTGGAGGTTAAATTTGAAGACGAAAGAGCATTGTTCGGCTTTGTACGCAAAGGTATTTGGAACACACTTGATAAAAACGATTTAGTTGTTAATGTTAAGATACTTTCAGGGGAGCAGAACCAATACATGGAGCCGAAAGCCCCAAATATTTTACCCTCCAGCGCATTTACGAAAAAATCCGGTTACTCGGCTTTTGATTTTAAAAAACACCCAACTGAAGCTTCGGATATTCCCAATATTCATGAGTTATTTGTTGCCGGTGAGGGTAAGGAAAATAAGGTTGACGAAATTACAGAATCATATGAAACAGATATTCTTACCGGAAAAATTTATAAGGATTCAAGCTCAGACAGCCTTGTAAGCAAAAGCGAGATATGGCAGTTTCAGAAAAAATATATTATGTACCAGCTCGACAGCACTCTTATGATAATAGACCAGCATGCGGCTCACGAGCGTATATTATATGAGCAGGCAATCGACAGGCTGAATTCAAATGCCAATCTATCCCAGCAGTTATTAATTCCGATTTATGTCGAGCTTAATCCCGTCGATTATGAAGTTGTTAAATCACTTGAAAAAGAGCTGAAAGCCCTCGGGTTTGATATTGAGCTTCTCTCTAAGCGTAAAGTTAAAATAAGCGGTATACCCTCTGATGTCAGAATCGGGGACGAAGGCAAAATTTTAAAAGAGCTGATTGACCAGTATAAGGAATATGACGTTAAGCTTAATCTGGAGAAGCGCGATAACCTCGCAAAGTCATATGCCTGCAAGCACGCAATAAAAGCGGGCGACTATCTTACCGAAGGCGAAATGTTGAATCTCATTGATAAATTGTTTTCGGTTAAGATGCCGTATGTTTGTCCCCATGGCAGGCCTACGATTGTTAAAATCTCAATGGATGAGCTTGATAAAATGTTTGCAAGAACAGGATTTTAAGATAATGACAAATTCCTGCCTGTCAACGACTCCTGCGAGTCGTTAACTCATGGAGCTGCAGGCAGGTAAAAATCCAAATGACAAAATTATTTTTCTTGACGTTTGTCATTTGGCATTTGAAATTATTTGAGGCAGCTCGTTGATGTTTTTTATCGTATAGGTAATACCCCTGAACTCTTCTTTATTCAGATAATCTTTCACCCATTTAGGAGTATGCGGCTGGAGCTTTTGAATCACTTTCATATGCCTGAAGCTTCTATCCTTCATTCTTAAATACAGGGGCAGGGCTAAATCGGGTGAAAATGCGTCTCCGAGAACGTAATCAGGTTTTTCATCCAGCAGAATTTTATGATAGCTGCCTCTCCTTAAGTTAACTTTATACTTGTCTGTAATTTCCATAAATTCCGGCAGCTTTGTATATGAATTATCAATTACAAACTTCTTAGCGTTGCCTCTTGCGTGGAGCCGGCCGCGTTTCGGCTGCTGTTCATTTGTTGCCTTGTGTTCCGCCTTTAAAAAGAGGTGCTCAATCTTTTCAGTTTTCCAATCTGCAGCAATAACTATTTCAACACCCTTTGCGTTAAGTTCCCTAACAACCTTTCCGGCTGATGAATCGGGCTTAAGCTTGCCTTCGAGCTTAAACTGGGTTGCCGCCTTATCAAAGCATTCTTTTGAAAATTCCTCAAGGGTTTTTTTCTCCCAGCTTTCGACTGCATCTTTTATGTTTGCAAGCTTCTGCTTAAAGTTGGAATGTGAGCTTTTCCGCCCAACCCTGTTTATATAATCGAACGTTGCATTAATATCTCCAAACGGGTCCTCCCCGTAATAAGCTGCAATTGAACCGTTACTGAACCAGCCGTATTCATGAGTGCTTTTGTCCATATCTCTTTTTGCTTCTTCAAGCAGTGAGTTAATAATTTTCGGTGTATCACCCGTAAGCTGTGATAATCTGTTAATAATGTAATTCCAAATGTATTCAGCTTCTGATTCCTGCTGTGTCCAAACACCGTCGAAATCAGACACCAGCTTAACTATAGCCATAATTAACTTTTTAAATATTTGTTAAAATATTATTTTCGGGCTTTATTATTCAAATTTACAATTAAATAAAAGATAATTTAATGCAAGAATCCCGCTCAAAGAATATTCGTGCAATAGTTATAGTTGCCGCGCTCGGCTATTTTGTCGATATCTACGATTTGATTTTATTCGGTATTGTAAGGGTGGCTTCGCTAAAGGGACTTGGGATAACAGACGATGTTCAGCTTAGGGACGTTGGTGTGCTGCTCTTAAATATGCAAATGGCTGGAATGCTTCTGGGCGGAATTTTATGGGGAATTTTAGGCGATAAGCGGGGCAGAATTTCAGTCCTTTTTGGCTCTATTATAATGTATTCAGCAGCCAATATTTTAAACGGAATGGTGCAGGATATTCCTCAATATTCTGCTCTTAGATTTATTGCAGGTATCGGGCTTGCGGGCGAGCTTGGTGCGGGCATAACGCTTGTAAGCGAAGTGATGAGCAAAGAATCACGCGGTTACGGAACCACTATTGTAGCCACAATAGGAATACTCGGTGCCGTTGCCGCTGCGCTTGTTGCGGATTTTTTCCAGTGGAGGACTGCTTACTATGTCGGCGGCGCAATGGGTCTGGTTTTATTGTTTTTAAGAATCGGTATGTACGAATCGGGAATGTTTAAAACTATGATTGATGAAAATATCGGCAGGGGACAGTTCCAGCATTTATTTACAAACTGGAGCAGGTTTGTAAAATATTTAAGGTGCATTTTAATCGGAGTTCCGCTTTGGTTTGTTGTGGGAATTTTGATAACATTTTCGGATGCGTTTGCAAAAAAGCTCGGAGTCGAAGGGATTGCTCCCGCCAAGTCGATAATGTTTTGCTATATCGGGCTTGCAATCGGTGATTTCTCAAGCGGTTATCTGAGCCAGGTATTTAAATCACGCAAAAAAATAATCTTGTGGTTTATATTTTTAACAAACGTTCTGATTGTAATTTACCTTTTCTTCAATCAATTCGGCTCGTTTTACTTTTATACTCTGTGCCTGCTTCTTGGCCTAACCTGCGGCTACTGGGCTGTGTTTGTAACCAATGCTTCGGAGCAGTTTGGAACAAACCTCCGTGCTACGGTAACAACTACAGTTCCGAATTTTGTAAGAGGCTCAGTTGTGCCGGTATCGCTTTTGTTTCAGTTTCTCAGTCCTATGGTTAATATTATTTACTCCGCAGCAATTGTGGCTTCGATAACGCTGGTTTTAGCTTATATTTCGGTATTAAAGCTTGAGGAAACCTACGGTAAAGATTTGGATTATATCGAAATGCTGTAAATTGCTAAATTATATGGTTCTTAATCGGGTCATTACCAATTTGGACAAGTATTTAGGTTAACGGATTACGTTAAGGCTGAGCTTACTATTATTATTGATTTAGGTTTATAATTATATTAATTTTAAGAATAATTAACAATTTTATATAAAATAACATTTAAAATGAAAAGTTATAAACAAACTTTATTTACCTTATTGGTTTTAGCATTGATTGGAACAGGAACTTATTTATCATTCAATGCATACAATTTCAGCTCAAATACGGTTATAGACGAGCCGAAATATTCTGAAGTAAGGGTATTTGCGACAAACGCTTCAGATTTTGAACGCATGAAAAACGTGGATTTAATAATTGACCACGCAAACCGCAAGCCCGGCCATTATCTTGATGCATGGCTTTCAGAGTATGAAATCGGATTGCTTCAAAAATCCGGAGTTCCGTACCAGATTTTGGTTGAAGACTGGATGGAGTATTTCAACAGCCAGCCGAAGATGACTCAATCCGAAATCGATGCTCAAATGCAGGAGGTTTATGAAAAAGATAATATCACGCACTCAATATACGGGAGTATGGGAGGTTACTTAACTTTCACTGAAGTAGTTGCGAAGCTTGATTCGATGCGCCAAGAGTATCCACAGTTCATATCACAGAAATTTTCCATCGGAACCACGTACGAAAACAGGACAATATGGGCAGTCAGGGTAACAAAAAATCCCGATGCACCTACAGGCAAACCCGAAGTGCTGTACCACGCATTAATTCACGCACGCGAACCTGAGAGCATGGAAACGCAAGTCTATTATATGTATTGGCTTTTTGAAAATTATAACACAGACCCTATTGCAAGATATATTTTAAATAACCGCGAAATATACTGGGTGCCTGTTTATAACGCCGATGGGTATGTTTGGAACCAGACGACAAATCCAAACGGCGGCGGAATGTGGAGAGCAAACAGGCATTTCACAAGCGGTAACTGCGGGCCTGTTGACCCGAACAGAAATTACGGAATTTATCAGTTCTGGAATTCACCGAACGGAGGCTCAAGTACTAATGAATGCTCAGGCGGTTCAGGCACTTACAGGGGAACCAGTCCGTTTTCTGAGCTTGAAACCCAGGCTATGAGGAATTTTGTTAACTCCCGAAATATCAAAACCTGTTTCGGTGCTCATACCTATGGAAATCTTTTAATTAAGCCGTGGGCGTGGAGCGACCCTAACGTAACCCCTGATGATAATATGTTTAACCAGTTCCTTGCAGATATGAGTGCAACAAACGGTTACACTACCGGGACTCCCTCTCAGACAGTCGGTTATTATGTAAGAGGCGGCTCAGATGACTGGTATTATAATGATTCAGGGCATTCGAAAATTTTCGGAATTACTCCCGAAACGGGAACAAGCTTCTGGCCTCCGCAGAGCCAGATCATACCCCTGGCTCAAGTCATGCTTTTCTCGAATCAGTATATGTCGTTAATTGCAGGGCCTTACGTAAATCCTATATCCAGAACGTTTAATCAGCAGACATATAATCCCGGACAGTCAGGAACATATAGGGTTGTATTCAGAAATAAAGGGGTAATGGCTGCAAGCAACGTTAAGGTTATATGGACACCGGGCAGCAGCAATGTTACAATTCCAACCCAGCAGTTTAACTACGCAACACTTGCTTCATTTGCGACGGACAGTTCTATTTTTAATTTTACAATTTCAAACTCGGCTCCAAATAACTGCGGAATTCCTACAACTTTAACTATCAAGCTTGATACAACGACAATCTACACTGCTAATGTTTACATTTTAGTCGGCACAGGAATAGTTGTGCTGAATGACAACGGAAGTACATTTAATAACTGGACTGCAACAGGTCCGTGGGATATAACTACATCGCAGTTCAACTCTCCCCCTTCATCATTTACAGATAGTCCGACAGGCAACTACGGCAATAATATTAACGTGTCTATGACCTTGACCAATCCAATCAATGTTTCGGCAAACCCTGTTGTTTACCTTTCGTTTTTCCACAAGTATACTACCGAGGCAGGCTATGATTTCTGCTATGTTGAAGTTTCAAGCAATAACGGCTCAAACTGGAGCACAGTTGCCCAGTATGACGGAACTTTATCAACGTGGACCGAGCAGGTTTTCGACATAACCCAGTATGCAAACGGCTCGACTCAAATGAAAATCCGTTTCCGGCTCCAAACCGACCCCAGCCTGACGTTTGACGGCTGGTATGTTGATGATATAAAAGTTACAAATTACTGCGGTACACTTGTCGGAATTTCCGGCAATTCACAGCTTCCCGGAACTTTTGCGCTTGCTCAGAACTTTCCCAATCCGTTTAATCCGGGCACTGTAATTAAGTATCAGCTTCCTAAGGAATCATTGGTAAAGATTACAATTTATGATGTTCTTGGGAAAAACGTCGCAACTTTAATTAATGAAAAGAAAAACGCAGGTTATCATCAGGTTGAATTCAACGCTTCCGGATTAGCATCGGGATTATATCTTTACAAAATCGAAGCTGGCAGCTTTACTGATGTAAAAAAGATGATGTTAATCAAGTAGTTTTATTAATTTGTTGAAAATATTTAAGCCCCGACCTGCCTGCAGCTGGCAGGTATAATCGGGGCTTGTTTTAATAATCAGAACTATTATGCTCAAACATATCCTGTTTTCAGTAATACTTTTCTCTGCCTTCTTATCATTTGCTTTTATCTTTAATGCAGCCGGTCCCGGAACGAGTTCCGATGCCGGTAATATTTATCTGCCGCTATATAGTGAAAAATGCGGAACAACCCAGTATATGGAGTGGCTGAAGCAAAATGACCAAAGCTACGCAAAATTCCTGGAGGAGCTTGAAGAATTTACTAGAGAGTATGTTAAAGAACACGGAGATAAAACCGAACGCAGAACTATGGTTACTATTCCGACGGTTGTTCATGTCGTATGGAATTTCCCTGTTCAGAATATTTCAGATGACCAGATTTACTCGCAAATCGACGTGCTGACGGAGGATTTCAGAAGATGGAATCTTGATACTGTAAACACTCCGCCTCCCTTTAAACCGCTTGGAGCAGATGCCGAGGTTCAGTTTGTTCTGGCAAAAAGGGACCCAAATAATAATCCTTCAATAGGTATTACAAGGACTCAAACAACGGTTTCTTCATTCGGGACAAACAACGCAGTTAAATTTACTTCCTCAGGCGGGCGTGATGCGTGGGACAGAGACAGATATTTGAATGTTTGGGTATGCAATTTAGGGTCGGGCCTTTTAGGATATGCACAGTTTCCCGGCGGTCCGGCAGCAACTGATGGTGTTGTTATCGGCTATAATTATTTCGGCAGAATAGGAACTCTTTCACCCCCTTTTAACAAAGGCAGAACCGCAACTCATGAAGTCGGACACTGGCTCTGGTTATACCATATCTGGGGTGATGATGGGGGTGCGTGCTGGGGAACCGACCAAGTTGACGATACACCTAACCAGGCGAGCGAGTTTTACGGATGCCCCGTCTTCCCGCGGCTTGACGCATGCACACCAAATTCACCCGGCGTTATGTTTATGAATTATATGGATTATACCGATGACGGATGTATGAATATTTTTACTATGGGGCAATCGGTAAGGATGCAGTCCGCACTGGCGGGGCCAAGACTTCCTATAACAACCTCGAACGGAGGTGTTGCGGTGAGCGGCGTTCCTATATGTGCATTCAGAGCTGATAGCCTTTCAATCCTGTACGGACAGTCTGTGCATTTTTATGATTTGTCAGCCGGCATCCCTGCAGGATGGCAGTGGACATTTACAGGGGGAACTCCTCCATCTTCTGTTCTGCAAAATCCAACCGTTACATACAGCACACCCGGACTGTACACAGTCAAGCTCAGGGTAACTAATTCATCGGGTAATGATTCACTCACCAAAGTGAATTACATTCGAGTCAGAGGGGCTGCCTTAAATTCATTTAATATTGTTTCTCCACCATCGTTGACAAGAATTACAGTTTCAGCAAGTGACACATCAAACGTGCATTTTATTTGGACAAAAAGCTCAGCTAATCCGACTGTAACTTACAAGATTAAGCTCAGGAAGCTCGGCACCCAAACAGATTATTCCTTCGTCAGTAATTCGGCTGGCATTGACAGCGTTGCCAGCATACGCAAAAGCGCATTGGATACACTTGCCTCGATTATGGGAACCACAGGCGACTCCGTGAGATGTACGTGGCGTGCTTTGGCTTATAACGGTATTGATTCGCTTCAGTCATCAAATTCATTTATAATTACCCTTGTCAGAAGCACAATAGGCATTCAGGTTATTTCAACCGAAGTGCCTGCTAAATTTGCATTGTATAACAATTACCCGAATCCGTTTAATCCGGTTACTAAAATTAAATTTGACGTGCCATCCCTGAGCGCAGCGAAGGGTCTCTTAGTGAAACTAATAATTTACGATATACTGGGCAGGGAAACGGCTGTTTTAGTTAACCAAAACCTGAAGGCGGGTAAGTATGAAGCTGATTGGGATGCTTCAGATTATCCGAGCGGAATTTATTTCTATTCAATATCGGCGGGTGATTACAACGAGACAAGAAAAATGGTTTTAGTAAAATA
>JAKEEM010000003.1 GCA_022616535.1 Chlorobiota bacterium | reverse complement strand
GATTCCCCCTACTCAGTTGGTTTCACGGTATCTGTAACCGATAAGATTGCAGGACATAAAATCACAGGACAAAATTCCTTCATATTCGGGGAATGGTAAAATAAGTGAAAGAACGTGTTTGTAAATGCCGGGTGAAAAAAACCGGCATTTTTTTTGCTCAAATCTCAAATGCAAGCCTGTCATAAGCAAGTTCAATTCCTTTAGGCAGTCTTTGGTTTGCCTTGTCATGAATCACATCGTGTGTGATGTGCGTGAAATAAGTCTGCGCGGCGCCAATTTTTTGAGAAGCCTCAATTGCCTCATCAATTGAAAAATGTGTGGGGTGAGGTCTGTATCTTAATGCATCCAAAACAAGAACCTTAAGATTTTTAAGTTTCTCATATTCTTTTTCAGGTATTTTATTGCAGTCGGTCATATACGCAAAATCCCCGATTCTAAATCCGTAAACGGTTGCAGGGCCGTGCCGGTATTCAATTGGAGTTATCTCAACGCCGGATATACTGAACTTATCAAGCCCTATTTCTTTAACGTTAATCTTAGGTATTCCGCCGCCCCGGTAAGTGTTCTTATCAAATATATAGCTGAACGTTTGCTTTATTCTCTCCAAAGTTTCCCCGTTGGCGTAAACATCAACGGTTTTTTTATGAAGCTGGTTAATCTGCCTTATATCGTCTAGTCCCATAATGTGATCTATATGATAATGTGTGAACAAAATAGCATCAATATCAACAACATTGTTTATCAGCATCTGCTGCCTGAAATCAGGAGAAGTATCGATTAAAAGCCGTAAATACTTATCATTCTCCTTAGGGATTTCAGCCTCAATATATGCCGAAACACGCAGCCTCTTATCTTTGGGATTAGTCGAGGTACAAGCCGCACATTTACATCCAACAATCGGAACACCCTGAGAAGTACCGCTCCCTAAGATTATAACCTTCATTCAGCCTCCCCGCCCAAGGCGGGTTCTTCGACTTTCTCGCTTGTCAGTTTTCTTGCACTTTCTTTCTCAATAATTTCCCTCACGTTGGGTTTTATATAGATTTCATCAATGCCTATCTCCTTCAGGCTTTTTGAAACAATAATGATTCGGCGTTCGATCTCATTTCTTGAATTGACTACAAGCAGCTTCGATTCCTTTAATATGCAGTAACCGCCTTCGAAGTTTCCTTTCTCGTAGCGGACTTTAAAGCCGAGTCTGGATGCTACCTCCTCAAGCTCGGCAAGTATTTGTTTTAATTCAGGGTCAACTTGTCTTTTTCTCTTCATTAACAGGCTGTTTCTTTCCTAAAGGTTTAAAAATTACAATCGGTATTATTGTATAATAGCAAAATACGGCAATTACAGGCAGACCGCTTAGTGCGCCTATACGTTCCCCGAATATTCTGAGAAGCTCATCATGGTTGGGAGGATTCGAGAAAAACAGCTGTATGAATTTCATATCAAGCCAGTAAGTATAGATTTCAACGGGCACGAACATAAAGAACAAAATCGCCGCCATTAAAAGCCAGCCGTTTTCTCTGACTTTAAGCCTTGTGGTTGAAATAAACCAGATTGCTGAAATCAGGACTATCGTGTAGCTGATGATAATCAATATTGATGCATTTGAAATCATCTGAAAAAGCGTGTTTTCCCTGTCAGGAGGTATTGAGGTTCTGAACTCGAACTGGTCGTAGTCCAAAAGCTCGTTTCCTATCAATGTTCTCACGTTAATTCCCCCAAGCCAGAAAACTGCAGAAATCGCAAGCAGGGTCAGGGCTATTTTATTGGACTTAGAATGGAAATCTTCGGACATTTTTCAAAAATACCATTAATTTTAGATAAAATATACAGAAACTGAGTGCTCCAAACTACCATGCCAGGCGGCGGGCACATCAAAATTTCACTGTTTTCATTATTTTTCTCACTCAAAAATATTTTGCGTGTTTCAAATCCCAGATTATGTAAAGTTAGGTGAGAATATTGCTTAAATTTTAAAAAAATTAAGTAATTTGATATCCGCCAGCGGGCGGACAAGTTTTGAAAGTGAAACAATTAGTGTTTTTTGAATATTATTAAGGTTTATCTTTACCTCTTAAAGAAGGTCATAAAAACTCTGTGGTAAAATTAATACAATTGCAATTAATTGTCAAGGGATTTCGTTCATTTCAGCAGTTCATCGGCTTTTTCCACAAGCCAGTCCTTATTTTCCATGCCTGGTTGCTTAGCCATTTCCTTTTTAAGCATTTCCGTTGTTTCAACTGAAGGTTTACCCCTTAATTTTATCAGTTTTTCGGTAAATTTCAGAAAACTTAACGAGCTTTCCTTAAAGTTTTTCGTTAAGTGTTTATCGCGATGGATAAAATGCCTGCTTGTATCAATTAATGAAAATGCTGTTTCATCCTCACCATTTTCAAAGTAAATCTGCAGCATGAGATTGCAAACGTGTTGCTTTTGGTGGCTGTACTCTGTTTTAAGTGCTCCAAGCAATTCCAAGGATTTATTGTATTCTTTCTTTTCAAAGAAAATAAGAGAATTAACGTAATTAATTGCAAAATCTCTATACTTTGGTTCGATTTGATAGCGGAGGGTTTCGATTTTTTTCCCTGCCCAATTAAACTTTCTTAGCTTGATAGCATTTTTCAATATAGACAAAAAGTGAAAAAAATGGAGGCCACCGACCCAACTAATCAAGTTGGATTGCAAAAATTCATTATCAAGGTCGAAGCGTTCTTCACGGTATTTAGCATATTGGTGGGAAATCATC
This sequence comes from Chlorobiota bacterium, assembly GCA_022616535.1. GTDB lineage: Bacteria > Bacteroidota > Ignavibacteria > Tepidaquicellales > OLB5 > JAKEEM01. The sequence goes on along the minus strand of JAKEEM010000003.1, from coordinate 43,612 downwards.
AACTGACAGTAATTGGACATCATAATAAACAGGTTGTATCTATCCTTATTCGAAAGAGAGCTAATATATTTATTCTTTAATGATTTCAGCTCATAAAAATATTCTTCCTGTTTATATACTATAAGACAAATCAGATTATAATGAATTAGAATCTGCGGAATATCTTTGTATTTGCTATAATTCTTCTTTACGTGATTCAGAATTTCGCTATAAAGATAAAATTCATGTTCAACGTTCGCTATTCTTAAAAAATTAGAAAAATAACTTAATCCCCAGAGATAAATACTGAGCGACCCTATGATTACATAAATAAAAAAACTATTGATGTGTTTTAAGGATTCCTCGAGCTTATATACGCTCTTTGATAGAAAATAATTAGTCCAATAATTATTCCACGTATTATATACTTCGTAGAAATAATCTTCATCTTTATCAAGAGTTTCAAGATATTTGAGCATTTCATTAAATCTTCTGTTAAAAATTTTTTCTATTTTTCTGTCTGCAAGCTGGTGAAGTAAGTTCTGCCTGAATTCAGTTCCATTTTTCTCAAACTCCATATGCGACAAAAAATTTTCAATGAGCTTTAATAGGTCTGAATTAAGCTTTCTCATAATTTTTACATTGTTTTTCCCTTTGGAATAAAGTCGTGAATAAATCTTTTCATCCGAAATCTCTTTATCATTAAAATGAGGATGGTGTCGTTTCAATATTTCAAAATACTTGTAAATAATCCCGCTGCTTATATTCTTCCCCTCCATAAAGTATGGTGAACGAAGGAACTTATCTAATTTTCTCATCTCTACATGTGATAAAGACTTTAATAGTTGAATTAAAGAAGTTTCTTTCATTTTTTGAGGTTTTTTTACATTACAAAACACTTTAATTTTTGATAAAATAATCTAAAAAACTGAATTAATAAATACTTTTATACATTACAATCTAATAAAATTTTCTTTGACTTGCCAGATTTTTATTCTTTATTTTTGAGCAAAAATGGAGAGTTCGATTATGAGGTATTTTAAAAAATACACACAAATATTGATTTTATTTTTAATTATACCCTCATTTATAGCAACAAATTTTGGCGAAGGGTGCCTCACGTGCTCAATAAGTGCAGGTAACTTCAATGATTTTTATATATACGACGATTTTGATAATAAGTTTTATTTGGGTGTAACATCAAATGGTCATTTTATTAAAATGGATTCCCGAAACTGCCTTGTATATAGAGATACACTTCTATATCCCCAGGGATTAAATTCAATTGAGGGATTCCAATTTCCTTTTGACTTTATAATTGTGGCGGGAAATTCCGGTAAGATTTTAAGAAGCAATTATGACAGTACTAATATTTGGACAAATGTAAACAGCGGGACTAACTCTGATTTGAATGATATAGCGATGTGTGAATTTTGGGGCACTATATACATCGTCGGCGATAACGGGACAATTTTAAAATCGACAAATTCCGGGGGTTCTTTCACACAGTTAAATAGTGGAACAACACTAGACCTGAACGAGGTACAAATAATTGGTTGTGATATATTTGATGATACAGTGAGGATAGCCGGGGACAGCCTGCTGACTCTATACTCTACAAACGGCGGCAATAATTGGACTCAGCAATTTGTATATCAGGCTGGTGATAACAGCGAGGGATTCAGAGTCGATCTGGAAGCGGTCCATTTTATAAATCCAAATACCGGGTGGCTCGCGGGCGCTTATTATATATTCAGAACCACAAACGCAGGACAAAACTGGAGTGTCAGATTTAAACAGGAACAGCAATATGACAATTCCACAAATTCAATTTATTTTTATAGTGTCGATTCTGGTATTGCGGTCGGAAACCGCGGGGACATTCAATATACAACTAACAGAGGAAGCAATTGGTTTTATCACCAGGAGACACAAAATCTTACCACTAAAAACCTTAATAAGTTTGTTTTTAACAGAGGAATTGCTGCTGCTCTTGGCGACAGCGGTATTGTTATTTATTCGGATTCGATTACACTTGCAATAGAGCCGGTTGGAAGTACGGTACCCTATGATTATAAGCTTTTTCAAAACTACCCCAATCCGTTTAATCCGGAGACCCATTTCGAATTTCAAATTTCGGATTTCGGATTGGCAAGACTTGTTATTTATGATATTACAGGCAGAGAGATTGTAACTTTAGTTAATGAACAGCTGCGGCCTGGAACATATAAAGTCCGGTGGAATGGAGCCAACTATCCGAGCGGAGTGTATTTTTATAAACTTGAAACCGGGGGTTACACTGAGTCAAGAAAGATGATTCTCATTAAATAGCTATATTTTCAAACCGTTTGACAATTTGAAAAAGTTTTCTTAACTTTATCAACACAAGTTGAGGGCTTTCAAAAATTATAAACTAAAGGAGGAAATTATCATGAAAACTAAGACATCATTGTCTGCTTTAATTGCGGTGATTTTAATAGTCGCGCAGACATCAGCACAGGGAAAATCATTGTATGAACGGCTTGGCGGAGTGTATTCAATTGCTACCGTTGTCGATGAATTTATCGAAACACTGCTTGTAAACGATGTTTTAAATGCTAATCCAAACATAAAAGAAGCACGTGACAGAGTTCCAAAAGCCGGTCTTAAATTTCAGGTTACCGCTCTTGTATGTGAAGTTACGGGGGGACCAATTAAATACACCGGACGCCCGATGAAAGAGTCGCATCAGCATCTTGATATCACCGGAACCCAATGGAACGCAATGGCCGGTGATTTCAAAAAGGTTCTTGATAAATTCAATGTGCCCGAAAAGGAGCAGAATGAGCTCTTTGAAATAGTGGGAACAACTAAAAATGATATTGTAAAATTTCCGGATAAATAAAGAGCTTTCAAGAAATTATATTCCAAAATACTTCGTCGTAAAGCGGGCTATTTAAAAATAAACTTCATTACATCATCGATTCTGGTTTTGGGGGTTAATTTCAGTATTCTCGAAGGCTTGTAATTTCTGTAAACCCAGTTCGAAATGATTTTAACCTGGTCTATTTCATTGATTTTGAATTTTTGCTGCGCCCCGCTGAAAATATAATCTCTGAACAGAGTTCCGCTGAAATATAAATAGTTAATTTCCTCGTAAAGATTGCTGTAAAAGTCTTCATCAGGGTCTTCGGAATCAACTATATAGGTTTTTGCAAGCTTTCCGCCTGCCATTAAAAATATTTCCCCAATGTTTTTAGAATTTTCATCCCGGCATTTTATGATGTAATTCTGCATCTCAACAATTGAGTTGGTAAGCTCAATGTTAAGCAGGACTTTTCTCAAATCTGCAATATTATCGCGCAAATGTGATGCTTTTTCGAAATTCATATTTTCGGCTTCCGTATGCATTTGTTGTTCAAAAAGCTTTACAGCGTTTGTTTCATAGTTCCCGGTTAAAAACCTATCGACCCCCCTGACTTCCTTTTTGTATTCGCCCGCTGTTACAGTGTAATTGCAGGGGGCACCGCACTGGCTGAATTCATAATACATGCATGGCGTTCTGCCTTTTGCGGGATGGAGAACCCGGTCATCGCATTTGCGCAGCTTGAAATTTTTATTTATCGCCTCAATCAGATTATTAACTGTAAATGAGCTTGCAAAGGGACCGTAATATTTAGCGCCGTCCGGCATTATCTCGTATACTTTCTGCACACGCGGATACTCTCTTTGTGCGTCAATCTTAATAAACGGATATTTCCTGAATGATGTAAGAGCGCGGTTAAACATAGGTTTGTGGAGTTTTATCATTTTGCTTTCCAAAAGCAGGGCAGAAAGTTCGGAGCCGGTTGTTTCCCACTCCAGCTTGTGGACGTAGCGGACGAGCTTTTTGATTTTTGAGGTATGTGAAACATTATGGTAAAAGTAAGAGCTTAAGCGGTCCTTAAGGTTTTTTGCCTTACCTATATATATGATTTCGCCGCTGCGGTTAAGCATATAGTAAACCCCGGGTTTTTGAGGAGCGTTTCTGAGTATGACCTTTAATTTCTTGAATCTTGCCGGCAGTTTTTTGTTCTCGTAGATTTTCCTGTATTGAAAACCAAGAAGCTCATCGGTTGTTTCGATTTCAAAATCCGTAACAAGCTGTTCGATGAAGTTGGTAATTATAATTGCTGTTGCCTTAGCGTCATCAAGGGCGCGGTGGGCGCGGCGCGAATGAATTTTAAAATGCCTCCTGAGCGAGCTGAGTGATTTCGAAGGGAGCGAGCGGCTTAGGCGCCTTGCGAGTCTTGCAGTGCACAGGGAAGCAATAACGAGCCTGTTATACCCCGCTCTAATCAGCGATGAATTAAGAAACCCGTAATCAAACCTTACATTGTGTCCCCCAAGGATGACATTTTCTCCATCGGAAAAAATAAATTCTAAGACCTCGCCCGCAATTTCTTCAAACTTTGGCTTAAATTGGACCATTTCGTTTGTTATTCCAGTAAGGCGTGTAATTCCGTAGGGAATGAACTGCTCTGGATTTACGAGCTGCTGGTATTCGCCGATAATCTCGCCGTTTTTTACTTTAACTATGCCGATTTCAGTAATTCTGCTCCGGTCGGGACTAAGTCCCGTTGTTTCAACATCAATTACAGCAAATACCGTATTGAAAATGGAGTTATTCGGGGAATTGAAACTTATTTCATTTTCGGCGAGCAATTACTTTTTATAGTTTTTTAATACTCCGTTTGCAAGTAAAATGACTTTATCCTTCAATTCATCTGGCTCAAGCACTTTCACTCCGGCTCCTCTTGTGACCACCCAGCCGGCGATTTCATCGAGCGAGTTGACAACAGCTTCGTAGATTACCGAACCGTCTTTCTGCCCGGTGAAAGTTTCATTATCAAGAAGCTGTTTCGGCTTGATTCTGTCAGCCCAGTAAGCAGAAAATTCAAGTTTGATTTTATATGTATCATCACCGAGCCAGCTGCGGAAGGAATACTTGAAAACGTCTTCTATTTTTTCTTTAGATATGAGCTTGAACGAACGCTTCGATGGCTTAGCGCTTATGATTTTGTTCATAATGAACTGCTTAATTCTGCCCTGGCTGATTGTTAAAACCCTCCAGTAATTATCTGTCTGGAAAATCAACAGCGGCGCTATCTCCTGGCTTTTTTCGAATATGTCAGCGTCCTTTTCGTAGTCAATTACCGCCATTTTGTTTTTATCGATGCACATCTGCAAAACGACCATGTTAGCAAGTGCCTGCTCTTTAAGCTTGGTAACCAGCAGATTCGTTGATTTTTCCACAAAGCTGTCCGATGTGCTTAAGGCGGAGTACTGTTTGATAAATTCTCTGATTTTTTCGGGAGCAGGTCTTCGCTCGAGTCCGACACCCTTGCCTTTTGAGGAGTGAATAGCGATTCCGCCTGAGCGCAAATCTGTCATATCGCGCTTAATTGTAAGCTCTTCCACACCAAAAAGCTCGGCAAAATCTTTTATCGAGAGCCCTTTATAGTTTTTGTTTATGCAGATGCCGAGGATTTCAATCTGACGCTTAAATTTTGATTTAAAATCAAGCATATCGTAAAGCAAAAATACACTGTAATTAATGCTATTTCAACCTTTTAATAGAGTTTGTTTAAAAAGTATCATTAAATGATACTCATACCCTTCTAAAGAAAAATATATTTGTATCGTTGTTAGAGAAGAAAGGAGAATTAAAATGGTATCACTTAAAAACTTTGTAGAAGATTTAAGGGAGGAAAGGCGCGAAAGGAATATCCGTCTCACTAAAGCTGTGACCTTGTTTCTTTCGGTTTTATTTCTTGCACTGAGTATCTGGTCAACCACTCTTTAAATTTATAATCCAAGGAGCTTGAAATGAATAATAAAATAGTAATAAATAACATCGATAAGCTAGCAGCAAATACGAGCCAGCAGATTATTAAAGAGCTTATAATGGGCTCGGATAAGTACAACGTTTCCCCGGTTAAATTTAATGCGCTGGTAAAAGCATTCTATGCACTTGAAAACCTTCCCAAGAAAAAACTCACCGGATTTATTGATATTTCGGTTAATACGTTTGTTCAGGGCGGTGCAGTTGATTACAGCTCTTTTACAATCGGGGAAGACTATGTTGAAATTTACACCGGATTTATCCAGTACAATGACGGCGAGTGCGATGACAGCTCATGGCTTAAAATTTACTCATCAAAGGACAGCACCCACAGGGGTAATTTAGCCAAGGCGCTTGAATGCTGGGCTGAGAGCTTTTTGCTCCATTTGGACGATAATCCAACGCGGTCACTTTGTATAATTGACCGCTCACAGGTAGAAAGCGATGAAGCTGTAAAATCGGAAGTAAACCCCAAACCGAAGGTTATAATTCCTGAGTATTCATTGGCAGGTTTTAATAAAATACCTGAAGAAGTACCTTTTTAATTTTTCTCCACTGCCTTTCAGAGGGCAGACTCTATTTTCCTCTATTGAAATGGGCGGTTCAAGCGGAGCCGCCCTTAAATTTTTCAGTCATCTTTAGATTTCAGTTTTTTACTTTATCCAGATACACTTTAAGCGATGAATCAAGCGAAGGTTTTTGCTTGATTGCTGTTTCCCAGTCCTTCAGTGCGTTTTGCTTATCAAGCGAGTTAAAATAGCTGAATCCTCTGTTTACATAGGCGTCGGTAAAGTTCGGGTCAATTTCTATTGCTTTGGTGTAATCGTTTATAGCTTCGGGATATTTTCGCATATTTGCAAAAGCGTATCCGCGTGCGTTGTAATTAGATGCATTCATCAATCCGAGTTTAATTGCCTTGTCAAAATCAGCAAGAGCAAACTGGTGCATTCCTGAGTTCAGCATAATATATCCGCGGTTAACATAAGCGTCTGCAAGGTTTGAATCGAGCATAATTGCCCTGTCATAATCTGCAAGAGCTTCTGCAAGGCGCTTTAAGTTGGCATAAGCGTAGCCCCTAGTGTTATAATAAACCGCGCGGCTTGGATTAAACTCAAGTGCTTTGGTGAAGTCACTTGCAGCATTTTCAAAACGGTTAAGACTTAAATAGGCAAATCCCCGGTTTGAATACGCGTCTTCGAATTTTGGGTTAAGCTCGATGGCCTTTGTATAATCTTTAACTGCCTGAGTATAGTCTTTTAATAAAGCATAAACATATCCCCTTCTGTTAATGTACTGGGAATTTGATGGTTCTATTGATACTGCCTTTTCATAATCGACCATTGCCTTGCTGTAATCATTTAGCGTAATGTAAGCATAGCCCCTTGCATCGTAGAACCTTGCTGTGTCGGGTGAAATATCAATTGCCTGCGTTAAGTCTTCTACTCCTTTAACAAGGTTATTTTTTGAAATACTTAGAATACCTCTTTGGTAGTAGGCAGTAGAATTATTTTTATCCCACTTTACCGCCTCAGTGTATTCTTTGTATGCATCGTCAAGATTTCCGCTGTTTTGAAGTTCTACTCCGAGCTTTAAATGCTTATTTGACTCATCCGGGTTTCTTGGTGCACATCCGTAAAATAAAACCAAAAAAAATAGCATCACAAACTCAAAATTCTTTAGCATATTTCGTTGAAAATTAGTATTTTATATAGTAAGTTTAGAAATTAATGAAATTATTTGTAATACCGTAAAAAAGTTAATAAGAAAATGAAAAATAGGCTCAGATTTACAGTTTCGATATTAGTTTTCATTGCGGTAATTTTTTCCTGCTCAAGCGATAAATCAACCAAAAATAAGCAGAACACACAAACCCAAAACAGGCAAAAAGATACGGTGCAGATTAATAAAGACCAGTACAGAATTGCCGAGGGATTTACCGGCAGTAAGAACCAGATAATTGATTTGATAAAAGGACCGGCTACGTTTGTTTTAACACATCAGGGCGAGGGCAAATTTACGGCAAGATTAATGTATCCTGACGGGCAGCTTGTGGAAGTGCTTGCCGATGTTACAGGAAATTATACAGGCAAAAAAAGAATCGACGTTCCCGAAACAAGAGCATATGTGCTTGATGTGCATACCGAGGGTGTTTGGTCAGTATACAGGGAGTGAAATTTATTTAATCAAAGGTCTTATCCTTCGGATTTTAGGCCTTAATTCTGCTTCGTAGGTTTGATTCAAAATTATTGCCTGTTCCCAGTCTCTTGCAGCTTCTTTAAATTTTCTCTGAGCTAAGTATGATGTTCCCCTGTTGTAATAAGCTTTTGCAAGTCGGGGGTCTTTTATAACAACGGTATCGTACTGGTATACTGCCGAATCAAATTTACCCAAAATATCATAAATATTTCCCTTATTGAAGTTTGCAATCGTATCGTCGGGCTTCAGCTCAAGGACTTTATTATAATCCCACATAGCTGAATCATAAATCTTAAATCTTTCATAAGCATTGCCCCTGTTCATATATGCGGAATGATTAAAAGGGCTGCGCTTAATATATTCATTATAATCGGATATGGCTTCACGGTACATCTTAATGTTCTGAAAGTGATTTCCTCTGTCAAGATAGGGGCCCGGAAGTATCGGTTTTTTTCTTATTAATTCATTTAAGTGCTGAAATGCCTTTGTATTCCAGACTTTGTATATGCTGTCGCGGGGAATGCTGTATCCCCTGTGGTATGACTCAAGAGTATCCCTGTAATCAAAATTCCCAGTGCCGTAAATATCCGTGCTGTCGTTTCTTCTGTAGAAAAAATTAGAATCAATCAGCTCATCAATAACCTCCTGGTATTTTACCTGCTCCAGGCTGTCTTTTTCTCTTTTAAGCTCTGTTTCGCTTTTTTTAGTGCAGCCGCCAAGCGTGGCAAAAACAGCAGCAATATAAACCGCTAAAATATAGAGAAGATATTTACGCATAAATCACTGATTTCATTTAATTAGAATCTAAATATATTTATTTTATTTTAAATAAAATGAACAAAAAAATTAGTATACTTAAACTTTCAATCGGGACTAAATATTTATATCTGTTAATATTCTTTTCAGTTTTTTATTTTTCGCAAGAGATTCTTCCGCCAGTTTTTTCTTATAGTTTTGTATTTTCTTTAAAAGTGATTTGTTATGAACGGCTAAGATTTCAACGGCAAGCAAGCCCGCATTTTTCCCGTTCCCGATTGCGACAGTTGCAACCGGAATTCCCGCAGGCATTTGAACAATAGATAAAAGCGAATCAATCCCTCCCAGTGCTTTTGTTTGAATAGGAACTCCGATAACAGGTAAAGGGGTGAATGATGCAGCCACGCCGGGCAGATGTGCCGCTCCGCCAGCCCCGGCAATTATAACCTTTATTCCCCGTTTATGTGCCGTAGTGCAGTATTCTTTAGTAAAATTCGGGGTCCGGTGCGCAGAGGCAACTGTTATTTCGTATGGAATACTGAACTCCTCACAGACTTTTGCGGTTTGCTGCATAGTGGGTAAATCAGAATCGCTTCCCATTATAATTCCTAAAATTGGTTTTGATTTCATTTTGTTGTTATGTTTCTATAATATTTTTAAATTTAATTCAATTATAATTTATGCAACTTCATTTTTTAATCGGGAAGAGTTAAGTTCAATTACTTCGTTTTAATAATGTAAAGCTATAGGGAATTATTTTACCGAGAGCCGTTTAAGTTATAATTATGCACAAGCTCCAGAACCTCGCCAACAGCATCTTCGTTATTTGTTGAGCGGGTTACGTAGTCAGCTTTTCTTTTGAGTTCCGGTATTGCGTTTTGAACAGCTATATTGTAAGCGCCGTAATCAAACAAGGGCATATCGTTATGCCAGTCCCCAATTACAGCCACATTTTTCCTCGTTAGCTTAAGATATTTTACCAGCCTTTTTACACTTGTAAGCTTGTCACTGCCACGGTTCTTTACAGTTAATAAATAATAGTCATTGCGGGGGGATTTCATCACATTAAGGCTTACATTAAGGGAATCAAAGAAACTGAAACTATCCCTGATGGCTCTTAAGCTTGCCTTATCTTCGCAAAAAATAAGTACTTCCAAAATGTTTTTTACGGCGGAAAAATCGATAACTTCCTTTACAGGCGCACTGAGCTTTGTATATTCTTTTACAACCGCGTTTCTGGGGGTTATAAACATATTATCTTCATCGCACATTGTGATTTTGCCGTAGTTGTTTTCGGCAAACTTAATGGCTTTTTTTATTATCTTATCATTAATTACTCCTTTATACACGGTATTTCCTTTTCTGTCTTTAATCAAAGCTCCGTCAAGAGTGACAAAGGGGATATCAATATCAAGCTCATCAGCAATATGAGACGAATAATAATATGAACGCGCTGAAGAAAGTGTGCAGTAAATACTTTGTTTTTTTAATTCTTTTGCAAGAGACAGAGATTTTTCTCCAACTTCTCCGTTAACGTCAACCAGAGTGCCATCAATATCTATGACGATGAGTTTAATATCTTTTAAGTGACGATGCATTTTTTAAAAGTAATTGTTAAATACTTTTATGAATATCTGCCATTTGCGAATTTAACGAACAATATGCTTAAAAAAAATTCAAATTAGAATTGGAGGTAGTACATATGAATGACTAAATGTTTTAAATTTATATCCAAGATAAAGTTCACTGCTTATTATCATACAAATTAGTAATTTTGCTTAAATATGAAGTATAATTTCACCGAAATAGAGAATAAATGGCAAAAATACTGGGAAGAGAATAGAACTTTTGGAGCAAAAGAGGATTACTCAAAACCCAAGTATTATGTTCTGGATTTTTTCCCCTATCCGTCTTCAGAAGGTCTTCATGTAGGTCACCCGGAAGGATACATAGCTACCGATATTATTGCCCGTTACAAAAGAATGAATGGATTTAACGTTTTACATCCTATGGGATGGGATGCATTCGGTTTGCCAGCTGAGCAGTACGCAATAAAAACCGGGATTCATCCCCGGATGACGACACAGAAAAGCATAGATAACTTCAAACGCCAGTTAAAAGCGATAGGATTTTCTTATGACTGGGACAGGGAAATTGCAACTATCGATCCCAAGTATTATAAATGGACCCAGTGGATTTTCATACAGCTTTATAAGAAGGGGCTTGCTTACCAGGCGGAAGTTCCCGTAAACTGGTGCCCTGAGCTGGGTACCGTTCTTGCGAACGAGGAGGTCCCCGAACAAATTGAAAAAGGCTACACAATTGAACGAAGGCCAATGAAACAGTGGATGCTTAAAATAACTCAATACGCAGAACGCCTGCTTGTTGATTTAGATATGCTCGATTGGCCCGAAAGCACAAAAGAGATGCAGAGAAACTGGATTGGAAAATCAGAAGGGGCAAAGGTTAATTTTAAAATTAAAAGTCACCCTGAAACAATTGAAATATTCACAACCCGTCCCGATACGCTTTGGGGTGCAACTTATATGGTTCTTTCGCCTGAGCATCCTTATGTTGAAATAATAACGACTCCAGAATGCAGAACAGCTCTTGAAATTTATGTAAACAACGCAAAAAACAAATCCGATTTGGAGCGTCAGGCGTTAGAAAAAGAAAAAACAGGGGTTTTTACCGGAGCTTATGCAATTAACCCGGTTAATAACGATGAAATACCCATTTGGATTTCAGACTATGTTTTGATGAGTTACGGAACCGGAGCAATTATGGCGGTTCCCGGACATGACCAGCGAGACTGGGAATTTGCAAATAAATTTCATCTGCCTATTGTTGAGGTTGTGAAACTAATTGACAGTGATAAAAGCGATTTAAATGAATCTGTATTTACAGGTGAAGGCGTCTCTGTGAACTCGGGATTTATTACGGGACTTAAAACCGAAAAAGCAAAGAAAAAAGTCATTGAATGGCTTGAACAAAAAAGTATAGGAAAACGGGCTGTGCAGTATAAGCTTCGGGATTGGTTATTTTCACGACAAAGATTCTGGGGTGAACCATTTCCCATTATTTACCTTGAAGACGGAACTGTAAAATTAGTTCCGGAAGAAGATTTACCGGTAACGCTGCCCGAGGTTGATAATTACAAGACAAGCGGAACAGGTGAGTCTCCCCTCGCTGGATTTCCCGATTGGGTGAATACAGTTGATAAGGAAACAGGCATGCCGGCAAAGCGTGAAACAAACACAATGCCTCAATGGGCGGGCTCATGCTGGTATTATTTAAGGTTTCTTGACCCGCGTAATGATAAAGAGATTGTAAACAAAGAAAAAGAAAAATACTGGATGCCGGTTAATCTATACCTTGGCGGGGCAGAACATGCTGTTTTGCACTTGCTTTATGCAAGGTTCTGGCACAAAGTTCTTTTCGACTTAGGGTATGTTTCAACACGCGAACCTTTCGTAAGGCTTTATCACCAGGGTATGATACTTGGCAATGATTCAAATAAAATGTCTAAATCACGGGGAAATGTTGTAAATCCTGATGATGTAATTGCAAAATACGGTTCTGATTCCTTAAGGCTGTTTGAAATGTTTCTCGGACCACTTTCTGCAACGAAGCCATGGTCTACAAAAGGCATCGAAGGAGTATACCGTTTTTTGAATAAAGCTTGGCGATTGGTTATTGATGAAAGCGGAAGTATAAGTTCGAAGATTAAGGAATCTTCAACTGAGGGCGATGCCGAAAGATTGATGCACAGAACAATTAAAAATATTACAGATGATATTGATGATATGGATATGAAGTTTAATACCTGCGTAAGTGAGCTGATGATTTTTGTTAACGAAATGTCGAAAATGGAAGTTATTCCAAAAACTTTAGTTGTTACGCTTGTAAAGTTAATGGCTCCCTTTGCCCCGCATATGGCTGAAGAGCTTTGGCAAAGACTGGGCAATGAATCAACCATAGCGTATGAAAAATGGCCGGAATATGACCCGGCTAAAGCTCAAAAGAGCATGGTTACGGTGGTGGGGCAGATTAACGGGAAAGTAAGAGCAAGAATAGAGGTCGAAAGCGGAACTGATGAGGAGAAGCTCAAGGAACTGATTAAGCATGATGAGAAGATTAAAAGCTATATCGACGGAAAGCAGATCGTCAAGGAAATAGTCGTTAAAAATAAACTTGTAAATATTGTTGTTAAATGAATTACATTCACAGCCATCATTTTTCAGTTGAAGAGGCTAATTCTGTAATCGACAGCATCAAGCCCAAGATTGAAGAAATGATTAAGCTGAAGAAAAAGCTTGATTCAAGGGGATACGATGTATACAATCACCAGTATTTCGGGGGGTCCGGACCGAACGGGGAAGGTGTTTTCCCCGATGAATTGGAGCGCCTGGTTGATACAGTAAAAAAGATTTCAGCAAACGGTGTTTTGATTAAAGGAATTGATAACGGACTGATTGATTTTCCCCATATACGCAAAAACGGCGAGGAGGTTTACCTTTGTTGGAAATTCGGAGAGGGTGAAATTGCTTACTGGCATACAATTCCCGATGGGTATGCCGGCAGAAGAAATATTACAGAACTTTAGATAAATGAGCGTTAAGTAACTCTCCTTTTTGCTTTTATATGAACATATTCAATAAAATTCTGGTTGGAACGCTGCTGCTTGTTCCAAAACCGGTGGTTAGAAAATTTGCCAACCGCTATATAGCCGGCGATAAGCTGGAGGATGCCGTTGAAGTTTCAAAAAAGCTAAATGATAAAGGAATTATGGGAACAATAGATGTTCTCGGTGAAGATGTTTTTAGTGAGGATGACGCATCAAGAGCGAAGCTCAGCTGTCTTTCTGTGCTTGAAGCAATCGATAAGCATAAATTGAATGCAAACCAATCCGTAAAGCTTACATCACTCGGTCTAAAAATAGATTTGGATTTTTGTCTTAACAACCTGACAGAAATACTCACTGCAGCAAAATCATACAATATTTTTGTGAGGATTGATATGGAAGATTCTTCCTGCACGGATGATACAATTAAGCTTTTTGAGCAGTCGCATGAGAAATTTAACAACTGCGGAATTGTGCTGCAATCCTATTTAAGGAGAAGCTTCGCTGACACGGAAAAACTTATTAAAATTGGCGCTAACTTCAGGCTTTGCAAGGGGATTTATATTGAACCCGAAGAAATTGCCTTTAAAGATAAGCAGGAGATAAGGAATAGCTTTTTGAGAATCCTAAAACTTATGCTTGAGAACAATGCTTACGTTGGAATTGCAACTCACGATGATTATTTAATTGATGGTTCGTATAGATTAATATCTGAGCTAAAGAAATCTTCTGACCAATATGAGTTTCAAATGCTGCTTGGGGTGAGGGAGAGTTTGCGTGATAAGATATTAAAAGACGGGCACAGGATGCGAGTATACATTCCTTTCGGTACGCATTGGTATCAGTATTCGATTAGAAGGTTCAAGGAAAATCCTCAAATGGCAGGTTACGTAATGAAAAGTATTTTTACCGGAGGGAAATAAATAAGCCCGAGATTATCGTGCTTTTAAAAGCATAAACTTACTTTTTAATTCTGCTTTGCATCCATCTTAATAGTTACAGTCCCTTTATCGGAGTCAAAAATTGTTTCAAAAGTTTTCAAATCCTTTTTTGCAGGACCTTCGGTAACTTTTCCTTCAAGCGTATATTCCGAACCGTGGCACGGACAAACGAACTTGTTTCCTTCAAGTTCAACATCACACCCTTTATGTGAACAGATGGTTCTAACGGCTAAAAAAGTAGTCTCTGAATTTCTTATTAACATTAATTCATCGCTTACTTTAACAGAGCCGCCGACTTTGTCTAAAGAAGCATTTTCGCTTAGCTTAACTACCATATCATCCCCCGATGCCTTTGATACGCCTTTGGCTTCGGGAGAATTTGCAAATGTTTTAAGGTTAATCGATGCTAATGCTGAACTCCCTGCAACAACACCAAAAGCTGATGTTTTAATAAAGTCCCTTCTTGATATTTTCCATGCCATTTTGTCTATTTTACTCCTTTTTTATAATCTTTCTTTTTAAATTAAGATTAACTCCTCAAATTTGCAATATAAATCTGCCTTTATCTAACACAAATAGCCATTGATTTGTTTCCGTTGTATTAACCAACAAATTCACTTAATTTGCCTGATAATTTCATAAAAACGTTAATTCTAAAAGGAATTCTAAATGAGCCTTGATAAGAATATTGAAAAATTATTTGATTCAAAAGAGCTTTCTGAAAAGGATAAAAAAAGAGCTTTAGTTGCTTTTAAAGAAATGGTAAAACTCCTTAATAATGGGAAAATACGCTCCGCTGAAAAAAGAAACGGCAAGTGGCAGGTTAATCGGTGGGTCAAAAAAGGGATACTTTTGGGATTTAGAATAGGGAAGCTTAAAGTCATGTCAATTGATGATAGATTCAGATTTTTTGATAAGCATGTACTTCCGTTAAAGCCCTTAAAGCTAAATGATAACGTAAGGATGGTTCCCGGCGGCTCCTCGATTAGAAGCGGGTGTTATATAGGAAAAGGTGTTATATGCATGCCGCCAATGTATATTAATATAGGTGCATTTGTCGATGAGAATACATTGATTGACTCAAATGCACTGGTCGGCTCATGCGCCCAGCTTGGGAAGAAGATTCATCTTTCAGCAGCTGCACAAATCGGTGGGGTTCTGGAACCGATAAACTCTCTTCCTGTTATTATTGAGGACGAAGTTATGATAGGGGGCAACGCAGGAATTTATGAAGGAACGATTGTCCAAAGAAGGGCAGTAATTGCAGCAGGATGTATAATTACCGGCTCTACTCCGGTTTATGATACAGTAAATGGAAAAATTTACAGAAAGACTGCAGAGGAACCACTTATAATACCCGAGGGTGCGGTTGTGGTTGCAGGCTCACGCTCTTTAAAATCGCAATATGGAATTGAAAACAATCTGTCAATTTACACTCCGATTATAATAAAGTACCGAGACGAAAAGACCGATGTCTCCACGGCATTGGAAGAATCATTAAGATGATTTATGCAGTTATTTCGGATATTCATGCAAATCTTGAGGCACTTGAGGTTTGTCTGAGCGAGTTGGAAAAGATTAAGCCCGAAAGATTAATTTGTCTGGGGGATTTAGTCGATTACTGTGCCCAGCCAAATGAAGTTGTCGAGCTGATAAAAAACAGGTGTGATGTTGTAATTTTAGGCAACCATGATGAAGCACAGTTTAATCACCAGCTTGCTGAGGGTTTCAGCGAGAGTGCTTATATATCTTCAGTAAATACAAGAAATGTGATTAATCCCAATCATCTCGATTACTTTAAAACACTTTCATACACCCACTCTGAAAATGATTTGTTGTTTGTTCACGGCTCACCCTATTTACCCGAAGAATATGATTACGTTTTAAATACTCGCGAAGCGGGATTGAATTTTAATTCATTTTCAGAAAAAGTTTGTTTTATAGGTCATTCGCACAGACCTGTAATATATGAAAAGAATGATGATAAAATTACTATTTGTGAGCAGGGAAGTATAAACCCGGAATTTAAGTATATCATTAATGTTGGAAGCGTGGGGCAGCCGAGAGATAGCAATCCAAAGCTTGCTTTCGGGCTGTTTGATACAGATAAGTTTGAATTTCACTTAATTAGACTTGATTATAATATTGAGGCAGCCTCCCAAAAAATTATAAGGGAAGGACTGCCAGCATCTTTGGCACAAAGATTGTTTTTAGGAATTTAATCAGGTATAAAAATCATACCCTGGCTTGATAACAATCATTGATTATCCCTCACTTTCAATATTATGTTTGTATTGTAAGAAGTCTTGTAAAAAGCTGCTTCTTAAAACTTAGAAAGGTAAATCTATAAAAAGAAGCAGCTGACTAAATCATAATGTTATTAAACCGCGGGGCTATACTGAAAAACTGTGTAGCCCCTTTAATATTTGCCCTTTGTAACGATATATACTACATAACTTTCATTGATTACGCTCTAATTGTTTTTTTTAAATCAGAGTATTTTAGTTCATTAACATCGAAGGTAACCTAAAGATTTTTTATTTCTAAAACATTTGATAAACAGTGGTTTAAGTTATGATTAATATCATAGAATTGCGTGATTCATATCATTTGGAAGGGTAATTTATGCAGTTAATTTTGTAATGAAACAAACAAATTGAAGGAGAAACTAATGAGAAATCTAGTTATTCTGGGTGCAGGAACCGCCGGCACGATGATGCTGAATAAACTGCATAAAGCACTTAATGGCAGTGAGTGGCAAATTACCATAGTTGATAATACCGAAAAGCATTACTATCAGCCGGGTTTTTTATTTATTCCGTTCGGAGTTTACAGAGAAGACGATGTTATAAAACCTAAGAATGTTTTTTTTCCGGAGGGTGTAAAGGTAATATTTTCAGAGATAGAGAGGGTAATACCTGATTCAAACAAAGTTCTTTTAAAAAACGGTGAGGTAATTGAGTATGATTATCTGGTTATTGCAACGGGTTCACGAACTGCCCCTGAGGAAACCGAAGGACTTTTAGGAAAACTCTGGTATAAGGATATTTTTGATTTTTATACAATTGAAGGAGCCAAAGCACTCGCTGAAAAACTTAAGAATTGGGAAGGCGGAAAGCTTGTTATTCACATAACAGAAATGCCTATTAAGTGTCCTGTTGCCCCTTTAGAATTTGCTTTTTTGGCAGACGCTTATTTCGAAGACAAAGGTATAAGAGATAAAGTTCAAATTGAATATGTGACTCCTCTTTCAGAGGCGTTTACAAAGCATAAATGCTCCGAGGTGCTTGGTCATTATTTAGGAGATAAAGGTATTTCCCTTATAACTGACTTTAATATTGCAAGAGTTGATAATGAAAATAAGAAAATAATTTCCTGGGATGAAAGAGAAGTTGGTTATGATTTGCTCGTAACAGTTCCAACAAACAAAGGTGCTGATTATATCGGAGATAGCGGGCTTGGCGATGAGCTTAATTTTGTCCCCACCGATAAGCACACACTCCGCTCCGCTAAATGGGAAAACATTTTTGTAATAGGTGATGCAACTGACGTTCCCGCTTCAAAAGCCGGTTCGGTAGCGCATTTTGAGTCTGAGATTTTGACGGAAAATATATTACACGCAATTAATGGCGAAGTGCTTGAGGCAAAATTTGACGGGCATGCTAACTGCTTTATTGAATCTGGACACGGGAAGGCTTTTTTAATCGATTTTAACTATGATTTAGAGCCGATGCCGGGGACTTTCCCTCTTCCCGTTGTAGGACCATTTTCGTTGTTAAAGGAGTCCAAAATAAACCATATGGGAAACTGATGTTTAAATGGACTTACTGGAATCTGCTTCTAAAAGGCAAGGAACTCCCGATTGGTCCTGATATGTCTTTAATAGGGAAAAAACTTGACAAAAATTGTGAATTAATAAAAGAAGATGTGGTTCAGCCACAATTAATGGAGAATTAAATATGAACGCAACAATTGAAATACTAGGAAAAGAGCTTGCGATCGATGCTGACGGAAATTTAGTAAATTTAGAAGACTGGAATGAAGAGATTGCAAAAGCTATTGCCAAGGAAGAAGGAATTGAAGAGTTAACCCAAAAGCACTGGCAGGTTATAAATTTTATGAGAAAGGTATTTGCTGAAAAAGAAGATTCGCCTTCGATACGCAAGCTTACCAAGGAAAGCGGTGTAGACACAAAGGAGCTTTACGCTCTTTTTCCAAAGGGACCTGCTAAAAAAGCGGCGAGAATTGCAGGACTGCCTAAACCGAAAGGCTGCATTTAAAGAAATTTTCGCAAGAAAGGAAAATTAAAATGTTTGAAAATAACGGACTTGAGCCAATTAAGAAAGTTTCTATAATAATATCGAAAGGCTCAATGGAAGGGGTTTACCCGGGCTTAATAATGGCAAACGGTGCGAGGATGGAAGGTATCGAAGCTAATTTGTTTTTTACGTTTTTCGGTATGGAGGCAATTATTAATAAAAAAATGGACCATCTTAAAGTTGCAACAGTAGGTAATCCAGCTATGCACATGCCGACTGTTTTGGGAGCTTTGCCGGGAATCTCAGCACTGGCTACACATATGATGGAAAAAGAAATGGAGAAGCTGGATATTCCGCCAGTCAGGGAATTTATAGAAATGATTCATGATGCAGGATGCTATATTTACGCATGCAAAGCTTCGGTAGATATGTTTCATCTTAAAAAAGAGGACTTTTGCAAAGAAGTTGATGATATAATAACGGTTGGTGAATTTTATGAAACATCCGCCGGAGCGAATATAATTTTTACCTAATAATAATTTTAAAATAAGAAGTTTATATTACGGTGAAAAAGAAAAGAAGATTTAGGATATTGAAAGAAAATTCCGAGAAATATTATAAGTTTTTAATTCATGGGAGAACAAAAAGTGTTAAATAAAGAAAGTTCAAATGCTATAAGGCAGAAGTTTCCCAGTAAGTTCGTAACCCCTGACGAAGCGGTAAAAGTCATAAAATCCGAAGACAGAATTTACATTCATTCCGGCTGTGCATATCCAAAGTGCTTGGTTGATGCGATGGCAAGAAGAAAAGATGAGCTTGAAAATGTTGAGGTATGCCATTTAATGGTTTTTGGTGATGCTCCTTATATGAAGCCCGAAATGGAAGGTCATTTCAGGCACAATGGTTTTTTTCTTGGTGCAAATACCAGAAAGCACGTTAATCATGGGAAAGCGGATTTTATGCCGATTTTTTTGTCTGACATTCCTCGCCTGATTAAACATGATACAAAGCATAAGGTTGATGTTGTTTTAATTCAGGTTTCACCGCCGGATTCGCACGGATTCTGCAGTATGGGTATTGCTGTGGACTGCACAAGAACCGCAGCAGAAGTGGCTGATTATGTTATTGCTCAGGTTAACCCCAAAATGCCCCGCGTTCACGGTGACAGCTTTATCCATATAGAAGATATTGATTACGCTGTTGAATGTGAACAGGATTTGCAGGAGCTTCCGACAAGTAATATAAGTAAAAATCCTAAAGATGTTGAAATTTTTGCTAAAATTGGTAAAAATATTGCCGATTTGGTTGAAGACGGTTCGACATTGCAAATGGGAATTGGTGCTATTCCCGATGCAGTGCTGGGGCTGCTCGGCGACAGGAAAGATTTGGGAATTCACACTGAAATGTTTTCCGATGGTGTGATTCCCCTTGTTGAAAGCGGCGTAATTAACTGTGCTAAAAAAACACTTCTGCCCGGGAAAATGGTTACCTCTTTCGTGCTGGGTACTCATAAGCTTTTTGAATACATACATGATAATCCTCTTGTTGAAATCAGACCGACTGAATTTGTAAACGACCCGTTCACAATTGCAAGAAATGACAAAATGGTAGCAATAAACTCCGCATTGCAGATAGATTTAACAGGTCAGGTATGCGCTGATTCTATCGGATACAGCTTTTACAGCGGTTTTGGCGGACAGGTGGATTTTATCAGGGGTTCAAAAAGGTCAAAGGGCGGTAAGCCAATTATTGCTCTGCAATCAACGGCAAAAGACGAAAACTTATCGAGAATTGTTCCACATCTTGATGAGGGGGCGGGGGTAACGACATCACGTGGAGACGTTTACTTTGTTGTAACCGAATACGGCGTTGTTGATTTACACGGTATGAATGTCAGGGAAAGAGTTCACGCTTTAATCAGCATTGCTCATCCGAAGTTCAGGGAAGAGCTTGAAAGATTTGCTAAAGAGAAAAAATATATATAACACTATTTTATGACTAAAACGGCTACTATCAAGTGGATTAAAAATAATAAACTTACAGGGTATACTGATAACAATCAAATTGTAGATATGGATTCAGGTGAAAATGCCGAGGCGGCCTCTCAAGCCCAGTTGCTTCTTCAATCACTTGCAGGCTGCACAATGCTGGACTGTGTGTTAATTATAACCAAGGCAAGAAAGAAGCTGGAAAAATTCTGGGTGGATTTAAAAGCAGAAGAAGCGGAAACTCACCCAAAGGTTTTTACAAATATTAAACTGACCTATAATTTCGTAGGGGAAGATTTGGACGAGGCAACTATTGAGCGTGCAATAAAACTCTCGGAAGAGAAATATTGCAGGGTTCACGCAATGCTTCAAAAATCTGCGAAAATTACTTCTTCATATAATCTTAATAAAATTAGTTAAATTTTTGTAAATTGTGTTAATTTATTATTAATTCAATTTTTTTGTGTTATGTTAAAGTTAAATATTGATTTTAACAAGCAAAATACAACATGATTTCTTAATAAAATCTTAATATAATTTTTACCTAAATCTAACTTCTTAACGCTAATTTTACATATTTTTATAATCAAACTAATATATGGCTAAATATACAAAGCTTTTTGTAAAGATTTTAATCTTACTTTCATTTGCTTTAAACGCCTCTTCTTATGCTCAAACCGGAGGCAAGCTTTGGGGTAATGTTTTTGGCGACTATTTTTATAAAATCAGCGGTGATTCTACCGGGAGCTCTAATCAATATTCATCATATCCGAAATCATTTCAGGCATTTGAACTGAGAAGAGTATATCTTGGTTATGATTACATATTTTCGGACAAATTTTCTGCACAGTTTTTGCTTGAAGGGAATGATAAAATTCTGACAAGTACCAGATTAGGGGTTTTCATCAAAGCGGCATATGTAGAATGGAAGGCTTTTGATAATGCGAGCCTTTCAATCGGAATGATTCCTACTCCAAGCTGGTCATGGGCGCTTAACGAAAAAACGTGGAATTACCGCTCTGTTGAAAAAACAATAATTGATATGAGGGGACTTGGAAACGCAAGTGATTTGGGTGCAGCTACAAGAGGAAAATTCGATAAAGGGGGCAACTACGGTTTTGCTTTTATGATTGGAAACGGTTCGGGACAGCGCCCGGAGTTAAATAAATTCAAGAAATATTACGGCACGCTTTTTGCTAAGCCGGTTACAGGACTTTCGATTGAAGCATACGGAGACTACGAACCTAATTCAGGTGATAAAAATAAAACAACCGTGAGGGGATTTGCTTCTTACCAAATCAAAAAATTTACAATTGGTGCAGAAGTCATTCAGCAGACTCAGCAAAATGCAGGCGGGACTGATATTGATATTGTTCCCTTTGGCATTTCTACTTTTGTATGGGGAACGCTTTACGCTAAAAAAAATAAACCTGTATTAAATGCATTTGCAAGGTTTGATTATTATGACCCGGATTCAAAGAATGATACACTGGGATATAAAGAAAATTTTATTTCGGTTGGACTTGATTACATGCCAATCGAAAACATTCATTTTATGCCGAACATTTGGATTAACTCCTATTCAGTAAAAACCTCAAGTCTTTCTGAAAAGAAAGCCGATGTATCTGCAAGGATGACATTTTATTTTGTTTATAAATAGAATAAATTTTTTTAAAAACTTATTTAATAGGAGCCCAGGGCTCCTTTTTTTATATTCTATTTCACTTGATATTTTCCTAAAAAATATAAAATTTGCAGAAAATCAGCTCCGAAAATGGCAAAACTTTACCTTATATTATCTGTTTGCATGGGAATCGTTTTAGGAATTGGCTCTGCAACATTCTTTTACGCCGGCGGCTATTCATATTTGCTTGATGACCCTTCTGCCTGCAATAACTGCCATATTATGGATAACCAATATTATTCATGGACTAAGTCCTCTCATCGTTCGGTCGCCGTTTGTAATGATTGCCATACACCCCGAAGCTTCGGAAGGAAATGGATTACAAAAGGATTAAACGGCTGGAACCACAGCTATGCTTTTACATCAGATAATTTTCATGAACCGATTCAAATAAACACCAGAAACAGAAATATTACTGAAGAAAACTGCCGCTATTGCCATCAAATGGTAACATCAAACATAACTTTTCACGAAACGGAAAATACAAAAATACAGTGCACATCCTGCCACAGAAGTGCGGGGCATTTGAAATAATTTTATAAATATTATTTTTACTCAATGGCAAACCCGATAAAAAAAAGATACGTCTTAATTTTTTTTGTTACCGCTTTTATAACAGCTGCATTAACCCTT
The DNA here is from genome assembly GCA_022616535.1 of Chlorobiota bacterium. Taxonomy (GTDB): domain Bacteria; phylum Bacteroidota; class Ignavibacteria; order Tepidaquicellales; family OLB5; genus JAKEEM01. The sequence goes on along the minus strand of JAKEEM010000003.1, from coordinate 20,689 downwards.
CTGCTTGTAAACATATTTGAAAAGAAACAGGAAGCGAACTTATATCCTTCAGTTTTTAAACCGGTTGGAGATTATGAAACCGACCCAAAGGTATGGGGTGAGAATTTTCCTTTTGAATATGACTCGTACAAAAAAACAGAAACAAACGAAGGTCCTACTTACTATGGTGGTTCGGATAATTACCAGAAGCTGGAAAAATATCCAAATTTAATAAGGTTGTTTGCAGGCTACCCTTTTTCAAAGGATTACAGAGAAGAAAGAGGGCACTACTGGGCTATTACTGATGTTAAACAATCTTTGAGAGTTAATGAAAAAACTGCAAATACATGTATAAGCTGCAAAAGTTCTCAGGTTCTGGAGGATGTCGAAAAAATGGGCCCGGAAAATTTTTACAAGGCAATGTTTAAAGACGTTGCCGCACATTATGACAAAAGCATTGGTTGTCTTGACTGTCATGACCCGAAAACAATGGAGCTTAGGGTGAAACGTCCCGCGTTTATTGAAGCAATGCAAAGACGGGGAATTGACGTTACAAAAGCTTCAAGGCAGGAAATGAGAAGTTATGTCTGCGGGCAGTGCCATGTAGAGTATTATTTCAAGGGCGAAGGAAAGTATTTGACTTTTCCTTGGGACAAAGGGTTTAACGTTGACAGTATTGAGGCATATTATGATGAGTATAACTTTACTGACTGGAATCACGAAACTTCCGGCGCGCCTATGATAAAAATGCAGCATCCTGAATTTGAAACGTGGAATACTGGCATCCACGCACGGAGCGGGGTAAGCTGCGTTGACTGCCACATGCCTTATGAAAGAGCGGGCTCGGTTAAAGTTACAAATCACTGGATAAAGAGTCCTTTAAGGAATATTAATAATGCATGCCAAACCTGCCATAAGTGGAATGAGCAGGAATTAATAGCGAGAGTTAAAGCTATCCAGGACAGAACATACGAAACAATGTATAAGACTGAACTTGCAATACTTGATGCTATAGATGCCATAAAGAAAGCTAAGGATGCCGGGGCTAACGATGAGCAGCTTGCAAACGCAAGAAAGCTTCACAGAAGAGCCCAGCTCAGGTGGGATTTTATAGCAGCAGAAAACTCAATGGGATTTCATTCACCGCAGGAAACATTAAAAACTTTGAGCAATGCAATAGATTATGCCAGGCAATCGCAGCTTGAGGCAGAACGATGGTTGAGAAACATAACAATGAAATAATGATGACTAAAAAGAAAGTCATCTTAAAACTTTAAAATCAGGAGAATTAAAAAATGATTGAAATTAATGTTAAATATAACGGAGAGCTTCATTGCAATGCAGTACATAAGCCGAGCGGAGTAGTTATTGAAACAGACGCACCGGTGGATAATCACGGAAAAGGTGAGAGCTTTTCCCCCACGGATTTGCTGGCAGCGTCACTTGGGGTTTGTTACTTGACTACAATGAGTATTGCCGCTGAAGAACGCGGTATTAATATGAATGGTACCTCATGCCGTATTGAAAAACATATGAGCACGGATAAACCCAGGCGAGTAGCTCGACTTGTTGCCGAGATTGTCTTTCCGGAGGGTATCCCGCTTGCACAAAGAGGAAAGCTTGAAGCGGTAGCAGTTCATTGTCCCGTTGCAAAAAGTATTCACCCCGATATCGATGTTGACCTGCGGTTGCATTTTCCCGACGGGCAGGATATGGAAGAACATGTTCATCATGAACATTCATAGAAATTAATTTAATGCTTTGTTTGAATATTTATTGTTGATTTTTGCGGAAATGTAAATGCAGGCAGTTACTATAGGTATTGATGCAATTAAATCGATTAAATAGTGCTGTCTAAGATATAATGTAGCTATACCAAGCATTATCCCTAGCGGAAAAGTGCAAAGCCAAAAGTAATTTCTCTTATGCTTAAATGCAAAATAATTTGTTATTAAAATTATTCCGAAATGCATGCTTGGGAATGTATTACGCACAAATGATTCTTTTAAATATTGGGAAAGGTTTTGAAGATAGTTATCCGTTAGCGGTGAAAGTCCGATGATAGGTACAGTGTAATGCCGGGGGAAAGCTATGTCGGGCCCCGCAGCAGGTAGCAACAGATAAAAAACAAATGCTCCATACCAGCCGATAACAACTGCCAGCAGGTAGTTCCTTGTAATTATAAAGGAACTCTTTTTTGAAAAGTAAAGCATTACAAATGTTAAAGTAGGTAAAACGTAATATGAAAAATATGAGAGAGTAAGGATTTCCGTTAACCAACCGTTTATGTACTGTTCCATCCACCTTGTTATATCCAGACCAAAAATATATAAATCCCATTTTAACAAGAGCCAGTCATAATCATTTGGGTTAAGCTTGTGAACAAAACTTTGAAATGCTGTAAAAATTATTCCGTAAAGAGGTATATGCATATAACTTCTTGCAAATTTAAGTGCTTTTAAGTCTGATTTATTTTGAAATTTTATAAGAAGAATTATAACTACCATCGAACTGAATGGGATTAAAACCTGCGATAATTCCTTTAAAAATCCTGTAACGTAATAATATACTTGGATAAGGATTATAGCTGCGGAAAATGAAATAGCAATTTTATCTTCGGGAAATGACTGCTTAAAATTTCGATTTTTTTGCAAAAATCAGTTTTTGGAGTTAATTTCCAGAAATCTTAGATTCTATTTCCATTAGCTGTTCAATAGAATTGATGCCCGTTACTTCAAGCTCATCACTTGTTACAACTGTTCCGGCTTTTTCTTTGGGTATCAATTGAAAGATATCGGTGAGGTAATATTCTTTTTGGTTGTTACCGGGGGTGATTTTCTTCAGTGAATCAAAAAGGATATTTGAGTTAACAATATATATTGCGGGATTTATCTCTTTAATTTTCTTTTCCTCATCACTTGCGTCCTTATCTTCAGCAATTTTCAAAAAATTCCCCCTCTCATCTCTTACTATCCTTCCGTAACCGGACGGATTATTAAACATGGTTGTTAAAAGTGTAGCATAATTTTTGTTTGAAAAGTGTTCATCAATTAATTTTTGAACAGTTTCATATTTTAAAAGCGGAACATCGCCCGATAATATTAAAACCTCTCCGTCAAAATCCCTCAGCAGATTTTCGGTCTGCATTACTGCGTGACCGGTGCCAAGCTGTTCTTCTTGAACTGCATATTCAATTTCATTATTTGGAAATTTCATGTTCAGAAAATCAATAACAAATTCTTTGTGGTTGCCTACTATGGGAATCACTCTGCCTGCCTTAACTTTAAGGGCAAGCCCAACCACGTAGTCAATCATTGGCCTGCCTCCGACTTCAAACATTACTTTGGGCTTATTGGGGCTTTTCATGCGTTTACCTAGTCCCGCTGCAAGAATTACAACGGTTAACTTTTTATTAATTACATTTTCCTTTTTTTTTACCTTCATTAAAAGTTCTGCAAGTTCCTGCTCTCTTTGAGCAGCGTTTTTTTTATTAAAATTGGTATCCGTTAAGGGCATTACTGGTTTTTAAACTTTAGCAGGTGCTCCTTGGATTTATTCTTCCATCCTGCCTGCGATTGGTAATCGACGAAATAAATTTTTAAATCCGACTGTGATTCATACTCAACAAAATAAAGCTTAAAATCCGCCTGGCTTTCATAAGCAACATTATACCATAAGCCGTCTTTATCTGCATGTGACTCGTACTCAACCATATAAACATTCAAGTCCGCCTGAGATTCATAAGAAACGACATAAATCTTAATATCTGCCTGAGATTCATAATTAACCTTAAATACCTTTTGAGCCAATAAAGAACTATTGAAAATAAACACTGTTGAGAACGCAGTGAGGATGAAAAATTTTGCCATCAGACTTCAATTATTTCTGTGTCGCGTTTTATGTCAACTATTTTGTTATCCTTATCTAAAAGAATCACCGACGGCTTATAGCTTTTAAGCTCTTCTTCGCTGTAAGTGCCGTAAGTAATTATAATTATTTCGTCGTCTATCTGACCGAGTCGGGCTGCGGCGCCGTTTAAGCAAATTATTCCGCTTCTCCTTTTACCGGGGATAGTGTAGGTTTCAAACCTTTCACCGTTATTAACATTTACAACCTGAACACGTTCATAAGGAAGGATATCGGCAGCATCAAGCAAATCGCTGTCAACTGTCAAGCTTCCCTCGTAATAAAGATTCGCCTCGGTTACCTTGGCGCGGTGAATCTTCGATTTGCACATTATTCTTCTCATTTTTAGTCCCTTTTACAAAATTAACGCTTAATTATAATATTATCAATTAACCTCAAATTGCTAAATCTGACCGCCAAGCTTACTAAAATCTCTTTATTTTCAATGTTTTTAAGCGAGTCAATTTCTGCAAGTGTCCTGTTATCATTAAACGAGATATAATCTATTTTTGTTACTGTGGAGCGGGATTTAATAAGCTTTGTCATTTGACTTTTTAAGAAATCGATATCTCTGTTGTAATTTTCTGTTTGAATTTTTCTTTTTGCGTATTCTAATGCTTTAAAAAGATAGGCTGCATCTTTTCTTTGTTCTAAAGATAAATATGTATTTCTTGAACTCATTGCCAGCCCGCCTTTCTCTCTGACAGTTGGACAAACAATTATTTTTGTATTCACGTTTAAATCCTCAACCATTTTTTTTATAACGCATGCCTGCTGAGCGTCTTTTTGTCCGAATACTGCAAAATGAGGCTGAACAATATTCAGAAGTTTTAGCACTACTGTTGCAACTCCCCTGAAATGATCAGGGCGGATTTCTCCTTCCAGTTTCTCGGTAATATTTTCTACGTTTACATAAGTGGAATAATTTTCAGGATACATTTCTTTAACATTGGGATAAAATATGAAGTTAACACCTGCCTCCCTGCAAAATTTTTCGTCACGCTTAAAATCTCTTGGATACTTTGCTAAATCTTCCTGGGGTCCGAACTGGAGAGGATTTACGAAAATGCTTACAAAAACCGTATCAGCTTTTTTTCTGGCTGTTTTTATAAGAGAAAGATGCCCTTCATGTAAATAACCCATTGTTGGGACAAAACCAATGATTTTATTTTTTTTTCTTAAACCTAATGAAATTTTTTGAGCGGAAATTGCCGTGTGAAGGATTTTCATTCATTATGCATAAACTTCATCAGCTGATAAAGTTTATCCTTTAAGTCTTTACGGTTTACAATTGCATCAAGGAAACCATGCTCCATAACGAACTCTGCGTGCTGGAATCCTTTCGGAAGGTCCTTGCCTGTTGCCTGTCTCACTACTCTTGGACCGGCAAAACCGATTAAAGAATCAGGTTCTGCAATAATTATATCCCCAAGCATTGCAAAACTTGCAGATGCTCCGCCCGTAGTAGGGTCAGTTATAACCGATATGTAGGGTAAGCCGTTTTCCCCGAGTCTTGCCAGCCATGCGGATGTTTTGGCAAGCTGCATAAGTGATATAGCAGCTTCCATCATTCTTGCCCCTCCTGATTTGGATATAATTATGTAGGGGCATTTTTCTTTTATAGCTTTTTGTGCCGCTCTTGCGATTTTTTCCCCTACAACCGAACCAATGCTGCCGCCGATGAATTTAAAATCCATTGCGCTGATTACACACTGCTTGCCGTTAATTTTTCCAGTGGTGTTTCTGATTGCATCATACAGCCCTGTCTTCTTAATTGTTTCGTTTATTCTGTCTTTATATTTTTTAGTATCAACAAATTCAAGCGGGTCTAAAGACGTAACCTTTTTATCAAATTCTTTATATTCGCCTTCATCAAAAATTATTTTAAAATACTCTTCGCTACCGATTCTAAAATGGTAGTCGCATTTAGTGCAGAGGTAAAAGTTGTTTTCCCACTGCGTTTTATGCATAATTTCATCACATTTGGGACATTTTATCCAGTGGCCTTCGTCGAATTCCTTTTTGTCCTGTGTTTCGATATTTTTCTTTGTTCTTCTGAACCAGGCCATTTCAATTCGTTATTTTTTTCTTAATTACGAAATCTTTTAAGTATAAGGGTTCAACTTCTTCTAAATCGAAAACTTTTTTATTCCTAAGATAATCTAAAGCAAGTTCTGACATTGATTCTGCTTCCGGCTTTGAGTTTTTTACATTAATAGCTTCAAAATAGCAATGTTTTATTATACTTTCATCGGCAAAATCTCCCACAACAATTGTGTCTTTTTCAAGAAAATTATTCAAATTATTAATTTCGATGCATCCTTGTGATATGACGGTACCATCGCCTACTACCCTAAAGTAAAACTCCGGAGCTTTGGAAGGAATAACAATGCAATATTTTTTTTGGGCAGAGATTTCAGGTACTCTGTTTAAGGTGAGTGCAAAGTTATCAACCGGGATTATTTTTTTTTCCAACCCAAATGCAAAGCCCTTTGCCAAAGCCAATCCGACCCTGAGCCCCGTAAATGACCCAGGACCAATCGTAACTGCAATTGCATCGATTTTGTTTATCTCTTCACCATATTGTTTTGTAATTGAATTAATACAGTTAACAAGCATATCAGGATATTTACAGAAATTAAGGTCATCTGTAAAGTCAGATGCCTTAGATAAAATAATTTCACCGTTTTTGTATAGAGCAGCAAATGCGCTGCTATCCGATGAGTTAATTAGTAAAAAGTTCAATTTAATTTATCTCCAGTTTTATCCATCGTGAGTTTTCATTTTCATCTGTGTAAGCTAAACGAATTTTTATTGTATTTTTCGGCAATAGATCTTCAACATGTTCCGGCCATTCAATTAATACAAGCATATTTTCGTTTATATAATCATAAAAACCGATATTTATTATATCATCCAGAGTTTTCAGTCTGTATAAATCCAAATGAAATATTTTAGGAAATTTTGCCGATGAATATTCATTAACAATAACAAAAGTTGGGCTGCTGACTGTTTGAGTAACTCCAAGCCCTTTGCATATACCCTTAGCAAGCTCTGTTTTCCCGCTTCCCAAGTAGCCGTAGAGGGCTATTACATCACCTTTTTTCAGTTTCTTTGCGAATTCTATTCCGAAGTTTTGTGTTTCTTCAGCGCTTTTTGTTATAATTGCAAACTCTTTTACCATTTATATTTTAGCCAATTATATTTTCGGCTCAAGAGTAACAACCGGAAGAATCAGCTCCTCCATAGAGATTCCCCCGTGCTGAAATGTGTTTTTATAATGGCTTAAATAATAGTGGTAGTCAGTCGGATAAACAAAGTAAAAGTCCTCTTTTGTTATAACGTAGTTTACGATGCCTCCCCGTTTTGGCAGCTTGTAATCAAGCGGATTGCGTATAAAAATCGCTTGTCGTTCATCACATTTAACGTTTCGTCCGTATTTATATCTTAAGTTTGTTGAGGTCTCCCTGTCGCCGAGTACTTTTGCTCCCCGCAAACAACGGATGCTTCCGTGGTCGGTAGTTACAATAATTTTAATATCTTTCTGCTGGGAAAGTATTTTAAACATCGAAAAAAGCGATGAATGCTCAAACCAGGATTGAGTAAGCGAGCGGTAGGCAGATTCATCGGGTGCAATTTCTTTTAACACTGCGTTATCAGAACGGCTGTGAGCAAGGATATCAACAAAATTTACAACAATAGCGTTAAGGTGGGTATTTGTAAAGCTTGAAATTTTGTTTTCTATTCCTCTTCCGAACTCCACATCGAGTATTTTAACATACCTTAAATCATTTTTGAGCTTAATTCTCTTTCTGTCCAGGAGTTTCTGCAAAAATTCCTTTTCATAATTATTCTTGCTGTTTTCATCGTCTTCTCCTTTTGCAAATAAATCTTGATAATGCTTTTCGATTTCACTCGGAAAAAGACCGCTGAAAATTGAGTTCCTGGCATATGGAGTTGCCGAGGGGATTATTCCATAATGAAAATCTTTTGTGATTTTGTAATAATCGTACAGCATTTTTTCCATCAGCATCCACTGGTCTAACCTAAGGCAATCAATTACAAAAAAGAATACAGACTTGTTCACATCCAGTTCCGGAAGGACATATTTTTCAACTATCTGGCTTGAGAAAACAGGTCCTTCCTTTTTAAAGTGAATCCACTCCAAATAGTTTCTTTCAAAAAACCTGCAGAACTCTGCGTTGCACTCGCGCCGTGTAGCAAGAACGGTTTCTTTAAGTCCAAGCTGAGGGTGTTCGTCAAGCTCCATTTCCCACTGCGTCAGGTCACTGTTGATTTTAATCCAGTCATTATAATCAAGCGGGTCCATCATTGACATATTTATTTTGTTGAGCTCCTGGATGTAATCGCGTGAAACCGTTTCGCTTTTTATTCGCTTACCCTCAAGAAATTTTTTGCAGACAAGAAGTATCTGGTTGGGATTTACCGGCTTAAGCAGATAGTCGGAAATTTTCGCCCCGATAGCATCTTCCATAAGCGTTTCAGTTTCATTTTTTGTCACCATAATAACGGGAACGCTTGGCTGAAGCTCTTTTATTGATGCCAGGGTTCTAAGTCCCCCCATACCCGACATCATTTCATCGAGAAAAATCAGGTCGTAATCTTTTTCCTTTACTAAGTCAACGGCGTCTTCACCGTTTGTCGCTTTATCAACAAAATAGCCCTTATCTTCCAGAAAGAGGATGTTTGAGCGAAGAAGCTCAATTTCATCATCCACCCATAGAATTTTGTTTTTCAATTTTTCCATCTTTAGTTTTTTAAATTATTGAAGAAATCTTCTGACTTTTCAAACACCTAAGTCAGTCATTAAAGAGTAAATTGATTTTCAATAAAGTTTAGGCTATTTTTGGCAAATAATTGTTAATTTAGAGTAAAATAAACCGATAATTTCGGTTTAAAAAGGAAAATTTAGATGCCGTTAAGACACAAATCCGCTCAAAAAAGAGCAAGGCAGACACCAAAGAGAACCGAATATAATAAACACTTTAAAGCCAAAATAAAATCCGCTTTAAAAAGCGTTCTTTCATCAAAGCAGAAAAGTGCAGCTGAAAAAGAGCTTAAAAAAGCCGTTTCTGTTTTAGATAAGGCTGCAGTGAAGGGGATAATACACAGAAATAATGCGGCTAATAAAAAGTCATTGCTTACGCGATACGTTAATAAACTTAAGTAATTTGGTAAAAATTAATTAAAAAAATGGGAGCTGACAGGCTCCTTTTTTATTTTATGAAACGCCATAAATCACTTCAATCGTTATCCTCCGACCACCATCATGGATTAAGGATTGCGAAACTGCTAAAGTCAATTAAGTTTGCTCAAAAAAAGATAGTATGAGCGGGATTAAGGAAAAATTTTTAATCTTTTATGAAACTAAATTATTAGCTCATTTCAGCGAGGAAGAGAAAATTCTTGTTCATTTATTACCGGATAACCCTCATATTATAAGAATGTGTGAAGAGCACGTCAGGATGAATGAGCTTTACAGCTCAATTAAGACTGATGATAGTAAGCTTGGAGACGACCTTTTTTTATTCGGGGAATTACTCGAAGCTCACATCAGATTCGAGGAAAGAGAACTATTTCCTCTGATTGAACAACATTTGACTGAATAATTCAGGAGTATTAATTTTAACGTTTATTCGTTTTAATTTCATCAATTTTTTCAAGCAGCCAGTCATAGTTTACCATACTTTTTTCCTGCTCAATTTCAACATAAAGATTCTTAAGTTCCTTTAAATTACTTTTTTCTTTTATATCAATAAGCTTTTTCAATGCATTCAAAAATTTATTGAAATTGATACTGGTTAATCTCCCCAAAGAAGGATTTTTAATAACGAATTGTTTTGCGGAGTCAATATTATAAAGCAAGACTAATATTTCATTTAGTTCATAGTAAGCCATTATTGATAATGATTTAACATAAAATTTATCCCGAGTATCAATAAATCTCACTTTAGTTAAGTTTTCAATGACTTTATTGTAATCATCCTGTTTAAATGCAATGAAAGATTCAGCTAAAGCCCGCATTGGTTTTTGATATGAGTTTTTTAAATAAGGGGTGTATTTTTCAATGAATTTTTTTGACCAGTCAATTTCATTAATCTGCAGCGCGTTTCTAATAGCCTGAATATAGAAAATTTTCCCTATCTCTTTTTTTTGTAATCTTTCACTTTCTTTTAACATTAGCAGGTTTACTTCAAACAGCATTTTTTTGAAATAATCTTCACCTTTGTTTGCCCTGTAAATACTGTAATTACATAGAACACCTAACAATATTCCCCTTTCTCCGGATTCAAGGTAATGTGAACTTTTTTCATATAGTTCTTTTGCTTTTTGAAAATATTTAAATTCGTTAGGTTTCAATGCAGTCATAATTATGCAGTAATACAGTTCAAGAATATTAGCGTATTTAAATTTATTTGTTTTAGCATAGTCTATTACAATATCCAGGTTAAGGCTCTTAATAAACTCGAAAGGTATATTTATATCAAATTTAGTATTAAACAGTAGAATATTGTAGTAAATGTTGTTAATTACATTAGCCATTATGATTAGAAAATAAATTACAGCGGATTCGCCTTCTTTTAACACATGACCAGGAACAAGATGCTGTCTGTCTTCAAGAAAAAGTAAATTCATTTTGCAAATCTCAAGCTGAATTTTATGCAGAAAGTAATTACTTCCAAGTCCAATCGATTTCAGATTCTGTTCCATCGTATCCAGTTTTTGACTGCAAAGGTTTGAAAGTTTCCTGTAGTACAATTCATCTTCAATATGGTTGTTCCTTGTAAAACTATTTTTCTTAAGAGTAACTTGTATTAAAAATTCCTCAGCCATATTATACAATGCCGAGTTCATATTCCAAATAATCTGTTTATTAAATTTTTTTCCCAGATATATTTTCGAGTGCATGTATTCATAAGTAAGTTTATCATCGTCAAACTTAGGATAGAATTTTTTCAGCTCTTTTAGGAACGGTAAATAATTCCTCCCCCTGTTAAAAAATGGCGATGCTACAAGTTTTTCGAACTCCTTAAATTCGGCCTTAGTAAAAGTTTTGAGAACATCTACTAATTTTGTGTTATTCATTGTTAGATTACTGTTTAGTTGAAACCCTGATAAAATGTCGAAATTTTAGGGAAAAACAGCATTTTTTGGAAAAAATGAGTATTTTCTTTGTTTAGTTTTTTAAAAAAGTTTCTTTGCATCGCGTGCCTTTGATAGTGTATTTTTGTATCAGTAGTTTTAAAGAGACACTAAGCAGCTGCCGGTACCTTAAACTCAAATAAATTACTCGAAAGCTTAATCGGCTTTTAAAAAGTCATTAAAACCTATTGCGGCTCATGCAATACGAGCCGGACTCTCAGTTTTAGGTGATTAAATAACTATAATTTATAAAATAATAAACAAAAACTAAACTAATAAAAAAGGTACTTAAAAAATGAAGATATCAAAATTAAACTATGAAATTTTAGTCGTTATCGGCTCTTTGCTTCTCGTTTGCATATTAACGGCATTCGGGGTGAGCCATATAAAGGGCGGGACAAAGGATTTGAATTTCGAAATCCCCGTTCCGGCTGCAGAATTTGAGAATTTCGACGGAAGCTCTGAATTTTTTTTAAAGCCGGCCGGCGATCAAAGAATGTGGCATATTTCAAATAAATATGTTATCGCTGATTCAGATTCAGGATTCGATTGCAATAACTCTGAGTATCTCTTCACTGCCGATTCAGTTCGTGTAAGAAATACAATCATTGTCCCATTGGAAGTCTATTAGTAGTAACAGGCATTAAAATTTAATAAACAAATTTATTTCAAAATAATTTAAAAACTTAAAGAAAGGAAGTAAAAACAATTGAAATCTCAAAAACTCATTAAGCTGTTCTTTTTATTTGTTTCAATAACGGCAATAGCGGCGAGCGGATGCAGTAAAACCGATAATGTTCTCGGACCGAATTTAGGCTCTGGGGTAACATTTCAAATATCGCAGCAAACCGGACTCAACGGCGGAACTGAATTTTTATTCAAACCCTCTGCTAATATTAAAGTTTCCCGAATCATCAGCAAGCTGGATGCACAGCAATTTGCAGATACAATTAGCTATACAAACACTAACTATGTCTACAGCAGAGACACGACTTATATCATTAATGAATATACCAGTGTACAAAACGGACAGCAGTGGAAATTTAATTTTACCGGCTCATTCCCCGGTCAGAATAATTCAAATTATGATGTTACTTCAAACTATACAGTTCAATAAAACAGTTCAATAAAAAAATTTAAAAAAAGAAAGGAATTAAAAAAATGAACTTTTCCAAACTAATTGCAGCTTTATTTGTTTTAACCGTAATGTCAGTATTCACAAACACTTATTCGCAGACAACCAGCATGGGTATAGAAGGAGGCATCAACCTTGCAAACGTCAACACAACACCATCATTTAATACCAGTTCAAAAACCGGTTTCATGGTAGGCGGATTTGCTGATATCGGTGTCTCAAGAATAGTGTCTATCAAACCTGCTGTAAGGTACATTCTAAAAGGTTACACAACCCAGCTACAGCAGGGTATAAACCTTACTGAAAGTTACAGCTACATCGAAATCCCTCTTATGATTAAAGCAAAACTGCCGTTGAACCAGGTGAAACCCTATTTTGAAGCGGGTCCAACGCTTGGTGTCCAGCTCTCAGCAAACGCAGAGTTCTCCTTAAACGGACAGGTACAGGACCAGGATGTGAGCACCTTCTATTCTGCCATCGATTTCGGGCTTTTCTTCGGCAGCGGGGTTGAATTCAGGGTTGCTCCCGGCACTGATATATTTACCGGCTTTGGATACTCACTCGGTCTCACAAACATTTCCAAAACCGCTGTTACAGGTAAAAACAACGGATTCCAGATTTCTGCAGGAATTAAATTCGGTCTGTAGACCCCGTAAAAACCCTGTTTCTGTTAATAAAAAGGAGCCATTCGGCTCCTTTTTTAATTATTTTTACTTAACTGCAGTTTGCCACCTTTGTCAGACGGCTGTTATAAATGTCATCTTTAATAGGTGAGTGAATTATTTTTTCAAAAAGTTAGATTGGCACAGAAATTGCTCTTAAAATTAAAGATTAGAATTTAGAAAAGGAGTTCATTATGGGAAAAATTCATTTCATTTTAAAAATCTTCGTGCTTATAAATTTTTTCAGTTTACAATTATTCAGCCAATGGATTTCAAGATATAATGGGCCTGGCAACAGCTTTGATGAGGCTTTTGCGGTTGTAGCAGATATTTCGGGAAATGTTTATGTAACGGGGAGCAGTGCAGGAATTAATTCTAACTTGGATTATGCAACTGTAAAATACAGTGCATCCGGCCAGCTGCAGTGGGCAGCCCGTTATGATGGCGGTAATCTTATAGATATTGCAAATGCAATTGCTGTCGATGCATCAGGAAATGTGTATGTAACAGGTATAAGCGCTGGTTCAATTTCTTTGAGCGATTATGCTACTATAAAGTATAATAGTTCAGGGCAGCAGGTATGGGTAGCGAGGTATAACGGACCAGTCAACGGTGTTGATGAGGCTTTTTCCGTTGCTGTTGACGGTTCGGGTAATGTTTATGTTACAGGACAAAGCCTTAGCATAACAAATTACGATTATGCAACAATTAAGTATAATTCCAGCGGCCAGCAGCTGTGGGTTGCAAGATATAACGGACCCCAGAATAGTATTGATAATGCCGTCGTGGTCAGAGTGGACGCCTCGGGCAATGTTTATGTAACCGGCAGCAGCACAGGAAGCGGAAGCGGACTGGATTATGCAACCGTTAAATATAATTCCAGTGGCCAGATGCAGTGGGTAGCAAGGTACAACGGAACTAACAACGCCGATGACGTTCCTTCCAGCATGGAAATTGATGGAGGAGGCAATATTTACGTTACGGGCGGCAGCAGCGGAAGTACTTCGTCCAATGATTATGCAACTGTTAAATATAATTATAGCGGCGAAATGCAATGGGCAGCAAGATATAACGGCACAGGAAATGACAATGATGTTGTATTTGGTTTGGCGGTTTCAGCATCCGGAGATGTATATGTAACGGGCTCGAGCATTGGACAAGGTTCTGCAACTGATTACGCAACAGTAAAGTACAATTCCTCGGGGCAGCAGCAGTGGGCTGCAAGATATAATGGTCCTAACAATACTTCCGATGACGCATCATCAATCGTAGCAGATGCGGGCGGAAATGTGTATGTTACCGGAGCAAGTAATTCCGGCGGCACTAATCTTGACTACCTGACTTTAAAATATGACCAGACAGGAACACAAGTCTGGGAACAAAGGTATAACGGTCCCGGAAACGGTATAGATGCCGCAGCATCAATTTGTATAGATATATCAGGAAATATTTTTGTGACAGGTAACAGCGTGGGTATCGGCAGCTCAAGCGATTATGCTACACTACGTTATTCAATTACAACATCAATAGAACCGGTATCGAATGAAATTCCAAATGAATTCAGGCTTTACAATAACTATCCCAATCCTTTTAATCCCGTTACAAAGATAAAATTTGACTTGCCAAAACAATCGGCTGCAACAATTACAGTTTATGATGTAAGCGGCAAAGTTATAAAAACTCTGGTCGGGGAAAGTCTTGGTGCAGGAAGTTACTCTGTAGATTTTGATGCAACAGGACTCGCAACAGGTGTATATTTATATAGAATTACGGCCGGGGATTTTAGTGATGTTAAAAAGATGGTTCTTGTAAAATAGCTTTTTTGCGGGGATGCTCTCTGCATCCCTGCAAGCAAGTTAACTTAATTTGCCTAATGACTTACGTAAATTTTTTATTACCTCTTCAACTTCATCTATTTTACACGTTCCAACCGAAAGCCTGTACCAGGTTGAGTTATCAGAATCACCGAAAGCGTGAAAAGGCACAATTGCAACTTTGGCCTCATCTAAAAGATATTTTGTAATATCTTTTGTATTTTTTAAAATTGCTCCGCCTTCTTTTTTCATTCCGTGTAAATCAAACTGTACAGTGAGGTAAATCGCCGCCTGCGGAGAAATCGCATCAACTTTAAAACCCTCGTTTTTTAATTCCATAAAACCGTTGTAGAAGCCTTCGAGCCGTTCACTAACCTGCTGTTTAAATTTATTAAGGTAGCTCTCAACGTCACTTAAACGGCTTAAATACCTTGCCGCTGCGACTTGTTCAGCTTTCGGCGCCCAAGCCCCTAAATGTGAAAGTATGGATTTCATTTTGCCGATTACTCTTGAAGGACCAAATGTCCATCCGACCCTGACTCCCGTAGCTGCAAATGATTTCGAAAGTCCGTCAATAAACAATGTGTAATTTTTCATTTCAGGGAAAAGCGAAACAGGGTTATAATGTTCCGTGCCGCCGAATGTAAGCACCCAGTAAATCTGATCATACATCAGATAAAGCGGCTTTTGGCTTTCATCCCTTGAGTTGTTTTCCTCAAGAATAAGCTCACATATTTCTTCAAGTCCCTGTTTTGTGAATGCTGTCCCGGTTGGATTGAGCGGAGAGCAAAGAGCGACAAGTGCGGCTTGGTTCAGGTAGGGTTTTAAGTCACTTGCTGTTGGCATAAAGTTATTTTCGGGTCTGGCAAGGATCTCAATTTTTTTTGCGTGTGAAAGATGTGAATAATGATTATTATTCCAAGAAGGAACTGGAAATATTACGGTATCTCCGGGGTGTACTATAGTTTGATAAGTAGCATATATAAGCGGCCGGGCACCTGCAGCAATTAAAATTTCGTTTGCGGGGCTATAATCAAGCCCTTCTTTCTCTGCAAGAAATTTGGAAACTGCCTCTCTGGTTTCAAACAGTCCGTCTGCGGGAGGGTAGTTGGTTGCCCCCTCTTTGTATGCTTTTATTATTTCTTCTTCAAGCTTGGCAGGTATGGGGAATATTTTTGAGTCAAAATCGCCGATTGTTAAATTATATATTCTCTCCCCCTTTTTAATTTTTTCGTTTATCTCACCTGCTAACTTTATAATTTCAGAGGCTATCAATGTTTCCGCCATATCTGAAACCATTAGTGTGCGTTCTTTAATTTCTAAGATTTCGCTTGGCATAAAATTGGTGATTTAAAGTTTTCAGTAAAATCTTAAATATCGGAGAGACAATGCAAATAAAGCTATAAATTAAGTAAAAATCAAGTATGACAAATTGTCAGGGCTTTTTGTAAATAATTACACAATTTTGAAAAAATTTCAAAGTGGTTATAATTTTTGTCACAGTGTTTTTTTATGAAACGTCAATTTCCTTATATTTTATATAAAAAAGTTTGGCACGGCTATTGTACTCTTAGTATCTGACTAAATTAAAATTTATAGAACAAAGTAATTTAACAAAAGGAGGTCGATAAAAATGACATTAGTTAAATTTAAACCCGCACATGAGCTTTCTCATATCGAAAAGAGACTGAAAAAGTTCTTTGAAGATTTCGATTCGCCATTCTTCGGGGACTGGGGATTAAAATCCTTTAACAGCAATGTTTTTACTCCAAGAGTTGACGTTACCGAGGATAAGGATAATTTATATGTGCATGTTGAGATTCCCGGTGTTGAGAAAAATGATGTGAAGATTAATATAGTCGGAGACGTGCTCACAATCAGCGGCGAAAAGAAATCAGAGCAAAAGGACGAAAGCAAGAACTACTACAGGATTGAAAGGAACTACGGTTCATTTTCAAGAAGCTTTACATTGCCGGCTGAAGTAGTTACTGATAAGATTTCTGCTGAATACAATGACGGAGTACTGAATATCACTCTGCCTAAGACTGAGGAAGCTAAGGTTGTTGAAAAGCAGATTGAGATAAAGTAAAGTATAATCTCGATAAGGTAAAAGGTTTATCAAATTAGCAGAGGCAGGATTGAAATCCTGTCTCTGCTTTGAAAATTCTTAACGAAGCGAAGGATTTGATTCAGAGATATTTGTCAATGAGATTCTGCCTGCAGCAGGCAGAGCGCTTCGTTCAGAATTTAAAAAGAAAGGAAAAATAAAACCACTATGGGAAAAATAATTGGAATTGACTTAGGAACGACTAACTCGGTTGTTGCCGTAATGGAGGCGAGTGACCCGGTTGTAATTCCTAATTCGGAAGGGCACAGAACAACGCCTTCTGTTGTTGCCTTTACCAAAGGAGGCGAACGTTTGGTAGGGCAGGCAGCAAAAAGGCAGGCGGTAACCAATCCGCAAAACACAGTTTCATCCATAAAGAGATTTATGGGAAGAAGATACAATGAAGTCGGTTCGGAAATCAAGCTTGTGCCGTATAAAGTTGTTAAGGGCGAAAATGATACGGCAAGAGTTGAAATCGGGGACAGAGTTTATTCACCACCGGAAATCTCTGCTATGGTGCTGCAGAAAATGAAGCAGACAGCCGAGGATTACCTTGGACAAAAAGTAACCGAGGCGGTTATTACAACTCCGGCTTACTTTAACGATGCCCAGCGCCAGGCAACACAGGACGCAGGCAAAATTGCAGGGCTCGAAGTAAAGAGAATTATTAATGAGCCCACAGCAGCTGCGCTTGCGTACGGACTTGACAGGAAGAAAAACGATGAGAAAGTTGCAGTATTTGACTTAGGCGGCGGAACATTCGATATTTCAATACTTGAGCTTGGAGATGGAGTATTTCACGTTAAATCAACAAACGGTGATACACATTTGGGAGGCGATGACTTCGACCAGAGATTAATTGATTATATGGCTGATGAATTTCAGAAGCAGGAAGGAATTGATTTAAGAAAAGACCCGATGGCTTTGCAAAGACTAAAAGTCGAAGCCGAAAGGGCAAAATGCGACCTTTCAAACCAGACTCAGGTGGATGTTAAGCTTCCCTACGTTACTGTGGGAGCTGACGGACCTAAACACCTTGATATGACAATCACGAGGGCTAAGTTCGAACAGCTTGTTGATGACTTAATACAAAGAACGATTGGTCCTTGCAGAAAGGCAGTTGAGGACTCGAAGTTCACAATTGACCAGATTGATGAGGTGATACTCGTCGGCGGTTCAACAAGAATTCCAAAGGTTCAGGAAGCCGTAAGGAATTTCTTCAAGAAGGAGCCGCATAAGGGAGTAAATCCGGACGAGGTTGTTGCAATAGGTGCCGCTATCCAGGGCGGTGTGCTGGCAGGCGACGTAAAAGACGTGCTTCTGCTTGATGTTACGCCTCTTTCGCTCGGTATCGAAACTCTCGGCGGTGTTATGACTAAGATGATAGATGCCAACACAACAATACCTACTAAAAAAACAGAAATATTTTCAACTGCCGCTGATAACCAGCCCTCAGTTGAGATTCATGTTTTGCAGGGTGAGCGTCCCATGGCACATGATAACAGGACGCTTGGAAAATTTCACTTAGACGGGATTCCCCCGGCACCGAGAGGTATACCTCAAATTGAAGTAACTTTTGATATCGATGCTAACGGTATACTTCACGTAAATGCAAAGGATAAGGCAACTAGTAAGGAACAGTCAATTAAGATTACTCATTCCAGCGGGCTAAGCGATGCTGAAATCGAAAAAATGAGAAAAGACGCCAAGGAGCATGAAGGCGAAGACAAAAGAAAACGTGAGGAAGTCGATACAAAGAACCATGCGGACAGCTTGATATTCCAGAGCGAAAAACAGCTTAAGGAATTCGGCGATAAACTTTCTGCCGATATAAAGATGAAGATTGAAACTGCTCTAGGCAGACTTAGAGAAGCGGTTAAGGGCACAAGCGTAGATGAAATTAAGTCTTCAATGGAAGCAGTTAACGCTGCGTGGAATGAAGCATCAACACAGATGTATTCACAGGCAACCGGCAGTGCCGGGCAGCAGCAGGGTGGACAGGGAGCACAGCAGGAACAACCACAGGGTAAAGATGACAAGAAAGTTGAAAACGCTGATTATGAAGTAATTGATGATGATAAGAAATAAGCTTATGAATCCCATAGCTTAATATATATTCTCCATTAAGCAAAATAAACCGCCCCGCCTAAAAATGGGTGGTTTTTTATTTACCTTATTTTCGGTATATATTCCATTGTTTAAATCAAGACTTTAAGTTATTATTACATAACATATATAAATATATAGGTTATGTATATAAAAAAATCGATACTATTACTGTTTTTGTTTGTTCTCGTTGTGTACTTGATGGGCTGTTTCCCGGCTTCTCGTACGGAAAAAGATGAATCGGAATCTGAAACAACAGAGGAAAATACTGAAATCACCGATGTAGAAGAAGCAGACGGAGTTAAGATATTAAATATTGCTGAAACAGAGCAGGCGAATGAAATGTATTCACCCGAAAAGGATTCCGCTTACCTTTACTGGCTTAACAACAAGCTTATACTTCTTAACGGCTCGACCAAATGTAATATTTTTGCGCTCAATGTGCTGTTTAAATCAGGATTCAAAACACCTACAACCAATGCTTTAACTCGCGACCTTGTCGATACTGAAAAATTCACGGATATTTTTCCCGTTGTTGCCATTAAGGATGCTACAAAAGCAAAGAAAGGTGATTTAATTGTATGGAACGGACACGTTATAATTTTTGAATCGCTTACAAAAATAAAAAGCGATTTATACGCAATGGCATGGTGGGCAGGAACACAGCAATCCGATAACGGGGATAATATTAAGAATAATGTCTGCTACGGCAAGTATAAACTGATTGGATATTATGTTGTCAGAAGACCGGTTAAAAAGTAATGTCAGTTAACAGAGCTAAATAGGTAAAACTAATCTGATTCATCCCGTACATGTTTCGCAAAAACTTATTTCATTGAAACAACTTCAATTTTTCGGTAACTTGCGGTTTTATCAAGGGAGAAATTGTTAAAAAAACGCTATTATATTGCTCAAATTGCTGATTATGTCGGTCAGGAAGTCATTATACAGGGTTGGCTATATAATGTAAGAACATCAGGAAAACTTATGTTTCCGCAGCTTAGGGACGGGACGGGTATTATTCAGGGAGTGGTTTCGCAGAAAGATGTATCTGAAAAAGTCTGGGAGGATTTTCAAAAACTTACTCAGGAGTCATCCATTATCGTAAAGGGTGTTGTTTCAAAGCATCCTAAAAAAGACGAATTCGAGATTCAGGTAAAATCGCTTGAAATTGTACAGGTAGCGGAACCTTATCCGATTACTCCAAAAGAGCACGGTATTGAATTTCTTGCTGACCACAGACACTTGTGGGTGCGCTCACCAAAGCAGATTGCTATTATTAAAGTAAGAGAGGAAATAATAAAAGCATGCCGTGATTATATGTATGATAACGGTTTTGTACTTTTTGATTCTCCAATTTTTACCCCAAATGCGGCTGAAGGAACAACAACATTATTCAGCTCTGATTATTTTGATTTGGGGAAAGTTTATCTCGCCCAAACCGGACAATTGTATGCAGAAGCAGGAGCAATGGCTTTCGCTAAAGTTTATGATTTCGGTCCAACATTCAGAGCGGAAAAATCCAAAACCCGCAGGCATTTAACCGAGTTCTGGATGATTGAACCGGAAATGGCGTATTATGACTTGTTTGATGATATGGATTTGATTGAAGATTTTATTGAATACATCATTCAGCAGGTATTGAAAAACAGGGCAAAAGAACTTGCTGTATTGGAGCGCGACACAACGAAACTTGAAGTGATTAAAAAACCTTTTCCCCGCTTGACTTACGACGAAGCAATAGAAATTATCAATAAGAAAAATATTCCCTTGATTAGGAAGAAAGTTGATGGGGGAGAGGAAGAAATCAGGCCGT
>JAKEEM010000057.1 GCA_022616535.1 Chlorobiota bacterium | reverse complement strand
TAAATAATGTTTTTTCCCCCGTAGTCTGGAATGATAAATGATAGGCAAGCTTAATTCTCTGTGCCTCTCAACAAGAAATTCTTTCAAATGCCTGCACTTAAACTCCATATCATGTGTATCTGTATTGGGGTGAAACCTGATTTCCTTAACCTGGGTTGAGCTTTTGCTTCTTTTCTGCTCTTTCTCTTTCTTTTGCTTTTCGTAATTATATTTCCCGAAATCGCCTATTTTACATACAGGCGGTTTTGCATTTGGCGAAACTTCGATTAAATCATACTCTCTCATCCTTGCCATCTTCAGGGCTTCCTGGGTAGATAATATCCCAACCTGGTCGCCTTTTTCATCAATTACCCTTACCTCCGGAACTCGAATCTGTTCATTAACTCTGGTCTTAACTGTTTTTCCCTTGATAAATTGCTCCTTTTAAAGTTAGTTAATTAATTTTTTTAGATTTTATTTCTTCAGATAATGATTTAACAAAATCATTCAACCCAAAAGATCCCAAGTCGCCTTTTTTATGAGCTCTGACGGTAATATTTTTGTTTTGCTTTTCTTTTTCTCCGAGAACTATCATATAGGGAACTTTTTTCGTTTCCCAGTCCCTTATTTTGTAGCCAACCTTTTCATTCCTGTCATCCAGTTTTACCCTGAATTTATTCTCAACCAGCCTGTTATAAACTTCTTTAGCATAATCCAGCTGATTATCGGTAATAGGAAGAACTGCAAGCTGTATTGGGGATAACCAAAGCGGAAAATTTCCTGCAAAATGTTCTATGAGCACACCGATGAATCTTTCGAAGCTGCCGAAAATAGCCCTGTGAATCATAACAGGTCTGTGTTTTTGCCCGTCACTGCCTTCAAAGGTCAAATCAAACCTTTCAGGGAGATTATAATCAAGCTGGATGGTCGCAATCTGCCAGTCTCTTTTCAAAACATCTTTAATGTTTATATCAATCTTAGGTCCGTAAAATGCTCCCTCTTTTTCGTTTAGTTTGTATTTCAAGCCAGTGGCCTCCAATGCAGCTGCAAGAGCAGCTTCGGCTTTGTCCCATACTTCCTTTGACCCAAGCGCCTCATCGGGTCTGGTTGCAAGTGAGTAAGCAGGTTCAAGATTAAATAAAGCATAGAACCTTTTAATCAAACCCATTACGCCGGTAATTTCCTGCTGAATCTGCTCAAGGGTGCAAAATATATGTGCGTCATCCATTGTAATCTGGCGAACGCGGAATAATCCCCCCACTGCACCCCTTAACTCATTGCGGTGAAGTCTCCCGATTTCGCTCAAACGCACAGGCAGGTCCTTATAGCTCCTCAGCTTCGATGAATAGACCATTGTAGCTTCGGGGCAATTCATCGGCTTAAGGTAATATGTGTCGTCGCCGTCTATGACTTTGAACATATTTCCGGTGTAATGCGTGGTATGACCTGACCGCTCAAACAATTTATCTTTTACTAAAATCGGGGTATTAATTTCATCGTAGCCGTTTTCTTCATGGATACTGCGCCAGTATTTCTCAAGCTCTTTAAATAAAATCATTCCGTTTGGAAGCCAGAAAGGCGCACCCGGGCTGTACTCATGAAACATAAAAAGCTCAAGCTCCTTACCCAGCTTTCTGTGGTCCCGCTTTTTTGCCTCTTCAATGAGCTTTAAGTAATCATCCAAATCTTTTTTCTTTGGGAATGATATTCCGTAAATCCTTTGCAGCTGCTGCCGGTTTGAATCACCTCTCCAGTAAGAACCCGAAACATTCAGCAGCTTAACGTTTTTAAGCTTGGCAGTAGTTGGCATATGGGGACCTCGGCACAAATCCGTAAATTCACCCTGATGATATAGTGACACAACATCCTCATCCTTGGCAATGTCTTCGAGAATTTCGACCTTATAGGAGTCAACCCTTTTGGATTTGAAATACTCAATAGCATCTTCTCTTTTCAACTCTTCCCTTTGAGTCTTAAGGTCACGCTTTGCAATCTCAAGCATCTTATCTTCGATTTTCATCAAATCATCCTCGGTAAACTTGTGGCTGGAATCAACGTCATAATAAAAACCGTTTTCAATTGCGGGACCAACGCCGAACTTTGCGCCGGGGAAAAGCTCCTCAATTGCCTGAGCCATTATATGGCTTGAGGAATGCCAGTAAACTTTTTTTCCCTCATCATCGGTAAATTTATAAAACCTCACCGATGCATCCTCGCATATTGGTCTAACAAGGTCAACAAGCTCGCCGTTGACTTCTGCAACAAGGACATCCTCAGCCAGAGATTTGCTGATTGAGGATGCAATCTCTAAAGAAGTAACGCCTTTGGGAAATTCCTTTTTGCTTCCGTCAGGGAAAGTTATATTAATATGTCCGTTTGAAGCAGAACTCACTTAAGCTGGTAATACCTCCTGATAATATCGATTTCCTTCAGCAATGCCCCCCTTCCAAGTGATGAGTGGATGAACTCATCAAATATATACTGGTTTTCAAGATTAAAATCATCTTCCCTGATATTTGACTCAATGTATGTTAATGCTTCTCTCTCATCTGACTTCATAAAATCGCTCGTATAAGCTGCCGTATCTGATTTAGCCCTAACATCCGCTTTCAGGAAATTCATTAAATATGCAAACTGCTTAATTGCCTGTTCATTCAGATAAACTCCTGTTTTTCTTCCCATAACCAAATCCTCGTTAATAATCTCATTACATCTTGCAATGTAACCTTCTCGTCTGTTCTCGTCAATTCTCTGCAAATTCATTATATCGCTGAAAATGCCCTTAATCTTGCTGTAGTATGATTCATTATGCACAATCTTAACATCATGAAGCTTGGTGAAAGTTAAATTCCACTGGTCGGATGTCCTGCTTGAGAGCTTGGATTCAATTTTTTTTGAACCCTGCAGCAGGATGTTGGTGCCGATTACCTTCTTCGGGTCTTCGGGTATTGCATAGCTTACTTCGGTCGGATTGCCCAGGTAAAAAATTCCCGCTCTTGTGGAAACGTTCCTTTGAAGTACTTCCGCAGAGGTAAGCAGGCTGTTATTCGGTTTGTTTACATCCGGTGATGTAGCAAGGTATTTATATGCCTGTTCCATTGCCGCATACATTGTTGAGCCGGTGTAAACATAACCGGTGCTCATCTGGTTCATCATGGCTTCATCTCCGAGACTTATATTTGAATAGCCCTCCATTTTAATTGTAATCATCCCTCCGTTGTTGGGAACGTTAAACAATGATGGAACGAGCACAACATTGTTCTTAAGAGCTTTAAAAGATATTGCCCAATAATCGTCATTAAAATTTTTCATTGTATTTAAAAGCAAATCGTCCTTATAGAAAAACTTGACAATTTTCTCCGGTCCCACAGTAATTGTTATAATAACTACAAAGTTATGCTCTTTGAACTCATCATCGTTTGTATTTAAGACAAGCTCACCGAACGTTATGGTAAAGGGGTCGTAAATCGTAATTATATCTTTGGGAGAATAAATCTGTGTAAAAAGGCTTCCCTCAAATAAAAGAAACAAAAATAAAACTAATAACTTCCTGATTGCTTTATTCATAGTTTAATTTAATTTAATTTTCATTTCCCAATTTTAACGACTTACCGATAATTAACTGCTTACCAAAAAATTAATCGGACGATGCACGAAAGCAGAACTTTAACCTGCCTGCCGGTAACGTGGACGGTGCGGGATTCGAACCTGCGACCTCCACGATGTCAACGTGGCACTCTAACCAACTGAGCTAACCGTCCGAAAAAATCTTACAACTTTTAAAAATGACTTCAAATTTAGCAAAAAATTGAGATTATTTCAATGAATTTTCATATTTCGGGGGAATTTTAAAAAAGGAGAAAAATCTACCTTAAACCTACATTTTTAAAGATATAATTAATATTCTTAATGACTTTTTTACCATCAAAAATCCCATCAATTTCTATTTTTCTAACTTTTGAGGAAACAAGTCTGTCTTTCAACAGCAATGATTTAAAATCCTCGCCTGTTTTCCATGATTTCATTGCGCTCGATTGCACTACTTTATACGCCTGCTCGCGCGTTAAGCCGCATTCAACCAGCTTAAGCAGGGCTCGCTGGGAGTAAATGAGGCCGTGAGTTTTGTTGAGATTATGAGCTATGTTTTGTTTATTTACAACAAGTCCGTTAATGACTTCGCTCATCTTAACAAGCATATAATACAAAAGCATGGTGCTGTCGGGAAGTATCATCCTTTCAACGGAGGAGTGCGAAATATCTCTCTCATGCCAGAGATTTATGTTTTCCATTGCGGCAAGCGAGTTGCCTCTTAACACGCGTGCGAGACCGGCTATTCTTTCGCATATAACCGGATTTTTCTTATGCGGCATTGCCGATGAACCCTTTTGCCCTTTTGTGAATGGTTCTTCCAGCTCGAGGACTTCGGTTTTCTGCAGGTGGCGTATTTCAGTTGCAAACTTTTCAAGTGAGGATGCAATTATTGCAAGTGTGGTCAAATACTCGGCGTGAACATCTCTTTGTATAATCTGCGTTGAGCTTTTGGCGGGGCTCAACCCGAGTTTTTTGCAAACGTATCTTTCTACAAAAGGATTTATATGCTCATAAGTTCCCACAGCTCCGGAAATTTTCCCAACCGATGCGTTTTTAATTGCGGTTTCGAGCCGACTAATGTCTCTGTTAATTTCATCATACCAAACGGCAAATTTCAATCCGAGCGTAATTGCCTCGGCATGGACTCCGTGTGTTCGTCCCACCATTGCAAGGAATTTGTATTTTTTAGCCTTAATTGCAAGAGATGTCTTTAGCTTTAAAAGCTGTTTTAGAATAAGCTCTCCTGCCTCCTTCATTTGAATGGACAAGGCGGTGTCCAGAACATCGGAACTTGTCATTCCGTAGTGTATGAAACGGGAATCAGTCCCAACGTAACTTGCTACGTTGGTTAAAAAAGCTATTACATCATGCTTAACAACATTTTCAATCTGATTAATTTTTTGAATGTTGAATTTTGCTCTGGATTTGATTTTCCGAATTGCGGCGGTGGGCACAATTCCCAGCTTATTGTTCGCTTCGGCGGCATAAAGTTCGATTTTCAGCCATATTGAGAATTTGTTCTGTTCAGACCAAATTTCAGCAATTTCGGGAAGCGTGTATCTTTCTATCATAACAAAATTTAACTAATTGAGGAATTTATTTTTAGTCAATTATTAGGGTTGTCGAAATTGTTATTAAAAGCCCGCATAAAAAAGCACCACACATAGGCTATGTGCGGGCTGTGAGCAGACAATGTGGGGAAATAACGAGTTTTAATTGCCTGCGTTTTCAAACTCGATGGGAAACTTCTCCCTTGCTACCTGCAAAAGCTTCCCGCCTTTTATTTCAAAGCTTGTAAAATACCAGTTGTTATCATCCCGGTTTGTGACATAACATTTCCCTGCCTTTACCATAAAAGCGACTTCAAGCGTAATCTCGAACCATTTATAGTTCTTTTTCTTTATGAGCCGGTAGGTTTTGTTATCTACGTTTTCGAAAAAATAAACATCTACGGTTTTTTTAGGAGTTACGTCTTTTTCTCTTATTGAAAGTATTATGTCGTCTTTCCCGTCACCGGAAAAATCTCCGTATCCGTAACCAAGAATCTTTACAAACCAGGGCACCTGAAAACTGAGCTCATTAAGCTGTTCATCAGTCATAGTTTCAGACATCATGCCCATAAACTCCTCGAAATCCAATTCATCCCGGGAAAACGCTTTGCCTGCCAACAGAAGAAGCAGAAATAAGACTGCAAGACTTTTAATTAACCAATTAAGTACCATATGGACCTGAAAAGAAAAAATTATGAAATCTATTTATAACAGCTCGCAATGCTGCGGAGAGGGTGGGATTCGAACCCACGGTCCCGCAAGCGGGACAACGGTTTTCGAGACCGCCCGATTCAACCGCTCTCGCACCTCTCCAATGGGATAATAATATAATTAAAGTATTGGAGTAGGTCTGCAAATATAATTATATTACTATATGATGTCAAGTATGTTTTATTTAAAGTTAAACTTTAAGGCTGACTTTTTACATAAGTCTTTAATAATTCGGCTGTTTTGTTTCCCAAAAGAACGAGGTAAAGCAGGATAACAGAAAAAATTTCGATTATAAACTTTGCAATATAGTTTAAACTTGCAAAATTTTGCAGGTAAATATTAATTGCATACAGGATACACGTTAGAACTAAAGCTTTAAGAATTAAATTCCATTGGTATGAAATTCTGAATATTTTCTGCGAAAGAGCGTACAGAATTAAGAACATCAACATATATGAAAGCATTGTTGAAATTGCAGCCCCAAGCATTCCAAGCCCCGGAATTAAAATTAAATTGAAAGCAATATTGCTGATACAGCCAAAGCCGGATGAAATAATTAAGTATTTAATTTTATTCTGTAAAAATGATGCTACAGTTAAGTTTAGATACAGACCTGAAAATAAATATGCCATTAAAATGTAGGGAATGATAAAGAGTCCCCCCCAGTAATTTTGATTTAGCAATGTGTAGCCAGCAACATTTATCTTTACCAAATCATCTGCAAAAAGCGAGAAGGTTAGAAAAACTATCAATCCGCCGTAACAAAAGTAGGTAAATATTTTCGAGAAAATTTCCTTGTTTCCTTCTTCTTCCTTTAGATTTAAAAAAAACGGAGTCCAGGCGACCTTAAATCCCGTAATCACGAGATTCATCACTATTCCAATTCTATAACATGCGGAATAAATACCAACCTCGGCTGTTCCTTGAAAGTATTCAAGTATAAAACGGTCGATTAAATCCATTGAAATCAAAAACAAGCCGTAATACAAAAAAAGATGTGCTGTTTTTAAAAGAAACTTTGCTTGTGCAATATCCATCTTAAACGCAAAATACTTAGCTGAAAAGATAAATGAGGCAATAAATAAAAATGAATATGAAACCAGATATGAATAAAAAATTGCTTCGATTCCATACTTAAGAAAAACAATTAAAATAACATTTGAAGCAACATTAATTACAACAGCAATTGCGTTTAGGGAGGAGTAAAGCTTAGAGCGCTGCTCACTGTTAATTAGTATCATCGGGAATCTGTACAATGCATCGATAACCAGTATTATTGCAAGCAGTCTGATTAAATAACCATTTGGCTTATCGCCGGTTATTGTTAACGCAATATTATCGGCGAGTATATAAATAATTAAGCTAAACAAAACCGATGTAAAAAATATAAGTATTAATGTTGAGCTGAATATCGATTTCTTTTCATCAATCGATTTTGCTTCAATAAAGAACTTCTGAAATGAAGTTTCCATTCCGTACAGATAAAACACGGCTGCAAAAAACCAAAATGAGTAAACGAGCGAAAATACACCGTAGTCGGCGGGTTTAAAATAGTAGGTATAAATAGGAAGCAGCAGAAAGGGCAAAAGGCGGTTAAACACACTGCCGGCCGTGTATATAATAGTATCGGAAAATATTTTTCTTATCGGTGTGCTCAATCAGTTAGATTATTCCCGCTTTTTTATAATACTCCATTAATTTTTCAAAAACGGATATATACGAATGGTATTTATCGACCCATTGTCTGCCTTCAACACGTTTTTTCTGTCTTAAATCATTGCTATCGATTAGCTTAATCAATTTCTCTGTTAAATTATCTTTGTTTGCTACTATGAAAGGATTTTCAGGCAGCCACTTGTCCATTCCGCAGTTCATATCTGTTATTGTTGGAATCCCCATAGAAAGCGATTCAAGCGAGTTAATTCCGTAGCCGGTTCCTCCCCTGTTTCCGATTTGGTCAATTGCGATGTGGCAGGTCTTTTTAAGCTCAATGACTTTCTCCCTTGGCAGATTTTCAAGTAAAACAAACTCAAAATCCCTAACTTTTTTTGCCTGCTCTAATGCATTTATTATTTCATTTGTGCCTTTGATAAATCTGTGCGTTGGCGAGTGCACTACTCTTAACTTTTTTGATGAATTATAAATATCATCGTTTATATAATCAATGTCTGAATTATCAAACGGGAAAAATAAAAAATTAATGTTCTGATGTCTTAATGTGTGGTCGTATTCAAAAGTTAGGTTTAAGTCGCTCAGCTCATCCATTTCCTTGACAATACCGCGTGTTCTCAAATCATCGCCGTAGTAGCAGTTTACAATTTTTTTCCCTTCGGATTTCCACTTTTTTGCGAGTCTTGAGTCCATAAAAAAATCAATCCCTCCGTCAAAATGAATTATGTCGAATGAATCGGCTTTTACTGCTTCCAATACTTTAAGAAACTTCGCCTCGTCTCTTTTCTCGCGGTAAATCATGTAGATTTTTTCGACCGTGTTTTTGGGTTTAAAGTAAGGCATGTAAGTCCATTTATCAGCCTCTTTTTCTTTAATTTCTCCCTGAATTTTTTTCAGCTTTAAATCACGCCATTTCATTGCCAGTTTATTCCGAGGTATGGGCAAATTCAGGCAAATATCTTCGGGAAAGCTGAATGGAATTTTGTAGAAAGTAATTAACCTTGAAGGCATCCCAAACATGTTCTGCATATTCACAACATTGTAGGGAACCCCTGCGGTGTTTTCCGGTGCGATATGTAGAACGCTTTTGGACAATATTAATTAGAAATCTTCCCTTTGCACACAGCTGTTCGGAACAGATTCCCAGCTCTGGCATTGCCTGTAAAGCTCCTTGCGGAACTCAACAAAGAGCAATCTCGTATCCACATTTGAATCGGGGAGCATTTTTTTAATAGTGTTTTCAAGCGCTTTTTTAAACTGCGTATCAAGAGCGTAAACCACTTCTTCTATTTTTATTTTTGCCAATTTAGACTCCTTTATGATTTTAACCAGTGAGATACCATTTTTTTAGAATCCGTTTAGCATAAAATTATTTATCTCATTGGTTTAAATCAAAAACCTTCATCCACTTTTCTAAAGCAAACGCACGGTATATAAATTTATCGTTGTAATTCCCCGATTTTATAATTTTAATTATTCTATTCTTATCGATATATTTACCAGCTCTGAAATCATTTGAGAAAGTTTCAATTAAATAATCCGAAATCTCATTCATCCATTTTTTTTGGGGAACGGAAAAAGCAAGCTTTCCCTTTCTCATTCTAATATCTTCTGGAATTTTGCCTTTTAAAGACTCGCGCAAAACATGTTTTGTCCATCCTTTATGAATTAATTTATTCAATGGTATCGAAAAAATGAATTCAACAAGCCGGTGGTCTAAAAACGGCAGGCGGGCTTCTACGGAAAAAGCCATTGAGTTCTTGTCCTCATATCTTAATAATGAAGGCAGTGAAATATTCCACAAGTTAGATAAACGGTTTGACTGAAGCCCTGATGTTGCAATCATTTCGTTAAAAACATCCTTGCGGTTATGCGAGGATACAAAGCTTTGGTTAATGAAACTCCTGCTGCTGCTCATTACATGCCTGTAACGGACAAACCCTGTGTTAAAGTATATGAAATTCTGCGTGAATTTATTTAAACCAAGCTGAGTAGTGCTTACCCCTTTTGCAAACTCTGTAATAAACTTTAAAGGATTAAGCATGTTTCGCTTCAAATGAAAGGGAAAAAAAGAAAAATATCCAAGCAGAATTTCATCGCTCCCCTGCCCGTCAAGCACAACTTTTATTCCAGTTTCATGGATTTTTTTAAACACGCACCACTGTGCAAAAACCGTTGCTCCGGTGTATGGTTCATCCTGGTGATAGGTTAAACTGTCCAAGTCATTCAGAAATGTCTTAACATCGGGGAATAAATAATATTTTGTGGAATTAGTCTGCTTAATAACTTCTTCAACAAAGGGACGCTCGTCAATTAACGGGTCATCATAGCAAGCTGTATAGGTTTTCTGTATTTCTGGCTTGCCTTCGTTGTGCAAAATGTCATGCATTGTGCAGACAATAGCCGAAGAATCCAGCCCGCCGCTTAAACAGCTGCCGACCTCAACATCGCTTCTGAGTCGAAGGCGGACTGAATCATAAAGCAGGTTATAAAAATCACTGTAAAGGTTTCTGGTATCTGTCATATTATTATTTTCAGGAAGATTATACCACCTTGCAGCAGTCATTTTACCGTTTTTAATGGTAAGCTTATACCCCGCCTGAAGCTTTAGGATATGCTTAAAAAAAGTCTGCTCATTGTGGTCGATAAAATGAAAAATCAAATAATCATAAATAATCTCATCATTTACGGACTTATCAACACCGCAGTATAATATTTGTTTAATCTCCGAAGCAAAAATCAGTCTATTGGTATCTTTATAATAGTAAAACGGTTTAATACCGTACCTGTCGCGTGAGCAGAACAGGGTTTTTTCTTTTTTATCCCAGATTGCAAAAGCCCACATTCCGTTAAGCTTGTGGAGGCATTCCTCGCCCCACTCTTTATAAGCATTTACGATAACCTCGGTATCAGAATCTGTTTTAAATTTATGTCCTTTTTGCAGGAGCTCATTTCGGACTTCAATATAATTGAAAATTTCGCCGTTAAATACAATTACGTATCGGCTCTCGGTATCATAAAGCGGCATATTTGAGATTTCGCGCAGGTCAATAATTGCAAGGCGGTTGCTGGCAAGTCCAACATTGCCCTCGGCAAAAACGCCGTTTCCGTCGGGTCCCCTGTGGCGGGTAATTCGGTTCATTTCCTCAAGCAAAAATTTATCGACTCTCTTGCCGTTAAAATCAAATATGCCCGATATTCCGCACATTAATCGCTACTGGTTTTGATATGTTTGGGAATTAAAGAATACAATGCAAGGGGAATCAGTATAGTAAATATTGTTAATGCTTTATCGATTTCACGAAGCCTTGCAATAAAAAAGAAAGCAATAAAATAAAACAAGGGCAGCACAATCAAAGTGCTTCGTCTTAAAAATTCCGGTTTAGCTTTAAAATCCTTAACCCCAAAATAAAGCAGCGGGGCTATCATTAAAAACCAAAGTGCAATCCAGTCCTTATGCTCAATATTAAACGCGGCATCTTTAGAGAAAAACCACTGAACATCACCTCCGCCCGCCTGACCGCCTCGGATTAAATATATTATTGCATATGCTATTACAAAAAGTACGACTAACAGAATGCTGTTGAGCCAAACTTTTTTATCTCTCTGGTTTGATTTTTTTGCAAAGAAATAAAACGCTATCAGTAAAATTGACTGAAGCTCATTAAAAGCAGAAATAAAAATTAAAGGATATAAAAGCTTAACATTGTCTTTTACAATAAAAATAAATCCAACAGCCATTACGCCCGCAGTTGTCATATCACCAAGCGTATCGTAACCTGTCAGTGAAAGCGAGACCAAAACCGTATAAATCAATACGGCAATTAATGTGCCCGAGTCGTCAAACCAAAGTGAGAAAAACCAAAACAGTGCGAAGAGCATAAATCCGTAAACAAGAATATTTTGAATGAAATAAGCCAGAATAAAAGCGGCTCTTTCAGGCATAACAATTTTACTTGCAGTAAACCAAATATTGGTTATATAGGGATTCAGCAATCTGTATTTGTAGGGGTATTCAATACTATTTCCAATTATTGAATTATGTCGTTTAAGCTTTAATTCATAGTTTGGGGAGTCGATTCTAACTGTTTGGAAATACGCAAGGATAATGGCTGTGAAAAAAACTGCGAAATATAATTTATTTTTTTTTATCACACTATTGGATTAAATCTAAATAAAATGTATCTCTCAAAATTCCTCTTGCTCCGAAGCTTTCTTTAAACTTTCCGAGTCCCCAGTTTGGGTCCATATTTACAGTGAAAAGCCCGAAATCCAAAAACCGAAGCCCGCGGCTTATTGCATCTTTAATAATTGTATAAAATAGCAAATTTACAGCCCTGTACTGCTGAAATTCCTGATTATGGCTAATGTAAAATACAAGCACAACTTTATCATTGCAATAAAAATTCACAACTCCGGCAATCATCTTTTTTTCAAGGTAAGCACCGTAAAGCTGGATTTTCTGCGAATACAGTTCTTTAAGCTTAATCAGCTCGTTTAGCGTATGCGCAGGCTGCACGTTATGCCGCATTGCGAGATTGCTTTTTAGAATCTCGTAATACTCCTCAAAATCATTTGATTTTTTTACAACCACGCCCAGCTTTTCAGCACGCCTTACCGATGTTCTGGACTCAGGTTTAATGAGCTTCATTACGTTATCTTCATCAACATTCAGAGTTATTACGCTTGTAACTTCCCTTTTCAGGTAATTAAATCCGTTTCTGATAAATGCAAAATCGAAATATTCATTGTACCTTTTGTGATATACAATCGGAACATTTGTAACTACAATTTTTTTAAAGTTATTTTTAAGCGAATAATCGATTAGAGTCTCCGTTAAATCAAAAGCTTGTCGGATGCCGAGGGTTTCCTTATACACGAAACCGCCGAATGAAGCGCCCATATGCGACCAAAGAGTTGCAATATCGTCTTTTTTAATTTCGGCAGCAGTTAACAGAGCAACGATTTTTTTATCTTCTAAAAAAAGGAGGGAATTATCCTTGAATTTGTCTGGTGAATGGTATGAAAGGAATTTACGCGAGTGGAAAATTGTTCCGTTATTGGATGAGGCTACAAAATCTTCCCACTGGTCAAGATATTTTCTTTCGTATTTTACTATGTCCATTCATTATGCTAAAGTTTAGGAGCTAAAAATTTGCACCAATAGTAATAGTATGGCTGCTTCCCATTGAATATTTATAGGGGACAAAAGCATAATCTAAATTAAACGCCTTGTATAAAACACCTATTCCCGAAGTAATGCTTTTATTTTCGTAGCCTGACTGGTAACCGACTCTCAATGCAAGGAAATCCTTATACAAAAATTCCGCCCCTGTGTTAGCGTGAAATACTCCGCCATCGAGTACTTTGTATCCTTCAAGGTTTACTCTTAGATTAGCATTAAGCTTCGTCAAATCAATTAAATAAGAACCGCCGCCTCTAATACCTGAAGGTAGCTTGGTTGATTCATTCCTAAGGTTGCTCATTGAGCCGAGATTGAAAAGAGCAAGTCCAACGGATAACTTATCATAAGCATAGAGTCCGCCCAAATCCACAGCAAACCCGCTTGCATTATCGACAAATATTTTTTCAAATAAAAACTTACCCGTTACTCCAAACTGAATCGTTTCATTCACCTTATAGGCAGCAGATAAACCGAAAGCAAAATTCTGTGCTGTGAATGTCTCAAGCGGCTTGCCCGGGATTTCACGCACTTCAATATCGTCAACCGAGGTATTATTTAAGCTTAAACCGAAAGCAAGCTTATCCATTTTTACTTTTGCAGCAAGATATTCCGTTCTCACGCCAAGAACCTGCTCATTGTGCATAAAAAGCAGATTCACTTTTGAGCCGTTGAACAATGCGGCGGGATTGTAATGGGTTGCCGAAGCGTCCATAGTATTTGAAACAACCGCCTCGCCGAGCGAAACAGCTCTTGATGTTACCCCGAGCTTTAGAAAAGCAAGTCCTGTATTGGCAGCGCCGTCATTTTGCGAAAAAATAACCATCGGAAAGGATGTTAAGAAAACTATATATACAATTATACTTTTCACTTTACAAACTTAGCAATTATTTAATTTTAAATACAGCCGTTAAAGTCTGAAACGGCCTGTGTGAATACGGCTCAATAACAAATGAATAATCAATTCCGATTATGTAATTCTTCAGCTCTTTCTGATAGCCAAGCCCGAACATTGCTCTTGAGCCGCCGATTTTATCATCGGCGCTTAAATCAAACCTGTCTATACCGGCACGGATGAAAATATTTTTTATCATATAAATTTCCGAGCCGACCTTGATAATATTGGACTTTTTATTGCTTGTTTCAAAGTCAAGCGATACCAGACCAAAGTTATTGGGCAGTATGTATGAAACACCAAAAGTGTATAAAACGGGGAACTTGTCTTTTGTTTGGTTTCCAAATTGCCCGTATAGGTCAGTTGTGTTCCACTCGTATTTTGAGTTCAAATCCTTAATAGTCAAACCGGCATTAATCCTATCGTTGACTTTATATACAGCACCTGCGTCAAAACCAAGCGACGTGGAAGTTACCCCTTCGAATAATTTCGAATAATAAAACTTAAATCCAACGCCTAAAGAAACCTGCTCTGAAACTCTAATCGACGGTGCAAATAAAAACTGGTTTTCGCTGGTTGAAAACTCGCCTATTTTAAATCCGTCTATATCGCGCCCGTCAATATTGCTTACACCTGCATTAACCCAAGCAAATGTAATGCCGGCTCCCCCCTGCTCCTGATTGGGCAACTTGAAATTTTTGGTATAGCTTACAAAGTTGAGACTCCTATCGAATGATAAAAACGAATAGCTGAGGTTAATCAAATGCTCATTTTGAAAAGATGACAAGGCGGGATTATAAAGTCCGCTTACATCTCCTGCAATTACGGATGTCATTGCATTACCCATAGAAATGCCGCGCGCATTAAAGCCCATCCGCGTAAATGCCCCGGGCAAGCCGCCAAGCTGGCAATAAGCAGAGGAAACGAAAAATGATATCAAAATTACTGCTTTTATTTGTTGCATCTATCTAAAACGAATTAGAGGTGAAAAA
Organism: Chlorobiota bacterium; assembly: GCA_022616535.1. GTDB lineage: Bacteria > Bacteroidota > Ignavibacteria > Tepidaquicellales > OLB5 > JAKEEM01. The sequence continues at coordinate 2,482 of JAKEEM010000057.1, read as the reverse complement.
TTAAAATTAAACAAAGTCTCACTAAATCGAGTGCCCCTAAAAATTTCAACTCTTGCGCCGAAAGAAAGCTCTGTTTGAAAGCTGATTGGCCATATATCCCAATAAATTTCCAATCCCGCTACCGGTCCTAAAACGTATCTGTTATAAGACTGAAAGACTGTTTCCTTTCTATCTTCATATTCATCAACAAATGTATTTTTCACACGCTGAACAGAGAAAGAAAGTCCGCTTATGAAATAAATCGGGTCATCTCTTCTGTCATTGTTCACAAAGTAAATCCCTCTCATTGTAAAATCATGAGATTCATAGGAATTATTTACAGAACCGTAATATTGCTCAAAAGTCTCTGAATTTGAATAGCCCAAATCTCCCATATATTCATAAATCAGCTCAAAATAAAGCCTGTTGTTATATTCATAACCAATTCCCCCGCCAAAACCATCTATACTCCCCTCAGGAAAAACACTCCTAGCCGTATTCCTTTTGTTTCTATCTTTTAAAACGTAACCAGCTCCTGTACGATACGAATATCCATATCCTGCCTTAATATATACATCGTCTGTAAGTTTATTCTTATTATCCGTTAAATGCTGCGCTTTTAAGATTTCTAATAAAAAAAGCGATAATACTATTGCAAAACCAGAGAGTTTCATTGTATTTCTCCTTTTCTAGTTTAATTTGCAAATAGTATTACTTAATTAATTCTTCCCTCCTATTTATTTACTTCATTTTATTTATTGAAGCACAAGTATTTTACCCCAGACTCTTTCATCTTTATCGATTTCAAGTCTGTAGAAATATACGCCGTTTGCAACCTGCGATCCGTCATCCCGTTTTCCGTCCCAGGCAGCCCATAAAACGTCGGTTGAGCTTCTCGAAGCATTTTGAATTACGGTTCTCACCGGAAACATTGCAAAATCAAAAATCTTTATTGTAACCGTCGCGCTTGGCTTCCCCGTTTTGAAATAAATTCTGCATACCTCGTCATCGGGAGAAAACGGATTAGGCGCCGCATAAGTCTCCTGTATTGTAGCAAAATTCTGATACGCGCGGAAGATTTTCCATTTGCTTACCCAGGGACTAGTAAGTGTATCGGTTGTTCTTGCAAGCCCGTCGCCGCTCCCGACCCAAACGGAATCACCTTGCGAATTTACCGCATAGAATAAGTTTGTTCTGACCTGGTCTCTAATTGATTCATCATATATTATTGAGGGTTTTGACCATCTGAAACTTGGGGGGGTAAAATACGCTCTCCATATGCCATTATCGGTCGCCGCATAAACGATCGAATCTTTAAAACCGAGATTGTGTGAGAACAGTCCCTCTTCAAGCGTATTGCCCCAGCTTTCACCGGCGTCTGTGGTAAAGCTTACTGCCGAAAATTGCCCCGAGTTATTGGATTCGCCTTCGCCGGGATTTGTCGCCGCCCAGAGTATTTCACGGTTTGCATAGCGTTGAAATTTGAGGCCGACAACAAAATTCCCCGAAATACCGCTGCCGGAACCTGTGTTATGATAGCGGTATTTTTTCCAGCTCACACCCCAGTCGGTTGATTTGTTAATGCCTGCCGAGGAGCCGGCAAAAATTACGGAATCATTTAAAGCGGCAAGCGAAAAACCCTTGTGATTGCCGTTAATGAGCGGGTCATATCTGAATGTATAGGTGCCGCCCGGATATACGCTGTCAAGATTATCAGGCGGAGTAACTATCCTTTGGAATGTTGCCCCGTAGTCGGTTGACTTTCTGAAGCCCCCTGCCCATGAAGCAATCCATATAACAATTGAGTCCGAAGTAAGATTTTTACGTGTGATTAAAACATCGTAAGATAAATTCTGTTCATCTACAACAATAGCCAGTGCTGGAATTTGATTATTTCCGTACCTTATGAATGTCCCGCTGGCACTATCCAGCGGTTCCTTCGGCTGGGGATAGGATGTCCATGTTACGCCGTAATCGGAGGACACTTTAATGCCTGTTCCGGTTGGAACAAATTCCTCATTAACCTCCTGTGAGTAAGCAGTAGCAACCACAACAAAGTTTTTGTAAACTGCAATGCCCGAAACATCGTCTTCATTAAACGGAGGCGTGCCGTAATAATTTTCGAAGCTTATTCCGTAATTTGTTGTCCTTGCAATGCCCTTTCCGGTACCGAACCAGATTGTATCACTGTTTGGATTAGCTATGACAATAATATCTGATATAAAATTAGAAATAATCGTAGGTGATGAAACAGGAGTCACCGAATATCTGCCAATTGATTTTGGAATGTTATCTTGAGTTGTTATTACTTTTTTACTATAATCAGGTGTGATTTTGAATTCAAACGGATAAACCTGAGCAATAGTTAGCTTAGCGGAAAATAATATTAATATGGCGAGTATATATCTCATTTTGTTTTATGGATAAACGTAAATTGAATCAGCTAAAACATTGCTTGTATCATCTGAACGGTCAACAGCTCTAATATAATATCGGTAGTAAC
>JAKEEM010000056.1 GCA_022616535.1 Chlorobiota bacterium | reverse complement strand
GTTCATTAACAAAGCAAAACCAATAACCTAACACTATGTATTTCAACGAAGAACTAAATAACGCCTTTTAAGTCCCCCTTAAATAAGGGGGAATTAAAGGGGGATTTAAAAATCCTGCACACCCGTAAATTTCTAATCCCCCTAAAGGTCCCCCTTTATAAGGCGGGCAGATTGTAATATCAGGCTCAGTCGAGGGAGTTCATAAAGCAATGGATTTGGCTAAGGAAAGCAGGGCTAAGCTTGTAAAAGAGCTGGTTGTTCACGGAGCTTTTCATTCACCACTAATGGATGAAGCGAAGGAGGATTTTAAAGTCGCACTGGATTTTACAGAATTTAAAAAAGTCTCAATTCCGGTTTATACAAATGTTACGGCTAAGCCGATTACAAAATTTACCGATTTGGATGAGATTAAAGAATTGCTTTATAATCAGCTGACATCAGCGGTTAAATGGGACCAAAGTGTTGTGAAAATGATTAATGACGGAGCAAAGGAGTTTATCGAGCTCGGACCGGGTAAGGTTCTTCAGGGATTGATTAAGAAAATTGACGGCTCGGTTAGTATTAAAGGTGTTGATAAAGTTCAGGACGTTGAAACAATAAATAAATAACAAAAAAATGAGTTCATTCGAAAATAAGGTTGTAATCGTAACCGGCGGCTCGCGCGGAATCGGCCGGGCAATTGCCGAAAGCTTTAAAAAAGCGGGTGCCAGAGTTTATGTTACTTACAAAAATTCAATAGATAATATCCATTTTGATTCAATGGGAATAAAACATGCTATGTGCGATGCTTCGGACTTCAAACAGGTACAGGAATTTGTGGATTCTGTTATCAAAGAAAACGGCAGTATTGATATTCTTGTGAATAATGCCGGTCTTACTAAGGACGGCCTGCTAATGAGGATGGGGGAGGATGATTGGGACATTGTTTTGAATACAAACGCAAAGGGTGTTTTTAATTTTACAAAAGCCGTTTGCAGACAGATGATATCTCAAAAAAGGGGGAAAATTATAAACATAAGTTCTGTAGTTGGTATAACGGGGAATGCAGGACAGGCAAATTATGCCGCTTCCAAAGCCGCAGTGATTGGTTTCACTAAATCTGCTGCCAAAGAGCTTGCATCCAGAAATATCAACATAAACTGCATTGCACCGGGTTATATCGATACAGATATGACGAGCAAGTTAGGTGATTCGGTTAAGCAGGGGATACTGGAAGAGATTCCCCTCAAACGAATCGGCGAGGGCAAAGATGTTGCAAATGCAGTAATGTTTCTTTCATCCGATGATGCTGATTATATAACCGGTCAGATTCTCTGTGTTGACGGCGGAATGGTTATGTAATGTGAATTTGGAGTCTATTCAAAAATAATTTTGGGGAGTTGTAAAGGTTTCTTTTTCTTTTCTAAATCAATTAAAATATTTTCTGTTTCGCTCATCAGTTTGTCAAGCCTAACTCCGTTGTATTCATTTTCATATTTCTTCAGTTTTTCTACTGCTTTATTTAACTGAAGAACAGCACCTGCGGGATTATTCTTTTTTGCAAGATGGTAGAATCCCACTGCTATGTGCAGCAAACCCTGGTAAAAATCCCTTGAGTCGTCCCTTACATCAAACCAGATATCTTCAAGGATTTCGTGGCATTCAAAAAATTCATTGTTATTGAATTTATTAATTGCCTGAATGAATCTTGAGCGGAGATAGGCGTTTTCTTCAGGCGGATTGTTTTTCTTCCGCTTTGGGCTCAATGGGCTGTTCGGTTATAACTTCGGCTGTTATGGCCGCAGTTTTAGTTTCATCAGCTTTCACTTTCTTTTTCCTTCGGTCAAGAAAAACATCAAAGCTGATAACTCCTGCACCTGCAAAAAGAGTGGTAAGAAAACACGCTAGAAATATCAAATCCTTATTAAAAGGAATTCCTTCTGTCGGGAAGAGTCCCCTGATAACAATTTTTATCAGAGTAATTAGCGCCAAAATAAAACTTGTCGTCGGCGTAAAAAATCCCATTATATACAAGGAGCCGAAGATTATAAGAATAAACGGCAGAATAAAACCAACTATAAAAGCATTGTTCTCACTTAAAATTTGCAATGCTTTAACTTTTGCAATGTAAAGCTCCATATTGCTTGCCTGCATAATTCCTAGCGATAGTGTGTAGATGCCAACTATTAATCTAATTAGAAATAATCCGACCGAGGGTGTTCCGTGTGCTTTAAAAAATAAACTCATGGCTTTAGAGTTTAATTATGAGATATTTGTTAATTATGGTGATGCTTTATCTTTAAAAGTTTTGAAGTATATATACAAAGAACATAAACAATTTAAATTTAGAGGCGACGATCGGATTCGAACCGATGAATAAAGGTTTTGCAGACCTCTCCCTTAAGCCACTTGGGTACGTCGCCAATATTGCAAACTTATTTTAAAGAACTAATAACGGCGATTGGATTCGCCCCGCAAAGCGGGATTGCAGACCTCTCCCTTAAGCCACTTTTGCCCGTCTTCGGCGGGTGCGTTACGTCGCTATTATAAAAATTTGAAAAAAAGCCCTAAACTTTGACAATTTAAGGCTAACATTTTTGAGCGGGAAACGGGACTCGAACCCGCGACATCAACCTTGGCAAGGTTGCGCTCTACCAACTGAGCTACTCCCGCATAATTCACAAAAATAGCCTAAATCGATATTTTATTCAAGGAACAAAAATCGTTAAATATTGGGTTAAAAATCCCAACCGAAGAAAAACTGGTGGAACAATCCATCCTGCAGCGTTGTGAAATTGTTCTCAATTCTTTTCCCGAAATCATATCTTAGGGCCAGTACGTAAAACAGATTAATTCTAGCTCCTAAGCCGATGCTTCCCAAAGTTTCGCCGTACTCCTTATCCCATGCGTTGCCAACATCAACAAAAGCAGCACCTCTTATATAAGGAAATATAAAGTTAATTCCCAAAGGAAACCGGATATTGACTAAATCGACGAGGGGAAATCTCAGTTCTGTACTTGCAACAAAAGCTTTTTTTCCTCTGATTCCAAACCTTGGCCATCCGCGCAAGTCCCAGCTCCCCCCTATGACCCACCGCCGTGCTTCCTTGCCTTCATTTATTAAATATTCAAGCCTTGTAGCTAACGCTACGGTATTGCTTATCCTGAAATATCTTCTGTAATCAAATATTAAGGTATAGTAATTCACGTTACCGAATTGTAAATCGGTAGTATAGCCAAGTGTAAGATTAAACCGGTTGCCGTCAAGAGGTCCTGTCGGTCCCCAAATGGAGTTATCTTTTGTATAGCCAATTGAATTTGTTAGAAGTAATGCTCTTCTGTTTATCTTATCACCGCTTAAGCTGCGTTTTGAATTGGCAAGTGAAATGCCCGCGTCAATCCTTCGGAAAAACGAAAGCGGGTAGCTTAAAGCAAAATAACCGCCGAACGTCCTTTCGAAGTATGAAAAATCATCCCCGAAATCATATCTTGTTCCTGAAAGGTGATAAATACCGTATGCATAGTTTAATCTTTGGCCCAGGGAGAGCCGTGAAACTGCAATATTGAAGCTTTTGAAAAACTCCTCCCCTGTTTCAGAATTATTATAAATTAGAAAGTAATACTGGTCATTTCCCAAAAGGTCGCTCAGTGCAATTATTCCACCAGCTGATGCGCCAAATACCGGGTCTGCGCTTATATTTGTTGTTGCAATATCAAGAGAATATTCCTTTTTATACCTTAGCTGGTTCTTTTTAGGTATCCCTTTAATTTTTTGCAAAGTCCAGATTTTATCGGTGTTGCTAAAATCAACTAGTCTTGTTGTTTTGGGCGTGTCTATGAGGTTTTCAGCATTGTTCAAAATCCTAACCGATATTCTGCCATTTTCATATGTTGCGTAAACTATTTTGTTATCTCCGGCCCACTTAGGGTCAAAAGCTGCTGTAGTGAAGTTTGTTATCTTTTTAACTTTTCGGTCCTTTACTTGTATCGATTCTCCCTTGCCTTCCACTGTACCTCCGTTTGATAAGTCCGTCATCCAAATATTTTGTATACTTCCTTGAGTTGATGTATAGACAATTTTTTTCCCTTCAGGGGAAAACTGTGGAGAGTAATCTACCTGGTTGCCGTTTGTTAAATAACTAATTGAATTATTTTCTAAATCATAAATAAACAGATTATATCTGTTTTTATATCCAAAAGATGTTCTGTCCGATGAGAAGACAATGGACTTATTATCAGGTGAAATATCCGGGTCCCTGTCATCATAGTAATCGTTTGTCAGCCTAATTAAATTTTTATTTTTAATTTCAAAAATATACAAGTCGCTTTTTCCTCCCATATCAAGTGCGGGGAAGACGATTTTTTCGCCGTTTGAGCTGAATGAAGGAGAGCCAATTTGAACAATATTATTGAAATGAAAGCTTGTAAGGAGTTTTTCGCTTTTAACATCAAATAGATGCAGTGCATCCGATGCTCCGCTTTTGGTTGCAAAAGCCAAAGTTCCTCCTGCTGATATATCAAGCCCGGCTCTGAAGAAATGAAATTCCTCGAAGGCTTCGGACTTTTCACCTTCGATTACAGTGATCACTTTGCTTCTGTTTTTCAAGTTAATTTTAAAAAGACTTGTATATCCCGTTTTATTTCCAATAAAATATATTTCTTCTTTTTCCCCGTTTTTATAGTAAGCAGGTTTGTGTCCAAAACCTCCTGTATATATCGGAGTGCTATATGAAGACGGGCTGTCTTCCTTCGAAAATTCCGAAAAGTATTTCTTCTTTAAGTAATAAAGCCACTCTTTGTCAAAGGCTTCGTAGTCCTTTCCAATGGTTTTTTGCATTACAGTTGAAAAATCCTCGCTCATCCATACATTTTCCATCAGCAAAAGAATTTTCTCTTTTCCGTATTTTTCGCCAATATACATCAATGCATTCTGTCCCATTTTGTACATAAAAAATGTTCCGTAGAACCTTTCCCAGTCGTCAAGACCCTCCATATAGTTATTCAGAATCGCATCTTTGATAACCATCTCGGCTGTTGCATCCCACTCGGTTGACCAGTATTCCGCCAATCCCTCAATAAACCACAATGGAAGCTGCCTTTCGGAACTTTGCTTGTGAAGCCTGAGTATATTCGCAACCTTTGCAGTCATAAATACATGGCACAGCTCGTGCCTTATGACGTGCCTGAAGTTTCCCAATGAACCGTCAAAAGGAATAACGACGCGTCCTTTGATAAACTCAAAAAATCCTCCGACACCGTCAGGTATTAATCCCGGCACCGTATTGGTTTCTCTAAAATGCGATGGGCTTGAATAAAAAATAAGTGGCACGGTATCTATTAATGAGTAATTAAAATTCTGCTGATGAATCCTGTATGACTCTTCGGCAAAAGCTGCTCCGATTTCGGCAAGCTCTTTCATTTCGGGATAATAAAAGATTTTAAAATGTTCTGTTGAAAGAGTGTGCCAGTCAAAATTATTGTATTGAACTTTATTTCTTCCAAAACCAACATACTGGCAATTCAGTACTGAACAAAATACAAGAAGAGCTGCAAATAGTTTAAAAATTGTTAGCTTCATTAATTTAAAAATATTTGTTGCTTATATTAAAAACAATTGAAAATCCTAAAGGGTACTAATACCGGGGATTTTTTAAAGCACTGATATTATTAAATTAAAGAATGAAAAACGTGCTTATTTAAGCAAGACCATTTTTTTTGTTTGGGTGAATCCTTCAGTTGTGAGTTTACAGAAGTAGACTCCGCTGTTCTGCTTTGCCGGATTCCATAGAAGCTCGTATTTGCCCGCCTTTAAGTTTTCATTAACTAGAGTAGAAATTTCCTTGCCAATAGCGTCGAATATTTTCAGCAAAGTAAATGATTCGACAGGTAAATCAAATTTAATTTTCGTTTTAGGATTGAACGGGTTAGGATAGTTCTGATATAGGTTGAAATACTTGGGGATTTCAGAAGAAACAGGATTGATGCCAACAAGAGATGAATACTTAATTGTGCAAACATCATTAGCATTTTCGCCGACACTGTGTCCTGTTACATAAACATTATTGCTGATATCCAGTGCTATTTTTTTCGGGATATCCTCGTTAACACCCTGTAATAGTCCGTTGTAGTTCATTGACCACTGCAAATCGCCGTTTTGGTTATATTTTAAAGTATTATAGTCTGCAAGCTGCAGGGGAGGACGACCGGATTTCCCTGTAACATAAACGTTAAAAGAGTTGTCGACTATAATGCACTCGCCAATATCCCATGAATTAAAGGGGTTGTTGAACTGTTTCTGCCATAAAATGCTGCCAGTTGATGAGTATTTCACTGTTAGAAAATCTGAAGAAGACTCCGAAGTACTGACGTAGCCAACAGCATAAACTCTGCTCTGAGAATCGACAAATAAATCCAGTGCCTCATCATCATCTGACGAAGATATTCTGCTTACCCATCTCAAGGTGCCGTTATTGTCATATGAAATTACTGTAAAATCATAATGCGTTCCATTGCCTTTGCTTTTACCAGCAACATAAAGATTTCCGCTGTTATCCATCCCTATCGAGCCCGGTTCATCATTATTGTTAGCGGGGCCGTCGTACTCTTTTTCCCAAACAATCTGTCCGTTAGAACTGAACTTAGTTGTGATAAAATTCAGAATTATCGGATTATTGCCGCTACCGCTAATTGCATATACATTTTCCTGCTGGTCTATACAAAAATCAACCAGTCCGCTGTTTTGTAAATTGTTGTAATTATAATTTTTTACCCAAAGCGAATCCCCGTTTTGATTATACTTAATCAGCACACCCGATGTATTTGTTCTACCCGCTACAAAAATATTTCCAAGCGGCGAAAGTGCTATTTTATAAGGCATGTCATCGTTGCTATTATATGTTTTTGACCATACTTCAGTGCCGCTGAACGTAATTTTTTTGGTAACGATGCTCCTTGGACCAGCATTAGGCGGTCTGATAAAGCCTGTTACGTAAATGCAGCCTTGAGAATTTGAAAGAGCAACGGAAATTGCTTCATCTGCTCCATTGCTGTAGGGACCGTTATAAGTAATGTTCCACAACATATTGCCTGTCTGGCTGTATTTAATTATGACCCAGTTATTGTCCTCATTTCCGGGAGGTTTTGTTATACCCACAACATATATGTTGCCTGATTCATCAAGTTCCATATCATTGCCGTAATCATTTTGTGAAAGCGACGGATGGTACCTTGCAACCCACTCTTCCGATACCTGAGCATGGGAGAATAAAGTGAGGCCTGAAGCTATTATTAAAATAAAAAAGGTTTTATAAGACATTTATAAAAAATAGTCAGCATAACTTATTTAATTTTAGTTAATAAAACAATAGCTGATTTTACAAAAAATTAATAAAATTGTAACTATTTATAAATTAAGTTAAAGCACTAAAAATTAATAATTTATTGAAATAAATAAGATAGGATGCTTGTCAGGTAGTTTTGTTATTTAACCAGAACCATTTTTTTGATTTCGGTGAAATCCTTAGAAGTGAGCTTATAAAAATATATTCCGCTCGTGTAATTATAGGCGTTCCAATCAATTTCATAAGTTCCAGGCAAAAGGTATTGGGAAACAGGGGTTTCAATTTTCCTGCCAAGTGCGTCGAACACTGTAAGGTTAACAAGGCGAGCGGCTCCTTCAGGCAGTTCAAAGCGAATTTTTGTAACAGGGTTAAATGGATTTGGGTAATTCTGATACAAGGAAAAGCCATTTGGTATTTCCGATGAAACCGGGTTAATGCCAACAAGCTGTTGCGAGTATTTAATTGTACAAACATCGTAAGCGTGAACACCCATGCTATGACCGGTGACATAAACGTTGTTATTATTATCAACAGCTATTTTTCTTGGAATATCTTCATTAACTCCTTCGGAAAGTCCATTATAATTCTTTGACCATACCAATTCACCGCTTAGGTTGTATTTTAAAGTAGTATAATCTGCAAGTTGCAGTGGTGGTCGCCCGGATTTCCCAGTAATGTAAACATTATATTGATTATCCACAGTTATAGACTGGGCAATATCCCAGTAATTATAAGGATTGTTAAATTGTCTCTGCCAAAAAATATTTCCTTCTTGAGAATACTTTACAGTCAGAAAATCGGCTGAAACCTGCGGCGCGCTTATATAACCCGTTACATAAATTCTGCTTTGGTTATCTATGAATAGGTCTGAAGCTTCATCATCAAGAAGGGAGGCTATTCTGCTTTCCCACCTCATCTCACCTGAGTTATCGTAGGAAACTACCGTAAAATCATATTCTGTTCCAATTCCCCTGCTTTTCCCCGCAGCGTAAATATTTCCGTTGTTGTCAATTCCAATTGAGCAGGGCTCGTCATTGTCATTTGCGGGACCGTTATATATCTTTTCCCATATTAAATTTCCCGAAGAATTAAACTTTGTTGCTGTAAAATCACTTACTATCGGATTAGTTCCGCTTGAACTCACGGCATAAATATTTTCCTCTGGGTCAATACACATGTCAACAAATCCGTTGTTAAGCAGATTGTTAAAGTTATAATCCTTAATCCATTGCAAATCTCCATTTTGATTATACTTGATTAATAAGCCCGAAGTATTGGTTCTGCCTGCTACAAAAATATTTCCTGATTCTGATACGGCGATTTTAAATGGGATATCATCATTGCTTGTATAAGTTTTCGACCAGATTTGTTCGCCGCTAAAAGTAATTTTTTTGGTTATAATGCTTCTTGGCCCAGCGTTCAGGGGTCTTACGAATCCTGTGACATATATACAATTTTCGGTATTTGATAATGCAATCGAAATTGCTTCATCCGAGCCATTGCTGTAAAGACCATTATAAGTTATTTCCCATAACATATTTCCGCTTGAACTGTATTTAAGTATAATCCAGTTATTGTCTCCGCTAATCTGGTTTTTGGTTATACCTATGACGTATATGTTGCCCAGCTCATCTAAAAGCATATCGTTTCCGTAATCATTTTGTGATAATGAAGGATGATAGCGGGCAATCCATTGCTCGGAAACCTGCGCCTGAGAAAAGGGCGCAAAACCCGAAATTATGAGCAGGAATAAATAAATTTTGCTAATCATTTTTGAAATTATTAATGCAACTTATCTGATTTAAAATAATGTTGCAAGAGTGATTTATAAAATGGCTATTTTTACAATCAGGTCATTAAATTACGTTATTTTGGTATGCGAGTTTTCGTTAGGGGATTACTGAAGATTTATAAAGCAGGATTAAAAAAACAATAATTTGTATTAAATCAGGAAACTTTTTTTATTTTACCAATATCATTTTTTTAGTTTCGGTAAATTCATCCGCGATAAGTTTATAAAAATAAACTCCGCTTGATAGCTTTGAACCGTCAAAATCCGTTTCATAAATACCAGGCGTTAGCGGCTGATTGACAATCTTGTCGATTTCCCTGCCCAGAATATCATAAACAATAATTTCAACATTTGAGGTTTTTGCTACGCTGAATTTGATTTTTGTAAACCGGATTGAATGGATTTGGATAGTTTTGATGTAATGAAAATTTGCTTGGAATCTCCGAAGAAATTGGTTCAATCCCAATTAGCTGTGAGTATTTAATCACACAGTAATCGATGCCGGTGTTAAGGCCATAACTCATTCCCGTAACATAAACATTGGATTGATTATCAACTGCGATTTCACCCGGACTGTCTGTGGCACCGGCGGGGCCGTTATAAACCATTTGCCACAGGGTATTTCCCTGTTCATCAAGTTTTCTTGTTACAAAATCGGTTTGATTGCCAATTCCCCCGGCATAGGTAATATACAGCTTATCAAACTGGTCAGTTACGATTTTTATAGTACTAAAATAATATCCGCCTAGAAACGACCTTTGCCAGGAAAATGAACCATTTGAGCTGATTTTCACAACCGAAAATAAAATTGTATTATGCAGACTGCTTGTATCAGACTTGTATACAGTTATTACGTTATCTTGTCCGTCAGTCGTAATATCTGTTGAATAATCTACAACATTATTGATGAGCGGGAAATACCAAGCTAATATTCCGTATGGGTTATACTTTGCTGTAAAATTTTCAATGTTATTATTAATAATCCTTGAACCGGATACTAATATATTCTGGTTTTGGTCCAGGGTAGCTGGAGAATAAGCTGTTAAAGTATCGCTGATTTGCCATAAAATGTTTCCCTGAGCATCCAATTTTGCGAGCATTGAGCCGTAGATATAAATGTTATTGTTATCATCAATTAAAAGAGATGAAAAATAGCTGTTGCTGAAGCTTCTCAGCCATAATTGCGCTCCGTCGGTTGAATATTTAATAACAGTGGCAGCAATTTGAGATGAACCCATATTTGATATGCCCCCTACAATAATATTACCGTTTCCGTCCACAGCAACTTCCGTAGCTAAGTCGCTGGTATCAAGGGTTCCATTGTATCTTCTTGTCCACTGCTCAATACCATTTGAATTGTATTTAACCGTTAGGTAATCAAAATTATCAAAGCTGCTTTCACTTGCACCTGTTACATATACGTTGCCGGAATTATCCACAGCAATGCCATATGCATCGTCAAATCTTACGGGTCCGGAATACCTTGCTGTCCAAAGCTCGCTGCCTTGCGGGTTATATTTAAATGTTAAATAGTCATAGCCTGTGAACTGAAAAACGGAGTGTCCGGTAACATAAACATTGCCTAATTCATCCACGGTTAGTTCATGTGAATGATCATTACTGTTAAAGGGATTATTATATCGTGCAACCCACTCTTGTGAGACTTGCCCTAAGCTGATATTTAAAACCAGAAATAATAAAAATGAAATTTTGAAAAGCATTTGCTTTATTTTGTTTTACTTTATTTAACTTATAGAGATTTTAATAATTTTGCAAGAGTAATTTTATAATACAGCCAATTTTTCTATAAAATTTTATATTTCTGAAAGCTTATTAGCGTGGTTTTCGCTGAATATTAATTTAAACTCAACCGAAAGAGAACTTTTGGTTTGCTTAAGCTTTGATTTATCATTCAGCGATGAATTAATATAATTTATAATCCTTTCAAAATATCCGCCTGCCTTGCCGTCAGGCAGGTTTGAAAACATTTCTTCATCTTTTAAATTAAAAAATAACTCAATTGAATTTCCGCTAATGACAATTTTCTCAAATCCTTTTTGATAAAGAATTAATTTTATTATGATGTGCTTAAACAATGATTCAACCTCAGCAGGCAGTTTTCCAAACCTGTCAATCATTTCATCCCTAATTCCGCTCAACTCATCGGTTGAGCTTACCTTCGATAAACGCTGGTAGATTTCAAGCCGCGAGTTTTCATCATCGATGTAGCTTTCGGGAATATACATGCTTATATCGGATTCAATTATCACATCCTGTTTTTTCTTAACCTCGATTTTACCTCTCGGTAGAACATCGGCAATAACACCCGCAAGCTCGGTTTCCTTTAGCTCGCCTACCGCTTCATCAAGAATCAGCATATACATATCGAACCCGATTTCCGAAATAAACCCGCTTTGCTCCCTGCCAAGAAGATTTCCCGCACCGCGTATTTCCAAATCCTTTAGTGCAAGATTCATTCCCGAGCCAAGTTCGCTAAACTCCTCAAGTGCGTGAAGGCGCCTGATTGCCTGTTTCGTCAGCGAGCTGTGCGGGGGAGTTATTAAATATGCGTATGACTTAATGTTCGAACGCCCTACCCGCCCTCTTAACTGGTAAAGCTCCGCAAGCCCGAAGTTATCCGCGCGGTTAATTATTATCGTATTAACACTCGGTATATCAAGCCCGGATTCTATGATTTTAGTGCATACGAGAACGTTAAATTTTTTTTCAAGGAATTTCATCATAACACTTTCAAGCTGGGCGGGCTGCATTTGCCCGTGAGCTATGGCGACTTTTGCATAGGGCACCGTTTCTTCAATTATTGAGGCGAGCTCATCCAGCTTCGATATTTTGTCGTTGACAAAATAAACCTGCCCGTCGCGCTGCAGCTCTCTTATTACTGCATTGGCTATTAGCTTCTTGTCAAAATTTATGATTTCTGTGTGAATCGGCTGGCGGTTTTTGGGCGGAGTGTTGATTATAGATAAATCTCTCGCGCCAAGCAGTGAAAAGTTCAGCGTTCTTGGTATGGGCGTGGCGGTCAGTGTTAGAACATCTACGTTTTCCCTCATAAATTTTAACTTCTCTTTTGCCTTAACACCGAATCGTTGCTCCTCATCAATTACCAATAAGCCTAAATCCTTAAATTTAATGTCTTTTGATAGCAGCCGATGCGTGCCGATGATAATATTGATTTTCCCATCCTCAAGCTTTTTCAGAATTTCCTTTTGCTCCTTCCTTGTTTTAAATCTTGAAAGATGCTCAACCTCAACAGCCCAGCTTGAGAGCCGGTCCTTAAACGTGTTGTAATGCTGCTCTGCTAAAATGGTTGTCGGCACAAGCACCGATGCCTGCTTATTATCAAGCACCGCTTTGAAAGCAGCCCGCACTGCAACTTCGGTTTTTCCGAAGCCGACATCGCCGCAAACAAGCCGGTCCATCGGGTATTCGGACTGCATATCCTGTTTAATTGATTCCGTTGCTGAAATCTGGTCAGGTGTATCTTCGTATATAAAGCTTGCCTCAAGCTCCTTCTGCCACACCGCATCAGTGGAAAACTTGAATCCCTTTTGTGTTTTACGCTTTGAGTAAAGCAGAATCAAGTCTCTGGCTATGTCCTGTATTTTTTTCTTCGTTCTCTTTTTAATACGTTCCCATTCGCTTCCTCCAAGCTTGCTTAAAGCCGGGGTAACCCCTTCCTGAGAGGAGAATTTCTTAATCAAATGCAAAGAATTGAGATTAACAAATACGGTATCATTATCTTTATATAAGAGCTTTACTGCTTCCTGCTCAACCCCGCCGGTAGTTATTTTCTTTAGCCCTGCATATTTTCCGATTCCGAAATTCTGGTGAACCATAAAATCGCCGTAATTAACAGCGGTTAATTCTTTAAACGTAATCCCCCCGAACCTGCGTTTGCGTTTGGCGGGCCTGAAATACCTCCCAAAAACCTCATGCTCGGTATAAACAGCAATTTTCTCGTTCGGAAGAATAAACCCTCCGTGAAATGAATTATCCAGATATTTGATGTTAATCAGTTCGTTATTTTCATCAATGTCTTCAATAAGCTCTTTGGTGCGCTTTACCTGGTAATCATCCGTGCATGTTATATAAATTTCACAGCCTTCTTTGCTCAGTCCATTTATATCCCCATATAACAGTTTTGTATTTGAATTAAAGTGCGGCTGGGACTTAGCATCAAATATTATCTCTTTAATATCTTTCTTTTCATGTTCATATATCGCCTCGCTTTTTATAAGTGGAAAACCTGAGAAAAATGAACGTTTGAAGTTTATTGTTGAATAAAATAATCCTTCGTGCTCATGCTTGAATAAATCCGGTTCGTCTATTAAAAGCAGGCTGTCTTCTTTTATGTATTGATGCAGCTTGTTCGATTCGGATTTAAACTCATCCAGCTGTTCGAAAGAGGGGAGTATCTCCGTTTCATTTAGCTGTGTTATTGAGCGCTGTGTGGTTAAATCAAACTCGCGAATTGATTCTACTGTATTGCCGAAAAATTCCACCCGCACCGGCTGGCTTAAATTATCAGGGAAAATATCTATTATCCCTCCCCTAACAGCAAAGTCATTTTCTTCTTCTACAATTCTTTTCTTTGTGAACTTAAATTCAAGCAGCTTACTAATTAAGTCTTCAAAACTGCAATCATTTCCTTTCTTTATTGAAATTATCTTTTCCCTGAAGGTTTCCTCCGATATTATAGGCTTTTCAAGGGTTTTGGGAGTTGAAAGTAAAATAAATTTTTCTTCTGAGAACAGCTTTTTAAGAATTGTGGAAAGAGGAGTTATTTCGCTTTCATATTCCTCGTCAAATTCATCAAGATATATTACCGCGGATTCATTTGCAAGAATTAAGTTAATATCGTCTTTAATTTTGAAAAGTTTCGCTTCATCATTTGACAGGTAAGCAATTTTAGGCTGAACGTTATATATGCATGAGATAACAAAGCTGATAAGAGAACCTCTTAAACCGGTGAAAAAAAGATTAATACCTCTGGAGGAATTAATTTCTTCAAAATGCTTGGATAGATATATTTTAGCTAAGAGTTCTTTTAACAAAGCAAATTATTTAAGGTTATAAATTCATTTACGGTAAGGTTTTCTGCTCTCCTCGAGAAATCGAAGTTAATTTTATTAAGGTCTTTTTTCAGACTTTTTAACGAATTCTTCAGCGTTTTTCTTCTTGTTCCGAAAGCAGCTCTCACAAGTTTTTTGAAGAAGACGACATCCTTAATCGTATTTTCTAGTGAATGATTAAAATCAAAGTGAATTATTCTCGAATCTACCCCGGGTATCGGGTAAAAACAGCTTCTGGATACCTTAAACAATAATTTTGGCTTTGAGAATACCTGAACCAAAACCGAGGGAATTCCATACTCCTTTGTATTGGGCTTGCCGGTTAGTCTTTGGGCGACTTCTTCCTGTACCATAAGCTGTGCATCTGCAACAAAATGCCTGTTATCAATAAGCTTGAAAATTATTTCGCTTGTAACATTATACGGAATGTTGCCGATAATTCGGAATTTGAAATTCTGAGTCCCACCTTTGGCGGGTTGAAGAATCTCAATTCTGTAAAATTCAAGTTTCAAGAAGTCATTATTCAAAATTTTTAAGTCTGGAAACTTTTTACTTAGTATTTTGCAGTTTTTTTCATCTAGCTCAATTACGGTCAGGTTCTTTGTTTTCTCAATAATGTATTTTGTTATCGCGCCTTGCCCAGGCCCTATTTCGATAACATTATCGCTTTCTTTAATATCAAATGAATTGACAATATTTCTGCAAATGTTTTCGTCGATTAAATAATTCTGCCCAAGGGATTTCCGCGGAAAGTGTTTAATCCTTGTCAATTCTTCGGTATGAGTGTTAGAAGTTTGTAGTTCCTCCCGAGCATCTCCATTTCATTCATAGTGTTATCCTTATATTCGCCGTAGAGCCACATTCTTGACTGGTCGCTGTAATTTTCATGCAGCGGCTGTCCCGACTGTCCCGTTGAATTCATTGTCAGCGGATGTTCAATATCCGCAAGATTGACAATCATTCTCATTGTTGGCCCAACGATGTTCGGAAAGCTCCCATCTTTTAGGACATCGTCAAAGTGATACTCGGAATTATTTACCGTAGTCTGGTCGCCACCTATATCAAAGGGGCCGATGTTAAAAGTCTTATCCATTGCTTCAATTCTGCCAAAAGGGTGAATGAATTTAACTTTGTGCAGCTCACCCCAGTTCCATTTATTGATATCCTGGTTAACAAATTTGGTTTTAAGAAATTCAATTGCCTGCTGGAGACTTAACCTTATTATCTCGTCGCGGGTTTCAAAATTCTGCGTATTGTTTTTATCGAACCATGGATTATCATTCTTTCTTAAAATTAACTCAAGTGAGCGGTAAGGAATATTCTGAATTATCAGAAAATTATTAAAAACCTCCGCACCAAGCTCATCTTCAAAAATGTTTTTAATTAAGTAAGTCAAAAAGGCATTGTAAACCGAACCAATCGATTCATTTGCCTTCATTTCTCCGTTCCACCCGTTAAACCTTTCTATACACCATTTAATATTATTATCCTGCGGACTTAAACTCTTGTAAGCTTCAACAATGTATTTTACCGTTTCCCTGGCAAAAGGAGATTCATAGTTATTCTGCAGCAGCTTATATTCGTCAATATCAGAAATTGTTTTCGATTGAATAAACTCATTAATCTTGTTAAAGCGCGAGGAGGGCTCCCATAAATAAGAAATGTAATATTTTTCATTTATACCTTTAAGCCAGTCGTACGGATTTGTATTTGCAGTTACAATATATCCTTCTTTGGGATTGTAAATATTCAGCAGTTTTTCAAATTCCACAAACTCTGTCCATTCAAGCAGTGCCTCGGTCGGAAAGATAGGGCTGTTGTTTTCTGAAGTTTTTCTGATTGGAATTTTTCCCGCCGCTTGGTAACCTATATTTCCGTTAATATCTGCGAAGAGAAAATTCTGAGCAGGAGTGCCGAAATCTTTTAAGCCGTTTCTGAACCCATCCCAGTTTTTTGCAGTGTTGATTTTATAAAAACTGTTTACTTCATCGCTTAATTCAAACCCTGTCCACTTAAAAGTAAGAATCTTATTTTGGTATTGAGTATTTGGTGGTGAGTTATCCGCGAATCCTTTTGTGCTTAAGTTTGAAATCACAGGACCGGATTTTGTAGTTTTTATAACGAAATCAACTTCCATTGAATCCTTTACGTAAATCTTTTCCTTGAGCGAATCCAAATATAAGCTCTTCTCGTAGTAAATATATTTATTTTCATTTAATGAATCTTTTCCTAATATTATAAAATCGTTATCATCGTTCATCAGGTTTGTAAGTCCCCACGCGATATCTTTATTGTTCCCGATTATTACTGCAGGAACACCTGGCAGCGTCATTCCCCGCACGTCCAGATTTCCGCCTTTTATATATGCCTCATACCATTTCGATGGCGCCTGCAAAGCCAAATGGGGGTCGTTAGCTATAATTGGTTTGCCGTACTCGGATTTTTCACCTGAAACAACCCACGAGTTGCTTCCGGTGTGTGAGCCGTTTAAGTTGAAAAATTCCCTGTACCGTAGGTTAATGTTAAAAAAATCCTTGCCAAGCGATGCAACCTGCTGGAAATAGTGAACACTTCCAAGTTCATCTGCTTCAACTGTATCTTCGGGGGTTTCCTGCTCGGTTTTTTTGAATATTGTTATATTGGTATCCGGAAAAATCTCCGAAGCTTTCTCAAGCCCGACTTTATTTACAACCTCACCAAGAACGTAATCGGTATACCATGCAATATTCAAATCCCATCCCATAAGTCTGCCAAGCATTAGCGACTGCTCCGGTTTCCACGGTTCGGGCTTGTAGTTCAGTGCGTCGAATTCAACAGGTAAATCATAATAATAGGTTTCAATAAATTTATTTACACCGTATGCGTAAGCATCAAGTATTTGCTTTGATTTCGGGCTGATTGAATTGTACCAGCTGTAGCAAAACCTGCTTATGCCGATTGTCCTGAAAAGTTTGTCGAACTCAATCGAGTTTGACCCGAAAATTTCGGAGAGCCTTCCTTCGGCGACCCTGCGCATTAAATCCATTTGCCAAAGCCTGTCCTGCGCATGCATATAGCCCAGCGTAAAGTAGGCGTCATTTTCATTTGAAGCCAGAATATGGGGAACTCCATAGCCGTCAAAATACACATTAACAGCTGAATTTAAGCCAGAAACCTCAATTTCGCCGCTTGTTGGATAAAATGACTTTTTTGAAATATTGTTGAAAAGCAGGCCAAGAATTATTACCGAGGGAACCAATACAACCAGCGCCCCGAGAAACGTTTTTGCGTATTTATTCATTTAAATATATACAAATATAACCATATTAGTTTTGAACTTAAATTGTTATTTTCCAGTTCAGAGTATAAAATTCAATGGAGATTAAAATGAAAAAATTATCATTATTAATTGCCCTCTTAATTTCAGCAAGCGCTGTGTTTTCACAGGTTAAATTTGAAAAAGGGAGCGTAAGCGAAGTTCTTGCTAAGGCCAAATCGGAAAATAAAATAGTTATGGTTGATGTTTTAACCGACTGGTGCAAATGGTGTATTGAGCTGGATAACAAGGTTTATGCAAAATCCGAAATATATGATTTTGCTAATGCTAACCAGATTAATTATAAAATTGATGCTGAAAAAGGGGAGGGGATAAAGTTTGCAAAAAAATATAATATTCAGGGCTATCCCACAATATTATTTCTTGATGCAAGCGGAAATGAAATAGACAGAATTTACGGCTATGTCCCGATGAAGGAATTTAAGGAAATGATGGTTGATTACAATAAGGGTATAAATACTTACGGCGATTTGAAATCAAAGCTTGAAAAAGACCCCAATGATATTGAAGCAAACATTAAATTTGCGGATAAATTAATGACTTTAAGTGAGCTTGATAATGCTAAAAAGCATCTTAGTAAAGTAATAGAAACAGACCCTGAGAACAAAGCCGGCAAAACCGATGATGCTAAATATAAGCTCGTATCCTTATCTGATAAGGAAACAATTATACAGAACCTTGAGAACTTTATAAAAGAAAATCCCGAAAGCGATGTTTTAAAAGAAGCCTATATAAATCTTTCAGAATCATATTTCTACGTTAAAAATGATGAGGGGAATTCCGAAAAATGGTTTAAAGAAACCCTGAGCAAATATCCCAACGATGATATAGTCAACTCAAGCTACGGACAATATTTAAACCAGCGTGCATACGCACTTATGGATAAGGGAACAACCGAGGATGATTATAAGAAAGGGCTTAGTTTTATTGATGCCGCTTTGCCTTTTGTTTCCGGGTCTGTTAATGAAGCAAGTGCTTATTACATACAGTCAAAGCTTTATTATAATTTAAAAGAGTATAGCAAGGCACTGGAATCGATTGATAAATCGTTGAAAATTTTCAACCGTAAGTTATATAGAGACCATAAGGAAAAAATTGAGAAACAGTTAAGCTCGAAATAGAATTGAGAAAGCTGACAAAAATATCTTTTAAAGCCCTCAGCTTGTTATTTATTTTTTTCGCTGTTTATGTATTGGTTAACAGCTCTCTGGATATTTATAACAATTTTGCATTCGATAAGGCAATATTAAGGGAGTCGCCCTACGGCTATTCGCCTCTATTGGAAAACCCTAAGGATTACGGAAGCTCTTTGGTGAATCTTAAAAGCGGAGATTTTGTGTATGTTGAAGAATGGCTTTCCGCCTACAACGGGAGAATTGTTTTTGCAAAAGTTAAATCTAAGCTTAATTCCGGCTACGTTAACAGGGATATGCTTGTTGAGGCGAACATAAACGTTAAGCCGATTATTTCGGTTTTGCTTTTGGGTTTTATGTTCGGAATACTGGCAAAGAAACTATATAATAAATTCACAGTAAAGCAATTTGTATAAAGCAAAAATTAAAGTAACACTTCGTAAATCAATTTTAGATCCGCAGGGCAAAGCAGTTGAACACTCAATACAAAGTCTGGGTTATAAAAATGTTAAAGATACACGAATAGGGAAGTTTATCGAGCTTGAAATCGACTCAAATTCAGAAGTTGAAGCAAAAAAAATTATCGATGAGGTATGCAACAAGCTTCTTGCTAACCCAATAATGGAAGATTACGAGTTCGAAATAACGAGCTTAACCGGAACCGGCAAATGAGCAAAGTTAAATTCGGTATAATTGTTTTCCCCGGTTCCAATTGCGACCATGACGCATACAATGTTTTGAAAAATGTCCTGAAACAGGACACGAAGTTTCTCTGGCATAAGGATTCAACGATAGGAGACAGGGATGTTATCATTGTGCCCGGCGGTTTTTCATACGGTGATTACCTGCGCTGCGGGGCAATTGCAAGGTTTTCCAATATAATGAAGGATGTTGTTCGCTTTGCTTCAGACGGGGGAATTGTTATAGGCATTTGCAACGGATTTCAGATTGTGTGTGAAGCGGGTTTGCTTCCCGGCGCATTGATTAGGAATGCAAATCTGAAGTTTGTATGCAGAAATGTTACATTGAATATTGAAAACAAAAAGACCATCTTTACAAGTTCTTTTAATGGCGGTGTAAACAAGGATAAAATCACCATTCCGATTGCACATGCGGACGGTAATTATATTTGCAGTATTGAAATTTATAAGAACCTTTTTGAAAATAATCAGATTTTGTTCCGCTACGAGGATAATCCCAACGGCTCATTCGAAAGTATTGCGGGCATTATAAATAAAAAAGGAAACGTTATGGGAATGATGCCTCACCCCGAAAGAGCAAGTGAGGATTTAGTCGGAGGACACGACGGAAGACATATTTTTGAAAGCGTTATTAATTCTATGAATTGAGATGAACTCTATTTCATCGCTTGAAATGGCGGGCGGATTGCGGTGGGGGCTGTTATTTTTTATGCTATTATAAAAGTTATTGCAAAAATATTTGCAAAAGAAATCAGGAAATAAAATTCTCTTCAGATTGAAGGGGAGGAGTAAATAAAATGTTTGGTTTAGGGACACAGGAAATAATCTTAATTTGTATTGTGATACTTGTGCTTTTCGGTGCTAAAAAGATTCCGGAACTAATGTCGGGACTCGGCAGAGGTATAAAGGAATTTAAAAAAGCATCTAAGGATATCGAAGGCGAAATAACAAGCGCAACTACCGAGGAAAAGAAGCAAAGCTGATTTATGTATAATGACTACGCCGTCTTACGCTCCGATTTAAACTCCGGAAAGCTCACTGCTGTTGATGTTGTAAAATATTATCTTGCAAATATTGAAAAAGGAAAGCACCTCAATGCTTTCCTTTCTGTTTTTAAAGAGGAGGCTAAGGAAACAGCTTCTGAAGTTGATAAAAAGATAAAAAACTGCACCGCTGGCAGACTTGCGGGAATGGTTGTTGCGGTTAAAGACGTTCTTTCACTTAAAAATAAAACCTTAACCTGCGGATCAAAAATTCTTGAAAACTTCGAGGCACTTTACACTGCAACGGCTGTTCAGAGATTAATTGATGAAGATGCTATTATAATCGGAAAAACAAACTGCGATGAGTTTGCAATGGGTTCGTCGAATGAAAACTCCGCATACGGTGCTGTAAAGAATCCCTATGACCATACAAGAGTCCCCGGCGGCTCGTCCGGGGGGAGTGCAGTTGCTGTGGCGGCTGATATGTGCATGGTTTCGCTCGGAACCGATACTGGCGGCTCAGTTCGGCAGCCCGCGGCGCTGTGCGGAGTAGTCGGTTTTAAACCTACATACGGAAGGGTATCACGATTCGGCTTAACCGCTTTTGCATCGTCTTTTGATACAATCGGACCCTTTGCTAAGAATGTCCAAGACATTGCCCTTGTTCTTGAGGTAATGGCGGGGTGGGATGAGAAAGATTCGACCTGCGTAAAAAAAGAAGTTGAAAATTACTCCTCAGCAATCGGCAGTATTAATGAAAATGAAATGACAATAGGAATAGTCAGTGATTTGCCGTCGGAAGGATTACAGAAAGAAATTAAAGATACAACGGATAAAGTAATTGGATTTCTTAAATCTAATGGATATCAAATTAAGCCGGTAGAACTTCCGCATGCAAAATATTCAATACAAACATATTATATTTTAACAACAGCCGAAGCTTCGAGCAATCTTGCAAGGTATGACGGGGCAAGATACGGGCACCGCTCAAAGGATTCCAAAACCACCGAAGATATGAATGTCAACTCTCGCACTGAGGGATTCGGACCTGAAGTAAAACGCAGAATAATGCTTGGCACTTATGTTTTATCTGCAGGGTATTATGATGCATATTACAAAAAAGCACAGCGGGTTCGCCGACTCATTAAGCAGGATTTTGAAAACGCCTTCAAAGAAGTAGACTTAATCATAATGCCAACGACTCCAACAACAGCATTTAAAATCGGGGAGAAAATTGACGACCCGCTTTCGATGTATCTTAACGATATATTTACGACATCATCAAATTTATCGGGAAATCCGTCGATAAGTATTCCCGTTGGTATGGATAATAGCGGCCTGCCAATAGGATTACAGATTATCGGCAGGGATTTCGATGAGATTGGCGTGTTAAAGCTGGCAAATTACATTATGCGTAATTGTTAATCTGGTACTGCTCAAGTTCGGTTATTGTCATTTCAATTTCACATTTTAGCTGCATATAAACAGCTTCTTTTTCATCCCCTAAATACCACTCTTTGCTTTTTTTAAATTTAAATTTCTTTAAAATATTGTTATCAAGTATATTTTTTACTTTTTCGATGTAATTGCTGTTATGAATGACAAAGCCCCTAATTAGGCACTTTCCTTCAAAAAAAACATAATCAATTTTAAATTCGACCGAGATATTTCTTAATGCATTTATTGTTTTTGTAAGCTGTTCTTTTGTCATATTTTCAAAAATAGCCAATATAAATTTCATTTTAAAGTGAACAAATTTTTCTCGGTATTATTTTAGTCTATGACTAAATTATTTGAATTTAGTTTATTATTATTGTTAAAACATGCAGAGGAAAATCAGGATTATGGGCATTGGAGGCAGTCTTGAGGCACATTCCTCAACCCTTGCAATCCTGAAATACGAAATGATGCTTATTAAATCACTCGGCGCCCAGATTAAAATTATCAATTTAAGAAATATCAAACTTCCGCTATATAACAATTCATCTGTTTTAAAAGGCAAGATAAAAGATATGCTTAATGAAATTCACACTGCTGAGGGGTATATATTTGCCTCGCCTGAATATCACGGAACAGTAAGTGCTTCGTTTAAAAATATTATAGATTATTTTGAATTTCTCGCTGGCTACACGCCCCCTTATATAACAGGCAAACCTGTCGGCTGCATAGCTGCAGCCGGAGCGGAAAATGCAGGCGCTACCACGCTTCAGACGATGTTTAACATAGTTCATAACCTCAGGGGTATTTCAGCTTCAAACAGCTTTGCAATAGGTTCAGCAAGCACTATGATTGGCAGAAAAGGTGAATTAAAAAATGAACATGTCAAAAGAAAGCTGAAGCGACTGGCTGAAGAGGTTTATAATTTAGCTTTGAAATTAAAATAAATTTATAACTTCTTATGGAAAAAAATTACGGTTTCAGAAAGACAGCAATTATCCTTTTTTCACTTATAATTTTGTTATCTTTATTTTTAGGAAACGTTTTTCATGATGGTGATGCGGATGAAGATAAAGAGGTTGTGAAACTGATGACAGAAGAAACCGGGGAGGAAGAAGAATATGGACCGCCTGATACGGTAATGATTGGCGTTTATGTTTTTTCTGTTTATGATTTGGATTTCCCCGGCAATAAAGTTAATGCCGATTTCTATGTTTGGTATAATGCAAAAAATGACAGCCTTGAATTATTGCAGTATTTTGAGCTTGTTAACTCGGTTGAGTTTACAAAGTCAGGCGAGACTGACGAAAAAAGAGGTGATATAGTTTATCAGACAGTCAGGATTAACAGCAGGATTAAAAAATCATGGGACGTTTCAAATTTCCCGTTCGACAAACAAACAGTTGAACTTGTTATTGAGGATTTCGATAAAGATAACACAAAACTTGTTTTTGTTGCGGACACAACAGGGAGCAAGATAGATAAGGAGGTTCACATCGAAGGATGGAAAGTATATGACTTCGGCATCAAGGTAGTTGACCATACGTACGAAACGAGCTACGGCGACCCGGCAATTCCAATTGATGAATATTCAGCATACTCACGTGTCATTGTTTATTTCACAATTGAACGTGAAGGCAAGGGACTCTTCTTTAAGCTCTTTTTGGGTTTGTTTATATCCGTGCTAATATCGCTTTTAACATTTTTTGTAAATCCGATGGATTTAGACCCGAGGTTCGGGCTTTCCGTAGGTGCCATTTTTGCCGCTATTGCAAGCCAGTATGTAATCAGCTCAACCCTGCCGCAGAATGAAAGCCTTACGCTTGTCGATATACTGCATGACGTTTCGTTTATTTTTATTTTTATGTGCATACTTGCTTCGACAATTTCGCTTCACTATATGAAAAATGGAAAGAAATCGCTCTCACAGAAAATTGACAGATACGGTTTTTTTATACTTTCTTTCTTATATGTGATTTTAGCAATCTTTTTTGTAACAAAGTCATTAAACTAAAAGAATAAATCTAAAAAAAAATAATATGACAACTCGCAGAGATTTTTTAAAGCAATCGGCGGTGATTGCTGCAGGAACAATGGTCTTGCCCAATTCATTCAACATTAATCTTAACGCTAAACCGAGAGTTATTATTATTGGTGCCGGCTTTGCCGGGCTTGCTGCCGCTTATCGGCTTATGAAAAAAGGATGCCAGGTAACAATACTTGAGGCGAGAAACAGAATCGGAGGCAGGGTGTTTTCGCATGTAATCGATAAAAACGAAAAGCTGGTTGTTGAGCTGGGTGCCGAGTGGGTGGGCGCATCTCATGAAAGAATGATTTCGCTTTGCAGCGAATTCGGACTAGAGCTTATCAATAACCAGTTTAATACACACTTAACTTATGCAGGTGAATATTCCCCAAGAGGGAGATGGGATTATTCCAGCGCATGGAAACTGAAATTTGATACTATACTTGAAGATTATAAAAAGTTTACAGTTGAAGATAAAAAGAAGCTTGATAAAATCGACTGGTGGCGCTTTTTGGTTAACAACAGGATTTCAGAACGTGATTTGCAGATACGCGAATTGCTTGACAGCACCGATTTTGGCGAAAGCATACGCCACGTATCGGCTTATGCAGCGCTTGCAGAGTATGCCGAGTCAAGCGAAAGAAATGAAATGGATTATAAAATCAAGGGCGGCAACAGCCGCCTTGCTGAGAAAATGGCTGACTGGATTGGTTCCGAAAGCATAAAGCTGAAGCACAAGGTTACCGAAGTCAGCCAAACCGACGGCACGGTAACGGTTAATTGTGCCAACGGAACGGCATTTGCAGGTGATAACTTAATCTGCACTGTTCCGACGTATGCACTCAGCAGAATTGAGTGGAAACCTGCACTTCCGGAGGAAAAAATAGATGCAATAAACCAATTGCAGTATGCCAGAATATGCAAAAACGCGGTGCTGTTTAACGAAAGATTCTGGAACGATGAATCCTTTGATATGGTGACGGATGTTTACGGTCACTACTTTTACCATGCTACAAAGAACCAGACAGGTAGAAAAGGCGTGCTTATTTCTTATACAATCGGTGATAAAGCGGACGTTATCAGCAGGCAAAATGAGAAATTTAAAACTGAGGTAATTACCCAATCACTTAAGCCTGCATTTGGAGATGTTAAGGATAAGATAGAAAAGCATTTCACCTACTACTGGGGAACGGATGAATATTCAAAGGGCGCTTATGCCTTATATGGCATAGGACAGTGGTACACTATTATGCCGATATTAAAGGAAAAATTTATGAGCACTTATTTTGCGGGCGAGCATCTTGCGGACTGGCAGGGATTTATGGAGGGCGCAATCGTTACAGGCGAGGAAGCAGCTGATGAAATTGCAGGTTGATCAATGTTTAAAGCTCATTAAGTAGCTGTAATGGTCTTCGTTGATTTTATCCATCGGCTTCCCAAGAATTTTTTCAAGCTGGTTTATGCCGGTTTCATCCGTTTTGTATGTTTCTTTAAATAATTTGTAGTAATTTTCAAGCAGCCCTTTGTCCTGCAGGTACATCAAAAGGTATCTCGCCTGCGCATAATAAAATGAGCTGTATTTGCCGTAAAGCTCATCATCACCGGTCTTCATCATCTTTTCAAGTTTGGTGTATCTGTTTTCCTTAATTGCCCTGCGGATAGCAAGGATTCTCCAGCTGAAATCACCTATAAGCCTGCCGTCATTGTAGGTTGATTTCTCGTGGAGTGACGCAAGTCCTTCATCGAACCATGAGGGCATATCGGGGAAATCGCTGTTGGTAAAGCGGTGAGTTATTTCGTGAGAGATGCTTCCCTTCCAGCTTACATACCTAATTACAATCACGTTTTTTGAAATTTTGTAAAACCCGTACTGTGATATGTTGTCTTTGGAAATTTCGAAATTTTTAATCACGAATTCCTTGTATTGCTTTAAATCATTAAACAAAAAAATGGGCGTCACGTTATCGGGGTTTACATTTACAAAGCTGTTTTGCATTGCGTCGATTGTAT
Source organism: Chlorobiota bacterium (assembly GCA_022616535.1). Classification (GTDB taxonomy): domain Bacteria; phylum Bacteroidota; class Ignavibacteria; order Tepidaquicellales; family OLB5; genus JAKEEM01. The sequence goes on along the minus strand of JAKEEM010000056.1, from coordinate 1,535 downwards.
TTCTTACGTCTGAATCGATTAACCTGTATGTAAGGTCTTCATCTAAATCCGAAAATACAACAAAATATTTAAAGCGTGTGATTGAAAAGTTCTCTGGAACTTTGCCAGAGTATTTTTTTATTACGGACTGGTAATCATAATTTTCAAATGTTTCCTCAAGCTCGGAAAGGTTGTTCTTTACATCGGTTTTGGTAAGTAAACTGTCTTGAAGTGTGGGTTTCTGTTCGTCGGGTTTTATATCAGCTTTGTCATTCAGACTGTACCCGAGCAGAATTGCCAGAGCGATATATAGGAAAATTAGTATTTTTTTTGCCATAAAAACGTGGTTTGCAATAATAACAATAAAAGCCAATATTTGAATTCCCGTTTTTTAGAATTTTATGAAAGCCAAAATACTTGTTTTATGCACAGGCAACTCCTGCCGCAGCCAGATGGCGGAAGGTTTCTTAAAGTCATTTGATAGCAAGCTTGAGGTATTTTCTGCAGGAACGAAACCGGAGAAAAAAATTAATCCCAATGCTGTTGAAGTAATGCAGGAAATAGGGATAGATATATCTAATCAGTTTCCCAAAAGCGTGAATGAGTTTACAAATAAATCATTTGACTATGTAATAACAGTCTGCGATAACGCTAAGGAGTCCTGCCCCGTTTTTGCCGGTAATGTAAAACACCGCCTTCATATTGGATTTGAGGACCCCGCTGAAGCAAAGGGTTCAAAAGATGAGGTTATTATAGTCTACAGGAAAGTTAGAGATGAAATTAAGAAGAGCTTTACGGATTTTTATAATGAGCTGGTATCTATGAAGCAGTAAAGCTGTTAGGATTATTTGTGAATCTGATTCTGTAGGCCGTACCCGCGTGGTTTTCCATTTCAATCTCACCGTCAATTTGCCCAACAAGAGTATTAACCAGCTGTAATCCGAGTGAGCTTGTGTTTTTAAAATCAATATTGTGTGGAAATCCGACGCCGTTATCTTTAACCACAAGCTCATAATGGTTGTTGTGGATATTTGAAAGCTCGATTTCCACTTTACCTGATTTGCCGTTCGGGAATGCGTATTTTAACGCGTTGGTAACAAGCTCATTAATAATTAGTCCGCATGGTATGGCAATATCAATGCTCAGTTTAACTTCATCGGTTTTTATAAAAAGGTCGATATTTTTATTTTTATGCTGGTAAGCTTCAAATAAATTCTCCGTGAGTTGGGAAATATATTCAGTGAAATCGATTTGAGAAAAATCCTTCGACTGGTAAAGCTTCTGGTGAACGAGCGCCATTGAGCGCACCCTGTTTTGGCTGTCAAGTAAAATATCGTAGGATTTATCATCCTTGATATTTCCCGCCTGAAGCTTTAAAAGACTTGAGACAACCTGAAGATTGTTTTTAACCCTGTGATGAATTTCCTTCAGAAGAAGTTCTTTCTCCATTAAGGAAGACGCCATTTTTTCCTCATTATTTTTTTGCTCTGTAATATCAATCATAACACCCAGCACGTAGGATTTTCCGTCAGCCCTTTTTACTTTAAACATATGGT
>JAKEEM010000055.1 GCA_022616535.1 Chlorobiota bacterium | reverse complement strand
TAACGCAGATTAAGTTCATTGTAGTTTATCCGCTGCCACTTGCAAAACGGCCTCTATCTGATTAGGGATTATTAAATGGGCTACCTGCTCTTTTCCTGAGGTACCGACAATTTTGGGAAAACAAGGGGGTTGAATATTCCCCTAAATCCAAACATTAGAGAATAATCAAATACTGGACTTATTTTTATCTTTCAACATTTCGTTAATAATTCATTAAGGGATTTTGGGGAGTTATAAAAAAAGCTAAAATCTTATTTTATTTATATTTTCAACAAGAAAATCGAATCCAAACAGCATTGTAAAGTAAAACCGCCATTCCTTTCCGTAAGTTACAAGTTTCTGTTCGTTAGTAGTGGTTGGGAAAATCCTGCTGAATTCATCGATTCCATATGCTGCATTGAACGCAAAAGCAGTAGGATAAACGTAGTATGAATAGCTTAAAAGCCTCAGCTCAAACCCTACATCTTTTTTGAATTCCTTCAGTCTGGTTGATTTGCCGTACCACGCATTCCCAATATCGCCGTAAACCGAAAAATAAAGCTTATCGAAGTAAAACTGCAGGAAGTTAAAATCCATATGCGTTATAAGCGGGAATCTGTAAGTCAAATTAGCTGTTGCATACCTATTGCCTCCGATTGCATAGAACGGATAACCCTTCATATTGGGGAAACCGCTCGCATAGAAATCAAAGAAATTATCCCTTTGAGGACCTAAAATTGCACCACCCCTTAACCTAAGACTAAGCGAATGAGAATTATTAAACAATCCCCAGCCCTGAAGTAAATCGCCTTCAAGACGGTGGAATTTAACCTTCTCAAACTCTTCCGTAATGTTCCCTTCCTCATCTACAACCAGAGTTGGATTCAAATCATTAATTTCGTAATCATAACGCAGCCGGAAATATCTGCCAATCGGGTTTATATCGTCATTTTTATTTGGTGTAAAGCTCGAGTATGAATAACTTAGTGATAAGTCCCTCCCTGTAAAATAATTTGTTGAAGTCGCCGGCACCTGTGCGTTAATCGAAGGTATAACAAAAGTGCTGAGCTTTGAGGAATATGAGGAAAATGTAAATCCTGCTCTCATATTGTGGCTTGCATTGATAACCTTAAACGCCATGTTAAAATCGAATTGAAGAAGGTCGTAAGTAACGTCAACATTGATTGTATCAAGACCCGCAACCAAATCAGCGTCGGTTTTTCTAGTAACATTGTAGCCGGCGAGCTGAAAACGCGGAACAAAGCTCAGCGATTTTAAAAAGAAATCCTTGAAAAAAGGAACACCGTTATTATAATCGAACTGGAGGAATAAATCACGTTCAAACTTTCTGTTCAAGGATGCTCCGCCGAATATTCCCATTTTTCCTAACACATCCTGTGAATAAAAATACAGTCCCGGCTTGATATAATCGGCAAATTTATTATCTTTTGTGTAAGCATCGAATCTTAAAACAGGAATTATAACCAAGGGTGTAGCAACATTATTGTATTTTGTATATGATTTCAGAGTTAGGCTATCATCGTTAAAATTCTTTAAGCTTGGCCAGTTATACTGGTTTTTCGAAGCAGAAGAACTTGAATCAGTTTCATTTTTGTATCTAGTAATAAGTTTTTCAGGCCTTTTATACCTTGCAACTTTTTCTGTAATTAACGAATCAAGTACAGTGTAATTAATTATTTTGTTAATTTTATAACCGGTCGTCTGCCAGCTTGAAAAGACAAGGTTTCCGCTAGAATCAACCGAGGGCATAAAAGCTCCGCCCAAAACATTTGTAAGCTGGTTCATAAAATTTACCCGGTCCAGCTTTGAGGACATTCTTCCATCATTGAGTAAATCATATTTGTAAATATTAAATATTCCTGTCTTATCGGAAGCAAAAAAAATTACTTGACCGTCGGGTGAGTATACCGGACTTCTGAAATCGATTTCGGTGTTTTCGAGACTAAAATCAATCTCGCCGGTTTCAGTGTTAATCATATGTATGCTTCTTAAATCCTGTTTGGAATAATCAAAAATTATATGCTTTCCGTCAGGTGACCATTTCGGAGCATAAATCTGCTCGCCATTAGTGAAATTTGTGAGCTGTTTAATATCTTTAAAGCTGATTTTCTTTCCGCTTGTATACGAAGCTATAAACAAATTCTGTGTGCCGTCATGATTTTTAACCAAAGCAAGAGTTTTGCCGTCATATGAGAGAGCCGGTGCGTGCGCACGCATTTTGTTTGTAAGCTGCGTTTCTTTTTCTTTATCAATATCGTATTCAAATAAGTCAAAAATTACAGCATGATGGATTGTCGGCTTGTTTCTCCTTGAGAAAATTATCTTTTTCCCGTCAAGCGACCACGAGTAACTACCGCTTACACCCGAAATTAATGCCTCATCTTCTTTTTTACCATCAATATAGTTGATGTATAGCGATGTTGCGCCGTAATCATATTCTTTGTTGGAAAGATAGCTAATCTTCTTCCCGTCAGGCGAAAACTGCGGGTAATAATTAGCAAAACCAACCTTGGCAATTTGTTCACCCTCAATCCAGACTTCCTTTATAGGACTTACTCGCTCATTGTAATCCTGCTTTAGATATGCCTTCCATTCGTTATATAAATCGCTTCCTGATTTACCGATTGCCTTGGTAAAAGCACCCTCTGAGTTAAACCTAAGTACATCACCCAGATTTTCAGAAATTTCTCTATGTTTGTCTTCTCCGTATTTGTCAGCAATGTATCTCACTAGTGCAAAGCCTGAGTTGTAAATAGATTCAGCCTTATATGTTGTAACTGAAGCAAACTGTCCCATATCTTCCCAGGATAAAAGCTCATCGCCGAGAGTTCTCATTCTCAAAATCATGTCCCTGTGTGCGTCCCAGTAATCATAACCAAGCTGCTGGCGCTGATATTGAGCGGTTCCTTCCGCATACCAGGCTGGCACACCAACACCGGATAAAGGGTAAGAAACAATTACGTTCGGATAGCCGTATAAAACGTCAGGCCTTCTTTCTTTTTCATAATTCAAATATTGAAGATAGAGCGAAGGAAATTTTGTGCCGAATTTCATCGATGCCTGAACCTGAATAACGTGTGTGTATTCATGCGTGATTACGTTTCTAAGCCAGTTGTGCGTGCCGCGCAAATCAAAATCAAGTGCTACGGCGGCAATTTCGATTCTGTTGCCGTAATAATCCGTTGCTCCGTTTGAAATGTCTGACTCGTCATTTATAATCCATGATGTTTTATCATCCGGTCTATAATTATAAAGCGATGTAATCGGTCCGTAAATTTCCTCGGCGATTTTTGCAACTAGATTAGCGGTTCTTTCAGTGCCTTTATGGTAGTGGATATAAAAATGCTGTGTTTCTATTGTAAACCAGTCCAGCTCAGGATTTGGCTCAAACTGGGCAAAAACGTAAGTCGTTAATGCAAAAAATATTATCAGGATTTTTGACATTTTTAAGAATGCAAGATTAACTGTTAATTACAGTTATATCAATGATAAAAATACTTCGAAATTTAAAAGAATTTAATAAATCGGGTAGAAGTATGCTATACGGAGTTCAATTAATTTTATACAAAGTTATAAAAGTTATTGTAAAATCAAATGCATAAAAATTAATAAACCCAAACTGAATCGATTATATTTTGATTATTAGGGTTTAATACTTTAATTATAAAAAACCTGCTCTCAAATTATAAATCTTATAGTCTTTGTCAAATCCTACTAAAATTGCAAGGCAAAGTGTATTCAAAATTTCTTTACCCCATACTTTAACTTTTATTCCCTTTTCGATAGACGAAACTTCAAAATAAGAAAAGTGGAAACACGAGCTTCCTCCTAGAGGACCTTTTAATTTTGCAATTAAAGTATCCAGAGCAGAAACCGAATCCGGCAGGATTAAAGTATCCGTTTTAGCGTGAAAATACCTTACCGAAGCCTCATCATTTTCAACCGTATCACATGATGAAAAACAAAATATCATTACTACAATGGTGGTTTTTATTGAGCCATTTGCAAGGTGTTTCATGAGTCCCCCACATTTTAATTATTAAGGGCATTTTTATTTGAACAAATATAATATTAAAGGTCTGTTTTAACAATGAAAACCTTTTTATACATCTAAAAGCTGCTTATTTTTAAAAAAAAGGGCAGATTTTACTCTGCCCCTAAGATAATTTAAGGGCTTTTATTTTATAACCGACATTTTTTTCACATCGGTATAATCACCTGCCTGTATCTTGTAAAAATAAATACCACTGGAAAATCCCTCAGCATTCCATTTTACTTCATAAGTTGCAGGTATCAAACTTTCACTTACAAGTGTTTGGATTTTCTTTCCAAGCATATCATAAACAGCTAACTTTACGAATGACTCTTTTGGAATTGCAAACCTAATGCTGGTGGTCGGATTAAACGGATTTGGAAAGTTTTGGTAAAGCAAAAAGTTCTTCGGCACTTCAGTTGAAATGGGAGGGATGCCGATTACTCCCCCTGTTGTAGTTTTATAAACCCTTCCTTGGTCGCCGCAAATGTAGCCGGTGCTCGCATCTATAAAAAAAGTTGAAAGAAGCGAATCTGCCCCAAGATTAAATACAGTGAACCAGCTGTTTCCGGCATTTGTGGTTTTTAAAACCGTTTGTTCTGCAGTTACATAGCCCGTATTGAGATTACTAAAAAATACCGAAAAGAGATTCTGAGAAACACCTGAGTTTAATAAATTCCAGCTTGCTCCTTGGTTCGTTGTTTTAAAAATTACTCCGTTATCACCGACTATATAACCGGTATTGCTATCAGTGAATTTAATATCCCTGAAAGCGCTTGGTGTTAAGCTTGAAACAGTCCAAACAGCCCCGCCGTTTGTTGTTTTAAAAACCCTTCCGCTGTCACTTGTAAAAAAGCCGGTGTTAACATTATTAAAGAAAATCTTACCCCAGCTTAACCAGTTGATGGTTACTGTGAGCACCCTGCTCCAGCTAACCCCGCCATCCATTGTTTTAACTACTCCATATATTCCTCCAGCATAACCGGTGCTGTTATTAAGAAAATTTATATTAAATAAATGAGTTGTGAGATTCGGGGGTGTTACATTGATCCAGTTAAACCCGCCATTTGTTGTTTTGTAAATGTAGCCAGTCGATGTGTAACTTCCACCAACTGCAAATCCAGTATTCTGGTCAAAGAAATAAAAGCCTTTAACTCTAAAATTCGTGTCCAATAATACTCTTTGCCAGTTATCTCCGCCATTTGATGTTCTGATAATTTCACCTCCTATCAATGGCGGGTTTGGATATATGTTTGAACCAAGAAATCCTGTTGAATTATTAAAAAAATAAACGGCAAAAAGATTCTCATCTGTTCCCGAAACCTGCTGAACCCATTGCGACTTTAAAACTGAAGGAACTAAAAAAATGAAGAGAAAAAATATAAAAGCTCTTTTGGATGAGCTTGAGGATTGGTGACTCATAAAATTACCTCCTTTCCGCACTTAGGCGGAATAACTAAAATTTTGACTTAGAACAGCTAAGTCGGTACAATTGTACGTTTATCTCCTTTTTTAATTTACAAATAAATTAAAAATGGTAAATTTCAGTAATTTTAAAGAAGTAATTTTTTTGTGAAAAACTATTTAAAAAGGTATATGTATTGCTATATGATGAATTATATTAAACCAAATATAATACAACTCTTTTGAAAAAGCAAGTTTGAGCCAAACAAACTATGATTATTTAACCAAAACCATCTTTTTTGTTTGAACATAGCCTTCCGCTGTAAGTTTATAAAAATAAATCCCGCTGGGATATGAATCAGCAATCCACTCGTATAAATATGAACCTGGGTTAAACCTACTATTGACCAGAGTGGAAACTTTCCTGCCCGAGGCATCGTAAACAATCAGCCTTACAAATGACTGCTTAGGTAAATCGAATTTAATTTGTGTCGTCGGGTTAAACGGATTGGGAAAGTTTTGATGCAACAAAAAACTTTTGGGAATACTTCCTGAAACCGGCTCGATACCTATTACCTGGCTGTATTTTATGGTTGTTACCTCAAAGTCATAGCTGCTTAGTTTGCTTCTGCCTGCTATATAAACATCTCCGGCCGCATTTACCGCAATGGAATTGGCAATATCTTCATTATTCCCGGAACTGTTAAATCTTGCAATCCATTTTTGTGCGCCGATTGTATTGTATTTTATCGTAGCAAAATCCTCTGTTCCAAAATTTGAGCCGCTTCTGCTCCAACCCGTAACATATATGTTTCCTTCATAATCGGTTGTCATTGAGTTTGCAATGTCGTTGTTGTTTCCAGGACCGTTATATGTTCTAACCCATACAATCTCACCTGTTGAATTGTATTTTATTGTTCCGTAATCTTTATCAAAATTACCAGTCCAAACCTCTCCAGTTATGAAAACGTTACCTTCACTATCGACGGCAATTGACCTGGCAATATCACTTCCGGCTCCGCCGCCGTCATAGCGTACATTCCAGAGTTCCTCACCTTGCGAATTATATTTTAAAGTCAGATAATCATATACGTTGAACCAGTCCCAACTGGTTCCTGTTACGTATACATTTTCATTCTCGTCCGCAGCAATTGCATAAGCCATATCAAATCCGTTTGAAGGGCCGTTATATCTTGAAACCCATTCCTGTTTGCCCTCCGGGCTGTACTTTAGGGTTGCATAATCTCTTTTTGTGCCCACTCCCCTGCTGAGTCCGCAAACATACACGTTCCCTAAATCGTCAAGAGTAATTGCAAACGGCTCATCATAAGTTCCTTCCGGTCCATTATAAAGTTCCATCCACAGCAACTCGCCGGCTGTATTATATTTCATCGTTGCAAAATCCTGGCTGTACGCAGGACTTGTCGTGTAAGCAGTTATATAAGTATTACCGGCATTATCAACAACCATTGATTTTGCCGCATCATCCTGGTTTGAAACACCATTATAAATTACAGCCCATAATTGTTCACCGTTTGAATTATACTTAATCGTTACAACATCTTTTGCTGTGCCGGTGTTTAAAACCGAGCCGGAAACATAAACATTGCCGGCAGCGTCAATTCCGACTGAGCATGCTTCATCATCTGAATTTGCTGTTCCGTTGAAGCGCTCTATCCACAAAATGCTTCCTGCCGCATTATATTTTATAAGGATGATATCTAATCCCGTACCGAATCCCGCACTGGTTGCTGCTACATAAATATTTCCCTGAACATCTATTGCTATGGAATTGGAAGAGTTGTAGTTATTAACAGGTCCGCTGTACCCGCTTACCCACTCCTGAGAAACCTTAGTGTTTACATTATGTGAACAGAGAAAAACTAAAAATAATATCGCAATAATTTTTCTCATAGAAAACAATGGTTATTTTGGAAATGCCTCTTTCCAAAATATAAGGATTTATTTCAATTTGTGAAACATAAAGGATTTTACTTAATTAATACCATCTTTTTTGAATTAATATAATCACCACTTACCCCGTTGTTGGTGTTGTCAGCAATGACTAATTTATAAAAATAAACTCCGCTAGGAAGGTTCTCAGCATTCCATTCATAAACATAAGCACCCTGTCTTAACTGCTCATTAACAAGCACACTAATCTCCCTTCCCAAAGCATCGTAAACTATCAGCTTTACAAATGAGTGCTTGGGAACATCGAATCTAATTTGCGTCGAAGGGTTGAAAGGGTTGGGATAGTTTTGATGTAAGTTATACGACTTTGTGACTTCCGTTGAAATTTTGTTAACAGGAACCAAATAAAAATTGGTATCACCGTAAACAACGCCGTTCAAAACGCAGCCCTTTAAATTTACTTCTGAACTTAATGACATACCGAATTCGGCGTAATATACTACTCCTATATCCTTTGTGTATGTATTGTTGAAGCCCTGTTCAAGTCCACTGATTCCAAATCTCTTTGATTGCTTTTGAATACCAAATATCTGGATTATATTCGTATCATATAAAATTTTCTGAGGTAAATGATACTGGCACGTCCATAATGTATCTCTTAGGCTTGACTTTAAACTGTCAATAATCACCTCGTTGGGTGAATAACTGCAATTAGGATTTGATTCCAATCTATAGAAATTTCCATTCAATGAATCAATCCTGTATGATGAATTTCCAAAAAATTGATATGTGCAATTACCTCCGCTTAAAATTTTTGTAAGCGTGCTGAATTTAAAATAAGTTTTGCTGTTAGATAAAAATGAGCTGTCTATTCTAACCCTTAAATAAAAATTACTGGAGCAAAACCAAAGATTATTATAATAACCTGAGTAAACCCATACATTGCCGACTTTTAAAGGTATAAACTTAACAATATTTGTATCCTGCGCGTAAATTAAATTTAGCTTAAGGGAAGTAACAAGAATAATTAGAAAAATTAATCTTACGAGGTATTTCATAAGGCAACATCCTTATTTATAAAAGATAAAACATAATTTAGATTGAAAAAATACAATTTTCATTTTATTAACACCATTATTCTTGTCTGAGCATAATCATCTGTTATAAGCTTATAAAAATAAACTCCGCTCGGGTAATCAGATGCGTTCCAATCATAACTATATGAGCCTGCGTTTAACTGCTCATTTACAAGCTCCGCGACCACCCTTCCCAAAGCATCATAAACTATCAGCTTTACGTTTGATAACTTGGGTATATCAAATTTTATTTGTGTTGCGGGATTAAACGGGTTTGGATAGTTTTGATATAAGTTAAACTGAAATGGAATATTACCCGAAATTTGAATTACTGAATTTATTATTTCAGATAACGGTCTCCTCCAAACACCACTTCCCCACGTTCCCGCATATAAGTAAACACCATGGACTTTAAGTGCCCTTATATTTAGGTCAGTTAAACCTGTATTAACAGGTGCGCAACTTGTGCCGTTATTTGTAGAAAGAAATACACCCCCGAAATATGTGGCGGCAAATAGATTGCTTTCATAAACAGCAAATGCATAGACATCGCGATGAGTCAAACCAGAATTAACTTCAATCCAATTTGCACCTAAATTATTAGAACGAAATACCCCGTCATAAAAAGTACCGGCAAAAATAATTGAATCGTTAAAAACAAGAGATAATACAAAAGCAGCGAAGGGAAGCCCAGAATTAACGGTAAGCCAATTTGTTCCATTATTAGTTGAACGAAAAACTCCGTCACCTTCAGTACCAGCAAAGAGAAACGGTCCTATGTCAGTAAATGCGTAAGTCAAGTTACCGGTTGGAGCAGTAACCGTCCAATTCGTTCCAAAGTTGGATGAACGATAAATATCACCAAAAATCCCAGCTAAAAGATAACCATTACTATATTTAAGAGAATAAACAATTTCGTTTGTTAAACCCGCTCCAATCCAATTTGTACCGTTATTAGTTGAACGTGATACTCCATTACTTGTCCCTGCAAAAAGTAAAATTCCTAATGTAGTCAGAGATCTGATTTCGTTATTTGATAATCCTGAATTGACAGCAGTCCAATTAACACCATTATTTATTGTTAGAAAAACACCATTATCGAAAGTTCTTGCAAATAAATTAGTGTCTATGGATGCAAAACTGGATACCTTTTCGGTGTAAAGCCCATTTGTCTGAGTCCATTGTGTTTGTAATTCATGGGTAGAAAATAAAAAACCAATGAATATACAGTAATTTATATAAATAATTAAGTCTTTCAATAAACTAATATAATACATAAATTTGGGTGAAAATATGATATAAAGTCTATACCCTCGACCAAGTTAATTCCAGCGGGCCTTTTGAAAGAACAAGTTTTTCATCTTTAAACTTAAAATTGCGTATTTCCTCGCCGGCTGTGAGTTTTTGCGCTATTGCCCCTTTAACATGATGGATAACGATATGATTCGCCTCATCAATCTCATAGGACCCAAAATAACCCATATAGCGATTGAGCGTTTGAGCAAGGTCTTCAAGCTTTAATTGATGCTTTCTCGTCTCGCTAATGGGAAAGTGAACAGGCATCATTATCTGAACTGACATATACTCCTTTCCGTAAATCAAAATTCCTTTTACTTCCTTGCCAAAAGGGTAAATCTTGTGATGAACATGCCTGATTATAACCGATTCAAGCTTCCACGTTCCTATAAATTTATTTTTCATATTTTTATAAAACCTCACCCTGTCCGCCAGCTGGCGGACTCCCCTTCCTATACGGAGAGGGGTTGAAGGATGAGGTAAGTATTACAGAGGTATTATTCGATATATCTTATCATCACCGTCTTTAGGATTTCCCCTGCCGTCAAGATTGCTTGACGAAAAATAAATATATCCATCGGGACCTTCGGCAATATCCCTTATCCTACCATACGAAGTAGCAAATTTTTCGTAAGATAATCCTTTTGACGGGTCTTTTACATCAACAACAATGCGGATTATGCCGTTGCCCCTCAAGCAGCCGAAGAAGAAATTATTTTTCCATTCCGCAATTTTTCCTGACTTATAAAACATTCCCGAAGCGGGTGCTTCGGCGGGAGTGAAAACAAAAACGGGAGCAACGAGCCCTTCCTTATTATCATTATGCGAAACAATCGGCCAGCCGTAGTTTTTGCCTTTAACAATTAAGTTGACCTCATCACCTCCCCCGGGCCCGTCAAATCCGCTCGGTCCGTGTTCGGTTTCCCATAAAATATCCGTTCCCGGATACCAGTCAATCCCCTGCGGGTTTCGGTGTCCGTATGTCCACACTGGCGAATTTGGAAAAGGATTATCTTCCGGCACTGAACCATCGGAGTTAATTCTCAAAATCTTTCCGTGAAGTTTACCTAAATCCTGAGCAAATTTTCTTTCACCCGCATCACCGGTTGTAATGTAAAGCTTTTTGTCGGGTCCGAATCTCAAGCGGCACCCCGCGTGAAATCTTGCTGCCGGGATATTGTCAAAAATCACTTTTTCATCAGTGAGACTCGTTCCATTATCCTTAAATCTAACAACTTTAACAGTTAAATCACCTTCTTTTTCATATGCGTAGCTTAAGTAAATCAACTTGTTATTTTCATAATCCGGGTCCGGGGCCAAGCCCATCAATCCTTCCTCAGACCCGCTTGAAACATCACTAAACTCCTTTACCGGCTTTGCGTTTAAATTTACGTTTTCAACAACACGCAGTCTTCCGGGTCTTTCATTAATTAAAATTCTGTCAGCCGATGTAAAAACGATACTCCAGGGGACTTCAAGATTGCGTACAAAAGCTTCAATTTTGTAGCCGGAGCTTTTCGATTCAACCTCCTGTTCTTTGGGCGGAGACTGTTTTTTAGAGCATCCGAAAAAATTTAAAAACAGAATAAGAATAAATAAGTTTAAATTTATTAGCATAACTTGTAATAATATTGGAAGTTAGTCAACTAATATAATAATAAAAATAGTAATAATTTAAAAGGTTCAGTCAGCCCAATTTGGTCTTTTGTAACACATTTTTACATTTAATTTAATGAAAATGAGTTATATTTTGAAACTTTAACATTTGTTTTAACGTCTTAATTATTAATAAGGTTACCCGCCGGTGCGGAATGTAAACCTTATATCCTGAAATCTATATGAAAATAATAAAATTCCTTTTTATTCAGGTATTCGCCGTTTCCTCTGTTTTCTCACAGGTTGTTGAGATAACATTAAAAGACGCCATACAACATGCATATAGGAATAACCCCAACATAGTTAAAATAGAAAATTCTATTGAGGCACAGGAAAGCAACATAAGAGAAAGCTATGGCAATTTATTCCCTGATCTGAATTTTACAACCGGGTGGACACGGACAAACCAGATAACAGAGGCCGGAAACATTGTAATAAACGGAATAAATATCCCCGTTTCAGCAAGAAATGAAACGACAAATAATTTTAATTTGTCACTTCGTTCAAATGTTACTCTTTTTGACGGACTCGTAAACTATGACAGAGTTGATTTAGCAAAGAAAAATAAAACCCAGCTCGCCATACAGCTTAGAAAGCTCCGGCAGGATGTCGCACTAGCTATATTAGCTGATTATTTAACGGTTCTGAAGAATCAGCAGATTGTTACTATAAATGAAGCGACACTTGCTGACTCAAGAGTCCAGCTCGATGCAATAAAAGTCTTCGTCGAAGTAGGGCGCAGAACTGTATCGGATATTTACCAGCAGGATGTTGTTGTGGCTCAAAATGAACTTGCAGTTGAACAGGCAAAAAATAATTTAAATAAGTCCATTTCAGATTTGGCTTTCGACGCTAATCTTCCAATGGATAAAACTTACGCTGTAAATAAAGAAGAGTTCAATGTAAACGTGCCTTATGAAACTTTGGATGCATATGTCAGCCAGAATTCAAATACTGATGCAATTGTTAATGTAGCTCTTTCCAACAGATATGATTACAAATCATCACAGCAGAACCTTGATATACTTGAAACTAGCATTGATATTGCAAGGGGCTCATTAATTTTTCCTACCTTAAACGGGTTTGGCTCTTATTCATTATCTGGTGATAAAATTGATAATATCAAAAGCCAGCGTGTTTTTACAGTAGGCTTAACGCTTACCTATCCAATCTTTCTCGGTTTTTCACTTGATAATCAGAGACAGCAGGCATTGATAAATTACAAATCCGCTGAGGAAGACCTTAAGCAGGTTAAAAACCAGATTACCCTTGACATACAGAAAGCTACGCTGGATTTAAAATCACTATTAAAGCAAATAGAAATTACCGACAGGAGTCTCAAAAATGCAGAGCAAAACAAGCTTCTTGCTGAAGAATCATATAGAGTGGGTATTGGAACCCTGCTTGATGTAAATACAGCTGCTGTAAATTTAAATAACATTTTAATTAATAAATCAAACTTGATATATGATTTTATTCTTGCGCAAAAAACGTTTGAATATTATCAGGGATTATTAAACTATTAAAGAAATAGAGTTTAAAAATGGCAGATATTAAACCCACAATAAAAAAGAAAAAGAAAAAAAAGCTCCTCCTTTTTTCGATAATAGGCGGTGTTTTGTTATTAATAATTATAGCTGTTGTAGTTTCGGGAAAGAAAGAGAAGCTTGTTATTGTTCAAACCGAGAAAGTTTCAAAACGCAGCATAACACAGGTGGTATCTGGAACAGGCGTAATTAATCCCGAAACGAAGGTCGACATAAGCGCTGAAATCAGCGGGGAGATCGTACAGCTTCCCTATAAAGAGGGTGACACGGTTAAAAAAGGGGACCTGCTGGTTAAAATAAAAGCCGATATTTACAGCGAAAGAATCAACCAGCAGCAGGCAGGTGTTACTTATTCAAGAACACAAGTGGAAGTTGCTGAAAATAATCTAAGAAAAGCCGAGCTTGAATACCAGCGTACACAGCAGTTATTCAATAGGGGCTTGGTTTCACAATCAGACCTCGATAATGCAAGAATTGCGTATGAAGTGGCTTTAACTCAGGTTAAAAGTGCCAATGCAAACGTCAGACAGAATGTAGCATTGCTCAGACAAAGCTCACAGGACTTATCTAAGGCAACAATTCGCTCTCCGATGAACGGAGTTGTAACTAAGCTTAATAACGAGCTTGGCGAAAAGGTAGTCGGCACCCAGCAAATGGCAGGTACTGTAATTATGACGGTTTCGGACCTTTCCATTATGGATGCGGAAGTTGAGATAAGCGAAACCGATATTACAAATGTTAAACTGGGGGATACTGCCGATATTGAAGTCGACGCTTTTCCCGAAAGAGTTATCAAAGGGGTTGTTTACGAAATTTCCAATTCAGCCCAGTCAAAAGGGCTTGGAACACAAGAACAAGTTATTAACTTCATTGTAAAGATACGAATAATCGACAGCGATGTTTCATTAAAACCGGGAATGTCTTGTAATGCAGATATCAAGGTAGATTCCAAGTCAGATGTAATAGCAGTTCCTATCCAATGCATTACAGCAAGAGAGGAAGAAACGCAGGATGAAGAAACCAATGATGACGGCGTTAAAAGGGTTTCAGAGGAAAGCGTGAAGAAGAAACAAAAACCCAAAGAAATTGTTTTTGTTTTAGAGGAAGGCGAAACTCAGAAGGTGAAGAAAATTGAGGTTAAGACCGGAATCAGCGATGACAGGTATATAGAAATACTCGAAGGGCTTCAGCCGGATGTTGTTGTAGTGAAGGGTCCCTATAAGGCAATCAGCAAAGAGCTTGACGAAGGAACCAAAGTTAAAGTCGATAACGAGCTTAAGAAGAAAAAAGAAGAAGAATAAGGAATTAAAAATTTGGAAGAGATAATTAAGACTAAAGATATTGTCAAGCTGTATATAATGGGCGTGGAGGAACTTTATGCCCTTAAAGCAATAACCGTAACGATAAATAGGAATGAATACGTTGCAATTATGGGCCCCTCGGGCTCGGGAAAATCAACATTAATGAATATAATCGGGTGTCTTGATACTCCAACGTCGGGACATTATGAACTAAACGGGCAAAGCGTCAGCGAAATGGACGATAATGAGCTTGCACAAATCAGAAACAGGGAGATTGGTTTTGTCTTTCAAACCTTTAACCTTCTCCCCCGCTCAAATGCGCTTCACAATGTCGAACTGCCTTTGATTTATTCAGGCATGTCAAAAAGTAAAAGAATCGAGCTTGCGGAAGATGCGCTCTTGAAGGTAGGGCTTCAGGACAGAATGTTTCATAAGCCAAATGAGCTATCAGGAGGACAAAGGCAGCGTGTTGCAATAGCCAGGGCGCTTGTTAATAACCCTTCGATAATCCTAGCAGATGAGCCGACGGGAAATCTTGATTCAAAAACAGGCGATGAAATAATGGAACTTTTTGATAATCTTCATCAGCTGGGAAATACAATTATTGTCGTTACTCACGAAGATTTTATTGCAGAGCATGCGCACCGAATTGTAAAATTGCGGGATGGTTTAATCGAAAGTGATGTTATAACCGGTAAAGGCTTTAAACATAATTCGGGCAAAACAGAAGCCCAATTAGCAAATTAGATTGGATGATAAAGACGATAAAAATAATATTTTTACTTGCATTGATTAATGCAGTTCTGTTTTCACAGGATTTTGGGAAAGTCCACCAGCTGATTACAGAGGGTATCGAATCATCATACGACGTTGATTTTCCTCTTGCCTTGCAGAAGTTCCAGGAAGCAAAAAATACCGCTCCAGGTGATTTAAGGGGTCCGTTTTTTGAATCGTCAGTATATTTCTGGAAGGGGTTGTTTACAAGAAATAAAAACGACTATGAAATTTATATGGATTTATCCGATAAACTGATTGAAAGGTGCGAGAATATTGTTGACAAGAACGAAAATGACCTTGATGCAAGGTTTTACCTCGGATGGACTTATACCCTCAGAGCATTTATAGGCGGTTTCCTTGGCCAGAATTATCTCAGAGCTGCTTCAGATATTAAAGACGCCAGCAACAATTTAAAATTTGTAATTGAAAAAAATCCGGCTTACTACGATGCCTATCTGGGTTTAGGTTTATATAACTACCTTACGAGCTTTATTCCGAGGCGACTGCGCTGGTTAGCCGATATTCTGGGTTTTTCAGGCGACAGGGAAGAAGGAAAGCGAATGCTTATGATATGTGCTGAAAAAGGTGTTTACACAAACATAGAAGCCAAGTTTTACATGGCATTGCTCTCATGGAGGGAAGAAAACTACCCCCAGGCAGAAAGTTATATGACAATGCTCCGAGATAAATTCCCCAAGAGTCCCGCCGTGTGGATGGTTACGGGTCTGCTTTTTTCACAGCAGGATAAAATGACCGAAGCAGTCGAAGCTTATGAAAAGGCATTGGAATACAATAAAGGAAAGGATTCGGAAATTATTTTCAGAACTGCCTACGGAGCGCTTGGAACCGCTTATTTTAGGATGAATATGTTCGATAAAGCATCGGATTACGGTAAAAGGTATATTTCATATCTAACAAAAGATGATTTCATTAATCACAGATTGCACGCTACAGGGGTTTCACTCGAATTCCTCGGCAATAGAACCGAAGCTGTTGAATATTACAAAAAGGCAAAAACGGAAATAAATGATATAAATCAATGGGAAAAATATTGGCTCAGGAAGCTGAAGGAAAGAGAAACTGCTCCCCTCACAAAAATCGATTCACTTCTTATTGTTGCCGATAATAACCGTGCTACAGGCAGACTGGAAGATGCATTAAAAGACTACAACACTTTAACTGCAGCCTCTAACCAAAATTATTCCGATGATATAAAGGCGCAGATAAACCACGGCTTGGGTCAGGTTTATTTTAAGCAGAAGGATTATAACAGGGCAATGGAACAATTCAGGCTGAATCTCTCACTCAACCCTCAAAATGAAAAATGGCTTATTCCCGAAGCGTATTATCAAATCGGAAGGTGTTATTTAAGGCTTGGCAATAAGTCTGAAGCCCAGAACAACTTCGATAAAGCGTTAGATATCGACTATGAATATGATTTTAAAGACTCAATGGACGGGAAAATAAAAAATGAACTGAGTAAATTTTAACATTGAAGCTCTTTACAGAAATAAAAGAAGCTGTAATAATTTCCCTTAATGCAATCAGAGCAAATAAAGTCCGCTCATTTCTCGCAACCCTTGGAATAGTAATAGGCATTACGACAGTAACAATTTTACAGACTGCAATTGAAGGCATAAACAGGGCTTTTGAAAAAAGCATTGCCGCAGTAGGAGCCGACGTTCTTTACGTGCAGAAATTCGAATGGTTTGGCAAGGAGGACTGGCAAGTCTACAGAAACAGGCGCGATATAAAGTGGAATGAGTATGAATATGTTTTGGGTAACCTGCAGGGAGCTGAGTCCGTTTGCCCGACAGTTGGCAACGTTACTACGGTTACTTACCAGGATTTTTCAAGCGAATCGATTCCGGTATTCGGAACGACGGATGAATACCAGCGGACAATGGGTCTGGATGTAGCGGAAGGAAGATTTTTTACCCGAAGAGAGTCCGATGGCGGATGGCCTGTTTGCGTAATCGGTTACGACATTAAAGATGCATTCTTTCATGACATAAATCCGCTTGGAAAGGTAATTCAAATAAACGGACATAATTTCAAAGTTATCGGAGTTTACGATAAAATGGGCAGTATGCTCGGCTTGTTCAGTTTAGATAACAGAATCGTTGTTCCGATTAAGAAGTATTTTAAAATCTTCGGAACAAGACGCTCTTTAACAATACACGTAAAGGCTCCCAGTGTCGATGCACTTGATGACACTAAAGAAGAAGTGCGCGCCGTAATGAAAAGAGCAAGACGAATCCCAGTCGGCGGAAAGGATGATTTTGGAGTAAACCAGCAGGAGGCATTCAAGCAGACTTATGAATCGCTCACGGGCTTAATCAAAACAATAGGAACAGCCATTACAATGCTTTCCTTAGTTGTTGGCTCCATAGGAATTGCAAACATTATGTTTGTTTCTGTGAAAGAAAGGACAAAGGAAATCGGGATTCGAAAAGCAATAGGTGCAAAAAGACCAACAATACTACTTCAGTTTTTAATTGAATCGATAACTATATGTATTGTAGGGGGAATGGTGGGACTATTTATCGCTTTCCCCTTAAGCTTAATTATCGATGCATTCCTCCTCCCTACCGCCATGCCGCTTTGGGTAGTGGTTCTGGCTTTGTTTATTTCGGCACTTGCAGGTGTATTTGCTGGATTTTTCCCTGCGTGGACTGCTTCAAAGCTTGACCCGGTTGATGCATTAAGATATGAGTAATCTGATACGGGTATTTACAACCGTTCTTTTATTTCTTGCTTTGGATTTATACTCACAAACAATTGACACTGATACAAGCGATGTTGTAATAAGGAAAACCAAAAAAGAAATTCCGCGTGAATATAATATTTCCGATGTTATAATTAAAAAAGATAAAGAAAAGACGAAAAATATTATAAGAGTTGATTTGGACATTCCGTTAAAGACATCATTAAAGCTATTTATTTCTGATTCGACAGGAGCAACTATAATGTATTTAATTAATGACCAGACATTAAGTCCGGGGGTTTACAGAGTCCGCTGGGAAATGTCAGAATGCAAAACAGTCGACTGCGACTATCCTATCGGCAAGTATCTTTGTGAATTTGAGACGGACCAGTTTATTTTTCAAAGAAATTATTATGTAAAGTAGCGATATGCCAGTAATAAAATCAACAGCAACAGCTCTGCTTTTAATCAGAAGAAAAAGAAAAACGGTTTCTAAGAAAAAAAATAAAACTACAGATACACGCAAAAGAAGTATCAGAAAAATTCTTCGAAATAAGAACATAAGTTGAACCTAAAAGAAGCATTCATATCGGCATTAAGCTCAATACGCGGCAATAAGCTCAGGGCATCTCTTACTTTATTGGGTATTGTTATCGGTGTGTTTTCAATAATCGGAGTAATGACACTTCTAGATGCCCTTCAAAAAGGAATAGACAGCGGCTTAAGCCAGCTTGGCTCAAATACATTTCAGGTTCAGAAATGGCCTGCAACATTTGTATCGGGGCCGGGCAGATGGAGAAAATACGAGAAGCGTAAACCCATTACCATAGAGCAGGGATACAGACTAAAAGAACTCGCAAATTTGCCTATTTACATCGGACTTGAAGACTGGTCAGGCGGCAAAACAATTAAGCACGGCAAGGAACAAACCAATCCTAATTTCCAAATGGCGGGGGTAACTACTGAGTTTCTTCCGGCAAACAATCACACGCTTTCGGAAGGCAGATTCTTTACAGAAGATGACGTGAAATCAACCCGACATATCGCTGTAGTCGGTATGGAGCTTGTAGACAGGTTATTTCCATTTAGTTCACCGTTGGATAAAGAAATCGAAATTGACGGCAATCGCTTCAATGTAATTGGAGTTTTAACAGCAAAGGGCGAAAGTCTCGGGCAAAGTCAGGATGCTCTTGTTCTCGTTCCGCTTTACACCATGGATGAAATTTATGGTTCAAGGCGCGACCGCTCCATAAACATAACTGTTACAGCATCAAACAAAGCCCAGCTTGATGAAACAATGGAAGAAGTCATTGGATTAATGAGAGTGATAAGGAAAGTCGCCCCCGGCGAAGAGAATGATTTTGACATATGGTCAAATGAATCATTAATCCGCGAAGCAAACACTTTCACTATATATTTTAAATATGGAGCCGGTGTAATATCGTTTATTGCATTAATCGCCGCTGGAGTTGGTATTATGAACATTATGCTTGTCACTGTGACCGAAAGGACAAAGGAAATCGGTATCAGAATGGCTATCGGAGCCAAACGGAGCAATATTTTAACCCAATTTTTGTTCGAAGCGATTTTACTTTGCGAAATTGGCGGAGTCATTGGAATAGGGCTTGGAATTGGTGCGGGTAATATGCTCGGAGCCATGCTAAGCAGCCCTGTTTCAATACCTTACGACTGGGTTATCATTGGGCTGATTGTCTGTTCTGTAATCGGCATCGCATTCGGCACATACCCTGCTTTCAAAGCTGCAAAGCTTAATCCGATTGATGCATTGAGGTATGAGTAACATTCAACCGAAAAATTTCTCAATTTTCTTGACATTTCAAATATATATCCTTAACTTTGGCAAAGAATTTCAAAGAAAATTGTTCAACATGTATCTTCAAATAAAATTAATTCTGAAAACTGAATTTATTGCAAAAATTATTTGGGTAATGAATAATTTCCTTACAATGGAATTCTACCGCAAAATCTGCAACAGGCTGTATTGGAAAAAGCTCACCCCGCACACTGCATCTTACAATACAAGATTCTGGATGATAATTTTCACAGCCCTTTCGGCAATATGGCTCGCATTTTATTTCAATCCAAGCGACCCGTCTAATTCAAAATCTTCAGGATTTATAATATTACTGTTTGCTCTGGTTTTTAAAAAATCAGGAATTTCATTCAGTTCGCTAGTTAAAAACATTTCTAAATCGTTAAATCATAAAATTGATTTAATAACATACCACATACTGGATTCTTATAATATTTCCCTCTGGCGTTCTCGAGGAACATATTTAAGGACATCAGCACTTCTAATCTAATTCAATTTTAATTTCGACTGCCTGCAGCAGGCAGGTTTTCATCTGCCCTAATCCTTAGGGCATTAAACTACATAAATGATTTTATGCTTAGTTTTTTGAACACAAGAGACTTAGTTAATGCAAACGAGCTTAATTAATAGTTCTTTTAAATACTGTGAGGATTTAGCCAAAAATCATTACGAGAATTTTCCGGTTGCCTCGTTCCTGCTTCCAAAGGATAAGCGCAATTACATTTACAGCATTTATGCGTTTGCAAGGGGGGCAGACGATTTCTCAGATGAGCCGGGAATTGAAGGCGGAAAAGAAAAAAGACTCGCTTTACTTGATGAGTGGAACGGAAAGCTTAAGGATTGCTTTAATGGAAAGGCGTATGACCCGATTTTCATTGCTTTAGTCCAAACTGTAAGTGATTGCAAAATTCCGATTGAACCGCTTGGGAATTTACTTAATGCATTCAGGCAGGATGTTACAAAATCAAGATACGAAACATTTGATGAGGTTCTGGGTTATTGTAAAAACTCTGCGAATCCGGTCGGCAGACTTGTTTTGATGATTTTCGGATGTTTTGACAGTGGGTTTTTTAAATATTCCGATAAAATATGCACAGCGCTTCAGTTAGCAAATTTCTGGCAGGATATTGAAATTGATTTAAAAAAAGACAGGGTTTATCTGCCTGCCGAAGACTTATCGAAATTTGATTACAGCTACAATGAACTACTTGAAAAGAGATACAATGATAATTTTAAGAAGCTAATGGAATTTGAAGTATCAAGAACACAGGAAGTTTTCGATGAAGGGAAGAAATTAATTGAATTGACCGCTAATGATAAAAATTTAAACAAATTAGCAAAAGAATTGAAATTAACATGGCTCGGCGGAACGGAAATCCTGAAAAAAATTAAAGAAACTGAATACAATGTATTCAAAAAAAGGCCAAGTATTTCTGCAGTTGACAAACTGAAAATATTCTTGAAATCACGCATAGTTAAATGAGTATAAATAAATGACAAGCGAGCATATTGAAATAACACAGAAAAGTAAAACAAACTTTCTTTATTCTTTCTCTCTGCTGCCGAGAGAGAAGTACGAAGCAATTAACACTGTTTACGCTTTCTGCAGACATACTGACGATATCGTTGATAACGAGCTTGAATCCTCTGAAGTTAAATTTAAAAAAATCCGTGAATGGAGAGACGAATTCCAAAAAGCATTAAACGGTGATTCATCTTATTCAATACTGAATCAAGTTAACAAAATAATAAAAAAGTTTAACATACCGGCAGAGCCGTTTTTTGAGCTTATAAAAGGTATGGAAGCCGATTTACAAACTTCACGCTATAATGATTTTGAATCGCTTTACCAGTACTGCTTTAGGGCTGCAGCGACAGTTGGGTTGATGTGTATCGAAATTTTCGGATACAAGACGGAAAATGCAAGGCAGTATGCCGTTAACCTTGGGATTGCAATGCAGTTAACGAATATACTTAGAGATATTAAATATGATGCTTTAAACGGAAGAATCTATATTCCTGAGGAAGATTTAAAACATTTCGGTTATTCCGAGAGTGATTTATTTAGTTTCAGGTATAATGACTCATTTATCGAGCTTATGAAGTTTGAATGCGGACGGGCAAGGGAGTATTTCGAAAAAGCAAATAATGCTTTTCACAAGGACGACAGAAAACTGTTATTCCCCGCTCGGATAATGCAGAAGATTTATTTCAATATTTTACGGAAGATTGAAAAGATGAACTATAACGTATTTCACAAGAAGGCTAAAATATCGAAGGTTAAAAAGCTTTACTACACCTTTGGTGTGTTCGTAAAGTACAAGCTGGCTTACTAATGAACGATGATAAAATGTATGCATATATATGGGAGTTTATCGTTAAGTCTGAATACAAACTGAGATTTGAAGAAGAATACGGACCTGCGGGAAGATGGGCTCAGCTCTTTGGAAAGGCTGAGGGCTATATAAGAACGGAATTATTTCATGATAACTTAAACCCGCAAAAATATATTACAATTGATTACTGGAAATCCCGTAGATATAAGAACGATTTTCTTCTGAAGTTTTCAGACGAATATAAAATGCTTGACTCAGAGTGTTCGGAGTTTACAGAAAGTGAAAGATATATAGGTGAATTTGACGTAACATGACGCGAGCTAACCATGAGAAAAGCGTTACCGTGATTGGCGGCGGCGTGAGCGGACTTTCAGCCGCAGTGTTCTTTGCAAAGGAAAATTTTAAAGTCACTTTAGTTGAGGCATCTCCTAAGCTAGGAGGCAGGACTTACTCGTTCTTTGACAATATCATAGGTGCAGAGATTGATAATGGCCAGCATATTCTTGCAAGCTGGTATCACAATACATTTGAATTTCTGAAAATAATCGGGTCTTACGATAAATTAACATTTCAGAAACAATTGGAAGTTAAATTTATCGATGATTCGGCGAAAGAATACCTGTTTAAATGCCCAAAGCTTCCTCCCCCGTTTCACCTTTTGTCGGGAATAATGCGCTACAAGGCGCTGAGATTTAAAGATAAAAAAGCACTTGTAAAGCTTATTAATACAATAAATAGGGGTAGGATATCTGAAGATAAGTTAAGGGCAATTAATACCAATGAACTATTCAAAATAACGGGACAATCGGAAAGACTTTCAAACTATTTCTGGAAACCGTTTATAATTGCTGTTTTTAATGCAAAACCGGAAAATACTTCAGCTTATTTATTTAGCCAGATTATTAAAGCAGGTTTTCTTGAAAAAAATGGCTCTAAATTAGTTCTTCCGAATGAGTTTTTAAGTAAGTTATTTGTCGATCCGGCTTTTGTGTATCTAAAAAATAAAAACAGCAACGTTATTACAAACAATCGCGTAGCTAAAATTAACTTTGAAGATCGTATTGTAAATTCACTAATAATTGAAGATAATACTAAAATCAGAAGCGATTTTTACATAAGTGCAGTCCCGTTTTTTGAACTTAAAAATCTTTTTGAAAAGGATGCTTACGACAGTAACTTTAAACAGGTTGAGGGTTTAAAATCCTCCCCGATTGTAAATATTCACCTGAAGTTTGACAAAAGCATTGATAACATCTTTAATAAGAGGTTTGCAGGGCTGTTAAATACGCAAGTTCAATGGATTTTTAAAGTTAAAAGTGACCAAATGTGTCTTGTTATCAGTGCTGCAAAAGAAGTTTCAGAGC
Organism: Chlorobiota bacterium; assembly: GCA_022616535.1. Classification (GTDB taxonomy): domain Bacteria; phylum Bacteroidota; class Ignavibacteria; order Tepidaquicellales; family OLB5; genus JAKEEM01. The sequence goes on along the minus strand of JAKEEM010000055.1, from coordinate 57,538 downwards.
TTGATAAGAACGAAATTGTAAAATTTGCACAAAATGAATTAGAAATGTGTATACCCGAGTTTAAAAATTTTAAAATAATTGCTTCAAGAGTTATAAAGGAAATGAGGGCAACTTTTGTACCTGATAAGAATTCGTTGAGTTGCAGACCTAAAAATGCAACGAAATTTAAAAACTTCTTTATTGCGGGTGATTGGACTAATACCGGACTGCCGGCAACAATTGAAGGAGCAGTAAAAAGCAGTAAACAATGCGTAAACTACATTCTGAGCGCAGCGAAGAATCTCACAGAGTAATTAAACTTAAGATAATTTTCGTTCAGGATAAAAAAATAAAGTTTAAATTAATTAACAAAATATCCGTTTAGCGGATTACCTAAAGGAAGGGTAAACAAAATGGAAAACTTAAATCAAAACGGAGTAACCACAAGTGCTCCCGTAGGCATAAAACTTAAAAAGCCGGAAAGCAAAGAAACAGAGATACAGCGTTTGCTTCTTGAGGAAAGGATTCGCCTCGAGAAGGAATACGGCGTTAAATCAAAACCAATCGACCATTTTAAAAGACCTTTCGAACGGATGTTTACTAAAGATGAACGGGCTAATACAACTATTTTATTCGGCGGCTTAACATGGAAGCATGAAAAACTCATAAAGGGCGTTCTGCAAGGATTGGGATATAATGCAAGCGAGATACCAGTCCCCGATAAAAGGGCGTTTCAATTAGGCAAAGAATACGGCAATAACGGGCAGTGTAATCCAACTTATTTTACAGTTGGAAACCTCGTACAATATTTACAAAGTTTAGAAGCTCAGGGGTTGAGTAAGAAGGAAATAATGGACAATTATGTATTCTTCACCGCCGGCGCATGCGGTCCCTGCCGATTTGGTATGTATGAAGCCGAATACCGACTTGCTTTGAGAAATTCCGGTTTTGACGGCTTCCGAGTTCTAATCTTTCAGCAAACGGGCGGACTTGAACAGGCAGAGGTTGAAGCGGGGCTCGAGATGAACCTTGACTTCTTCCTTGGTATAATCAATGCAATGAATATTGGCGATATAATTAACGATGTGGCTTACCAAATTCGCGCATTTGAAGTAAACCCCGGCGAAACAGATAAAGTACTTGACGAGTGCATGGAAATGATGTACGAAAGAATGAAGCAGAAGAAATATTTTAATTTTAACGGACTTATTGGCGACATAGTGGCTAAAGTTCCTGGTTCAAGTTACATTTCAAGATTTGTTGAGCAAAAGATGAGTGATTACTATCTTGAAACCGTTAGAGAAATAAGGAATAAGTTTAATGAAGTAAAGGTAGACAGAACCAAGGTTAAGCCAATTTGCAAGGTAACCGGTGAGTTTTGGGCGCAGACAACCGAGGGCGACGGAAACTTCAATATGTTCCCCTTCCTTCACAGGGAAGGTGCACAGCTTCTTGTTGAGCCAATTGCAACTTGGATATTATATATGCTTCACCAGGCAAAGAACATGTATCACGATAGAAAAGGACTGAAAGAAGGTGAAGAAGCTCCGAAAGCTACACAAATTTTGAAAAAGATGAAGATGTACAGGGATTACAAACAAACAGTTGCAATATTAACAATAGCTGAAAAAGTTTTTGAAAACGAATATAACAGAATAAGAAAAGAGTTTAATAATCTTCCGCATGCTTTGGCAAACCAGCTTGAAATGCAGCGACTTGGACATCCTTTCTACAATTCAAGAGTTGAAGGTGGTGAAGGTCATTTAGAAATTGCAAAGAACATTTATTATGTAAATAAGGATTTATGCCATATGGTGCTTTCATTAAAGCCATTCGGATGTATGCCGTCGACGCAGTCAGATGGTGTTCAGTCAGCCGTTACATCGATGTTCAAGGATATGATATTTATTCCCATCGAAACATCCGGAGAAGGCGATATAAACGCTCATTCAAGAGTGCAGATGGCTCTTGGGGAGGCAAAAGCTAAGGCAAAGAATGAATTCAAAAATACACTTGAACAAACCGGCTATTCACTTGAGGAAATTAAAGCTTACGTCGAATCACACGATGAGCTTACACGACCGTTCTACATAGTTCCCCACACAAAGGGAGTTGTAGGTGTAGCTGCTAATTTTGTTCTGCACGTTGCTGAAAGAATGAAAAAAGAGGGTATAAGACCTGTTATAAATGTATCTGAAGAAGTTGAAGCTTGATTTTTTCTAAAATTGCTGAACTAAAAGTTTATTAAAAATATGTCAAATCATAAATCACCACTATATATTGGCTTTGATGTCGGCTCAACAACCGTAAAGGCAGTTGTAATGGATGTTGATGATGATAAAATCCTCTGGTCGGACTATCAGCGCCACGATACCAAACAGCCGGAAAAATCATTGGAACTGCTTAAGGATTTTGAATCAAAGCTTGGCAAAGATGCCCTTGAAGGAGCAAGAATATTTATTACCGGCTCCGGCGGTTCAGGCATAGGCAGGCACCTCGGGGCAAAGTTTGTTCAGGAAGTGAACGCAGTTTCGCTTGCTGTTGAGAAATTCTACCCAAACACGCTTTCTGTAATTGAGCTTGGCGGGCAAGACGCTAAAATAATAGTTTTCAAAGAGGACCCCGAAACCGGCAAGAAGAAAAAAATTCCTTCGATGAACGATAAATGCGCAGGAGGAACAGGAGCAGTGATTGATAAAATCAACGCTAAGCTTAGAATCCCAGCCAAAGAGCTTTGCAATATGGGTTATGTGGGATTAAAGCTCCATCCTGTTGCAGGCAAATGCGGCGTCTTTGCTGAAACCGATATTAACGGATTGCAGAAATCCGGCGTTCCCGCTGATGAGCTTATGGCAAGTCTTTTTGAATCCATAATTCAGCAAAACCTCTCTGTATTAACGCGTGGACACACTCTGAAACCTGAAGTATTGCTTCTCGGTGGACCGAATTGCTACATCGAGGGAATGAAGCAGTGCTGGCGTTCCAATATTCCAAAAATGTGGGATGAAAGAAATGTGCAGTATGATAAATCAAAACCTATTGAGGAGCTGATACGGGTTCCTGATAATGCTCAGTATTTCGCAGCAATCGGTGCTATTGAATTTGGCAAGGAAGAAGAACCCAATGTTGGGATTTACAAAGGATATGAACAATTGGAATGGTATATAACAGTCGGCCGCGATGAGGAGAAAGCCAAAATGATGAAGCTAATGGGCAGCGGAGGTTTATATAAGGATGACGACGACCTTGCAAGATTTAAAGATAAATATAAAATTCCAAAATTTACCCCGGCGGAGTTTAAACCCGGTGAAGTTGTTAGAGGATTTATTGGATTAGACGGCGGTTCTACATCTACTAAAGCTGCGTTAATATCTGAAGATAAACAGGTGCTTGTGAAGTCATACCAGCTTTCAAAAGGCAATCCTATTGAAGATACAGTTGAAATATTGCAGGCGTTAAGAGACCAGGTTGAGGAGCAAGGCGCTACTCTCGAAGTTCTTGGAATTGGAACAACTGGTTATGCTAAAGATATTCTAAAAGATGTTCTTCATGCTGATGTTGCTCTCGTTGAAACAGTTGCGCATACTCAAGCCGCTTTGCACTTCTATCCCGATACTGATGTAATTGTTGACGTAGGCGGACAGGATATTAAACTAATCATTTTAGACCAGGGTCGCGTTAAGGATTTCAAGCTTAATACCCAATGCTCAGCAGGAAACGGATACTTTTTACAGTCAACAGCGCAGGGATTCGGATTTAAAGTCGAGGAATTTGCCGACATAGCGTTTTCTGCAAAACAATTTCCTTCATTCGGTTACGGATGCGCAGTGTTTATGCAGTCCGATATAGTTGATTTTCAGCGTCAGGGCTGGAAACCCGAAGAAATTATGGCAGGCCTATGTAACGTTTTACCCAAAAACATCTGGCTTTATGTGTCGCAGATTCCAAACCTTGCAAAACTTGGCAAAAACTTTGTTCTTCAAGGTGGAACACAGCATAATCTCGCAGCAGTAAAATCACAGGTCGATTTCATTACAGACAGATTCAAGGGAAGCGATGTTGAAGCGAATGTATTTGTACACAAGCACACCGGCGAAGCGGGCGCAATCGGATGCGGGATAGAAGCGGCAAGGTTATACGCTAACGGAATGAGAACACAGTTCATTGGGCTTGACCAGGTTGCAAAAATCAAGTTTAAAACCACCAGAAACGAGCAGACGAGATGTTATTTCTGCAAAAATAAATGTCTTAGAACTTTCATTGATGTTGCAACTGATACAAAAGCAATGGAATTCATTGAAAATCCAGTAGTTGAAATACCAAAGGAAAAAGTTGTTAACCCTGATTCAAAGGTATCTATGGTTGAAGGGACTCAACGCCTGATTATTGCCACCTGTGAAAAAGGCACAGTTGAAGACCTAAGCTCAATGAAGGACATTAAGAAAGGGCTTGACGCAATTAAGGATGCAACGCCCAACCTTGTTGAAGTCGCAGCAGTTGAGGTATGGAAATCACAAATGCCTGCAAAAGTTAAGGATGAAATCCCGATACTGACGAAAATGCAGGAGCTCAAATTCAAAGTTGATAAAAAAGCTAAATCGGAATTTGATAAACGTGTTGAGCTTATTAAGAATCGCGACAGAGTTGTTATAGCTATTCCACGAGTACTTAACATGTATCAGCATACACCTTTCTTTACGGCTTATTTTGAATCACTCGGTATTAATCCGGGTAATATTGTTTATTCCGAATACACGAGCGAGGAGCTTTATAAGGAAGGTGCAAAACGCGGAGCTATTGACCCATGCTTCCCTTCAAAAATAGGGATACCTCATATACACAACTTGATTTACAAGATTCACAAGAAGAAAAAGATTAATTATATCTTCTTCCCTATCGTTGATACAATGCCCTCGGATTTAATCTACGCACAGGAACACCACGCCTGCCCGACTGTTACAGCAACCTCGGAAGCAGTAAAAGCGGCGTTTGTAAAAGAAAGCGACCTTTTTAAAGAGCATGGTATAGAATATGTTAACACATATTTAAGAATGACCGAGCCGAAGCTCTGCGCAAGGCAGATGTATGAGCAGTGGAAAGATAAGCTGGGACTTTCGGAAGAGGAAAGTAACAGGGCTGTTGATGAAGGATTTAAAGCATATTATAAGTTCGTGGATAACCTGAAAAGAAAATCACGCGAAGCAATCGATATGCTTGAAAAGGAAGATAAGCTCGGCATAGTCGTTCTTGCCAGACCATACCACAATGACCCCGGGGTTAACCATGAAATTCTGGAGGAATTCCAGAAGCTGGGCTATCCAGTTTTCTTCCAGGACGTGCTGCCGACCGATGAGGATATGCTGGAAAGATTATTTGGCGATGAAGTCCGCGCGGGAATTATAAAGGGATATATGGATGTAAGTGACGTGTGGAAAAATTCATACAGCGAGAACACAACAAGGAAAGTTTGGGCTGCAAAATATACCGCAAGACATCCGAACCTGATTGCACTTGAGCTATCCTCATTCAAATGTGGGCATGACGCGCCTATTTACACCGTTGTTGAGGAGATAGTATCCAACAGCGGAACACCGTATTTCTCATTTAAGGATATCGATGAAAATAAGCCGACCGGTTCATTTAAAATCCGTATTGAGACTATTCACTACTTCCTCAAACGCTACCGCGAAGATATGCTCGCAAGAAAGAAAAAAGTTTCGACAATTGAAGAAAAGCTGAAAGAGTTCGAGGAAAAAATAAGGAAGCAATTTGAATTGCAGGAAAAGCTGGATGGAATTCACAAAATGCAGGGAACTGGACATTATCACGACGGCAGCTCTAACGGCAATGCTGTTGAGATTGATTTCAGCAAAGTCAAAAATGGCAATGGAGACGGCAGTAATGGCAACGGAAAATCCGAACATGTTGAAGAAAAAGAAGAATCAATAGCATAATTTGTTTATAATGTTTTTGTAGGGGACGCATATATGCGTCCCTTTTATTTTTGTGAAAACCTATACAACTCAACCTTTGTCGGTGCTAAATAATAAGTCATATTAAATTCTTTTTTATGTTTTTGGCTTAAGTTCGTTATATAATCTTTATAATTTGTTGTATCAACCGAGCTGTAATCAATCACCACCCAAAATCTTTCCGGCTTTTGAGTATTAATTGAATCAAGTACTTCATCCCAGCCATACCTTATGGGGACAGTATTTGGTATTTTCAAATTATTCTGTTTTTTGTAATAATCAATAATCCAGCCGTAATAATGCGGTTCAGCGTAAATTCTGTCGCCTTGCCTAAAATCTGTATTGATTTGATTAATAAGCGTTCTGTAATCATCATTTTTAAATTTAAAGCTGTAGTGAATACCTAATCCATAAATGTTTACCAGTGCAAAGCATCCGAGAACTCCAACTGTTAAGATTTTATTGTTCCATTTTGAAATACCGTAAACAATAAAAAGTAGTAAATAAGGAATAATGATACTTAAATACCTGTAGAACTCAACTTTTTGTTTAAGCGATATAACTCCGGCTAGAACTAAAGGGACAAACGAAAGCAATAATATAAAAACCAATGTTTTATCGGCATTGATATTATTTTTTATAAACAGACCAATAAAAGATAAAATAAAAATTAATAAAAGAATTATTGTAATATACTTTACAATATCTAAATCAATATAATGGTAGTATAATCCAAGGTTCAAATCTTTCAGAAAATTCACATATTCGCCCAAAACCTGCGGTGCAGATTGTGAAACTCTCCATTTCTGTCCCCTGCCTAAATGTTCGTATAAAGTAGGAAACCAGAAAAGATATAAAACGAAAACAAGGAGGTAAATTACAAAATATGGCTTATACTTTATAAGGTTTAAATGGAAGATATACATTAAATATAATAACTCGGTGATTAAAATAAAAAATGAAAAATAATGCGTGTATAAAGCCAAGGTCGTAAATAACAAATATAAATAAAAATATTTATTTCTGAATAATCTTTGAAAATCTATCTGTTCATCAATTAATTTTACCAGAAAAACCACTGAACCTATATTGAGAAACAAGTTCATCGCAGCCATTCTTGCTTCTTGTGAATAATAAAGGCCTAAAGGGGAAATTGAGTATAATATCAAAACAATAAACGAGTTAGTTGGGCTTAATATTTTTTTACATAAAGGATAAATAAAAAAAATAGCCGAGCTCGTAAATACAGCTGAAATCAGTCTTAATGAAATGACAGAATCACCAAGTACAAAACTCCAAAGCTTTAGTATAAAATAATAAAGCGGGGGGTGTATATCATAAGATGTTCTGACAATTATTTCGTAAAAGGAATCAAGTGTCAGGTGCCAGGAAAAAACCTCATCGAACCAGAGATTTTTTTGGTTTATAAATGCTATTCTTAATGAAAAACAAAATATAAATATTGCAAATAAGAGAAGCCTTTCGGATTTTCGGTTCATTCCCCTATTAATTGGACTATGACTTTCCGGGTTCGGGGTCTTTCGTCAAAATCAATTAATATAATCTGCTGCCATGTGCCCAAAAGAAGCTCGCCATTAACAAACGGGACTGTCTGAGAGCAGCCGAAAAGAGTTGAGCGCAGATGTGAATGTCCGTTGTGGTCGCCCCATGTATCATCGTGATGATATCTTTTATTTGAAGGGATAAATTTTTCCAGAATTTCAGGCAAATCTTTTTTTAAGCCCGGTTCATATTCAATTGTGCTGATGGAAGCGGTTGAGCCGACAACAAATACATTTGCATTGCCATGCTTAAGCTTATGCGTAAGCAGATTATATCTCACATTTTCGGTTATATCAACTATATCACAATTACCTGTTGTCTTAATAATATGCTGCTCAGTTATAATTTTCACTTCTTGTTGCTGTAATTGAGAATTAAGTTAATGCCTTTCAAAACCGTGTTTTCTATGTAAAGGGGCTTAAATGAAAATTTATTTTTTAATTTTCCTGCATTTCCGCCAGTTATAATAACTTTAAAATCTTTTTTAAATTCTTTAATAACGGATTTCACGATTCCTTCGGTTGCGAATAACGCATAATTCATCAAGCCTGACCTGAGGGCATCAATTGTATTTTTGCCAATGATTGAATTTTTAAACAAGAAATCAGCATGCTTTAAAGCAGGGAGCTGACCGGTGCTTACATTCAGTGACTTAGCTGATGTTTCCAAGCCGGGTGCAATTATTCCTCCTACCAAATCACCGTTTTTTAAAACTACGTCATAGGTATTCGCAGTACCAAAATCTATAACAATAAGGTTTTGTTTCCTTTTAAAATACTCATAACCAAAAACAGAATTGCAAATCCTGTCTGAACCGAATGACGCGGGTTTATCTACTTTAAGCTTAACCGGAAGCCTGATTTTACTGTTGATAAATACCGGTTTTACCCTGAAAAAAATTTCCGATAATTGATTCCAGATTTCACTCACAGCAGGAACAACAGATGAAATACCGACAGCCTTAATTTTATCGGAATACTTTTTAAAATATTTGTTATATAGTTCCGACCTGTCAAAATTATTAGTAGCAGCAGTAAAGCTCTCAATTTCCTTTTGACCTTCAAAAACGGCAAAATGGGTTAAGCTGTTTCCTATATCTATCGCAAGATTCATAGTAAAACCCCGCACATAAGCTATGCGCAGGGTCATTTATTTTAAATGTTCATATTAAATTACCTGCTTAATTCAAGTTTTTTTATCTCATCTCTGATTGAGGCGGCTTTCTCATAGTCCTCGCTCTCAATTGCTGTTTTTAATTCAAGTTGGAGTTTATTCATTTTTCTTGAATAAGGGTCAGCCGGTTCTTCTGAAAACCCGGTTGACTCAGCTTTCTTAAATATTTCACCTTCGGAGGCTTCCTCATCACCGTCTTTATCAGGAATAAAAGCTACTTCATTCATTACCTCCTCTGAAACATAAATCGGGACAGAAAACTTTAACGCCAGGGCAATTGCATCGGACGGTCTGGAGTCAATTTCATCCACGCTTCCGACATCCATTTTAATTTTTGCGAAAAATGTTCCGTCTCTCAATTCATTAATGTAAACATAGGAAATAGAAAAACCCAGCTGTTCTATAACATTCCTTATTAAATCATGAGTCAGCGGCCTGGGTGGCTTTATTCCTTCAAGCTCCAAAGCGATGTGCTGAGCCTCAAAGCTTCCGATTATGATAGGTAATCTTCTGTCTCCGCCGATTTCCTTTAAAATCAGCGCATAGCCGCTTCCGCCGGGTGCGGGGGTTGGCGATAAGCCTAATATATCTACCTGAACTTTGTCGTTATCCATTAAAAAACTTTTAAATTACTTAAATATAAAAAAATATATTTAATTTGATAATACCTTTTTAAATTCTTTAGTTAACTCTGGAACGATTTCCAGAGCATCTCCAACTATGCCATAATCAGCAACTTGGAAAATAGGTGCGTCTTTATCCTTGTTTATAGCAACTATGCATTTTGAGGAAGACATCCCTGCAAGATGCTGAATTGCTCCGCTGATTCCGATTGCAATGTAAAGACTCGGTGATACAGTTTTGCCTGTCTGTCCCACCTGGTCGGAGTGCGGTCTCCACCCTGCATCTACAATTGCTCTTGAAGCACCTGAGGCGCCGCCAAGCACTTTTGCAAGTTCTTCCACAAGATAATAGTTTTCCGGTCCCTTCAATCCCCTGCCGCCCGAAACAACTATATCAGCTTCTGTAACATCAAGCTTTTCGTCGCTTACTATAACTTCCTTAACCTGCGCGCCAAAATCAGAGTCGCCCAAGTTCACCGAAAGCTTTTCAACTACCGTTACGACTCCATCCGTCTTTAGGGGCTTAAAAACATTAGGTCTTAAAGAAAACATTTTTACAGGTGATTTTATCTTTATGTCTATATATGCTTTACCTGCATAAACAGGTCTTGTGGCAATTATGTTTCCGCTTTCTACTTTAATATCTGTGCAGTCCACCGCAAGCCCGGCATCTAACTTTGCCGCAACGCGGGAAGATAAATCTTTGCCCATAGCACTCGCTGAAAGAATAACTATATCAGCTTCTCTTTGCCTTGCGGCTTCTGCCAAAATCTTTGAATATGCTGTGGTTGAGTATTTCTCAAGCCTTGAATCTTCAACCACAAACGCTTTTTTAATTCCGTATGCACTTAATTCACTTGCGATTTTTGAAACATCACTGCCTATTAGTAACGATTCTATATCGCTGCCTAAATCGCCTGCAATCTTCGTTGCAGTACAGGCTGCCTCTAATCCTGAGTTTTTGATTTTGTTATCGCGGGATTCGACAAATACAAGAACTTTACTCATTAAATAACTTTCGCCTCCTCCCGCAGTAATCTTACCAGTTCAGGCACTGCGGATAAATCCGTTCCTACAATTTTACCTTTGGGCTTTGGCTTAGGCAGACTCATTGATAATATTTCAATCTTGTTTTGTGTATATGCCGGCTGTTTTTCTTCTATAGGTTTTGATTTTGCCTGCATAATGCCCTTTAAGTTAGGGTATCTCGGCTCGTTCAATCCCCTTTGTGCACAGATAACTACGGGCAGTGTGGATTCAACCACTTCTTTACCGCCTTCGACTTCTCTTTCTGCCCTGACTTTGTTGCCCTCCACAGTTAAGCCGACAACAACGCTGATTGAGGGCAGACCAAGCATTTCAGCCAAAAGTGAGCCGACCTGATTATTATCAAAATCAATCGACTGCTTGCCGCATAAAATTATATCGGCATTAATATCCTTCAATACATCAGCAAGATTGCGGGCAACAGCGTAGGAATCCAGCTCTGTTTCACTTTTTATCAATAAACCCTTCTCAATACCCATTGCATAAGCTTTTCTGATAACTTCCTTAGCGCTATCTTTCCCAAGCGTCAGAACAAATGTTTCGCCGCCCTGCTTTTCCTTTAATTTCAAAGCTTCTTCTACCGCAAATTCGTCGTAAGGATTAATTATAAATGTCACTCCTGACGGGTCTATTGATTTCCCGTCAGAACCGATTTTAACCTTAGTAGTGGTATCCGGAACCTGGGATATACAAACAGCAATTTTCATAAGAATTATGGTTTTTCTCCCTTTTTTAGCAAAAATAACTTAATATTGTCACAGTTTCAGTTAATAAAAAATTCTGACAAAAATTACTTTTTATATTTCTTCATCATGTCTTCCATCTCCTTTGTCTTATCTTCCAGTCCTTTCACTTTGTCCTTCATGTTTTTCATATCCTTCATATCTTTCATCAAATTGCCGGCGTCCATATAGTCAACGTCCGAAGGAGGCGTAAAAATATCATCTGAAAAATTTGCGTCCGTTTCAAATTTCTTTGCCACCATTACCATTTTACCATCTTTGCCGCTGAATTTAAGAGGCACTAATTCTTTATATATGCTGATTTGATAACTGCCGTCCTTAGCCTTGTAAATATCGCACTTTTTGCCAAGAATTTCCTCCTGCCCGATTTTATCCATATTTTTAAGCTGGTCCTTAAATGTTACTGCGTCAAATTCACCCTCTTTCTTGCCGAAATCATCACGCTTGTATTTCATACCCATTTTCTTTCCGGCAACCTCACTAATAATATGAACATATTCACCGCCATCGAAATAAGCAGTGGCAGAAATCTTCATCCCGCCTGTTTCCATCTGGCTCATTGTTTTTGCCTTCTTATTATGATAATAGCCGTCAACAGTACCTTTTGTTGAACCGCTGATTTCGAATTGTACATAAATTGGTGAGGTCTCCGATAATTTATCCTCCGAAGTCTTATCATCTGAGGTTGATTCTTTTTTATCTCCAGAGGTTGTTCCTTCATCCTTTTTCCCGCAGGAAAACAGGAGCATAATTGATAATAATACAAACAAAAAATTTAGAAATAAGCCGTTAAGTATCTTTGATTTCTTCATATTAGTTTTAGAATTAAAAGTTATTTGGATATTATTTTAAATTTGAAAATCGGGTTTTAAAACGTATTCGATAGGGTCTTCTACTTCCGCCAGCTGGAACCCTCTGAGCCGTAATGCGCAGGAATCACACACTCCGCAGGCTTTATCCTCGTTTTTATAGCATGACCAGGAGAGTTCAAACGGTACATTTAATTCGACACCTTTTTTTACAATTTCATATTTTTTAAGATGAATAATTGGTGTTTCAATTTTTATTTTTATTTCGGGTTTTGTGCCAAGCTCAATAACCTTATTAAAGGCATCATAGAAAACTTCTCTGCAATCGGGGTAGCCGCTTGAATCTTCCTCAACAGCCCCTATGAATATTTTTGCTGCACCAATTACCTCCGCCCAGCTTACAGCAATAGAAAGAATATTAGCATTACGAAACGGAACGTATGAGCTTGGAATTCCTTTATAATTCAAATCCGCCTTGCTTACTTGAATATTTTTATCTGTAATCGAAGAGCCGCCGATTTGAGACAAATGTTCGATGTTAACAACAAGTCTTTGTTTAATTCTGTAGTAATCAGATATTTCGTTAAAAGCTTTAAGCTCTCGTTTCTCGGTTCTGTGGCCATAATTCAAGTGCAAAAAAGCCATTTCATAATTCATGTAGGCAATTGCCGCCGTTACAAATGAATCCATACCCCCGCTGACAAGAACTACAGCTTTTTGTTTATCCACTTTCACTCTGCTTATTAGTTAAAATTCTTAATTCGTAATTAATTTCATACTCCTCTGGTTTCCGGGTGCCAGATATATTTATGCAACTGGATTTGAAATCTTACATTCAAATTATCGTCCAGTATCCATTTAGCCAAATCAATGTTTTCAATAACATCAAAAACCGGAGAAAAAAGTACCTGTAAAACTCTCCCTGTTAAATCATACTTTTCAATAATTGTTTTTGACCACTCATAGTCTTCCCTGTTTCCGATAACAAACTTAACTTCATCAGTTGGTTTTAAGTAATTAATATTTTCATACCGGTTTTTATTTTCCATTTTGCTGTAAGGAGTTTTTAAATCCATAATAATTTTCACGCGTTTATCTATTTTTTCAACCGGCAATGAACCGCCTGTTTCTATCATAACTGTATAACTCAAATCACACAGATTTTTCATTAAAGTGTGAACACTTTCCTGTACAAGTGGCTCCCCCCCGGTAATTTCTACAAGCTTGCATTTATACTTATTTACCTCCGCCAAAATTTCATCAATTGTCATATCAGTACCGTCAAAAAATGCGTATTCTGTATCGCAATAAACACAGCGCAGGTTGCAATATGTCAGCCTGACAAAAACACACGGCAAACCTGAATTGGTCGATTCACCCTGTATTGAGTAGAATATCTCATTTATTTTTAATGTATGAAGATTATCCATTTATAAACTTAGACCTCTGCTAAGCAGAATGCTTTTTTCCGCATATGCATTTGGAGTTTCATATATCTTAACGGTCAATTCATCAAAACCGTGATTTTTAATTCTAAGCAGTTTACCAGAAATCTTTTCTAAAAAATCCGAACAAATATTTTCTACCGTTGAATTATAGTCTGAAACGACTTTTTTCATTTTGTTCCTGGTTAAGAAATCACGCAGTTTTTTATCATTTCTCCAGCACAAGAATGCATGGTCATACTTGTCGATTATCGGTTTTACGATCCTGTTTAAATCAAAAAAATCGATAATCATTCCGTTTTTATTTAGTTTACCGGTTATTTCTACAACCATTTTGTATGAATGTCCGTGAACATTCCTGCACAACCCTTTGTGGAAAGGCAGCCTGTGCCCCATTTCCCAGCGGAATTCTTTTGATATTTTCATTATTCAACAAAGTTAACTAAATTTGCCTGTAATTTAAAGGAAAGAGTATTGTACGAAATCGTTCCCGCTGTTAGCCCTCAGCAAATCTCGGAAATTAAGTCATTGTTTTTAGAATATTCTAACTGGTTAGGTAACTCATTTTGTTTTCAGGGATTTGATGAAGAGCTTGCAACTCTTCCCGGCAAATACGCTCCCCCGGAAGGCAGGCTGTATATTGCTGCTATTGATGGTGAATCCACAGGATGTATTGGGCTTAGAAAAATCGGTGACGGAATCTGCGAGATGAAACGGCTATATGTTAGGCAAAATGCTAGAGGGCTTGGAATAGGCAAAAAGCTGGTTGAAATGGTAATTAACGATGCGAAGAATATTGGGTATAAAAAAATGCGGCTTGATACAATCGCTGAAAAAATGATTGAAGCCCAAAAGATTTACAGGTCTGCGGGATTTTATGAAATCCAGCCGTATTATAACAATCCTATTGAAGGAGTTGTATATATGGAGCTTGACTTAACCGTTTAATGGAATTGTTAGAACATAAATAATGTTGTAATATTGTGTAAATTGTTCTTTTATTATTTTTAAAATGGGGATGAACTTGGTTTCGACGGGAATGTGGATGTTTAAGACTGCATTCGGTGTTCTCAGCAACCCACCTTAAAAAGGCTGGAACCAAAAAATAAGCGACAACTATAATTACGCTTTAGCTGCTTAATAAATAAAGCAGCTCGTCTTCTGCCGCTCCGCTGCTCATCCGGATGGCAAGAAGGCGCCATAATGATGAGCTGGCTTCTTCGGTTAACTTGAGCCGGGAAGCGAGATAACATCAAGTGTAGCTTTTAAATGGCTCAGTCTACCGCGCAGTTTAGAAGCGAAATCTAAAGGTAAACTATGAATGTAGGCGTTTTAATGGTCTTGTTCTCGGACCCGGGTTCGACTCCCGGCATCTCCACAAAAAATCTTCAGCCCTCAATTACTCTTAATTTCCAGTTATTATAACTTTCAGAGTTCCAAACTTAATTAACTGAATAAACAACCAACCCAGTAAAAAATTGAAAGAGAAATATAACTACAACATTAATCTTGATGTAAAATTTGGTCATCAGGAAATTATCGATATTCCTTCAATAGTTAAAGAATGTAAGGAAAAATGGTTTAACCAAACGCTTACAAAGGTAAATGACAGCGTTGTGAGAATTGGAATTGTCGAAGGAGAGTTTCACTGGCATAAGCATGATAATGATGATGAATTTTTCTTCGTATTGGAGGGGCAGTTTTTAATCGACCTTGAAGACCGCACCATTGTACTAAATCCCAACCAAGGAGTTACTATTTCTAAAGGTGTAATGCACAGACCCAGGGCGCCAAAGAAAACCGTTTTACTTATGGCTGAAACTTCTTCGGTTGAGCCTACGGGAGATTAAAAATCTTTAGATTTAAGCAGCTTAAGGTTTTCCTTTATGTTTAAGCTGAGGCTTCGCTTCAGCCTTTTCTTCAGCTTCCTTCTTCCCTTTTTTAGTTACAAAATACTGTTCAATTATTGAAAGAAGGTTAAACATAAAATAGTAAAGGTTTAATCCTGCCGGGAGAGTTGTAAATAGAAGTGTTAACATTATCGGCATTACATAAACCATAGCCATTTGCTTCGGGTCTTTAATGGTCATCTTCTGCTGGAGAAACATTGTTATCCCCATAAGAAGTGCCAAACCGGATATATAATCTATTCCAAACAAGGGAATTTTAAAAGGAAGCTGAAGGATGACATCGGGAACGGAAAGGTCTGTTATCCATAATCCGAAATACGCCTGCCTTAATTCAATGGTTGAATTAAATACTCCGAACAAAGCATAAAGAATCGGAAGCTGAAGCAGAAGAGGCAGGCAGCCGCCTGCAGGGTTAATTTTCTCTTCCTTGTAAAGCTTCATCATCATTTGCTGCTGCCTCTGCGGGTCATCTTTATATTTTTCCCGCAGCGCATTCATCTTCGGCTGGAGCTCGCCCATCTTTTTCATGGATTTCATCTGGAAACGTGTAAACGGAGTAAGCACTATTTTCATCACTACCGAAAAAATTATTATGACAAGCCCCCAGTTTGAAATGAATTTATGTATGAAAAGGAAAAAAGGAAGTATTGCATACTGGGCAATTGGTCTAACCAGAAAATCAAGAGAAAACCTCATTGTCTTTTCCATTCCGATGTTATAGCTCTTCAGTATCTCGTAATCAACCGGACCTAAATAGACATTGAATTTATATTTCTCCAATTTGTCATTTTTAATCAGCATTTTAAGGGCAATCGAATAATCCTTTTCAAATCCCTGGTGAGGCAGCTCATAATAATTTCCAGTTATATACGAGCCGTCTGCATTCCTGTTTTGGGGAATAAGGAATACTGCAAAATATTTTATTCTGGAGGAAACCCAGTCCGTTGTGCCGTTTAAATCCGATTTCACCGGCTCATCTTTGCTTGTAACATCAACCACTTCAAGCTCATCACCCATTTCCGCAAAAGCCTCCGAATGTGCGCCTTCGGCATCGCTTCTGTATTCTGTTAGCTTAAGGGAGTTTTCCCACACAAGCTGGTACTCAAAATTTGATATGAATTTGCTTGAGTTGTAAAAATCTACATCAACTCCAAAAATATACGACCCGTTTTTTATTGTATACGTCTTAACAATTTTTCCCCCGTTTGTATCAACTGGAATTTCAAAAGTAAACTTGTATTCATCGCTGCCTTTAATCGTTACTTTTTCCCATGCTTTATAATTTGTATTAAAATAAAGGTCTTTGGTGTTAATCAGTTTCCCTTCTGTTGAGGTAAACAATAAATTGAGCTGTCCGCCTTTGTTGAGATATAACAGCTGAACGGGATAGCCGTCCCAAGTTTTAAATCCCTTAACCTCATACTTTATTATCGCTCCGCCTTTGCTCGAAAACTCAGCGTAATACTTATCAGTTTCAATCATAATAACTTTATCTTCACCTGTTTCATATTTTCCGAAGAGCGAACCGTATTTTTCAAAAACCTGCACATTAGCAAGTGTATCCAGTGCTACTTGTTTTTGGGTTGTATCCGGCTGCAAGGTCTTTTTGGTTGTATCCGTAAGTGTCTTTTGTTCCTGCTGCTGTTTTTGCTGCTGCTGTGTAGATTGCTTATTTTGGAAATAAAGCCAAAGTACAAGAATTAGACCTATTAATATAAAACCTATTATTGAATTTCTATCCATCTAAAAAATTGTTCAATGTATAATTATGGAACAGGGTCATAACCGCCTTTAAATAACGGGTTGCATTTTAACACCCTGATTACGGCAAGATAAGAGCCCTTGAATAATCCATGCTTCCGAAGCGCTTCAACTGCATACTCCGAGCACGTGGGATAATGCCTGCATGCAGGCGGGAGTATAGGTGAAATCGTGAGCTTATAAAGCTTAATTAGAAGTATCAGCAAATATTTTGGATTTAAAAACTTCACTAAGGCAAGCTATTGTTAATTTTTGAAAGCAGATTTAGCATATTTTCCGAGAGCATATTAAACTTCAAATTTTTATAATCATCGTAAGCAAATTGGGTAAGAGAAAATAAAATTCTTATATTGTAATTTTTTGAATTGGTCTTTTCCAGTAAATCCAGCTTGTTTAGCCTGTAAGATTCACGCAGTAACCGTCTGACGCGGTTTCTATCGTGCGCTTTTTTAATTTTTTTTTTGACAATAAAAAACCGACTTTAAGTGGAAAGCCGGACTCATCACCTGAAACATTTAAAAAAGCTGCTAAATTTCCCGCTTCAATTTTTTTTGAATTACTAAGCACCTTTTCAAAAGCACCGTAACCTCTGATAATTTCATCACGCCCTAAAGTGTAAATTTTCTTCTTCAAATCAAAAAATTATCTTGTAAACTTCTTTTCGTCGCTTACGCTTAATTTTTTTCTTCCTTTTGCTCTGCGTCTGGAAAGCACCTCACGCCCGTTTTTGGAAGCCATCCTCTCCCTAAAACCGTGCTTATTCTTGCGTTTTCTGTTGCTTGGCTGAAATGTTCTCTTCAAAAACTGCTCCTATTTATTTGTGATTTTTCTATAAAACACGAAAATAGCTATATTTTTAAAGACTTTCAACAACAAATGATGGATACCATTCTATATATGAGTCTTTACGTTTTCTTTGAATGTTTTAGTTCTGCTTTCTCAGTTGGAGCTTTATAATAAAGGTAAAACCCAAGTAAAATTAACGGAATTGAAATTACCTGTGCCTCGGATAAGCCTGCTATTATTTTAGGATTGAGTCTGATGAATTCAACCAGCAATCTTGCAATGCCGCTTAGAATCAAATATAAACCGAATAACTTGCCATCTGCTTTAAATGATGCTCTTTTTCTCCAAAGAAGCCAAAAGATAATTATCGCAAATACAAGTTCATACATTGGGGTTGGGTGGCACAAAGTGTTATCGGGAACAACACCGCCGAATTTTTGAGCAATATCCGTTCCTCTGAATGCCACCGACGGAGGCAGCGTGCCTTTTGAATAGTCCGTTCCCCACGGGACCCATGACATAAATTCAGATACAGGGAAACCATAATCTCCGTCACCTGATAAATGGCATCCAATTCGCGCAATTCCGTAACCGATTGCAAGGCTAGGAGCCGTTGCGTCACATACTCTAAGAAACGGAATTCTTTTTGACCTAGCGTAAAAATATATTATCACTGTAGCAAGAATAAATCCACCATACCAAGTCAAGCCCGCCGGAGAAAAAAGCCCGTCTGCAGAAAAAATCCTTGAAGCCGGCATTGAGGATATAGAACTCCATTCTTCAACTACATACAGCAGCTTTGAGCCGACAACTCCACCAACAAGAGCAATAAACGTTATGTTAATCGCAGCGTTTTCGTCCATCTTCTTCCGCTTGAACTCCCTTGAAAGCAGCCAGCTTGCAACTATAAAGCTGATTCCAAGCATTAAGCCGTAGCTGTAAACGGGCACGGGACCTATTTCGAAAAGTTTGGGTATCACTCGCTTTTAATTTCTATAAAGCTTTTCCTGGGTATGTTTTTAAGTTTAACCGGTTCTGACTTTGAACGCTGTATAAGAAGCTTAAATTTGCTCTTTGCCGAGTCTTTCTTATCAACAACAACATTATACTCGGTAAATTTATAATCATACATCCTGTATTCATAACCTGCATAACCGGGATTTGAAAGCTCCCCAATTGGAGCGGAAAAACCGAGTATGTTAAAATATAAATTCTTTTGCTCTACCGAGCTTTCAATCTTTAAAATATACTGGAAAGTTAAAAACTCCTTTGTAGTATTGAATTTAAACGAAATATAATCCCTTTTTGAAATCTCGTCATACTCCTTAGTGATATTTAAAGCATATTCATATTTCTTTGGAGGCGGTTTTACCTTCTTCGTTCTCATTAGTTTAAATACTCCCTAAGCTTATCAAATTCCACATTCTGCTGCGAGCCATCACTCATTTTTTTCAGAATACCCTTCTGGTTTTTTAGTTCATCATCTCCGATAATAAAAACGTAATCAGAACCGATTTTATTTGCCTCCCTCATTTGTGCCTTCATACTTCTTACGAGCAAATCCGTTTCGCAGGAAATATTCTTCTTTCTCAACTCCATCATTATTTTAAAAGCAATTTCTTTTGCTGAGCTATTCAAAGCTATAAAATACACTTTCGGGCTGCTTGGTTCACCAAAAGTAAACCCGTTTTTCTCAGCAACAATGATAAGCCTTTCTATTCCGCTCCCGAATCCAACTCCGGGTGTTGGTTTTCCCCCCAATAGCTCAATTAATCCGTCATATCTTCCTCCTCCACCGAGGGCATCCTGCGCTCCTAAATCACTTGATATGAACTCAAACGTTGTGTCTGTATAATAATCCAATCCCCTTACCAACCTAAAATCGATTTCATAATTAACTCCAAGCCGCGTGAGTTCATACAGAACTAAGTCAAATCTGTTTCTTGAGTCTTTGGTTAAATGTTCAATTATTTTGGGAGCTTCTTTAGTGATTATTAAATCATCTGGGGACTTGCTGTCTAAAATTCTAAGGGGATTTGTTCCTAGACGCTTTTTGCTCTCTTCAGAAAGCCGGTTAAAATGCTTTTTAAGGTAGTCAGTTAAAGCATTAACATAAGTTTTTCTTTCACTAGGCTTGCCAATTGAATTTATCTTAAGCTTAAAATTATTAATTCCGCACCTGTTGTAGACTTCCTTTGCAAGCAGAATAAGCTCAACGTCAGTGTCAATGCTGTCACTGCCTATTATTTCGCCTCCGAACTGTGAATGTTCTCTGTACCTGCCTGCCTGCGGTTTTTCGTAGCGGAACATACTTGTTATATAATACAGCTTATGCAAAGGTGATTCAGCCGAAAGTGAATTTTCAAGGTAAGCACGCATCACGGGAGCTGTTCCTTCGGGCTTTAACGTAATTGATTCGCCGCCTTTATCCACAAAAGTATACATTTCCTTGCCGACTATATCGGTCTCCGAGCCAACACCCCTTTTAAAAAGCTCGGTATACTCAAAAGTCGGGGTTCGGATTTCAGAAAAATTGAAGAGTTTTGTAGCTTCTCTGATTGTTTTTTCTACGAAATGCCATTTGTGAATGTCTTTCGGGAGTATGTCTTTAGTGCCTTTGGGCTTCTGAAATTTCATAATTTAATCACGCAATATAAATTTCTCAAAGGGCAAAATCTATGAAAATAAAGAGATTCAGGTAAATACGTTTATATTTTATATTTACAATAATCTACTAACTTTGTAATAATAATTTACTTTTTATGATTAAAGCCATAATATTTGATTTAGACAATACATTAATTGACTTCATGCGGATGAAAAATACCGCCGTTGAAGCTGCTATTAAGGCAATGATTGACGCCGGGTTGAACTTCCCCTACATCCAAATTAAGGCTAAAATTGATGAAATCTATAATAAAAAAGGCATTGAGTACCAGCAGGTTTTTGATTTGCTTTTAACTCATTTCATTGGAAAAATTGACCATAAAATTCTTTCTGCGGGGATTGTCGCATACCGCACTGCACGTGAGGCTGAGCTGAATACCTATCCGCGAGTCGTTCCGACACTAATTAAGCTAATTAAGCTCGGAGTTAAGCTCGGTGTCGTATCAGATGCTCCTTCCCGCGAGGCGTGGCTTCGGCTTTCATACATCGGCTTACATCACATATTCGATGAAGTAGTTACCTTTGACGATTCCAAGGAGCGTAAGCCCTCACCGGTGCCTTTTAATCTTATTTTGGAACGGCTTGGAGTTAACCCGGAACACTCGCTAATGGTCGGTGACTGGGCAGAACGCGATGTCGCAGGGGCAAGGAGCGTCGGAATGAAAACAGCTTTTGCAAAATACGGTGATACCTTCAACACTCTTATTCACGAAGCAGATTACGAGATTAACGATGTTTCCGAGCTTATAGAAATAGTAGAAAAGGAAAATAAACTTGGTTAAGGGCATCGGCATTGATATAGTTCAAGTTTCACGCATTAAGAGCCTGATGGAAAAATACGGCGATAAGTTTTTTCACCGTATCCTGACCGAAAATGAAATTAATTACTGCAAATCGTTTGCCTATCCTGAAATCCATTTTGCCGGACGCTTTGCTTCAAAAGAGGCATACAGCAAAGCAATCGGAACAGGAATTTCGAAGGATTTCAGATGGAAGGACATTGAAATATTAAATGATAAACGCGGAAAACCTTACATAACCCACACTGTTGAAAACGAGTACTCAAAATTCAAGTTTCAAATCAGCATCTCTCACACCAAAGATTACGGCTGCGCGGTTGTAATTTGTAAAGAATAAATTTAAAGGGTTCGGAAACCGAACCCCTACTTAATGCACTCTGCACTCAATACACTTCGCACTAAATTACACTTCCAGCGGTGGTGCAACCATAATGCCAGTCTTCTTTGAATCTTCAGCAACATAATCCTGCAGCTCATTTTTGGAGATAATTACTTGTTTGCTCTTTAAAGAAGCGTGAAGAAAATACATTCCGCCTTTTTCTTTATAAACAAAACCCGTGTGGGTAACATCGAGTCCCCCAATAGTTGTTGTGGTGGCAATTATGTCCCCGTTTTTTAGCTGGTCATATGACTTAGAAATGCTTTTTGTGGGTATGTAATAATGGCTTCTTGAGTTAATTGCTTCCTCTGCGGCAATTATTCCCTCAAGATTTTTGTCATTTGAAAGCTGTTTATATGAGCTTGGGTGTGTGGACATAAAATCGATTTCCTTGTCATATAGTACCCCGCCTATTTCAGCGGTAATATTTTTAACTATACCCCTATCCTCGTTATTATAAATCCAGTCGCAGAAATAGTGCAAACGGCTCGGGTAACCGTCAATTACACCGTCCCGGTAACGGATTTTCTGCAGCTCTGCTCTATAATCATCGAATGTTGTCTTCCCCTGTTTTACGCAACGTGCAAAAACAAGACAGTTTTCGACAAATGTTACGCAATCCAGTCCCGTTAAGTTAACAACCAAGTTCTCTTTCATGTCATTGTCGAGTGTGCCTGCAACATAGTCAGTGCCAATAAACGATTTCCCGATGTCCACAATGGCGTCTCCAATAGGCAGGATTTTAACACCTTCTTCAACAAAGAGCTTGAATTTCTTCCCGCATAAAACCTCATCATAATCGTCAAATAATGCAAAAGATTTTAGTTTAAATAAACTTGGTAATCCAATTAAAAATAAAGAAGTTAATGTAGTATTTTTTATAAATTTTCTACGTGATTGCATAGCTTAAAACGGCTGGTCTTGTGGTGTATAATAAGCCGGTTCCATTTCCTTAGCTCTTTTTTCAAATTTGGCGTAATTGTGGATAAACGTGAGCTTAATCTCGCCAATCGGACCGTTTCTCTGCTTACCTACGATTATCTCCGCAAGCCCCTGAAATTCTGCAAATTTGGGGTCGTCCTTGCTCATATACACCTCGGGACGGTTAATGAATATAACGACGTCCGCATCCTGTTCGATTGCGCCGGATTCCCTTAAATCCGAAAGCTGGGGACGTTTTTCCTTCCCCGCCCTGTCTTCAACCTTACGGCTTAATTGTGATAATGCTACAACAGGTATATCAAGTTCCTTAGAAAGCTGTTTTAAACCCCTAGTAATGTAGGCGATTTCAAGATGTCTGTCCAAATTGGTTCGGTTTGAAACTTCCATTAACTGGAGATAATCGACCATAACCATATCGATGTTATTGATTGCCTTCATCCTTCTTGCCTTAGCTCTTAGCTCTAAAAGACTTAAAGGCGATGAATCATCGATAATAACATTAATCTTATTTGACATAAGCCGCGGAGTCTGTTTTGCAATTTTAGCCCAGTCGCTCTCAGGCAGCCTGCCTGTTTTAAGCTTAGATATATCAACCCTTGACTCAAGGCAAATAAATCTTAGAGCAAGCTCCCTGTTTGACATCTCAATTGAAAAAATACCTATACTTTTACCATGCTCAACCGAGGCATTTCTTGCAATGTTCAAAGCTAAAGCTGTTTTTCCGTGTGAGGGTCTGCCTGCAATGACAATTAGCTCTGATTTCTGAAAACCGCCGGTTAAAGCGTCAAGCTCGTCATATCCAGAAGGAACACCGAATACTGTGGTGCCTTTCTGGTGCCTTTCGTGAATTGTCTCTACATATTCCATCGTGACTTTGACTTCATCCTTAATATGCGAGTAGTTTTTCTTCTGCAGGTAATTTGTAACCTCAAGAATTTCCTGCTGTGCCCTATCTAAAAGGTTTTCGGTATTAATTGTCGGGTCATAACACTGCTCATTCAGTGAGTAAGTCAGCAGTATCATATCCCTTTTTATCCAATTCTCCAGGATTTTGTTAGCGGAAAAAATTATACTCTCCTGCGTGGAAAAAGCTGTAGAAAGTTCGGCTAAATAAAAGGGACCGCCTACCGAATCAAGCTCGCCCCTTGTTTTAAGCTCCTCTGTCAAAGTTATTAAATCAACAGGTTCGTTTCTGTCTCTTAAGTCAATGATTGCCTTATAAATCAATCCGTTGGCGTTAACGTAAAAATGCTTTGGCTTCAGAATTGTAGTAACCGCATCAATTAATGCATTATCTATAATCATTCCGCCGAGTATATTCATCTCAAGCTCCCTGCTGTGGGGTGGCACCTTGCCCCCGTAAAGGACTTCATCCGGAACGTTCTTAAGCT
The DNA here is from genome assembly GCA_022616535.1 of Chlorobiota bacterium. Classification (GTDB taxonomy): domain Bacteria; phylum Bacteroidota; class Ignavibacteria; order Tepidaquicellales; family OLB5; genus JAKEEM01. The sequence continues at coordinate 33,548 of JAKEEM010000055.1, read as the reverse complement.
CTGTTATATTTGTATTTTTTGGTTTTGCCAATTTCCTTTAAAAATAATTAATTAATTAAAATTACTCTGTATTAACATGAATTAACAGAGTTTCGACAATAGTAAACTGAAATATGTTACGGTAAAGTAAAGGATTATTCCAATGAAAGTCAATATCACGGTGTGATATTTTTTGGTAGTGGGTATTTTCGCTGGTTCTATCTGTCATTCCTGCGAAAGCAGGACCAGCGCAGCGCGGAGCAATCTTGCCTCGATTTTTAAAAGATTCCGTATCAAGTACGGAATGACAATAGTGGAATGAAAATACCTCCACTACCTTTTTTTTAAAAAAAGTTCTTTTAAATGATTGGTTGGCACCTTAGGTGTCAAATAATTATAGAAAAAAAACAAAAAATGACATGGTGCCGTAGGTATCAAACAATTTTTTTTGAACTTTAATTTGCATGATAAAATGCCTAACTGTCAGGTGAATTAGATGAAATTCAGGAAAATTTATCTATTTCGAAGAAATCATTTCCTCGTAAATAGCCTTGAACTGCAGCATATCTTCCCAGGTGGGACGTTTCCAGTGGGGATTTCTAAGCAGTGCGGCGGGGTGAAATGTAATCATAACCTTCCAGCCCTTGTAGTTATGCACCTTGCCTCGGAGCTTGTTTAATGGTTCCCTTGTTTTCAAAAGTGACTCAGCGGCAACTCTGCCCAAAAGCAAAATAAGCTTTGGATTTATCAATTTCAGCTGTTTATCCAAATAGGGTTTGCAGGCTTCGATTTCTTCAGGCAATGGGTTACGGTTTCCGGGCGGGCGGCTTTTCAGTATATTACAAATGTAGACATCCTCGCGTTTAAATCCCGTTGCCTCAAGGATTTTATTTAATAACTGCCCTGCCCTGCCTACAAACGGCTCACCCTGTGCATCTTCATCCGCGCCCGGTGCTTCACCGATTACAACTATATCAGCTTTTGGATTGCCGACACCGAATACAAAGTTAGTCCGCGTTGCTCCGAGTGCGCATTTCTGACAGTTGCAAATCATTGAATTCAGCTCATCAAGGGATTCGGCAAATTCCCACTCCTCCATTTTAATGGTTTCATTGCCGAATAAATCGACTTCCTTCAACGCTTCTTTATTGGGTTTGGATGATTTCAATTCTTTGGTGGTTTGGAGTGAACCTTTATTTGTACCTTCAATATAAAGACTGCCTGAATAGAATCTGTTAAAGTTTTGAATATAATTTTCGGTTTGAGAGATTATTTCTTTTAGCTTGCCGCTATCCATCACCTTTCGGTTCCGCTCAAGGCAGATTCCTGCATTTTGTCTAAAATTACATTTGCTGCCTGGAATTTTGTCATTTTTTCGTAAGAGGCAACATTAAGATTTTTGTCGATGATTGAAATTACGTTTGTGTCCGTGCCGAATCCCGCGCCTTCGACTTTTGGATTGTTAACAACAATCATATCCAGATTTTTCTGCTTTAACTTTTCCGTAGCGTACTCAATTTCATTATCCGTCTCAAGTGCGAATCCAATCAGTTTAGAACCGTTTTTATGTTTCCCGAGGTATTCCAAGATATCAACAGTTTTAGATGTTTCAATAAGAAATGAACCACTACCGGACTTCTTCATTTTACCTGAATGGAACTCTTTGGATTTATAGTCGGAAACTGCTGCGGACATAATTATATAATCCTTGCCAGTCGAGTTATTCTTCACGGCATTAAACATTTCATCGGATGTTTTAACATTAAGCCTGCTTACGTTACGAGGGGTTGCAATCGCTGCAGGACCAGAAATTAAAGTCACTTCCGCCCCGCGCTGAGATGCTGCATTTGCAAGCTGGAATCCCATTTTGCCGCTGGAGTAATTTCCGATATACCTTACGTCGTCAATCGGCTCATAAGTGGGACCTGCTGTAATTAAAATCTTCTTTCCGTTTAAATCACGTTTATAATTTTTAAGAAAATCCTCAACATACTTGAAAATCACCTCAGGTTCCGGCATTCTGCCAGTTCCAAAAAGCCCGCTTGCAAGCTCACCAGTTTCCGGCTCAATTATCCAGAATCCAGACTCGTTAAGCTTTGTAATGTTTTGCGATGTAATCTGGTTCTGGTACATATCTTCGTCCATTGCAGGGGAAACAATTATAGGGCACCGTGAAGACAGTACAGTTGCGGTCAGCAAATTATCAGCCATTCCGTATACCATTTTAGCAATTGTGTTTGCGGTTGCGGGAGCAATTACAAAAACATCCCCCCACATACCCAGATAAATATGCTGAGTTGATGATTCAACTTTCTCTGTTTTTGAAGGGTTCACATCGGGGAACATGTTAATTAAAACCTTATTTCCCGAAAGAGCCGAAAGAGTCACCGGAGATACAAAATTTAAAGCCGAAGGTGTCATAATGACTCTCACTTCGGCTTGTTGTTTTTTAAATAACCTTACAAGCTCACATGTTTTATAGGCAGCAATTCCTCCTGAGATACCAATTAATATTTTTTTTCCTATTAAAGACATTGGCATTAAAGACATTGGCACAAGCTGCCGGTCGTTCAGTGAATTTAATCTATTTCTTCAGACCTGTCCCTGAACTCAAGCTCATCGGAAAGAAGCTCATCCAGTCCCTGCTCGGTTGGCTTTACTCTTTTCTCAAAATCAACACTGATGTTCATCTTATCCTTGCTTACAACAGTATCATCGTCGTCATCTGATTTGGCGAGCGGCTCTATGCGCTGGTTATATTCAAGCTTAAGCTCGTCGTTAATCTGCCTTGCGCGTTTTGAGGCAACAACAACGGCTTCATAAATATTGCCCGCTTTGGATTCAACTTCTTCTATTTCAAGGGGTTCAATCGGCATATTTTAATTTACTCCTTATTAATTAATATTATTTATATTTATTTATTATTTTTTCAACTTCTTTTACAGCGTTTTGAAGTCCATTGGGCTTGCTGGGATTAGGAACGATGTAGTCAAAAAGCTTCTTCTGTTCGAGCTCTTCCTTAATCCTTGATATCCGTTTCTCAATTTCTTCGTTCGACTCAGTTCCCCTGGTTTTAAGCCTTTCCACCAATTCATCAAGTGTAACATCAATAAAAACCGTTACTGCTTCGGGATAAAGTTTTTTTAAGCTTAATGCACCCTTAACATCAACGTCAAAAATTAAATGCCTGTTTTTGCCAAGACAAGGTTCAACTTCGCTCTTTAAGGTTCCATAATAATTACCGAAAACTTCTTCATACTCTACAAATTCATCCCCATCTATCTTTTTTTTAAAATCATCTTGCGATATGAAGTAATAATCTTTTCCATCTGTCTCGCCATCCCTTTTTTTCCTCGTTGTAGCTGAAACTGAAAATTCCAACTCTGGAAGCAATTTAAATAGTTCCTTAATTATTGTTGTCTTACCGGCTCCGCTTGGTGCGCTTATTACAAAGAGCATTTTTTAAAGACCTCAAATATCGTTAAATTTTGCAAGATTTGAAAGCCCAAAATCATTCAATATTCTGTAATTGTTCCTTAATTTTCTCAAGTTCCTCCTTCATTTCAACCACAAACTGTGATATTTCCGAACTGTTTGATTTTGAAGCCATTGTATTAATTTCCCTGTTTATCTCCTGCACCAGAAAATTCAGCCTTCGTCCGGAAAGCTCGGAGTCTTTCACATTGTTTCTAAAATATTCAACGTGGGATTTTGCACGTATAACTTCCTCCGTAATATCCAAACGGTCGCTAATCATAACAAGCTCATACTCAAGGCGGTTTTTATCGATTTCTATTTGCATGCTTGAAATCAAATTGTTTACCTTTTCCGTAATCTTATCCTTTGAGTTCTTAATATTTTTTTTGGAAAGCTTTGCAATTCTACCGAGTTTTTTATCAATGGAATTTATCCTCTGCATAATATCCTTTTCAAGAACTTTTCCTTCCTTGGTTTTCATTAACATCAAATCATTCAATGCAGAGAGAAAGACTTTTTTTACATCAGTCCAGTAAGCAGCCAAATCGCCGTTTTCCTGGGCTTTAAATATTTCCGAGAATTTTAAAATATGCTCTATTTTAATATCTTCTTTTATTCCCGCTGCTTTTTTAATTCCGCTTATGAGCTTGTAATAATCTTTAATCGCTTTTGGCTGCAGCTGAAGATTGGCGGCACTTTCAACGCTTCCGTCTATTGAAATTAAAACAGTAATCTTTCCTCTTGTAATTCTTCGGTTTATAGTTTCCTTAATTTCCTGCTCTTTATCCGCGAAGGCAGCGGGAAGTCTTGAAGCAATTTCAAGATATTTGCTGTTTATGCTTCTTAGTTCAATTTTAATACCGATTTTTTTTGAGGTCTTGGAAGCTTTTCCAAAACCAGTCATGCTGATTATCATTTAGCTCCTTTGGTTAAATAAACTAACCGGTTTTTGAAGGTAATATTTTCTAAGCTCGGTTTTAAGATATTGAAACGCATCTTCGACCGATTCGGAAATATAAAACAGCTTCAAATCTTTTTTACTTATAAGTCTTTTCTTTAACAGCTCTTCAAAATTTAAAACTCTATCCCAAAAATTTTTGTCATGAATAACAACGGGCATTTTTTTCCTGATTTTTTGAGTCTGAACAAGAGTCAGCAGCTCGAACAATTCGTCAAGAGTCCCGTAGCCGCCGGGCATAATTACAAGCGCCTTCGCAAGGTAGGCAAACCAGAACTTTCGCATGAAGAAGTAGTGAAATTCAAAATTCAGCGAGGGGGTAATAAATTGATTCGGCGCCTGTTCGTGTGGCAGGCTGATGTTAAAACCTATCGACTTCCCTCCTGCTTTTTTAGCACCGAGGTTTGACGCCTCCATAATGCCAGGTCCCCCGCCGGAGCAAACTACGAACCTATACCCAGGGTCCTGCTTAAGCGACCACTCCGTTAGCAGACGCGAAAGCTCAACAGTCTCCTCGTAGTATCTGGACATTTCCAAGGCAGTATTTGCTTCCTCAATTCTTTGTTTTGACGGGTTTTTAAATTTTTTAAGTGCACTTATTTTTTTATTTGCCTCTTTTTTTGAGATTATTCTTGCAGAGCCGTAAAAAACCACAGTATCGCGTATCTTCTGCTCTTTGAACCTCGCCTGAGGCTCCTGGTATTCAGCCAGAATCCTTAGAGTCCTTGCCGCGGGACTGTTTAAGAACTTCTCATTACTGTATGCTTTGGGAGCTTTATTTAAAGCCATCAGTTATTCAACAGCCTTCCGCCGTCAACGGCAATCACGTGCCCGGTTAAATATTTACAGTTAATTAAAAATCTAACAGCTTCAATTATATCTTTTGGCGAACCGTATCTTTTCAAAGGAATTTTTTTTACATCAATTTTACCGGGGGTTCCTTTTTCCTCACCCTTAATTATTATTGTTCCCGGTGCAATTGCGTTTACACGTATCTTTGGAGCAAGCTTTCTGGCAAGAAGATATGTAAGTTTAACCAAACCGGTTTTTGAAAGACTGTAGGGTATGAACCCGCTCCAGTTCTGCAATCCGCCTAGTGATGTTATGTTTATAATCAGGGGATTAGGTGATTTCCTCAGATACTTTAACGAATGTTGAGTTATAAAAAGCGGCGCTCTTAAATTTACTGCAACTGTGTTATCAAAAAGAAGCGGAGTAATTTCTTCAAAACCAACTTTGTTAATCACTCCCGCGTTATTAACTAATATATCAAGCTTTTTAAAATCTTTTCCTATTTTGTTTATTGTGTTTTTAATTTGAGCCGCATTTCTTAAGTCACATTTATAAAATTTAAACTTAATTTTTCTTGACTTAAGATAATCGGAAGTTTTTTTTAAATCATCTTTTGGACTTGAGTTATAAATCAAAGCAAGATTGTATCCTTCACTAGCAAGAAAATATGATATTTGCCTTCCGAGCCGCCTCACTCCACCCGTTACAAGCGCAGCTTTTCCTTCGAATTTATTTGGCATTTGAGCTTTGACATTATGCTTCTGTACCCTCGAGAGGAGTCGAACCTCCGACCAACGGTTTAGGAAACTGCTGCTCTATCCAGCTGAGCTACGAGGGCGTAATAATTTAAGCTGTTTCACTGCTATTTAGACTCACTTCAAACACTATTAAGGTATGCAATTAGGTGTGAAATCCATACCCTACTATTTTGAGCTACCTTTAAAATACAAAACCCATTAAGGAAACTTTCAGGTTTGGGATAACCCTTTTTAACCTTAACGGGCTTGTATAAGCTAAAACTTTATTTTTTTCCCAAATTTAAAAGTTTTATACACAAATATAACGAATTTCCTAATTCTATGTAATGCAATTGATAATAGATTAAATTTCAATTTTTACTTATATTAATATTTAGGAGGCATAAAAAAATCAACACATTTAAATGGATTATACTTCTACCTGCCTATTGGATTTTATCTGTTATTGTATGGTTAGCAAGTAGTTTTTTACTACAACTTTTTGATTATGGCACGATATTTTATTGGATAACAATTCCAGTTGTTTTTTTTGTAGGAGGATTAATCTTCCCTTTTGCAATATTAAATTGGATTATTGGACGAGTTTGATTTACCGCTTAAACCTGTTTTAACAGTTTTGCTTATGAATAACTTATTGGGTGTATTGTGGACTTTCATTAATGGTGGTTATCAATTTGAAACTATTCACGATACTTTTACAATAGTTTTTTCTTGGGTAAGCACAATAGCCATAGTTATATTTATGTTTATTAGAAAAGAAAAGAAGTTAAATATTAGAAGAGGAAAGAAAAGCCAAAAAGAAACTTTAATAAAAAGAAAATAAAAAAATGAAGTTACTTCTACTCACAATCACGGTTTTATTTATCGGTTGCAAAGAAAAAGAGGCAGAGATAACCTTTGAGGATAAAATGAAAGATAAATGCGAAAGATATTTAAGGGAAAATTTGAAAGACCCTGATTCATATAAAACTTACGGTTGGAAAATTATACATACTAACTATGAGGATTACAAAAAAATAAAGGAAAAATATACTGGTTATGATTATAAATACTATCCTCTTGCGTATGAGTTAGATTATGGTGCAAAAAACAGTCTTGGAGGAATGGTTAGAAATACAGTTTATTTTATGGTTGATACAACGGGGCAGTTTGAATATGTTGGCGACAGATTGCCAATGTATGTAGTCCCTAAGTAAATTCATATTATATATCTATGTTTTAAGGTTACCGGGAAAATTCCTTTTTTATATCGTAAGAAAACTTAACATTTATTAACTTTTTTTAAACTTGAAAGCAAAAATATCTGAATTTTGAAAACAAAAATTTCTAAATATAGAGCGGAGGTTATTGAAAAGACAATAGTTATAGAATCTCAAATTAGTTTAGCAATAACGTGTCATTACTTTGGACACGCAAAGGTAGATTTTCTTTTGGAGGTTTTACAGGATGAGTATTTTAATTTTGGTTTAAAACTCAATATACTAAAAAAAACCTTTCCGGACAAAATTGATAATAAAGTCGGAGAAAAACTTATACAATTAAACCGTATTAGAAATATTTTTGCTCATAACCATAATATTCATATTTATGATGGTAAGAAATGGGTTGTAGTTAATCCCAAAAACTTTAAGTCTGGATACGTTAAAGCTGTCAAGGAAATTGAGAGTATTAAAGGTATAGACTTTGAAAAAAAATATAAAGAGTTTAATCAATTGTATAAGGAATTGAAACCTTTTTTAGAAGCACTATTGAGAAACTTTAATAAAAAGAAAATAAAAAAATGAAGTTACTTCTACTCACAATCACGGTTTTATTTATCGGCTGTAATGAAAAACAAGCGGAGGTAACCTTTGAAGATAAAATGAAAGATAAATGCGAAAGTTATTTAAGGACAAATTTAAAAGACCCTGAATCATTTAAAAATTACGGGTGGAAAATTACTCAAACTAATTATGAAGTATACAAAAATGAAACAGAAAATTTAAATTTTGATTTGTTTCCATTTTATCCCTACATTTATGAATTAGATTATGGGGGAAGAAACAGTTTTGGAGGTATGGTAAGAAATACTGCTTATTTCATAGTTGATACAACGGGGCAGTTTGAATATGTTGGAGAAAGATTGCCTAAGTATATTACTCCGAAGTAAAACTCTCTTTTTTTTATGGGCTTAAGAAATCCCCCTTTTTTATGGACTGTAATAATTCACTTTAACCTCACCCTAAACAGCTTCTCAGAAGCCCTTTAAATGCATTTTAAAGCACTCTACGTGCTATTTCTGTGCTATTCCCTACATCTTTTTACTCTATTTCTACTCTATTTTGATTCTTGGCACTATACCGCAAAATTTCTGAAACTCCTCCTCCATTACACTTTTAACAAGGTTGCCATTTGATTGAGGGGTTAAAATTGAATCGTGAATCGTTAAGAAATAACATTCTGGAAATTCCCTTAATATCCGCATTGCAATCCGCTCTAAAACAATCTCAGATTCTTTCCTTTGCATTTCAATAGGTAATTTTTTATAGTTTTCAGCCTTAAACTCCTTAATCAATTCCGTTACAGTAGGAAAATAGCTTCTAAAGATTTTTTCCTCCTTGAATTCCCTCTTTTTGTTGTTTGAATCCCTATAAAAAACCCTCTCAAATAGCTTATGTTTCAATTCCTGCCTGTCGCACTCCCCTAAATCCTGCATTAAATACTCATATAACACTCCATTGCTGGTGAGGTCAATATACCTTTTCACGTCTTCAGGCATTAAATTCAATGAAAGTGAAACGTTATTGCTATAAGGTAATGGTGTAGAATAAGAAGTATTACTCTTATTTAAAGAATTAAATATTACATTTTCTAATGAAAAAGTCGAGGTCATTTTCGCTGAAAGAATCAATATAACACTAAGCATAAATGGTTGTGAGTTAGCTATATCCAAATTCGACAACCTCTCCCCTTTATAGCTTAGGAATTGTCTTAAATCTTTGGGAAGATTAGTTATGTTTGTGTGGACTCTATGACCTGTATCATCCTTAACAAAATACAAATCATCTTTGAAGTAAATTGAATCTACTGAATGTTGATAGATATTTTTCCAATCCTCAAAATTAAATTCCTTTAAATAATTCCGTGAGCTGTTTTTTAAGGCTTGACGTTTTAGATTATACTTTTCCTCCGTGCAATTTTCCTCAATAAACTTATTCGCTTTTTTATAGTCTATTTCAACAAGCTCTAAATAATCCTTTAACCTTTGATACTTTGGTGGATATAGCTTAGCTCTTGAATCGTTAAACCTTCTTAATCTCCTAATTATTACCCTGTCCTCAACCTCAACCCTCCTTGTTTTACCTCCGTATTCTGCTACTAATCGGTAACCCCGTGACTTCTCCCCAACAATGAAGTGATTATCACATTCAATAAAACCCCCCTTTTTAAGGTTTTCTAAAACCCTCTTTGTATCTCTCCAATGCAGTATATTTTGCAAAGTAGCCATATTCAACTTAACATAACCATTTTTAATTGTTTTTCTGTGTATTATTCGCTCCGTATGGATTTTATGCATTATGTATAAATGGTGGTAGGGCTTATACGGAAATTCCTTTTCATAATCTAAATTTTCCGGCACGTAAAAAGAATATTTATAAGGGGAGGAATTAACCTCCCCTATGGTCTTACCCTTCTTTTTCATTAAACCCCCTATGAAAACAAGAGCAATTGAGTATCATTACTCTTTGTAAACTGTTGAGGTTTTGTTGAGGAGGCATTGGAAAATTGTGCATTATATCTTAAAATTACCTCATCTTTTGATTTATGAAATAGAGATATAGACACAAAAATTTGTAGCTCTTGCCCTTGCTTTTTAAAATGCATTAATCTCCCTAAAGTCAATGCTTCTTCTCGGCTAAGGTAATAATGAATTTTCCGCTCATAGATAATGTGCAGAATTTCAAAATCACCGTTTTTAATAAGATTGTTGTTAAATGCAAAGGAATTGTTTAGCCTGAAAATGTCTTTTTGTTTCTTGTAGACAATTAATTCATTGTCTACGATGCAACCTAAAAATAATAGTCGAGTATCATTGTCAAGTTGCAAATAAACCTTACCATTTTCATAAAAGTAAAGTCTTTCAAAATTTTTTTGTTGCATATAACCTCCTTTAAATTGGTTATTTAAGTTATTAAATACCCAAATGGAGGCACAATTTATTTTCTAAATAACTTGACTTTTATTTCCTATAAGAGTTATCTTTGTTTTGCTAAGAAACAAAACCAACCCGTAGGAGAAATCATCAAGTTTATTCAGACATAAACTGTGCTCCTTCGGGTTTTTTATTAAATGCTGTAAATTGCATCAATTTTATCCCCTCTCTAATTATTTCCGACTCATTTAGCTTCTTTACTCTCCTTAATTTCCTCAGTGCCGTAATTTCATCTTTACCTAAGTTAATCAATTTCTTTTTTGTAAATCTTGCTGTTTTCATATTAAGTTTGCTTTCATATTTTAGCAAAAATTATTAAATATATATTACAAATATACGAAATTTTTTTTTATGTCGGAGAAAGTTTGCCCTTATGTATTTCAATTCCCTTTGGATTTTTCCATTTTGAAACCTCGTTTAAATTTTCCCATATTCTTAACTTTTCTTAACATTTCTTGACTTATTTATGTTATTTTTAGTTATTTTAACATAGAATTTATAATATATTTAGACTACAAAATATAAAAGGAAAAGTTATTCAACCCTTTTCATTTTTGGTTAATTAACCTTCCCCTCTGTTACGAATATAAGCATATATCTTCAAAGAAAAAACAACTATAAATTCGACTCCAGAGCTCTCCTTAAGTCATCCGTGCTGAGATGTATGTAACGCTCAGTGGTTTTAATATCGGTATGACCTGCAAGTGCTTTGACATAGTTTATATTTACCCCCGACTTTATAAGATTAGTAATGTAAGTATGGCGGAGGCAATGAAAATGATACTTCTCTGGAAACCCTAATCTGCGGAGGTTTTTCTTAAAACTTTTACTTATGAATTCCTTATTAAATTTGTAACCTTTCTTGTTAAATAAATAGCTATCTGTATTCTTAAATGGAAATACATTCCCCTCAACGCCAATAATTGAAACCAGCAACCCTTTCAATTCATTTGTTATCGGAATAAATCTTACTTTCCCTGTCTTTGTTTTAAAATCATCTTTATTCTTAATCGCAATCGTTGAATCGGTAAAATTAATATCTGAAATTTGAATATTGAGTATTTCATTTAATCTGCAACCGGTTTTCAATGCAAATGATACAATATTTCTTAAATCTTTATTGTCAATCCCGCTAAGTAAAATTGACACCTCCTCGCTGTTAAATGCTAACCTCTCCTTCTCATCAATCTTTATTTTTTTGATATGATTTACAGGATTACTTAATAACAAATTAAACCTAATTGCAATATTGAAAATTGTCTTAATGGTAGTTAAGTCAATATTAACTGTTGAGGGAGAAACCTCCTCAAGTCTTTTTGACTTGTAGCTCTCTATGTCTTTAGTTGTAATTAGCTTTAAATGTTTATCTCCTATTATTCGCAATAAATCATTAAAAACCCTTTTATAAAACAATGTTGTTGAATAGCGGAGGTTATCCGTAACATACTTCATTACCTCACCTTGTAATTGACTAACAGTTAACAAAAAGTTTACATTTTTAGAGCTGTGTTGAGAATTGTTGTAACCCTTTAAGAATTTAAGAGCTTCACTTTTCCTCTTAGATTTGCAGGAAATCATTTTTCTTTTTCCACTTATATCATCCTGAAAAAAGAGGTAATAGTAACCATTCTTACGCTTTGAAATAAACATTTTTGAAATCCTCCTTTGTTAAGGTAGTGGCAAAAAATAGTAGAGAAATAGTGTGAAATTGAGTATGAAATGCGTTAGAAGTATGTTAAAATAACTTGCTTTAACCTCCGACCAACGGTTTAGGAAACCGCTGCTCTATCCAGCTGAGCTACGAGGGCGTAATAATTTGTGAAATAGTCAAATAGTGAAATAATGACCTATGATACGTTTAAAAACAGCAATAATTTACAAATATAGTGAAAATACAGAACTGAAAAAACGAAGAAATTAGAAAGTGTAACTTAAAAAGAAATTAATTTTTATGTAAATTTGGAAATCTCAAGTTAAATAAATTTTAAAAGATTGGGATATAATGAAATGGAGTCAACTTTAAAAACAGAATTATGGAAACAATTCGGCGCTTCAATCGATATGTTTGAAAATGCAGTTGAGAAATGCCCCGAATCGTTATGGAACGACGGCAGGAATTACTGGTATATCGCCTACCATACGCTTTTCTGGCTGGATTATTATCTTTCTGATGAACCGGATAAATTCTCTCCTCCTGAACCATACACGCTTGGTGAGCTTGAACCAGACGTTATGCCTGAAAGAGTTTATGAAAAAAAAGAATTACTTCAATATGTTGAACATTGCCGCAGAAAATGCCTGAATTTCATTGCAGACCTTACACCGGAAAAAGCAGCAAACGCTGGATAAATGAACGCAGAAATTACAGCTTTACAGAAATCCTTTTATATAATATGCGCCACGTTCAGCACCACACGGGGCAGCTGAATTTTTTGTTGGGACAAATAAATCATGATTTACCTGTATGGGTATCGCAGACAAAAATTGACCTCAAGAAAACTTAATACTTAAACTCTTCCGGCATATCTTCCTTTTTTTGTTTCAGCGAGTCGAGGAATTGTATGATTCTGTGATTTAAGCTGTCAAGAAGCTCGATAACTATGCCAAAGCTTAAATACAGCATTCCCGACACAACAGAAGATAATATTATTGCACCTCCGGCAATAAGCTTAATCAAATAAACCTGCTCCAGGTATTGGTTAGGGTTGGTTTTCAGTGCTGCGTAAATGCTTAAGGCGTCCGCAATAACGTATATTCCCGCAAGTATTCCGATAAAAATCGTTATGAATCCCAAAAGCTTTAAAAATGTCTGCATAAACAGGTAAATTTATTTAATAACTTACAAAGATAAAAAATTTTTATGATTTAGAGAAATTTGTACTAAAAATTAATATTTATAAAACCCCTGTCCCGTCTTTCTTCCGAGCCGACCCTCATCAACCATTTTCTGCTGGATGGGACTGGGTTTGTATTTTGGGTTGTGGTTAAACGCCTCATATACTGATTTGGTGACCGAAAGATTCACATCGATTCCGATTAAATCCATAAGCTCAAACGGACCCATTGAAAATCCACCCTCGTTTTTCATTATTAAATCGATAGTTTCAACACCCATTTTCTCTTTTTCCAAAATCCTCAGCGGCTCAAGGTAAAAAGCCCTCGCAATCCGGTTAACTATAAATGCGGGTGTATCCATGCACACTACGGGAGTCTTGCCAAGTTTTTTGCAAAGCTCAATTGTTATATTCAGCGTTTCGTCTGAGCTAAGCTCTCCTTTCACAACTTCAACAAGTTTCATTATGTTTGCGGGATTAAAGAAATGCATTCCTGCTACTCTTGCCCTGTTTTTAACCGCAACGGAAATTTCCGTTATCGAAAACGAAGACGTGTTTGTAGCAAGGACTGAATCGGGTTTTGTTATTTCATCCAGTTTTTTGAATAAATCCTTTTTAAGCTCAATTTTTTCTATTGCTGCCTCGATTACAAAATCGGTATCGTAAAGTTTTTGTAATTCTAATGTGCACTCAATATTTTTTTCGGAGGATTTTCTCTTTTGCTCATCTATTTTCCCCTTCTCAAACAGCTTATCATACCCTTTTAAAATGTTTGCCTGAGCTTTATTAAGTGCTTCTTGTTTGACATCATACAAAATTGTTTTAAATCCGCTTAAAGCCGAGACGGAGGCAATCCCGCTTCCCATCGTTCCTGCACCAATAACTCCGATTGATTTTATGTTATCGGCTCCAATCATTTAAACGAAATTTCTTTGCCTGTTTTGGCGGATTTATAAACTGCATCGACTATCTTCATTCTCTCAAGCGCTTCAACACCGTCGCAAAGATTCGGCAAGTCGCTTCTCACACAATTAATAAAGTGGCTCATTTCGTATTCATACGACCTTTTAAATATATTTGCCGGCTTCTCCATTTTTAAAGGAGTTACATTAACAAGCGTATTATGCATATGTTTATAAATCTTAAGGGGATTAATTGCGGCGCTGCCTTCCTTACCGTAAACATTGCAATAAAAAAGGTCGTCCTCCCTGTGAAGCGACCAGCTTGTTTCGATTGTAACGGTTGAATCATTTGCAAAGCGAATCAAAACAAATGAGGAGTCTTCAACATTGTTAAAAGTATGGTAATAATTTACGGCGGTCAGACTCTTAACCTTAGGAAATTTCATAAGCCATAGAGCAATATCAAGCATAACAACACCCAAATCCATAAAAACTCCACCGCCGGATTCCTCTTTTCTTACAGACCAGTTCTCGACAGTGCTGCGCTTTTTCAAGAATCCCGTTTTAATATAAAAAATATCTCCCAGCTCTTTAGCAGAAATGAAGCTTTCCTGCATCATTATATCCGGTCTGAAACGGTTATTCATCCCCACCATAAGCTTTTTTTTCGACTTTTTCTGAACATCGATTATTGCAGAGGCTTCGATAAAAGTCCTCGCAAGCGGCTTTTCTACCAGAACATTTAATCCCATTTCCAGTCCTTTAATTGACTGCTCTTTATGAAGGTTTGTAGGTGTTGCAACCATCAAACAATCGGCTTCTGCTGAATCAATCATTTCGTCGAACTTGAAATAATAATTCTTCACATTATACTTTTGCGCGATGGTTTTTGCTTTAGACTTATCCACATCGCAAACACCGATAATTTCAACATTATCCATTTTAGAAATAATTGGAAGGTGCGCTATTTGGGCTATTCCGCCCAAGCCTGAAATCAGAACTCTTGTTTTATCCATTATTCTTACAATTTGCTTTAGTTCCTTTTGCTTTCGCTAAGGGAAAAAAAGTCAAGTTGCCCGGATCACACAATCGTTTGCTTACCGTTGCTTTCTTTCGAACCTGGCGGGGTTGGGCAAAAAATTGCTGCCCGGGACTTGACTTAATAGTTCTAAATAATTTTAAACAGTTTTTAATTTAAAAAGTTTATTGAAATTTAAGTTGCCTCTGAAAATAAGATAGATTCCTGCAATACCGATAATAATATTTGCAACCCACATACTTAAAAACGGGCTTAACAGCTCTCTGTCGGCAAGCTTCTCTCCCCCGATTAAGCAAGCCCAGTATAATAAAAAGAATCCAAAACTCATTCCTGCGGCTACGCCAAGTCCCCCTTTTTTGGTTATAATCCCCAGCGGTGCTCCTATTAAAACAAACACAACACATGCAAAGGGAATCGAATACTTCTTATATATTTCCACTAAGTAAACGTTGATTTGCCGCTGGTTGCTTTCGTATACTTTTTTCTGTGATAAAAGCTTAGACTTAAATCCCTTATATCTGTTTAGCAAACCCTGAACTAAAAATTCATTCTGGCTCAATGCTGATGAATCGAGCCCGTGAGTATTGTATTTAATCTTAAAATAATCCATCGCAAGCTGCTGCACCTGTAAAACAGAATTAACTTTATCTAACTCAAAGTCTTTGTCAATTTTTTTAACAATATTTCTCATCGAATCTGCACTTAGTTCCCTGTCGCCCCTTGAAAAGGCGCCTTCATCAGACTTGCTGAATCCAAAACCCTGCGCATCGATTGTAACAATGTGTTTTTCAAATTTAATTTTCCTGTAATCGCCCCTGGAATCGTTCTTAGCAATCTGATGTATTTCGCCGTTATACAAATCAAGAATTATCTTCGAATAATCGCTTGAAAAATTTATTTGACCGCTGTCTGCCGTCAGCGTATTAGAGAAAACCGGGCTTGAATTATCGATAATAAATACACCCTCAAGCTTATTGGAATTTTCGAACGTCTTTCTCACAAGCAGATTGTACCCGCTAATGTCATCGGTAAACCTCCCCGCTTCGATTACAAATGTCGGGCGTGTCCGCTGTATATCCATCATCAAAACGCGTGTTCGGTGGTTCGCTTCAGGTAAAATTTTGTTGTTGAAAAGAATCAAGCCGTAGCACAGAACTCCAGAAGCCAGTAATACAGGTAAAATCATTTTAAGCGGACTCAAACCGGAAGACTGCATTATTGTCGTTTCGTTCGTCGATGTCAAAGAACCGAAAGCCATAAGTGTCGCAACTAAAACCGCCATAGGAACTGCAAGCGTAACCATCCAGGCTAAGTTCAGTGTTATCAGTTGTATGATTACCCAGTAGCTTAATCCTTTACCGACCAGATTATCGATGTACTTATAAATAAACTGGAAGGTAAATACAAAAATAATTATAAAAAAAGAGATAATAAACGGAGCAAAATGTGCTTTCAGTATGTAACGATAAATTAACATCGCACTATATCACCCCAAGTTTCTTACCGACTTTTTCAAATGCGCCAATCGCCTGGTCTAAATGTTCTCTTTCATGCGCGGCTGAAACCTGCACTCTGATTCTCGCCTGCCCTTTAGGCACAACCGGATAGTAAAAACCGATTACATAAATCCCTTCGTCAAGCAGGGCATTTGCGAAATCCTGCGAAAGCTTGGCATCATAAAGCATAATCGGAGTTATCGGGTGATTGCCCTCTTTAATATCAAATCCAAGCTTGCTCATCTCACCGCGGAAATATTTTGTATTGCTCTCAAGCTTATCCCTTAATTCAGTTGTGGAAGAAATCAAATCAAAAACCCCAATCGACGCTCCTACAATCGACGGTGCAAGCGAATTTGAAAACAGGTAAGGACGGGAACGCTGGCGCAGCATTTCGATAATTTCTTTTCTTCCAGTGGTATAACCTCCCATTGCGCCGCCGAGTGCTTTGCCGAGTGTTCCGGTAATAATATCAATCTTACCAAGCACTCCGCAGTACTCCGCCGCACCTTTGCCTGTTTTACCCATAAACCCAGCGGCGTGGCATTCATCGACCATTGTTAATGCTCCGTATTCACTTGCAATTTTTACAATCTCATCCAGCCTGGCTATGTATCCATCCATTGAAAACACGCCGTCAGTACATATAATCTTCTGATTGCATCGGTCTTTAACGGATTGCTCGAGCTGCGCTCTCAAATCATTCATATCGCTGTTTTTATACCTGTACCGCTTAGCCTTGCACAGTCTTACACCATCGATTATGCTAGCGTGGTTCAGCTCGTCAGATATAATGGCATCGGCTTCATTAAACAGCGGTTCAAACACCCCGCCGTTTGCATCAAAACATGCCGCATATAAAATTGTATCATCGGTATGATGAAATTCCGCAATTTTGCTTTCGAGTTTTTTGTGAATATCCTGGGTCCCGCAAATAAATCTTACAGATGACATTCCGTATCCGTGTGAGTCCAATGCTTTTTTAGCGGCTTCTATGACTTTAGGGTGAGACGAGAGCCCGAGATAATTATTTGCGCAAAAATTGAGTACTTTTTTTTCGCCTTCAATGGTTATTTCAGCTCCTTGCTCGGAGGTAATAACTCTTTCATTCTTGTAAAGCCCTGCTTCTTTGATGGAATGAAGTTCTTTTTGCAGCGCTGTCTGTAGTTTTGAAAACATAATTCACCTTTCTATATCAAGTCAAAGTCAAAAATACCTTTAATTAGTTTTATTAACAATTTATAAAAAAGCAGGCTTAAAACCTGCTTTAATTTGTCCCTTTAAAAAATATAGAACCTAATCAAGTCTGTTGTTTTCACCCTGTTTTTTCAATCCGCCTTTGCGCATAAGCAAAAACATTTGACCTCTTGTGTGAGCTTCGTGTTCAATCAAGTGATATATTATCCACTTTTTAGTCATTTTGTCCTTACCCCTGAGAATTACATCATCAAGGTTTTCATCGGTAAGAGTCCTAACATACTGTTTCAATCTCTCTCTCGTTTTAGTAAATCGTATTTATATAATCATCAGTTTCAGGCGGGGTTTTTGGTGGATTTTCTTTACCGGGATAAGGGTCAAACCATGCTCCGTAGTATGTTTTCTTTTTGAGTTCCCCAGGCTGTTCCTGACCCGATATAACCTCAAGCCATCCTAAATCAGTCTCACCCAAATGCATTAGATACGCGCCGATGGGATACTCACCTTCAACAGCAGGGTTAAACAATTGCTCTTTTGTTAATCCGCTAACTCCCGCAAGAGTGATTTTGCGAATGTCATCAAGGATATAAATCAGAAGATTTATCTGTTTTTGTTCCACTTATATTTAATAATTAAAAAACCACCTTCAAAATTAATTGAAAGTGGTTTAAAAGTAAACTCGTTTTTGTAAATTTTATCTACAAAATCCCCTGTTTAAGAAAATGGACAGCTTTCATTAAATCAGAAATTATTCACCAGCTTCGCCAACTTTGAGCTCGGTTACGTTACTTTCCTCGACCTTCATATTGCATTTTCCGTTAAAAGTACAGCCCTGCTCAGTAATCAGATTGTTAACCGTGAGGTCACCATTAACATTCGAACCGCGCTTAAGCTCAAGACGTTTGCTTTCAACGTTTCCAGCTATCGTTCCGTAAACAACAACCTCGGGAGAGCAGACATTGCCTTCAATTCTCCCTTGTGTTCCGATTACAATTCCGCTGTCTCCGGTTAAGTCTCCTTTAATCGTTCCGTCAATCCTTGTTGGTGTCGGAATAAAAAAGTTGCCCTCAACTTTACATCCCTCTCCAATTAAAGTCTTCATATCTTTTGATGAAGCAGGCTTGCTGTTCATAACAGGCGTTTCCACTTCTCTTGGTTTTTCTTTAGGTCCGAACATTTTTTTCCTCCTTCTGTTGGGTTAGTATAATTTTAAAAACGGTTGCGGATTAATATCTTCACCTTCTTTTCTAATTTCGTAATGCAGGTGAGGACCAGTCGACCTTCCGGTTGAACCTAAGAATCCTATTAAGTCACCTGCTTTTACTTCCTGACCCTGCACAACGTTAACTCTTGAGAGATGCCCGTATAACGACTTGAAACCCTTTCTATGTGTAATAACAACTGCGTTTCCGTAACCGCTGTACCAATCGCACCTATCAATAAAACCATCGCCTGTCGCATAAACAGGGTCCCCAGTTTCACCTTTAAAATCAAGACCCGGATGAAATTCTCCGTTATATCCCCCGAATGGATTTCTCCTGTATCCGTAATCCGAACTCAGTTCGCCGTAATACGGCAAGCCAATCGGCAAATCCCTCAAAGTTTTATAGAAAAGAACTGATTTATTTTCAAAATAATTAATTTTGTCAATAATTGTTCTCCCCTTTTCACGTGAGAGTGATTCCCTGCCTGCATTACCCATTTCCAGCATTCCTCTCTCATACAAGTAGCTGTTTATCATAGCTATGTTATTATCAATTGAATTAATCTTTTGCAGCATCTTCAAGCTGTCATAAACTTCAAGCTGTTCATTCATCAAATTAATCCTGCTGGTCAGACCGCTGTTATTGAACCGCTGAGATATAGAATCAAAAACAAGTGCACATAAAATAATGAAAACAAATGTGACAAAGCTTGAAATCCATATTAAATATTTTCTGTAATTGCTTATAAGGTTTGTACTGAGCTTAAACGACTTTACTTCCTTATCATCATTGCTGATAATAAGTACGGTTACTTTGTTATTTTCCATTGAATGATATTTGGTTATAAAATACCATTCTCCAGATTCCCTTGTGGAAATCTGAAGAATGCTAATTCACCTTTTCCCCAAAAGGTCTCGTTTATTGTAAGTTATAATCCTCCGAAAAGAGTACAAATATAATGATAACTTAACTTTTTATCAATCTAGATGTAGTTAATTTTAACACAAGAGTAAAATTGATAACTACATTGCATTAAATACGATTAGTAAAGATATATGAAGTAAAACTTAATATATGAAAAGGATGAGCTGCAGATGCCTAATTCTGTATAATCCTGTCGTTCTTAATTTATATGTTTCTCTTGGAACATGATTCGGAGTAATTCTTTGCCTGACCATTCATAATTGATATCATAAATAAGAGCAATCCCGGAAAAATTAAAAACCATCCAAATAAACAGAATACATAAGTCTCATTTGTTTTATTAGTTAATTATATGGGAACAAAAATACTGTTACATTTGAATTGAAACTATACTATGCTCCAATGAAGTATTTAATTTCTTTGAGAACTTCTTTAGGTTTTTCTATAAACATTTCATGACCACAATTATCAATAATTTTTAAGGAAGAGTTTGGAAGTTTTTTAATGATTTTATTTACGAATCCTATTTTCAATAATGAATCTTCATTACCTCCTTTGAGTATAAGTATATTAAAACCACACTTAGCAAGAGCCTCAGTAAACATTTCGTGAATACTTTCATTGAGAAGTCCGTTAACCAGATTTTCACTCACACTAGGGTTATTCTTTCTAATCATCTGTGCCCATTCAGATGAATATTCAGGATAACCCGGAGGATAATCAGCCAGAATTAACCCTTTTACCTTTTGCGAATATTTTAATGAATATGCGGATGCTATGCTAGCCCCAAAGGAATGTCCGAGGATATAAAATTCTTTTAATTCTTCTTCAACTACTACAGCCTCAACATCGGCGATGAGATGAGCTTTTGAGTATCCATTTAAAGGTGCACTGCTTTTGCCTAATCCACGAACACTTATAATAATACAATAAAAACTTAAATGGTCTATTACATCATTATAGAAATCTTCTGCACTTACCATTGCACCGGGGATTATGATAAGCGGAATTTTATCCGGTGAATGATTTACAATTAAATATTGTATTTGAATTTCACCGTTATTTGTAAATTTTTCTTGCATGATTTAATTGGTTTGATTTTTATATAAAGATAAATTCACTTTAACTATATCAGTACAAAGTCTCAACTCAAATTCCAATTCCTTTCCAATTCAAGAAATATTCTGCAGAGCTCATGATAGGGAGTCTGCAGAATTTAATTTTTCTTGAATTGTTTCTCTAACATTTCCTGTTTTTATATCCATTACTTTGGAAGTTCATAGTTTCAATCCGTTTGATAATCGTGTGTGTAGACGTTGCCACAAGGTGTACAAAGACCCCCTTCACCTCCCGGATGTTCAAGCATTAAGGTCCCATCTCTCACATAACCAATTTTGAAATAATACCCTGCCGTTGAGTTATAAAATTGAACTTCGCAAAGGTCAGCTGCTGATAGAGTATTTTGCGTATAACCTTCTTCATCAATGTAATAGTCTATTTGTGTTTGTGTCATACCACCTACCTGACACGGATCAACTGATAAGTCTAAAGTATCATAGCCTCCTTCATCAGTTTGATATTCAATACTCTTTTCCAAAATTGGTTCATTTACAGACTCTTTACATCCAAATAAAAAAATAAATGATAAAACAAATGAAAATAACATTAGATGTTTCATAATGATACTCCTTCGTAATTTTTTAATTGTTTTTGAAATGTTTTATGAAATTTTTATTTTATAGATATTTTTTTATGGTGGCATAAACAATACCTCCTTTTTTTATGTCGTCTCTGTTGCACACAGTTCATGTCCATACAATTTCCTTTACACTGCCCTGTGTTTCCCTTATAATTTCTACCTATACTTATTTTTTTGAATGTTTATAACGCAAAAGCTAACACTGGATAAATACGTTAAGCCGCTGCAACAACACTCTTAACATCAGTAATTTTACCCTCGATGTCAATGTCAAATTTTTTACCCTGTAATTAATCCAAACTAACTGGTAACTATGAATTAAAATAAGACCTGTTTATGATAAAGACAATTAACCCTATACTTATATAGGCAATCGTTCTGCTGTGGAATACATTGAAATATTTCCTCTCAAGCCGTGATGAAAGTATTATAATCGCAAACAGCAGAAACTGTATTAAAACATATACCCACCCTTTAGCTTTATCACTCATAAAATGCTAAGCATGCGCTTCAAACCAGTTGATTCCCTCACCCGTTTCAACATCAACGGGGGCATTAAGCTTTATTGCGTGTTTCATCTTGTTTTCAACTATTTTTTTAACTGTTTCAAGTTCGTCTTTTTCGCAGTCAAACACAAGCTCGTCATGAACCTGCAAAATCATCTTTGATTTGAGCTTTCGCTTTTTAAACTCCTCATAAATGTCAATCATAGCTATTTTAATCATATCCGCCGCAGTTCCCTGCACCGGCATATTAATGGCAATCCTCTCATCGCGCTGCCTTACCACGGTGTTTTTGTTATTAATGTTCTGCAGATATCTTCTTCTTCCGGCAAGTGTTTCAGTGTAGCCGTTCTTTCTTGCAAACTCCCGGGTCTTTTCAAGCCATTGGTTTACAGTGGGAAAATTGGCAAAATACGACTGAATAATATCTCTTGCCTCGCGTTGGTCTATGTTGAGTCTCTGCGCCAGTCCGAACGCTTGAATGCCGTAAATAAGTCCAAAATTTACTTCTTTTGCTTTACGTCTCATGTTTTGGTCAACTTTATCCATTTTTACTTTGAATATCCTTGATGCAGTCTCTGCGTGTATATCCTTATTCTTTTCAAATGCTTTTATCATTTTCTCATCATTTGCCAGGTGAGCCATTATTCTTAGCTCGATTTGGGAATAATCCGCCGATAGAATCAAATTGCCCTTCTTCTCAGGCACAAAGGCTTTACGAAGACTTCTTCCTATTTCCGTTCTTATCGGAATATTCTGCAGATTTGGATTTGCGCTTGACAATCGCCCCGTAGCTGCTACGGTTTGATTAAATGAAGTATGTACCTTTGCTGTCTTCTTGTTTATAATTGCCATTAGTCCTTCGGTATAGGTTGAGCGGAGCTTTGTAACGGTTCGGTAATCCAAAAGTTTTACTGCAATAGGATGTTCCTCTGCAAGCTCCTCAAGCACACCCGTATCGGTTGAAAATCCCGTTTTAATTTTCTTTTTGGCAGCAAGATTTAACTTATTAAATAATACGTCTGAAAGCTGCTTAGTTGAATTAATGTTAAACTGCACTCCAGCAAGCTTATGAATTTCAAACTCAAGACGTTTCTCGGCAGATTTTAACTCTTCATTGATTTCGCTTAAAATTCCAGTATCAATCTTTACTCCCGTATATTCCATATCAGCAAGGACTTCAATCAGGGGAAATTCGATTTCCCTGCATAAATTATCGAGACTTATCTTTTTAAGCTCGTATTCAAGTCTATGATAAAGCCTGAGCGTTACGTCGGCATCTTCTGCCGCATAATCTGATACCTCTTTATAGGACACCTGGTCCATAGTCAAATGAATACTCGCCTTCGATGTGGAAGTTAAATCATCAAAAGAAATGCTCTTGTAATTCAGGTATGATTCGGAAAGGTAATCCAGCTTATAATTGGATTCCGGTTTTAAAACATACGCTGCAAGCATAGTATCAAACCCAATGTTCTGAAAATTGATACCGTATTTTTTCATTACAAGCATATCATATTTAATATTTTGACCAATTTTAGCAATTTTTTTATCTTCAAGAACCGGTTTTAGCTCATTTATCACGGTATCCAGATTTACATCCGGCAATTCACCTTCGGCACTTGGTTCACCGGAAACCGGCTGACCGAACAAATCAGTTTCCTGTTTCTCTTTATATTTTAACGGAACGTAAAATGCCTCCCCTTCATCGTAAGAAAAAGAAAGCCCGACCAGCTCAGCTCCAATTGGTTCCTCGCTTAATGTTTCTGTATCAAAAGAAAACTCATCAAGCGTGTTGAGTTTCTTGCACAGCCTTTTGAACTCCTCGTCATTTTTTATCGTGTAGTATTTATGCGGGTATGAGTTTATATCCTGTAATTTTTGCGGCTCTGCAGGTTTTGTCTCCCCCGGCTGCTCGACTGAGACCGCCTGAATGTTCAGTCCCTGCTCGGATGAACCGATGAGCTTTTTAAGCAGCGATTTAAACTCAAGCTCCGTGTAGATTTTCTCCAGCAGTGCTACATTCTTTTCTGAGTAAGTAAGCTTATGGAAATCCACATCCAAAGGCACTTCTATATGAATTGTTGCCAGTTCCTTCGACAAATATGCATTATCTTTATGAGTAATCAGATTTTCTTTAAGCTTCGGCTTGGTGATTTTATCGATATTTTTATAT
The DNA here is from genome assembly GCA_022616535.1 of Chlorobiota bacterium. Classification (GTDB taxonomy): domain Bacteria; phylum Bacteroidota; class Ignavibacteria; order Tepidaquicellales; family OLB5; genus JAKEEM01. The sequence goes on along the minus strand of JAKEEM010000055.1, from coordinate 9,417 downwards.
AAATTATCAAGCGAGTCGTATTCTTGTATAAGCGCCGATGCGGTTTTTTCGCCGATTCCGGGAATGCCGGGAATGTTATCAACCTTGTCACCCATCAAAGCCAGTATATCGGTAATTCTATCAGGTGTAACTCCAAATCGCTCTTTAACGCCGTCAACACCGATAATTTCAACGTCGGAAATCTGCCTTCCCTGCGCGCTTCGCGTCGGCTTATAAAGCTTGATGTTCTTGTCAATGAGCTGCATATAGTCTTTATCTGCTGTGACCATAAAGCTTATAACGCCTTCTTTCTCCGCTCGTTTAACCAGGGTGCCGATAATGTCATCTGCTTCATAACCGTGGAGCTCAATCATCGGAATATTAAAAGCGGAAATGACTTCCTTAATCTTGTCTATTTGGGGGACTAAATCATCCGGCATTGCTTCGCGGGTTGCCTTGTACTCCTTATACTGTTTATGACGGAAAGTCGGCTTGTCGGTATCGAATGCAACGGCTATATAATCGGGCTTTTCATCGTCAATAAGCTTATTAAGAGTATTAATAAAACCGAAAATAGCCGAAGTATTCAATCCCTTGGAGCTAATCAAAGGAGTGCGGATAAGCGAAAAATAAGCCCTGTAAGCCAGAGCCATACCATCTATTAAAAACAGCCTTTTAAGCATTAGTTTACAAAAGTAACTAACTTATGCCCATTTTTCAATCTATTTTATTGAACTTGCGAATTGTATTGTATAAGAATTCTTTGAATAATAATTTTAGAGTAATGAAGCGAGCTTTTGTAATATTAACTCTGCTAATAGCGTTTAACTTTACTGCACCAAACAATCAAACTCTGATTGTTACCATCCGGCACCAAATTGAGTTTGTGCAGGAGAATAAATTGCGTGATTTAACGGATAATGAGATATTAAAAAATAAGGTAGTGCTGTTTCTTAGACTGCAAATGCTGGCAATAAGGGTATCAGTGGTTAATTTAAGCTATGGGTTTAATACAAGCTGAACAACAAATTGCGAGTTCTGATTTACCTGCCTGCAGCAGGCAGGTCAGGACGAAGCAATCTCATTTTGCTTGAAAGATTGCGTCGCAGCTACTGCTCGCAATTATGAATACAGCTCCCTTTCAACCGATTCGCAAATAATATGCCCGACTGTTATATGCCCTTCCTGAATTCTCTGCACATTTGAAGAAGGAATAATAATATCAACATCAGCCATACCTTTCATTTTCCCTCCGCTTCCTCCGAGCAAAGCAATCGTTTTAACACCTTTTTCTTTCGCCTTTGTAAATGCATTAATAACATTTTTTGAGTTCCCGCTGGTTGAAATTCCGATTAGCACATCGCCATTTTTGCCCAGAGCTTCCACACTTCTTGCAAATACATTTTCAAAGCCGATATCATTTCCTCCGGCAGTAAGCATTGAAGAATCCGTTGTTAAGGCAATAGCCGCAATGGCAGGTCTTTTAATGTCGTGTGATAGCCTGATGACAAACTCCGTTGCCAGGTGCTGTGAATCCGCAGCGCTTCCCCCGTTGCCGCAAAGCATAATCTTTCCACCGTTTTGTAAGGATTGCTTGATTAAGTCGATTGCCTTATAAACGCTTTCACGGCAGGATTTAAGTATATTCTGCTTTGTTAAAGCGCTTTCAGTAAGCGATTCGTCAAAAAATTTTCCTCTGTCAAACATTATATACCTTGTGATAAATTTTTATTAACCAGTTCTGAAATCTTTTTAGACGCTTCGTTCTTGCTGTCAAAAACCAAAAGTGATTTGCTTCCGATTGAATCTCTAACTTCCTTTTTCCTGAATAAATTAAGCAGGTTTTTGTAAAGCTCTTTGGAGTCCTCAACTGCTATACCCCCGCCGTTTTTTATTAGATGCTCGGCATCTTCGGAAAGTTTTTCATTGCCGAATAAAACAGGAATGCCGTAGCCCGCCGGTTCGAGAACATTGTGCATTCCGGTTTGAAATCCCCCGCCCACGTAAGCCACGTGTGCGTATTTATATAGTCCCATAAGCATTCCGATATTATCAATAATTATAAGATTCTCGCCGTTGTAGCGGTTAAGCTCAGAATACCTTATGCTCTTAATGTTAGGATATTTGGTATGAAGGTCGTATTCAATGTTTTCCAGATTATCTTCGGTCGGCTCATGGGGAGCAATCACAGTAACAAAAGGTATTTCATCAGATAGCCCGTTGGTGCTTATCCTTTCAAGTACGGGAAAAATCACGTCTTCGTCCTTATCCCATGAGCTTCCCACGACAAATACGTTTTTATTGGTCATTATACTCCCGTTAATCAGCTCTTTTGAGCTTGAAATTTCCTTTGCCTTGTTAATTCTTTCATACTTGGTATCACCAAAAACAATTACACTGGTTTCACTTCCCATTATCTTCGCAAATCTCTGCTTATCCTCTTCATCTGTCACACCAATCACATCAAAAAATTTGTAAACATATCTCTTGTAAGCTATGGATAATGGAAATCTCCATTTAAACCTCCTAATATCAAAAGCAGAGTTGACGACAATGGTATGGATATTTCTATCTTTTAATTCCTTAATTAAATTCAGCCACAAGTCATATTTTATAAATATCACTGAGGCAGGATTTACAGTATCTAAGAATCTGGCTACGTTAGACGTAGCATCATAGGGCAGGTATGTTTTAATAATTTTTGATTTTAAAGCTGAATCGAGCTTTGAATGGTTGAACCCTGAGGGCGAGAAAAACGAAACAATAAAATTATATTTCTCGGTTTTATCAAGCTCATCTATAATTGGTTTTGCCTGCTCAAACTCCCCAAGCGATGCGCAGTGAATAAGTATGTTCTTTTTTTGAGGGTCAAGCGACTGTGCTTTGGTATGAAGATGTTTAAATAAGTCTTTTCTGCCCTTAAAACCGGATTTTAATTTGGAATTAAATAAGGATATGAATTTAGCGGTAAGCCAAAACAGCGGCAAAAAAATAAAACTGTAAAATATAGACCAAAAATATTTCATTTGCAATAAGGAAGCTCTAAACTTCCATTATTTCTTTTTCTTTCTGCTGAATCAAGAGGTCTATTTCATTAATATGTTTATCAGTAAGTTTCTGTATCTCAGCTTCAGCGTGTTTTCTGTCGTCTTCGGAGAAGTGCTCGTTTTTTTCAGCTTTTTTAAGGCGCTCAATTTCATCCCGCCTGATATTTCTTACGGCTATTTTTCCGTCTTCGGCGTGTTTTTTAACAAGCTTCACCAGTTCTTTTCTTCTTTCTTCATTTAACGGAGGAATTGGAATCCTAACCAGGTTTCCGTCGTTAATCGGGTTAAGACCAAGGTTTGAGTTAAACACAGCTTTCTCAATTGCTGGAATCACCGACTTATCCCACGCCTGAACCGTAATCGTGTGTATATCAGGTGTGCTTAAATTCGCAACCTGATTTAAGGGAGTAAGCGCACCATAATAATCCACTTTGATGCCGTCCAAAAGAGTTGTGGTTGCTTTGCCCGTTCTTATTCTTACCAGCTCATTTCTCACATGTTCGGCTGCTTTGTGCATTTTGTTGTCGGTTTCCTTTATAATATCTTTTATCATAACCCGCTTGAATTATTTACTTAAGTTATTTAATAAACAAGTTAATTATGAACAAATGTTCCGATTTTTTCTCCGAGAACAATCTTCTTAAAATTATCCTTCTTATTCATATTAAAAACAACTATGGGAATATTATTTTCTCTGCATAGGGCAAATGCCGTCATATCCATAACCTTTAAATTCTTTTTAATGGCCTCGCCAAAGGTAACTGAGTGATACAGCTTTGCATTTTTATGCTTCTCAGGGTCCAAATCATAAACACCGTTAACTCTTGTGCCTTTTAAAATAACATCTGCACACATTTCAAGCGCTCTGAGGGCTCCTGCCGTATCAGTGGTAAAATAAGGATTGCCTGTGCCTCCGCCGAATATAACAATTCTTCTTTTTTCAAAATGCCTCATTGCCCTTCGCCTGATAAACGGCTCCGCAATCTTATTCATATCAATTGCAGAAAGCAGGCGAGTTGGGATTCCTGATTTTTCAAGCGAGTTCTGCAGAGCTAAAGAGTTTATTATCGTGGCAAGCATACCCATATAATCGCCGGTAACCGCATCTATGCCCTGAGCCTGTGCTGAAAGACCCCGGTAAATATTACCCCCTCCGATTACTATTCCAACATCCACTCCCAAATCATAAACTTTTTTGATTTCCGATGTAAGGTAGTTAAGAATTTTAACATCGATGCCTGAATGATTTTCACCGCTCAGCGATTCACCGCTTAGTTTTAACAGAACCCGTTTGTATTTCAGCTTTTGCTTTGCTGCCAAATTTTTTGGTTTACATTAAAAGCGAGCTACATTATAGAAAAGCAAGCTACATTATAGTTTCGCCGAGCTGGTATCTCACCATTGTTTTTACCTTATATTCGCCGCCCGACACCGAATTAACGAATTTAATAATATCGCTGACTGTTTTACCCTGCTCCTTTACAAACTCCTGTTCAAGAAGACAGTTTTCCTCGTAAAATTTTTCAACTTTATTGCTTGCGATTCTATCGGCAATGTTTTCCGCCTTGCCCTCGTTAATCGCCTGAACTCTGTAAATTTCCTTTTCTTTCTCAATCATTTCCTTGCTTATTCCATTTCTGTCAATTGTCAATGGCTTCATTGCCACTACCTGCATTGCAAGGTCATTTCCCAGAGTTATTCCTTCATCGGTTAGTTTTCCTTCGATTTCAATTATCGAAGCGACTTTATTGCCCACATGATTATACTCGCAGAAAAAACCGCTGTTAGACTTAAAATACTCTGTTCTTTTAATTTCGACTTTCTCACCAACGCTTGCAGTTGTTTCGTCAAGCAGCTGCTGAATCGTGTTTCCCGAATTTGCTTTTGAATTCAAAATTACATTAACTTCAGGTGATTTTACAGTAAACACCGATTCCAGTACTGTGGCGGCAAGCTTTTGAAACGTATCGCTTCTTGCAACAAAATCGGTTTCGCAGTTCACCTCAACAATAGCAGCCTCATTTTTATCCGCCGACGCCTTTGCCAGTATCAAGCCTTCTTTTGCTATTCTGTCGCTTCTTTTCTGTGATGTTGCGGCTCCTTTTTTCCTTAAAAATTCTATGGCTTTTTCAAAATCACCGTTCGATTCCGTTAACGCCTTTTTGCAGTCCGATATCCCTGCTCCTGTTTTTTCTCTTAGCTTCTTTACTAAATCAAGTGATATTTCCAAAAAATTAATCTCCGTACAGTATTATTCTTTTCCAGATTTTATATTCAAAATATTATGAAAATATTATGAAAATATTATGAAAATATTATGAAAATATTATGAAAATATTATGAAAATATTATGAAACCCCGACACCCTCGCTTGTATCTGGAGCCTCTGTTCCTTCAGTCTGCTCAGCTTCTTCCTGTTTCTGCATTCTTTTTATCTCGGTAATCTGCTTTGTATCAACAATCGTATCGGCAATTGCCCTTGTAATCAGCTCTATTGATTTCACCGCATCGTCGTTTGCCGGAATAGGATAATCGATTAAATCCGGGTCGCAGTTAGTATCAACAATGGCGTAAATCGGTATACCGAGCTTTCTAGCTTCCTCTACTGCAATGTGTTCCTTTTTGACATCGATTAAAAATATTGCGCCCGGGAGCTTATTCATATTTACAATCCCGCCAAGAACTTTTTCAAGCTTTTCCTTTTCGCGTGAAAGCATAAGCCGTTCCTTCTTCTGGTAGCTGTTAATCGTGCCGTCGGTTTCCATTTTCACGATGTTATTGTACCGCTTAATGCTCTTTCTTATCGTCGAAAAATTCGTAAGCATTCCGCCGAGCCATCTTTCGGTCACAAAGGGCATCCCGCAGCGGTTTGCCTCATATTTTATTACTTCCTTCGCCTGTTTTTTTGTGCCGACAAATAAAATGGTCCTGCCCTCGCCGATTATTTTTGTGATTGAGTTTTGCGCTTCCTGCAGCAGCTCGTGGGTTTTCTTAAGGTCAATTATGTGAATCCCGTTGCGTTCCATGAAGATAAATTTCCTCATCTTGGGATTCCACCTGCGGGTTAGGTGTCCGAAGTGTGCGCCTGATAATAACAGGTCTTCGATTGAAACTTGCATCATTATATTTTGCTCCTTTTGTTATTAGCCCGCTATTTGCGGACACGACTGCTTTCTTCCACTTTTACCTAACATCCCGATTAATCGGGACACACGTCAGTCAAAATCCGAAAGCATGATTATTATTAATTTTTTATCTTTTTTATTATCTCTTTGAGAACTGGAAGCGTTTCCTTGCTTTTGGACGACCGGCTTTCTTTCTCTCAACCATTCTTGAATCTCTTGTGAGCAGTCCGTCCTTCTTTAAGCTCGGCTTGACGCTTGCATCGTATTTCAAAATTGCCCTTGCAACGCCGAGTCTAATTGCGCCGATTTGTCCCGTAACGCCTCCTCCGGTTACGCTGACTTTAAGGTCAAACTTGTCTTTAAGCTCGGTTGAAACGAGCGGCTCAAGCGCCTCGTTCAAAAGAGCCTCTTTGCCGAAAAATGCTTTGCCGTCTTTATCGTTAATTGTAACAACACCTGAGCCCTCTTTCAAAAAAACCCTTGCTGTCGATGTTTTTCTTCTTCCTGTAGCCAAATGATAGTTTACAGCCATTAACTTTATCTGGTTTTATATTTGTTTTGTTATTGGATTTTGTGCCGCGTGAGGGTGTGAATCACCTGCATAGACTTTAAGCTTGGTGATTAACCTGTTTCCAAGCTTAGTTTTTGGAAGCATGCCTTTAACTGCATTTCTAATTACTTTATCCGGATGTTTTGCAATAAGCTCCTGAAACGAGCGGATTTTCTGTCCTCCGGGATATAACGAATGATGTTTGTACTGCTTTAAAATTTCTCTTTTGCCGGTTAACCTGACTTTTTCAGCGTTGATTACCACTACAAAATCACCGGTATCAACGTTTGGTGTGAACTGAGGGTTATTTTTTCCGCGGATAATGCGCGCAATTTGAGTCGCCATACGACCCAATATTTTACCGTTTGCATCGACGAGATACCACTTTTTATTAACTTCGTCCTTGTGCGTAAAGCGGGTGGCTTTTAGTGACTTTTCTATGCTCTTTTTCATTAAATTTTCCTCAAAAGAACACAATATTAGCGATTTTTTTCATTAATGTCAACGCAAAGGATGGTTAATGATAAGTGAGGATGCCGAATAGAAGATTAGAGTAAAAAGAAAGGGGCTACCTGCCCGCCTGGGGAGGGTTAGCCCCTTTTTAAAAGTTTTTGATTATGATTTATTTGATTAGAACCATTTTCTTGGTTTCAGTAAATAATCCTGAGCCTGTCGAAGGACCCGCTTCGATTTTGTAGAAATACAGTCCAGATGCAAATCCAGAGCCGTCGAATTTTACTTCATAGCTTCCGGCTTTCTTGAACTCGCTAAATGTAAATATTTCCCTGCCAAGCAAATCGTAGATTTTTATTGATACAAAGTTATCCTGCGGTATATCGTACTTTATGGTTGTTACCGGATTAAACGGATTCGGATAATTCTGATATAACTTGTAAGCAAATGGTATGTTGTTATTTGTAACATTGCTGTTTCTTACATCTTTTCCTATGATTAATGATAGTATATCATATTTATGTTTTTCAACAGAACCCCCGCCGTTTGGATTGTCGCCTCCCTCAGTCATTTGAATTAAACATAATTCATTTACAAGTGCATGCTGACCTTTTGAGTTGTTTTGGTTATTCTGGTAAATGGTGTGATAATCTGCAATTGCTTCCTCGATTAAATTACGTTTTACTTTTGATTTTATTGTAAAATCCTCAGCCAAGTCTCTGGTTTCTGTTGGATATGCCGAACTGTTTTTTATGTTTGAGTAGTAGCTGTAGATTGTCTGGTAATCAGAATAACTGCTGTTATTTTTCTCAAGGCAGTTGAATATTCTTGATAGCGATACTGGCGCAAATGACGAGCTTTTATACTCAGATACAACTTCTTTATATAAAGCGATTGCATCTTCATATTCAGCAACCATTTCCTTATTGTATGCCTGCATAAAAAGTGATTGAGCTGTTGGATTATCGCCTAAATCCTTCACATAGACTGTATCATAAAGCCCAAAGCCAAGTGAGTTAAGATTATAGTAATCAGTTGATGGAAGGGGGCCGTCGAATCTTGGTTCATAATAAACCGTGCCTCCTGTTACGTCAAATTCAGGATTTGCCCAGTAGTTCATTGTTGCCTGCAGATTATTGTCCAGCTCGCCGCTTATACTGAATGTACTTGTTGTGTTCGTGACGTTGTAGCCGGAATCTATTAATGGATACGCGCTAGATTCAAGCGTTATAGCTGCCTCCGTTGGTTCACCGTTTAAGTAATTGTTACCGCCGAGCCATAGCAGAGTTGAACCTGATATAACCGGTCTCATTACAGGTACTGAGCTGGTTTTAATACCTACATTGATTTCATCTGCGTCATTTAACGTGTTTTTAAGCAGATAGGGTGATGAATAGAGAAACTGAATTGATATATCAAAATTGTTAATTATGTTATATTCAATTGTTCCGTTTGAGTTATCAAGGTAAATGCCTTTGCCTGTGCTGGTCTGTCCGGTTATAGTGTTTCTTGCTATATAGGGCGAGGACTGTATCACGCTTATTCCGGTTGTAACGTTATTTATGTTATTATCTACAATAATTACGCCGTTTGAGGGGCAGTATTCAGTTATAATACCCGATGTAAACTTGCCCGATGAAGTTACAACTGATGAACAGCTTTTAATAAGCACGTTTTGGCTGTTATTGACATAAACGTAATTTAAAAGATTAGTTGAAGTTGTACTTTTAAATGTGCAGCTTGAGATTTCCGTAGCAGGAGGGTCACCAATACCCGGGTTAACTTTATCTTCAATGTTAATACCGTTGTAAGCATTTTCAATTACACAGTTCTTTAACGTATCGTAAGAAATACCCGAAAGGTAAATGCCGTCCCAGGTTTGGGTTGAGTCAAGCGATGCGAACTTGCAATTGTTTGCAAATATTCTCGAACCGTTTTTGAATACCACTTTTGAATTTTTCCCAATTCTAAGCTGTGAATACGGATTCATAATAAACTTTGAGGTGCTGTCAAAAGTTATTATACTGCTATCAGGAATTATCACAACAGCACTGTCCTCAAGGATATATTGAATGCTGTCATAAACTATATTTATTTTATCCGAGCAAGGAGAATAAGGGTCTCTTGACCTTCTGATTATCTGACCACCGCTTCCTCCATATCTTGCTCCATAATCACAAAACCAGGCTCCATATTCAATGATTATTTTTGAACCGGGGTACATAGTAACGAGACTATTATATTCTAACCTTAACATTGATTT
>JAKEEM010000054.1 GCA_022616535.1 Chlorobiota bacterium | reverse complement strand
TTCATACATAGTATCGTGATTTGTTATGAGATAATTTGTGTCGTCAACACCGTATTTTATATTGCCTATGACGTAGTATTCGGTGCCTTTGAATGCATTTTTGATTGACAGAGGTGTCCAGTGAGTATCAAAGAAAGCAGAGGAATAATTGCCGTAAATTATTACATTATTTTTGATAAACTGCCGGTTCCATTCAACAAAGTTAAACTTTGGGTTAGTTGTGTCCGGAAATTTTGTGTGAACAAGTAATCCCAATGATTTTATGGTTTAATTAAGAAGGGCTTATGGTAAATTACTCATTTTTTAAATTCTTTTCAAAGAATTTCCAAATCCTTTTATACTGGTCTAACCAGCTCGTCTGTCTGTAAAATGAATGGTTTTCTTTGGGGTAAAACATAACTTCAAAATCTTTCTTGTTATCTATAAGCTTTTGTGTGAGTTGGACCATATCCTGAAAAAAAACGTTGTCGTCAAGCATTCCGTGAGTCATAAGGAGCTGTCCTTGCAGGTTTTCAGCGTATGTTATCGGGGAGGAAATATCGTAATATTGTTTAATCTCATCTTTGTTGTAATCACCGAGCCGCGCGAGCGTATACCACCAGTTGCTGTAAAAATAATTTTTCCAGTTGGAAACTGCCCTAAGTGCTACTCCGCATTTAAAAATTTCCGGGTGCCTGAATAAAGCCATTAGTGTTATAAATCCGCCGTAGCTGCCGCCGTAAATACCGATTTTCTCACTATTAGTTATCCCTTGCGAGCTAAGGTAGTTTATGCCGCTTATGTAGTCCGAAACTTCCCAGTAGCCGAGATTTCTGTAAGTTTTATTGCGAAACTCTTTGCCGTATCCTCTGCTTCCGCGGAAATCTATATCAAGTATTACAAAACCTTCGCCGGTCAGAAAAGTGTTGACCATAAAATTATCACGGTAGGGACTGAAACCGTAAGTTACGTTTTGCAAATAACCCGCACCGTGTGCAAAGCAGATAAGCGGATATTTTTTTTTCGGATTGTAGTCTTTTGGCTTGTATAAAAAAGCGTAAACTAACTGACCGTCTTCCTCGTTTGGGAATGTAATTAATTCGGGTATGTTCCAATCAACTTGTGAAAATTCCGGGGAAACTGCATTTGTTATTTGTCTGGAGCTGTAATCCTGAAGACTTAGAATACGCAGTTCATTTGGTTTGTTTATAAATGACTGTGAATAAAATAAGTAACTCCCTTCTGCAGAGATTCTTAAATCCTCAACGTCCCCGCTTTCTGATGTTATTTGTTTTAAGATAATACCGTCAAAATCAGTTTCGTAAATGAAGTATTCATAAGGTTTTTCCCTGTTTGCAGAGAAGTAAATTTTACCGGTTTTTCTGTCAATTACAGATTCGAGAGTCGTATAGTTATCGCCTGCAATTTTTTGGAAACCCGTTCCGTCAGCTTTTATTGAATAAAGGTTATTATAACCGGATACTTCGGATTCAAAAATTATTACACTGTCATTTATAAACGAAGTTGTATTTCCGTGTCGTTCATACCAAGCAGAATCACTTTCGGAATATATTTCGTTAATTGTTTTATCCCACGTATTGTAATAGTATAATTTCCTGTTGTGGCGGTCAAGGCTTTCCGCATCAAGAATTATATATTTTGTACGAGGAGAATAATCTGCGTAAACTGTGCAGTATCTTATGGAATCTGGATATTTTATCTCGTTTATGAATTTATATATTGAATCTGTTCCTTTAACTCTTAATTCATATTCAAAAAGTTTGACTTTCGATATACCTCTTTTTTTTCTTTCGCCCTTTACAAATTCAGTCATATAGTCGGGAAAAATAAGCTCCTGTTTTGAACTGTTATCATATCTTGCAAACAAAATACGCAAAAACGTTTTTGAAAGTTCATCGAAATCCAGCTCAGGTTTTTTGATGGCAAGCAATTGATATGAAACGGAATCGGATTCATCGCTTGTAAGCTGAAGCTCATTTGAAACTTTTGGAGTATCATTAATATCGTTAAGAAAGAATCGTGTTATATAATAATTCCCGCTGTGCCGGTAAATTACTGCATTATCTATAACTTCTGGTGAATATTCATATTTATCGGAATTTGTAATCTGCAAATCTTTTGAAAACGCTCTTGTATTTACAAAATCTTTTGATATATATAAATCACCTTTTATAATTGAAAGAGCATTTCCTTCCGGCAGGATTACAAATTCCGAGGCAGTTTCTCCGGTATCGGAATATTTATAGGTTTCGCCAGTTAAATAATTATGATCAAACAAGCTAAGTTTGCCGTCATAATCGTCGTCAGCATAATAATAAATCTTATTAAATTTAGAGTTTATAAATTTTAATGCAGGGCGGGGGTTTATAATATTAGTGTCCTGAAAAATGTATTCAAGGGTTACGTTCTGAGCTAATGAGTCGGGATAAAAAAAAATGAGCATAGAAAAAATAGCCCCTGCTCTTAATAATTTAACATTTTTCATTTGAAATTTGTCATTAATAGTGCAGCTCTTCGACTTTTTCACGTTCACGAATAAGGCGGTATTTATCTCCGTCAACAAGTACTTCAGCAGGTCTTAACCTTGCATTGTAGTTTGAAGAAAGCGAGTAACCGTATGCACCGGTTGTCATAACAGCAAACCTGTCCCCCCGCTCAAGCCTTTGGATGCATCGTTTTGCCGCAAGAAAGTCTGATGTTTCACAAACCGGACCAACGATATCAACTGTTTCAGTGCCGGTATCCTTTAAATTTAATGGTACCAGCTGGTGGTATGCCTGGTACAAACAAGGTCTCATTAAGTCATTCATACCCGTATCAGTTATAACAAATTTTTTAACTTCACCCTGTTTTATGAACAGAACTTTGCCGGCTAAAATGCCTGCATTTGCAACCAGCGAGCGGCCCGGTTCGATAACAAGCTTTTTATTGTATACCGAAAGAAGCTTTATAACCGATTCAATATGATCGCCAAGCGATGCATATTCCTTAATTTCATCTTCCTCAAAGGGAATATACCTGTGAGTTAATACATTTTTGTATCTTACCCCGAAACCTCCCCCGAAGTTTAAGTAACGAATGTTAACACCCATTGCTTCAACTTTCTTTATCAAGTCGCCGAGATATTTCACTGCTTCTATATATGGGTCAACATCGGTTATTTGAGAGCCGATGTGCGAATGTATTCCGATTACATCAATATTTGGCATCTTTAATGCTGTTTTAAATACTTCGATAATGTCTTTACTGTCAATTCCGAATTTGTTTTCCTTCATACCGGTCGTTATATAAGGATGTGTTTTAGCATCAATATCGGGATTTACTCTTATGGATACTCTTGCAATCACACCAAGCTTGTGTGCTATTTCAGAGATTACTTTTACTTCCTGCATCGATTCAACCGTAAAATTGAAAATATTTTCCTTAAGCGCGTATTCAATTTCCTCGTCGGTTTTTCCTACACCTGTAAATGTTATTTTATTTCGTAGATAACCGAATTTGTGTGCGAGATAGAGCTCGCCCCCGGATGCAATTTCCGCTCCAGCTCCTTCCTCTGCGAGAAGCTTTAATATTTCGGGGTTTGAATTTGCTTTAATTGCATAGCAGTTAATAAAATCAAGCTTTGAATTTACGAGCGGCTGGTTTATTTCCCTGTAATTTTTCAGAATTTGATTTTTGCTGTAAATGTAAAGCGGAGTCCCGAATTCCTTTGCTAAATCTTCAACAAGAAAATTTTCTGCATAAAGCCTGTTATCCTTAATATAAAAATGGTTCATATAAAAAGTTTAGTTATCGAATAATGAGTGCAAAAATATACTTTTGTCACGATTAATGAAATGAAAAATTAAAACTAATTTATTTTTTATGACCCCTGCGATTAGAAACAAAAAAGGCAGGGTTTGCCTGCCTTTTTTGTTTCTTTATGTTATTGTGACCTAAATGCCCGATAGAAGTTTAGTTGTAAATATATTCTTTGCTTAACAGAGCATACCTTCCGGCCAGCTCCATTTTAGCATTGCATAATATTCTTGTAACCTGTTTCATTGCGCTGATTTGTTTATCATCATCAACGAATTTCAGAATCTTTTTCCACAAACATTCTTCAAGTATATTTATGGCTGTTTGAACTTCATGAATCTCAAAGCCCAATTCATATCTTTCGTCGGATACTTTATCCATAAATTTAATGATTCCGTTAAATGAATTGGTTTCAACACATTTCACAAGTGCCTGAAATAGCTTAAGAAATCTGAATCTTATTAATTCCGGGCTTAATGGTTTGTAGTGCTGAAGTTGGGCTCTTACAAGGCAGTTTGTTGAATCGAGCAGAATTAGATCAGGTTTATAGTATAACAATTCGAGCAGTGTCATAAATCCTGATTTCTCTATCTAAGTGCCGTTGTTTGGCACACACAAAACTACAAAGAAGAGGGTACTAAAAAAATGCAATATTTTAGTTAAATCCCAAGAAATTGCTTTTAAAACCAAATTAATTCGAATTTGAACAATTCTTTTTTTATATTGCATTCAAGGAGGGGCAATAATAATGAAAATCTTTAAATCATTAATATTTTTAATTTTGATGACACTCAGTACATACTCTCAAGATAAAGGTTTTGGAATTGGAATTATTGTAGGTGAACCGACAGGCTTGAGCTTTAAGGGTTGGCTTTCCTCTACTTCAGCGGTAGATGCTGGGCTTGCGTGGTCGTTTGTAAACCAGGGTTCACTTCACATACACGCAGATTACCTGCACCATATTTACAACGTTATAAATATTTCAACAGGAAAAATGCCGCTTTATGTCGGTGTGGGGGGGAGGATTAAGATTAAAAACAATAAGAGCAATACCGATGACAGAATTGGGATTAGAGTTCCGTTCGGGATTGATTACATGTTTGCGGGCGCTCCGGTCGATATTTTCCTAGAAATTGTTCCTGTTCTAGACCTGACTCCGAAAACAGATGTTAGCATTAACGGCGGAATCGGTTTCAGGTATTTTTTTAATTGATTCTGAGATTAAATGATAAAAGGCAGTATTAAAATAACTTACTGCCTTTTTCGGAGGTAGTTTTAGCTTTCGCTAAAAATCAAAATCTGTGTCTTCCTCGTTCTGGTTATTTTCTCTTTTTCTTTTACTGCTTTGCTTTCTTTCTTCCTGTCCGAATTTGTAGCTAATATTCAGATATAATCCTCTTGAATCCCTGACTCTTTCAAAATACTCTCGGAAATAGGCATCGTCAATGTTTACTACAAATTTTGCTGTGTTGAAAATATCGCTTGCTCTTAGAGCAATACTTAGCTTTTTATCGAATAAATCTTTTTTTAAAGCCGCATCAAATGACTGGAACGGATCAATTGTTCCGTTTGATGTTACCCTTTTTCCTGTATAAAAATAAGAAGCTTGGAGACTGAAATCAGCTGGAAGATTTATCGTTGTCAATCCCCTTGCTGACCATGTACTTGCTGCATTAGTCAAACCGCTTTGAAGATTTGTTGCGTCGACTTCCGTCCTGAAATAGCTGAATGTGCCGTTGATGCTTAAAATCTTAACGGGCTGTAAGCTTAATATAAGCTCTCCGCCGTATGCTTTTGAGCTGTTAAGATTTACAAATGTCGTAAGCGTGGTTATGCTGTCAAGCAGTGAACGCTGCCTTGAAATCTCGTCTTTTGTATACCTGTAGAAAATCCCCGGTGTTATAGTGGCCCACGGAAAATATTGAATAAGGTTAAACTCGTATGAATCGGTGAATTCGGGATTCAGATTGGGATTTCCCTGTGAATAATTGTTTGGTCCCCAGTAAGATATAAACGGGTTCAGCTGCCTGTGACGGGGACGGTTTACTCTTCGTGAGTAGCTTAACTGAATTTCTGTCGATTTGGTTAATTTTTGCGACAAGCTTGCACTCGGGAAGAAATCAATGTAGTTTCTGTCATAAAACTGGCTTGTATTCTGCAGCTCTCCATTTATAAAAGTCTGCTCAGCCCTAAGTCCAAGTGAAAACCCGAAACTTCCTAGCTGCTGAGTATAAATTCCGTATGCTGCATGAATTTGCTCCTTGTAAATAAATCTGTTTGACTGTGTAAAGTCGGTTACAAACTGGTTTAAGCTGTAGTCATAATTTTCTACTCTGAAATCAATATCTCTTTTTTTGTAAGACCCTCTGTAACCGGTTTCAAGCTTTATATCTTTTGAAAACGGATGAACATAATCTATTTTTCCCGTCAAAGCGTCATCAATTTCTTTTGAATATTCATTTCGTTTATCGGGTGTGTTATTAACGGGTGAAATATATGTATCATAATTTTCCTCAGTTTCATCATCTGAATCTCTTGAAAAAGACAAATCGGCACTCAATGTTTGCTGGGGTATTTTAAATCTTAACAGGTAGTTTGCATTAATATCAAATGAATAATCTTTATCTATATCGTTTGATGTTGTAAAATAATCGCTGACTAGATTGTTTGATCGGTCATACTCTTTATTTATTGATGTGTTTCCTCTCAAGCGGTCGGAATTTCTGTAATTAAAAGAAAACCCAAGTGTATTTTTCTGGTCAATTGCGTAATCCATTCCTAGTTTAATCAGGTGCGATTTATTTCTGCCTCTTCCTGTGTTATCCTGTGAAATTTGCGATATGGAGGGATTATCCAGATAGAATCTTTCGTTAAACCCGCTCATAGTGAAATTTCTGATATTGTAGCTGTAATTGCCGTAAATGTTAACCTTATCCTTCTTGAGATTTAAGCTTATCTGTCCGCCGTATTTATCACCAGTTGCCAGATTTAATGCTAGATTTCCGTTATATCCCAAGCCATGCTGCTTTTGCTTTTTTAAAATTACATTTATGATGCCTGCTGAACCTTCAGCTTCATATTTAGCCGAAGGGTTTGTAATAAGCTCTATGCTTTCTACATCGCTCGCAGGAATCTGCTCAAGTATGATGTTTCTGCTTTGTCCCTCTAGTCCGAAATGTCTGCCGTCTATCATAATCTTTACTCCTTCGCTACCGCGCAGACTGACATTACCGTCCTGGTCGACAGTTACAGATGGGACTTCCCTAAGCAGGTCAATCAGTGAGCTTCCCTGTGTGGTCATATTTTTTGAAACATTGAATATTTTCTTATCGGGTTTAAACTCAATTAAGCTTTTTTCACCCTCAACTACAATTTCCTCTGTAGTAGTTGTACCGCTTGTAAGCCCTATAGGCTCAAGTGTCACGGTTTTATTATCCTGATTAATGATAATTCCGCTAACTGTTGCAAAATTATATCCTACAACATTTGCTTTTATAAAGTATCTTCCGTATGGAATTTCGGTTATTGTGAATCTGCCGTCGCTATTGGTGCTTGTTCCTTTTACTAAGGAGGAGTCTCTTTGCCTTTGAATGGTAACATCAGCCGCTTCTAATGGAGAATTATTCGTTTTATCGATTACACTTCCGCTTACACTGCCTGATTGTGTTTGTGCATAAATTGTGCCTGTGATTATTCCCGCCAGTAAAATAATAATAAGCGAAAGTATTACACTGAGGACTGAAATTTTTAAAAATCTTGTAATTAAATTCATGAAAATATCCTATATGAAATCAATTAATAATTACAACACTAAGATAACAGGCATTGTTTCTCATTGCTGTAAAATTATGTAACTGTAAAGTGTTAAGTTGTAAAAAATCAGAATTTCAATTTAAATTTAATGAAAATTATAATAAAAAGGGCATTAAGTAGCTTTAAGATATGAAATTTCCTCGCACCCAGCGAAAAGTGCGATTTTTTTTAACTCTTTATCAAATAATTCTTTGACCTTTCCGTTTAAGTTAATACCATCTTCTCGGAAATCGTTTATGACTTTAAAAACTTTATTGTTCCTGTCTGCTTTCGCATCCATACGTCCGATGAACCTGTCAGAATAAAGAATAGGAAGGCAAAAATAACCGTATTTCCTTTTACGAGCAGGAACATAACATTCAATAACGTAGTCAAAATTAAATAAAGTATTCAGTCTTTTTCTTTGAATTACAAGATTATCAAATGGTGAAAGTATATGAATGTGTTTATCATCCTTTTTTGTCTCAAGCTGCTTAAGGTTATTCTTAGTTGTATAATAAATTTCGTTATCTATTCCATTAATTTTTAAAGGAATAATTTTTTTATCTTCAGCTAAATATTTTAAAGCTGATTTTGTTGCTTTTGCATCATGGTTTCTTAAATATATTATTTCTTTTTCGGATGCAAATCCGTTTGCAGCGATAGATTTCATTATTAAATGTGTGGAATACTCTTCTTCTGTCGGTGTTTTGGTTTCAATGTTATTTGGCAGCACCCGTTCTGGCAGGTCGTAGACTTTCTGAAAGCTTTTTCGCGCTCTTACTGCAAGCTTACCGCTGTGGAATAAGTATTCAAGCCCTTCCTTAGCCGGTTTCCAGTCCCACCACAGCCCCCGCTTTGAAGGATTCTCAAAATCGCGTGATTGCAAGGGTCCTTCATTTATAATTCTCTCAAGAATATAGTTAAGGAGCTTTAAATTTTTTTTTCTCCATGCTTTATATTTATTCCAGTAGAGCTCTTTTCTGCGATATGTAAATTTGAAGTGTTTCATCGGCATGTAAGCTGCAGCATGGTCCCAGAACTCAAAAACTTTTTTATCTTTATCAAGGAGTTCGTCAAGCATTTCATTTTTATATGAAGGAAACCGTGTCCATAGCACATGCTTATGCGCACGCTCGACCACTGAAATAGTATCAATTTGCACATATCCCAGCTGCTCGATTATTTTAAGCAGGTCTTTTTTCGTCTTATGCAGATGGGTATCTAGCAAAAGCTGGTTGTGGAGAGCTAAATAACGTGCTTCCTGAATAGAAATTGTTTCTGCTTTCATTTTTGAAATAAATGAATACAAAGATAGAATTTTCGTGAAATTTTAAAATGGAAAAGTCTAATAAATAAAAAAAACCGCTTATAAATGCAACTTAAGCAGCTTTATTTTACAGAGGTAATATATTAATCGTAATATATTAGTTGGAAAACAACGATTTAATCAAAAACCGAATCCGTCGTTGCCTTGATTTTCCCTGTTTGAATCACGCCTTCTTTTCTGCTGGTTTTTATCTGCCACGCCGAATTTATAGTTTAAGGAAAAATTAACGGTTCTTGTATCGCGTTTTCTTTCAAGAATTTCACGGAAATTCACATCGTTGTTAATATTTACTTTAAATCTCAGAGTGTTGAAAACATCATTAACTTTCAAAGTTAAACCAAGCCTTCCGTCAAATAAATCCTTGCGTAAGGCTGCGTCAAATGAATGAAACGGTTCAATAGTTGCCTGGGCTGCCAAAATATCCCCTGAATAAAAATAGCTTAGTTGAAGGCTGAACTGAAGCGGCAGAAATAACGATGATGAAACTCTTCCGCTCCACGTGCTGCCCTCGTTTACAAATGCTGAGCTAATGTTAGCAGCATCAATATCTGTTTTAAAGTAGCTGATGCTTCCGTTAATGTTCCAAAATTGAACCGGCTGTGAATTGAAAATTAGCTCAGCACCGTAAGATTTCGAGCTTGCGTAGTTTACAAAAGACGTTAATGTGGTATTGCTGTCAATATATTCTCTTGTTCTTGAGATTAAGTCCTTAGTATGCCTGTAGAAAACCGAAGGCGTGAGACTCGTTCCGGGCAAATACTGTATAAAACTCATTTCATAAGAATCCGTATATTCCGGTCTTAAGTTTGGGTTGCCGGAAAAATAATTATTGGGGTCAGCTGAGTTTACGAACGGATTTAATGTGAAAAGACTCGGTCTGTGGATTCTTCTACTATAGCTTAGTTGAAGTTCGTTGGATTTACTTATTTTTGCAGAAATATTTGCGCTTGGGAAGATATCAATATAATCATTTTTGAACTCCTGTGAGTTTGTCAGCAATTTGCTTTTAGTGATTGTCTGCTCGACCCTCGTTCCGAACTGGTAGCTGAAAATATCCAGCTTTCCCGAATACTGTGCATAAACTGCATTTACAATGTCGTTATATTCAAAGTTGTTTGTCAGATTCGGGTCTGTTGTAAACTGATTAAGGTTATAATCGAACTTTTGATTTGAATAATCATTTTCTTTCTTCCTGTATCTGCTCTTAAATCCCGCTTCGATTTTGGACTCTTCACCGGTTGGATGAACATAGTCTGATTGAAACGAAAAATCCTGGTCTTTTATTTTACTGAATTCCTTGACTTGTTCGGGATTTATCGTTTGTGGAGTTATATCGTTTTCAATAGTAAAGCCGTCTTCTTCATTTTTATTTAAGGAGTAAATTGCATCGGCTGTCAAAGTTTGCTGGGGGGTTTTAAATTTTAAAGTGTAGTTTAGTGCTAAATCCAGTGTTTGCCCCTTAGTATCTCCGTTATAATCTCTCGTAAAGTAGGAGGTCAGGTAATTGTTTACATCAAATTCTCTAGTAGAAATCAGCTCCCCCCTTCTTCTTTTTGAATTCTGATAAGTAGCGGTCAGTCCAAGAGTATTCCTCGAGTCTATGAAATAGTCAATTCCACCTTTGACGAAATGAGAGTTAACTCTGCCGTTGCCTAAATTATCTTGCGTAAATTCTCTTGCAATAGTGCTTAAACTGTTGGTACGCTCGCTGCCTCCTGTGATTTTGAAGCTGAATATATTATAATTATAATTTGAAAAAACCTGAATTTTATCATTTTTAAGGTTTATATTAAATGAACCATTATATTTGTCTCCTGTACCTGCGTTTAAAGATAAGTTTCCGTTATACCCAAATGATTTATTTTTCTTTAATACTATATTAATTATTCCTGAAACACCCTCTGCTTCATACTTCGATGAAGGATTTGTTATAAGCTCAATGCTTTCTATTGAGTTTGCTGGGATTTGTTCTAATAACTGTGAGCGGTTTTGTCCGTCCATTCCGAACGGTCTTCCGTCGACCGTGATTTTAACGTTTGAGTTGCCACGCAAACTTACATTTCCGTCAGCATCCAGTGAAACCGATGGTATGTTTTTCAGCAAATCCGCTAATGAACCGCTTTGGCTCATTGGATTCTGTGATACATTGAAAATTTTTTTCTCTCCTTCAAATTGTATGGGACTTTTCTCAGCCTCAACCAGTATTTCTTCCATTGAAGCAGTTCCTTCTGTTAGCTTAATTGGGTCTAAAGTCACTATCGGTTTTTTTTCCGAAAGTACAATGCCTTTAACCGTTACGAAATTGTATCCGACAAAATTAGCTCTTACAGTGTAGCTGCCTAAAGGAATACCCGAAAATTCAAACCTCCCCTCTTTATCGGTCGCAATCCCTTTAATTAATGCGGAATCATTTGTTTTAAACAAAGTAACATCTGCAGATTCAATTGGTGAGTTGGAAGATTTATCTATTACAATTCCCGAGATTTTTCCCTTAGAACTTTGGGAATGAATTGGGCAGATCAGTATTAATAAAACGAAGGCTGAAAATAATAAACTCCTAATTTTCATTTATTCTCCACGGTTAACTTTATTGGATGGATGAAATTCCAAATCCTATTAATATAAAATATTAGATGTAAAATTACTCTAAAGGTTTCAACTTACTTCTTAATAATTGCTTTGTGAAGTAAGTATTGTAAAAACAGGGCTATATTATTGGGAAATTACCTTTCAATTTTAAGTTTTTTGAGAACTTCATCTGAAACTTCATCTGCATATATCCCGAAAGCACTTACAAGGGTCCCTTTCACTCCGTCTTTTGATTCAATTGCATAAACTATTTCTTCATCACCCGGGTTTGTTTCTCCTTCGAAACGGTAGAATTCTACGATTTCAAAATCCTCTGGTTTAAGTACCAAGTTAAGATTTTTACATTCCAAAGCACTGTCCTTTATATTGAAGTTATTTGCATAACCTCTTCTATACAGGCTTTCGAGTGCCTCCGTTACTGTTTCATATGAATACACAATCTCTCTTGTTTTACGGGGCACTTTCCTTTGCTTTTCTTTTGAACCAAAAATACATGAATGCTGCAAAATATAAAACGCTTAAAATAATTATCGAATACTCGCCAAAATAATTAGGTTCATTGTTCTTGATTATATCGTGCAAAGCAGCCCAGTCTAGAAGGATAATGAGAATTGTTAATAATATTAAAAATATTGTTTTCATGTTTCTGATTATATAATTTTAAACATCCTAATATATAATTTAGTTTTAAGAAATTTTACTCAATTTCATTTGACTTTTATATTGGTTATGTTTGTGTATAATTTCTTACTTTTATCAATTTATAATATATAATTTCCCTGGAAATTTAAAGATTAATGTCTTCAAATCACAGAAAACCGATTCAAAGCTTGAAAATTTTTACCGAGAAGCTAATTGATTATGCGGGACTTTTCCCTCCTGCAAACTTAAATTTGGCACAGTCTTTCCACAATTATGTATTTTATTCTCAGGGAGAATATAAATGGATGCTGAATAAGTTTGTTGTACCTTCCGGCCGGCTAATCGAACTTTCCAAATTAATCACTGAAATGAAAATAGGCGGACAAATCCCATTTTCTTTCCTTGGAACAGGAGGAGAAACTGCTCCGGATTTCAATAAAAATTTTACAAATGATGTTAAAAATATTTATGAATTTAAAAATAAAAATCGCCAGCTTGTAAGTTCGGATGTTTTTGAAGTCAGATTGCCTATAGAAGTTATAGAAAGGGAAAATAATGATGATATGCTAGATTTAATGATAGATGTTTCAACTGGTCTTGAAAAAGAACTTGGTGCAGAAATTCCTGTTTTTTTTGAGACAGAGACAAGTGATCAATACGAATCAATTATTACTAGAACTGCTGAAACTATCGCAAGTCTTGACAGAAATTGCGGTTTTAAGTTAAGAACAGGCGGAACCGAGGCAATAGCATTTCCAAAATCTGAACAGATAGCTTTTGCTATTATGGCATGCTGTGAGTTTAATATTCCGATGAAATACACAGCCGGACTTCATCATCCGATAAAGCATTTTAATGAAAATATTTCTGCTTATTTTCATGGTTTTTTTAACGTGTTCGGCGGCGGCATACTCGCATATACCAACAATCTCGATGAAAAAGAGTTGCTGGGTGTTTTAAATGATGAAGACCCTTATGAGTTTGTGTTTAAAGAGGACGGGTTTGAATGGAACGAAATTGAAGTATCAAACTCGCAAATAAGAGAAGCGCGAGAAAAATTTATAATTTCCTACGGCAGCTGCAGTTTTGATGAACCAATTGATGATTTGAAAACTATGGAGCTGTTGTAAATGAAATCATTTATTGACGTGAAACCCGATTCCCATTTTCCGATACAAAACCTGCCTTACGGGGTATTTAAGCTCAAAATCGGCAGTGAACCAGCAATAGGTGTAGCACTAGGAGATTATATAGTTGACCTTACAGTTCTAGAAAAAAAGGGTTTTTTTGAAAAGACAAACCTTGGAAATGAGCGTGTGTTCAACCGTAGCTCTTTGAACAATTTTATGTCGAAAGGAAGACAAACCTGGAGGCAGGTGAGGACTGTTCTGCAAACAGCTTTAAGCGATGAAAATCCTTTGCTGCGCTATGATGAAGATTTGAAGAAAATTGCACTTGTACCTATGGAGGATGCAAATATGTGCTTACCGGTTGAAATTGGTGATTACTCTGATTTTTACTCTTCTAAAGAACATGCAACAAATGTCGGCAGTATGTTCCGCGGTAAAGAGAATGCCTTAATGCCAAATTGGCTTCATCTGCCTGTTGCATATCACGGGAGAGCAAGCTCGATAGTAATAAGCGGAACCGAAATCAAAAGACCGAGCGGTCAGGTTAAACTAGGGAATTCCGATAGCCCCGTTTTTGGCCCCACAAAGCTTCTTGATTTTGAACTTGAAATGGGTTTCTTAATCGGTCCTGGAAATTCTATTGGGAAACCAATTCCTGTAGATAAAGCTTATGACCATATTTTTGGAATTGTTCTTGTTAATGACTGGAGCGCAAGGGATATTCAAACGTGGGAATATCAGCCACTCGGTCCGTTTTTAGCGAAAAATTTTGCAACTTCCATTTCTCCCTGGGTTGTTACAATGGAAGCGCTTGAACCATTCAGGGTAACTGGTCCCGAACAAGAGCCGGAACCGTTACAATATCTGAAGTCAAAAGGTGACCAGGCATATGATATCAAGCTCGAAGTATCACTAACAACGCAAAATCAAAAAAAACCTTTTGTCATTTCTAAAAGTAACTTTAAATATTTGTATTGGAACATTTGCCAGCAGCTAGCACATCATACCATTAATGGATGCAATTTGCGAACCGGCGATTTACTTGCCTCCGGAACAATCAGCGGGCCGGCAAAAGACTCATACGGCTCGATGCTTGAGCTCACATGGCGTGGTGAAAATCCCATTAAGCTCCCTAGCGGTGAAGAAAGGAAGTTCCTTCATGACGGTGATACTTTGACCATAAGTGGTTACTGCCGAGGTGATGGGTACAGAGTTGGTTTCGGCGAAGTATCCGGAAAAATTTTACCAGCAAACTAGTTTTAATTGTATGTTTGAATACATAATTTACGTAATTGCTGCAATATTTCTCGTTTTCTTTATTTATGCTGTAATTCATTTTATTAGAATGTACTTTAAAAATGGCGGCAGCTGAACATCACATTCCTGTAACCCGTACTGCTCGTTATTATACTCTTAGTGAGCTGAATCAAAATACCAAAGACATATGGATTGTCATTCACGGACATAAGCATCTTGCAGGCAAGTTTATCCTGACTTTTGAAAAGCTTGCCGAATCAGGAAGCTTCTTAATTGCCCCTGAAGGACTTATGCGCTTCTACCTTAAGGGTGATTACGGAGAAGTCGGTGCCTCATGGATGACCAAAGAAGACCGGGAAGCTGACATAAAAGACTATGTTAACTACCTTGACCGCCTGTTCTTTGACGAGATTGAACCCAAAGCAAAAATTCATTCGCTAAAAATCAACACGCTTGGTTTTTCTCAAGGCGTTGCGACGCTATCGCGCTGGCTTTCGCTCGGCAAAGCCAAAGTCGATAGAGCCGTTTTCTGGTGCGGGAGTCTTGCCCATGATGTCGATTTTTTAAAAGCCGAGTATTTAAAGCAAACTCAAATCTACCAAATCTTTGCAAGTGATGACCCGTATTTTAAAGAGCGGAATTTCCCTAAACAGCAGTTCGAAATCCTTTTCAAAGCAGGCATAAGCTCCAAAACCTACACGTTTAAAGGCTTGCATGAGATAAACCACAAGCTTATAATAGAAGCCGGAATTCTGTAAAATTTCGCTGTTTAAGCTGATTTTGTTATGACATAAATCATAACTTAAAGCGCTTTTTATATCTAATTTTGTAGCGAGGTTTTTCAATTTTTTGTGATTTACTATGACATTTAAAACCATTATAGAGCCATTTAAAATCAAGGAAGTTGAGCCCATCAATGTTACCACTGAAGAAGAACGCATTAAACATCTAAGTGAAGCACATTACAATCCCTTTATGCTCAAATCAGAACACGTGCTGATTGACTTCCTTACCGACAGCGGAACCGCCGCTATGAGCTCCCGCCAGTGGGCTGCAATGATGGAAGGCGACGAGGCTTACGCCGGCTCGCGCAGCTGGCTGAAAATGGAAGCCGTGATTAAGGACCTGACCTGCTGCGAGCACATACTTCCGACTCACCAGGGCAGGGCGGGGGAGAGGATTCTCTACGGCTACCTTGGCGGCAAAGGCAAAGTCTTCATCAGCAATACGCACTTTGATACAACGAGAGCTAACATCGAGTTCAGCGGAGCCGAAGCAATCGATATCCCAATCGAAGAAGCGAAACACCCGATGCTTGAACATCCTTTCAAAGGCAACATGGATGTTTCAGAGCTTGAGCGGCTCATCAATCACTATGGCGCTGAAAACATCGGCGGTGTGATTCTGACCGTTACCAATAACAGCGGCGGCGGACAGCCAGTGAGCATGCAAAATGCTAAAGACGTAAGTGCAGTTTGCAAAAAGCACGGTGTCAGATTCTTCCTCGATGCGTGCCGAATTGCCGAGAACTCCTACTTCATTAAGCACCGCGAGTCGGGTTACGAAACCAAAACATACAAGCAAATCGCGCAGGAGATGTTTTCGCTTGCCGACGGCTGCATTATGAGCGCCAAAAAAGACGGGCTTGTCAACATCGGCGGATTTCTCGCGCTTAAGGATAAATCGCTTTCCGATGCCTGCACAAACCTGCTGATTATCACCGAAGGATTTTCAACTTACGGAGGACTCTCCGGCAGAAGCATGGAAGCTATTGCTGTCGGTCTGCAGGAGGTATTTGAGCCGGATTATCTCAAATACAGAATCCGCAGCACCGCATATTTTGGCGAGAAGCTTTACAAAATGGACGTTCCCCTTATCTGGCCGATTGGCGGGCACGCTGTTTACATCGATGCGAAAGCATTCTATCCGCACATTCCCGTTGACCGGTATCCGGGGCAGGCGCTGGTGTGCGAGCTTTACATCAAGGGAGGTATCCGCTCGGTTGAAATCGGCTCGGTAATGTTCGGCAAATACGATTCAAACGGTAAGCTCATCCCCGCGCCTAATGAGCTTGTACGGCTTGCTATACCGCGCAGAGTTTACACCCAAAGCCACGTTGAGTACGTGATTGAAGTATTCGAAAAGCTCTTCGATGGCAAAGAACAAGTGCGGGGTTTGAAGATTATCGAAGAACCTAAATTCCTGCGCCACTTTACTGCGAAATTTGAAAGAGCAAATCCCTGAGCCCCGCTTTTAAGCGGGATAAACTCCGCGAAGTGTCTCATAGTTACTCTGCTCAAGGTTTATCCAGTTTATCCAAGCTGAAACTGCTGTTGTATCCATTATTTGGTTCTATAAGTTACAATCATATTTGGCGATGATTTCAAAGTCTGGTACACGACGCAGTATCTTTCGGTAAGCTTAATTAATGATTCAAGCTGCTCCTTCGTTGCACCCGTATCAAGCTCAAAGCTGAGCCTAATTTCCTTAAAGCCCACGGGTGCTTCCTTGCTCACGGCGAGCGTTCCGCGGAAATCGATATCGCCTTCGGCGGAAACGGTGCCTTCTTTGATATCAATTCCAAGCGATGTAGCGACGGCTTTCATTGTAACTCCCGCGCAGGCGGTGAGCGCCTCAAGAAGCATATCACCGGAGCATAGTTCAGTTCCAGTGCCCCCGGTAGCAGGGTGCAAGCCCGCAACCTGAGCAAGCTTTTTGCCTGTTTCAACATTACAGCTAACGCCCTCGCCTAGTGTGCTTTTTGCTCTTAAGGTTACAAGCGCTGATTCAGGGTTTTCCTTATACTTGGTTTTAAGTGGCGCCTGAATGGCCCGAAGCTGTTCTGAGTTCATAAATTGTTACCCTTCAAAATTCTGATATTTTGGGCAAATTTCTCACTCGAAAAAATTTTGCGTGTTCCAAATCCTACATTATGTAAAGTTGCGTGAAATTTTTGATTAATTTCGAGCGGAATTAAGTTTTTTGATTTTTGACCGTGAAACAATTGATGAAATTTATTCATTATTGTAATTTTTTAAAAAACTTTGAAGCTATGATTGAACCTCACTCCTTCCCCCTTTCCTATAAGCAGAGGGGCGAAATAGATTCCCCGCCTGCGCGGGAATGACGAAGCGTGGTAAATTTAATACAATTGAAATTTATTGTCAAGGGTAAATGTTCGTGTTTATTGACCCACAACCTGAAGGTCGTGCCTATAATATTGAAAGAGAAAACTTACACCACAAACTTATTGCTGCCTTTCGGCTCTTCTCAAGGCAAGCTTTTCTTAAACAAATAATCCAGCCAGAACTTGGTCAGCTTTTCAAGCACGCTGTTGGATTTAAGCCGCGCGTTAAGATTGTTGAAGTCAACCAAATCCATCTGCTGGTCCTGGTTAAAACAGCTGAACACAAAAGTTTCCTTCCCGCTTATGGGGTCAACGTGGCGCTGCAGGCACTGCGCACAGACTTCCTTCATCATGCACTGCATTGTTGAGTTTATGCTTGCAATAGCCGTGTGAACGGGATTAATATAATCCTTCAGCACGCCGTATCTTGCCTCCTTAACCGCCTTCATCATCCTGTCGCTCCCGATTGCAATAATCCTGTTAACCTGCTTCAGGTCGAACATTGGACCTGTACCATTTGGCTCAAGCTTGCCGTCTGCGTAAGCAATCATCGCCTGCACTATGTTTGCGGTAATGGTTCTGTCCTGCGGTCTGCGCGGCTTAATCTGCTCGCCGAAATCATTCGACCACACTACCTGGTCTGTTCCCTCTTCGACTTCATCCTGCTTAAACAAATCGCCTGAGTTTCTGTATCCTGCAAAATAAATTACCTTGTTGCCGTTATCCTTAAGCGCCTTTGCAACAGAAAACAGCACTGCGTTTCCTAGTCCCCCGCCTGCAAGCAGAACATTTTCACCTGTCGGAATTTCCGTGGGCGTGCCCGTGGGACCCATGACTATTACCTTCTCGCCTTTTTTAAGGAAGCGGCATAAGCGCGAGCTTCCCCACATTTCAAGTATAATTAAGCTCAAAAGTCCTTTATCGACATCGACCCACGCGCCGGTTAATGCAAGCCCTTCCATCATCATGCTTGTTCCGTTAATGCTCTGCGCGTTTGTCTCGTAATTCTGCAGGCGGTAAAACTGCCCGGGGTGGAATTTCCGCGCCTGCAGGGGTGCTTTGAGAACAACTTCAACTATGGTTGGGGTTAGAATATTTACTTCCTCAACTACTGCGAGGAATTCATTATCAAGCGTACCAACAAGCGATTTGAATTTTTCATCATTTTCGGCCCCGAGCTCTCGGGGTTCTTTAATATCATCTTTATAGATTTTAATCAGCTCCTTAAAGCCGTCTCTTGCCGATGCCATTGCTTTAACAACGTTGCCGGCGTATCGCGGATGGTTGTCACCGTAAACTGTAATAAATTTTCCGTCTTTATTATAAGAAGTGAAAAATCCCGTTTCATTCTTTTCGGCTTTTATAAGGTTATTATTTCCATCAAGCTTGTATGTCTGGAAGAAGTTTCCCCGCTCATCAAGCTGGAACGTTCCCGGATGCTCACGTTCGTAAATTATGTTCGGCGATGTACCCGCCGCAACAAGGACCGATTTTGCGGGGAGCGTAATTTTTTCGCCGAGGTCAATCCATTTGCCTTCGGAGTTTTTGGTCTGCTTCGAGAAAACCATTTCCTTCACAGCACCGTACTGGTCAGGTACTGCTTCAACCGGACTCATTTTTTCCCAGTAGTAAATTCCTTCTTCAAGCGACTTAATAATTTCCTCGTGGTTGAGTCTGTATGCGGGCGATTCTTCAATTGATTTTCTGTAAACCAGCGTAACGCCGCCCCATTTCCTGACCAGCGGAACAAAGTTCGGCTCCTCGCCTTTTTCAGCCGCGCGCTTTCTTTCGGCTCGGACTTCTTTACCGTGCTCAATAAAAGTTTTTGCAATGGATTTTTCTTCGTCATCATACATTGCCCAAACAGTGTCTTCTCCGAACTCCTTTACTGAAATCTCAAACCTGTTAAGAAACTTTTCAACCTGAATCGGGTAGTATGCAAACGCTTCGGTGGAAGTATCGATAGCAGTTAATCCGCCCCCAATTACAATTGCCGGAAGCTGGAGCATTAAGTTAGCGAGTGAATCTTTTTTAGCTGCGCCTGTAAGCTGAAGCGCCATAAGGAAATCAGATGCCTTGCGAATGCCCCTGATAAGGTTATTTTTCATGCGGACAATTGTGGGCTTACCTGCTCCCGTCGCGATTGCGATGTGGTCTATGCCGAGCTTCCACGCGTCATCGATTTCAATAGTTCCTCCGAATCTAATTCCGTTATATGGCTTGAAATATTTTCTTCTTGCAAGAGTGAGGTAGACTACTTTAAGGAAGTTTTTATCCCACCTTACTGTGATACCGTATTCTGATACCCCGCCGAAGCCGAGAAATATTCGTTTATCAAGTTCATCTTCGATATCGCTGAATTTTGCAACCGGCTTTGGATAAATGTAATTTCCGTTTTCGTCCAGTCCCCCGGTTATATCCTTGTGAACCGCCTCAATTTTAAGCCCGTCGACACCGATTACACCGAAACCTTCATTTAAAAGATACTGTGTTAGAGTATAGCCTGCGGGTCCCATTCCGATGACCATTATGTTTTTTCCGTTATAAGGAAGCGGGTATGGTCTTTTCACGTTTACCGGATTCCACCTGGTTAGCAGCGAATAAATTTCAAATCCCCAGGGGAGATTCAGCACATCGGTCAGCACTCTTGTTTCAATCTGCGGAATGTTCACGGGTTCCTGCTTCTGGTAAATGCATCCCTTCATACAGTCATTGCAGATTCTGTGTCCGGTTCCCGGGCACATCGGGTTATCAATCATTATCAAGCTCAACGCTCCGACCGAGCGGCCTTCATACTTTAAAAGGTGCATTTCGGAAATTTTTTCATCAAGCGGGCAGCCGTTTAAAACTATGCCGAGAGGATTTTTTTTAACAGCTCCGTCTTTTTCTTTTAGACCCTTGGAGCAGGAGTCCTTATTTCTTTCATGGCAGAATACACAGTATTCAACTTCGCCCATAACCATGCGGTCGTTGTATCTTTTATTGGTGAGCTTGAAGCCGTCCCTTCTGCGCAGAGTATCAACTTCACCCTGCATCTTCTCCGGAATATTCTGATAAACAGCTTTATTGTGCACCAGGTCGTTAAAATCTACATTCATCGGCTGCTTGAACAGAACCCAGTTTTTAACTTTATGCTTTTCAGTATGAATCTTCGCAAAGCACCATTTCTGCAGAAACTCCATTATATTTTTTAAATATTCGTAGAGAAGCTTCTGTTCATCTGTTCCTTCTGTATTTTTGTATGTGCCGATTGTTAGATTTTCGGTAAAGATTTTCCCTTTTTCGGAGCTTTTCAATTTGTTAAAATCTTCTCCAGCTTTTTCCACAATCTTTTCATCGAATACAAAGCCTCCGGGCATAACTTCAAGATGGTTTTTGTAATTTAACTCCTGTCCAAGAAAATCACGAATCATAAATGCCGTGGCTTTTTCCTCGTCGGAGTTCCACTGGTAATCAGGATAAAGAACATCTTTCAAAATTTGAACTTGTGAGTCAAGTTCAGCATATTTTAGCGAAGCTAAATCAGGCTCCTTAAACTTTTTTAAAACCCTGCGTGTAACAAATTCACTTCTTACTTTTAATATTGCTTTTTCGGATTCATTGCTTCTTTTCAGCTCTTCAGCTTGCTCTTTAATTCCGAAGAAATCGGCAATAAATGTATCTAAAAACCTGCCTGCTTCTATTATAATGTTTGAGGTTTCAATTTCATTAAATCCCGCTCCTTTTGAATCCCTGTATTTTGCAAATTTTTCAAAGGAGGAAGGGTCTGAATTTTTGTAAAAATCGTAGAATTTATTTGCAAGCTCCTTAAGCTTTAAGGGTTCAAACAAGTCTTCGTAATGGAATCCGTGTTTTAATTTTAATTCATTCATCGGGGAAAATTCTTCTTTTTTATGCATAAATAGCTTCGAAAATCAAATATTAAGTTACAAAATATCTCCGAAATTACATATATACATTATTTAATACTATGATATATATCATCCCAAAAATGAGTGAAAAAAATATTATAAAGCAATATAAACTTTGGGGTTATATCATTATATATTATAACAAATAATTTAATAAATCCGTATCTATCTCAATTGATTTAGCTTTTCAATAAAGTTATCTTTGTAAAACTTTTCCACTTCCGCTTCTCCCGCGGAGATAAATTAAAATTGATAAATTAAGATTTATATTGGATTTAACCAAAGAGCTAAATACAGCACAGATAAAAGCCGTTGAGCAAATCGAAGGGCCGTGTATGATTGTTGCAGGTGCCGGCAGCGGCAAAACGAGAGTTCTAACCTATAAGATTGCGTATTTGATTGAATCGGGAATCAGTCCATTTGAAATACTCGCGCTCACCTTTACCAACAAAGCCGCAAATGAAATGAAGCAGCGGATTTACAAGCTAGTCGGAAATTCTGCAGGTAATATTTGGATGGGGACGTTTCACTCAATTTTTGCGCGTATTTTGAGGATTGAAGCACAGCATATTGGGTTTGACAGGAATTTTACAATTTATGACGATGACGACAGCGATAAGCTCGTGGAAACCGTTATGAAGGATTTGGGTTTTGCAACCGATAACCCCAAGCCGAGAACTGTAAGCGGAAGAATCAAGGAACTTAAAAATAAATTAATCCTGCCCGATGATATTGTTGAAGTGACAAATCCTTTTGAAAAAATTGCTACACCGGTTTATAAGGAATATCAATCACGCCTTTTGAAAAACAATGCGATGGATTTCGACGATTTGCTGATTAACCCGATTTTGCTGTTCCGCAGCAATAACGATGTGCTTGAAAAATACCAGAACCGGTTTAAGTTTATACTTGTGGATGAGTACCAGGATACGAACCGCGCACAGTATGAAATAGTTAAAATGCTTTCATACGGACACGGAAATATTTCAATTGTAGGCGATGACGCGCAGAGCATTTACCGGTGGAGAGGTGCGGAGATTGAAAATATTTTCAAGTTTGGGGAGGACTTCAAAGACTGTAAAGTATTTAAGCTTGAGCAGAATTACCGCTCGACCAAAAACATTCTCTCGCTTGCCGATGACGTTATTAAAAACAATAAGCGGCAGATACAGAAGACACTGTTTACGGATAATACCGAAGGCGATTTGGTCACTTTGACCGAAGTGTTTAACGACAGGGATGAAGCAATGATAATTATTAAATGGATAATGAACGAAATTTCGAACCGAAAGCTGAATTTTAAGGACTTTGTAATACTTTACAGGACCAATGCTCAATCGCGTGTGATTGAGGACGCTTTGAGGATGAATTCAATTCCCTATATTATAGTGGGAGGAGTAAAATTTTACCAGCGCAGGGAAATTAAGGATGTACTGGCATATTTAAAGGTTCTGGTTAATCCCAAAGATGACGAAGCGATGACAAGGATTCTGAAATTGAGAGACGGTATAGGCGAGCAGACTGTTGACAGGCTTAAGAGAGCGGCAAAAGAAATTGCGAAATCTATTTGCGAGTATTTGGTGAATATGATTGACGAAAGAGAAGGACAGCAGAAAAGGACGCGGATAGAAGCCGAGCTTTTGCGTGTAGCGGGCTTAATCAGGAAATACAGTGAAGTGAAGAATGAATTTTCACCGAGCGAGCTGGCGCGGAGCATTGTGGATGAAATAGGCATCATTCGTCAGCTTAGAAATGAAGGAACCGATGAGGCAATGGACAGAATGTATAACGTGCAGGAGCTGCTCTCGGGTATTTCTGAATATACCGATAACACTGCCGAGGCGACGCTTGAAGGATTTTTGCAGGAAGTAAGCCTTGTTACGGATATCGATACATACGACGACCAAAAAAACGCAGTTACTTTAATGACAACTCACTCATCCAAAGGGCTGGAATTCCCCGTGGTGTTTATAACGGGGCTTGAGGACGGGATATTCCCGCTTTCAAGCTCATCTTTAGCACAGGAGGAAATGGAGGAGGAGCGGAGGTTGTTTTATGTTGCAATAACGCGCGCGATGCAAAAACTGTATATGACTTATTCGCTCCAGCGTTACCGCTTCGGCAATGTAAGCTATCAGATGAAATCCCGTTTTTTAAAGGAGATTGATACTTCAAGACTTCAGTATAGCAAAGCACATTCTCTCGGCAGGCAGAAAAATAAAATGCTTCAGGAAGAAGGCAGTTCGATTCGGTATGAGTATTACGGTGATAACGGCTCAGGAGACGATGTGCTCGCTGAAATGTTCCGCGAGGAGCTTGGGATTAAAAAAGGAAGCGTGGTTTATCACAACAACTTCGGCAAGGGGAAAGTGCTTGATGTGACGGGCAGGGGGGATTCAAGAAAGGCGCAGATAGAGTTTGAAAAAGTCGGCGTTAAGAATATTATTTTAAAATACGCTAATCTTACTTTAAAGTGAAATTAGCCACAAAGGCACTAAGACACTAAAAATTTTAATTGTTTTTTAGACTTTGTATCTTAGTGGCAAAAACCATCAATAGATTCCCGCTGGAGTTTATCACGCAATTGATGCCTGCCTGCTGCAGGCAGGCGGGGCGGGAATGACAAAGGAAAAACAATGGCAAAATGGTTATTAAAAACTGAGCCCTCGGTTTATTCATACAGTGATTTGCAGCGCGATAAAAAAACCGTGTGGGACGGGGTTACGAGTCCCTGGGCGATGCCTTATATAAGGCGTGTAAAACCGGGTGACCTCGCTTTTATTTATCATACCGGAGAGGAGAAACAGGTTATGGGTATAGCTGAAATCACCTCAGAGTCTTATCCTGACCCCAAAAAAGGAGATGACGAATATCTTCAGGTGTTTGATATTAGGGCAGTGCGAAAGCTGAAAAATCCTGTTACACTTGCACAGGTCAAGGCAGATAAGCGTTTTGCAGATTCCAAGCTGGTTAGGAATCCGCGTCTTTCTGTCCAGCCGGTAACTGACGCAATGTGGAACGGGATTCTGCAAATGTCAGGTATGGAAGCAATTACAGGTTTTTCAAAAAATGGGAAAAAGAAAAAGTGAC
Source organism: Chlorobiota bacterium (assembly GCA_022616535.1). GTDB lineage: Bacteria > Bacteroidota > Ignavibacteria > Tepidaquicellales > OLB5 > JAKEEM01. The sequence continues at coordinate 33,085 of JAKEEM010000054.1, read as the reverse complement.
CGGCTTCGAATATTTGAAACCAAATTACCCGGCTGATGCGTTTGAAGGGACAGCCCTTTATTATTCACGCTACAGAGTTCCCTACCCGCAGGTTTTAATTAAAGACTTGATAAACCGAACATCGCCGCCGCAGAAAGCTAAATTGCTTGACCTTGCCAGCGGTCCCGGCAGAGTCGCTATTGCGCTGGCTTCGTTTTTTTCCAAAGTTCTTGCAAATGACGTTGATGCGGATATGGTCTCTGTTGGAAAGAGTGAAGCAGAGAAAAATAAAACCAGTAATATTGAATGGTTAATTGGCAGAGCTGAAGAACTTAAGATTGAATCAAACTCTGTTGATTTAATAACAATCGGCGAGGCGTTTCACCGGCTTGACCAGTCGCTTATTCTGGATTTAGCATACAGGTGGCTGAAACCGGGTAGTCATATTGCGATTGTTGGAATGTACAGCATCTGGCGAGGAGATGAGCTTTGGCATAAGCGTGTTTCAGAAATTACTGACAAATGGACTCCGAACTCTTCAGGCAGTAATAAATCGGAATTTCGGGATTATGGACTGCTATTGAATGACAAAGGGTTTACCAATTGCACCAGTTATCCATTTGAGTTTCCCCATTATTGTACCATTGATTCAATCATAGGATATCTGCATTCAACTTCCCGCTGTTCGAAAAAAGTCCTTGGTGAAAAAGCTGAAGAATTTGAATCAGAGCTTAAATCAGAACTGAATAAAATTAGCGAAGAAGGTGTTTTCTTCGAAAATATTAGATGCGGGTATACATTAGGAAAAAAACCATGAATTGCTAAATAAGAAAGTCGATTAAAAGTGCCAAAGCTTCTTATTGTAAGACAATATGTTTTTCTAATTTATTCAAGCGATTTAGCCGAGAATAGAAAGCATGTGCATGTTGAGTCGAGAAAGGGGAGATTCAGGCAAACCGCGAAGTTTTGGCTTGAACCAAAAGTCGCATTGGTCGATAAAGGCGGTTTTTCAAAGACTGAATTGAAAAATATTGAGAAATTAATAAAAGAAAACCTTAATTTGCTAAACAGGCAGATAGAAAAATTTGCAAATGGAATTAAAATTAAAACAATTAAAATTACAAAATAATGGAGGGATTTAAAAAAACAAAACCTTTTATAAAAAATATATCTTTCCCTTTCAAAGGGAAAATGAAAATTAATCTTGTTGACGGAAGAGAGATTATTGTTCCGCTCACTCAATTTCCTTCCATAAAAAGGTTAAATTCTTATCAACGGGGGAAATGGTATGTTTTAGATGGCGAAATGTTTTCTTTTGACGATTGCAATGAAGTGTTTCATATAGAGCAGGTTTTAGGAATAGAGAATACATATAAATATAATTTTATAAGAAAAAAAGCAAGAGTTTAATTTGGCAGCAAATTATTCATTCGATATAGTTTCTGAGATTAACTGGCAGGAAATAGATAACGCCGTTAACCAGGCGCGCAAGGAAATACAGCAGCGGTATGATTTCAAGGGCTCAAAAAGCTCCATTGATTACAGCCAGAAGGAAAAAACCATAACAATCATGGGCGATGATGACTATAAAACAAAAGCCGTAATCGATATATTGCAGAACAAATTTGTCAAGCGGGGCATACCGCTCAAAGCAATGAAGTATAAGCCGCAGGAGCAGGCATCGGGGGGAATGATAAGGCAGGCTATAGAAGTCCAGCAGGAATTAACAAGGATAATGCGAGGTTAATTGTTAAAATTATTAAAGATTCCAAAACAAAAGTTCAGGCGGCAATACAGGATGAGCAGGTCAGGGTTTCAGGCAGAGACAAGGATGATTTACAGTCAGCAATAGCTCTGATAAAAAACTCGGAGCTTGATTTTGCAGTCCAATTTACAAACTACAGGTAAAACGAAATGACAAATGTCAAAATCCAAATGTCAAAAATTCTGCGAAAAATTTTTCTTTTATTTTTGGTATTTGAGCTTTGTAATTTGACATTGCTTTCACAAAACAAGCTTGATGTAATAGTGCTCGATGCGGGGCACGGGGGCAAAGACCCGGGAACAATCGGCGATAACACGGGGGTGCAGGAAAAAAATATCGGTCTGCCCGTAACTATGAAGCTGGGAAAATTAATCGAAGAAAAATTCCCTGATATAAAAATTATTTATATCAGAACAACGGATGAATTTATTGATTTAAAGGAGAGGACAAAAATTGCAAATCTAAGTAAAGCAAAGTTGTTTATAAGCGTTCACGCAAACCATAAGAAAGCGGAAGAAACGGAGAAAAACGGCTTTGAAATTTATCTTTTAAACAGGGAGAGATTTCCCGAAGCCGTTCAGATTACAATGAAGGAAAATTCGCTGCTTAAGTTCGAGTCGCTTGGTGCAGACACAACGGATAATTTTATTTTTTCTTCCCTTGCCCAAAACGGCTATCAGAAATATAATGAGTTCTTAGCATCCAATATAGAAATCAGTATGCTTAATTTTACGGAGCTTGCCTCACGCGGAGCGATACAGGCGGGTTTCTGGGTAACACTCGGCGCTTCAATGCCCGCAGTACTTGTTGAAACAGGCTACTTATCCGACCTCAAAGACGAAAGGTACCTTACAAGTGAAAAAGGACAAAATGACGTTGCTATCGCTCTTTTTAATGCCTTTCAGAGCTACAAAATGCTCTGCGAAATGCAGTAATCCTTAATTTTCCCAAAATTATTTATTTTTCTAAAAGATATTGCTTTTGCTGTAATTTACCATTATATTTACAGTTAGTGGGATTATATAAACTAATATTTTAAGATAAATGTTTAACTTTATTAAATATATAGTAATATTCCTTTTAGGACTTTATCTTATAGGTTGCTCAAAAGAGGATGATACAAGCAAAACGAGTTTTCAGATTCTTGCAGATAAGGAAAAAGAATTAAATGACCGAGAAGCGAGAATAAAGCTTAAGGAAATTGAACTTGAGGAGCGGGAGAGGCGGATAAACACGCTTGAAGGAAATTTAACCGAAAATGCTTCCGATACAAGCTCGATGGAACTCTCTCAAAATCAAAAGGATTCGCTTAAGATTGCCGAAAAGCAGACGAAATCACAGAAGAAAAAAGAAATTCAAAAAGAGATAACGAAAAAATTTGAAAACCCGTCGTCTACTGTGAAGGATTATTATGAGTATATACAAAGAGGAATTTACGAGACAGGCAACTTTGAAAGCAATATGAAAAAAGCTCAGACGTATTTCCCTTCGCGTTCGGTCGAAACACTTAAGGCGGGTTACAGGAACACAAAGCAGTTCACTGTTGAACAGGAGCCAAAGGTTTTAAGCCAGAAAGATGATAAGGCAACCGTTGTTGCAAAAGTTAAGCAAACGCAGGTTATCAAAAATAACGGAGATAATAAAGAAGTTACAAAAACGTTAACTGTTACCTATAACCTCACTGCAAACCAGAGCGGTGAATGGGTAATTGTAGGCAATTTGGTTAAAGAAGACTAAAGTTTCTAAGAATTTCTCCATTTATCCACGCCCGCTCGAGCGGGCAATAAGCAGTCCCTACTAGCCCGGTCCGGTAACCGGGCTTTTTTATTATATATAAAAACGGTAAATAGAGTGGTTATTGGACAAGGGGTTGCAACCCCTTGTTAAAAAATCCAAAATTGGCAGGCAATGTGATATATATTTTTTCATAAGATAAGAATTAGTAAATTCGCATTTACTCACAAGATTATGTCTAACTTACAAATACATAGAAAGCAGTGATTTAATGAGCATTTTAGTTAATAAAAAAACGAGATTGATGGTTCAAGGCATTACGGGCTCTGAAGGCTCCTTTCATACTAGGCAGATAATCGAATACGGAACAAATGTTGTTGCAGGAGTCACTCCCGGCAAAGGCGGGTCGTTGTTTTATGATAAAGTCCCAGTATTTAACACCTGCGCCGAGGCGGTAAAAGCAACAAAGGCAAATGCTTCTGTGATATTCGTTCCTCCGGCTTTTGCGCTTGATGCAATTCTTGAAGCGGCCGATTCAGGCGTAGAAGTCATTGTCACAATAACCGAAGGTATCCCAACAAGGGATATGATTATTGTTAAAAATTACCTTGATGATTTAAACAAATCAGGCGTAAAAGTTAGAATGATTGGTCCCAACTGCCCCGGAATTATCACCCCGGGCGAATGCAAAATCGGGATAATGCCCGGATTCATTCATAAACCGGGAAGGGTTGGATTAATTTCACGCAGCGGAACTCTTACCTATGAAGCGGTTGCCCAGCTTACTGCTCTTGGAATCGGTCAATCGACCTGCATAGGCATTGGCGGCGACCCTATTATAGGGACTACATTCACAGATGCAATGAAGCTCTATAATGAAGATAAAAAAACAGATGCGGTAGTAATGATTGGCGAAATAGGCGGCAATGCCGAAGAAGAGTGCGCGGAGTATGTCAGAAAAAACGTTAAAAAACCGGTCATTGGATTTATAGCCGGCAGAACTGCACCTCCGGGAAGGCGCATGGGTCATGCCGGAGCAATTATAGCCGGCGGCAAAGGAACTGCCGCTGAGAAAATAAAAGCGCTTAAAGATGCGGGGATTTATGTAGCTGACTCACCTGCTGATATAGGTTTGACAGTCAAAAAGGCTCTTGAAAAAAACAAAACAAAAAAGAAAGCAAAGAAGTCTGAGAAGGAAGCTAAAAAGAAAGAGAAGAAAAAAAAAGTTCAAAGAACTTGAAAAAAACTTCAAAGAAAACAAGAAATAAATGAACTATACAATAATCAGAATTCAAAATGCTAGGTTTTATGCCTACCACGGCGTTCTTGATGCCGAAAGAATGAGCGGGGGACTTTTTGAAATCGACGCCGAGCTGACTTGCGATGTTACAGCGGCGGAAGCAGAGGATAACTTAAAAAAAACCCTTGATTACGAGCAAGCATATAAGTTTATCAAAGAAGTTGTTTCAAGCAAAAGGTTTTATCTGATTGAATCACTTGCGTATAACATTGCTCAAAAGATTATTGAGAACTTCTCAGTTGTGCAGAAAGTTACAATTAAGGTAAGAAAGCCCTCTCCTCCGCTTGGGGGTTTAACCGATTATGTTGAAGTCGAGCATTCCGAATACAGGCACAAAGCTACATGAGATTAAATTAAAGAAATGATTGAAAAAGTTGTTCTTGGTTTTGGTTCTAATTTCGGGAACAGGGTGAATTACATTGAATCCGCTCTCAGGTATATTTCGCTTTCAGGTGCGTTTGACTTTTTGGCTTCATCATCAATTTACGAAACCGAGCCGTGGGGATTTAAAAAGCAAAAAAATTTTTTAAACTGTGTGGGTATTTTTTTGTGCCGGGTCAGTCCCGCTGAAATACTTAAAATTATCGAAAAGACTGAAAAAAAACTCGGCAGAGTTGACAGGGGTAAATGGAAGGCTCGTGAAATTGATATAGATGTGTTATTTTACGGCAGGAAAATAATCAAAACGAAAAAATACTCGATTCCGCACCCGCTTGTTGCGGAAAGAAATTTTGTTTTGAAGCCGATGGCTGAGCTTATGCCTGATTTTGTTCATCCAATGCTCAAAAAAAGCATAGCAAATCTTTATCGTATTTCAAAAGATAAGGGGAAAGTGAGTTTGCATTACAACTTTGATGAGCGACATATTAAATACTAAGGGAATAAGTTATATCGCAGTCGAAGGGGTGATTGGGGCCGGGAAGTCATCGCTTGCCCGAAAGCTTGCTGAAACAATAAGCGCCAGGCTTATTTTGGAGAACTTCGAAGATAATCCTTTTCTGAATAAGTTTTATAAAAATCCCCAGGAATATGCCTTCAGGACGCAGATGTTTTTTTTGCTAGAAAGATACCAGCAGCTTCAGCAGCTGCACCAGAAAGATATGTTTGAGCCTTACACTGTAAGCGACTATATTTTTGAAAAGGATAAGATTTTTGCCTATTTGAACTTAAACGACGATGAACTTAAGATTTACGAGCTGGTTGTTCAGGCTCTGGACAGAAGTGTCGTATCGCCGGATTTGGTTATTTACCTGCAGACATCGGTTGTGCGATTGATGAGCAATATCAGAAACCGTGACAGGGAAATTGAAAGAGATATAAGCGAAACATATATCGATAACCTTAATGAGGCGTATAATTATTTCTTTTCCCGGTATAAAGCCGCAAAAGTAATTATTGTTAACAGCGAAGAAGCAGATTTTATCAACAGCCGGGCTGATTTCGATAATCTGCTGAACGAAATTTTCAAGTCCGATTCAGGTGCAGTAAAATATTACAACCCTTCGCTTAGAAAGACTGCTGAGCAATGATGCGCTATGTTATCCTTGCAATACTTATTTACATTGTTTATCTGGTTGTGAAAAGCATTGCCGGAAGGATTTCCGAAAGAAACAAAAGCCGAGTAGAGGACGGAACGAAGAAAAAAAAGGATCGCTCATATGATGTAAATCAGGTAGAGGACGCTGAATTCAGAGAGGTTAATAAAAATGAGTGAGAAGCTTGTCTATAACAAGTCGCAGGTTTGAAAAGCTACTTGCCGGTTTTGCCCTGAGGATTTTCAGGGGGTTTGTTGTGGAAAAAGACATTGACCCTGCCGAAATTGACCACTCTACTATCAGAAAAATTCTGATTGTTGTTCGTCATCAGATGGGCGATATGTTGTGTTCAGTTCCGATGATGCGTTCAGTAAGAGATTTTTACCCGAATGCTCACATCACTCTTGTTACGAAGAAATCCACCCGTTTTGATGAGATATTTAAAGATAACAACTCGCCCGTAAACGATGTTAAATATTATGAACGCGGGATGGAGAGCTTTCTCAATCTTATTAAAGAATTACAGATGGAGGAGTATGATTTAGCGATAGTTCCCTCAAGCGTCATAGTCTCGGGCACCAATCATTTGATTGCATATTATTCCAAAGCCCGGTACCGTGCTGGCATCAGGTCCAAGGATTATGAAAAAAACAAAGCCGGCTATGTTTTAAATATTAAGGATGATTTTATTTGGGATTTAAGTAAAGTTCACCAGATAGAAAGAAATCTTGATATAATCAGATTGTTAAATATTAACCCACTGAAAGCTAAAATTGATTTAACATTAAGGGAACGCAATATAATTTTTGCCGGGAAATTTATTGGTGAAAAATTTCCGGACGACGGAAGAATTTTAGTTGGCATTCACCCGGGAGCAGGGAAAGAGCAAAACGTCTGGGCGCCGGAAAAATTTTCAGAGCTTGCCTTTAAGCTCAGCGAAAAATACGGAGCAAAAATTTTTGTATCCGAGGGACCCGACGACGAGGAATGTGTAAGCCGCTTTGAGAAGCTAATGACTCAGAAGTACGCTGATGTTATTTATGCTAAGCATAAAGGGGATTTGATGAATAATTTGGCAATTATTTCTAAAACTAATTTGTTTATAACTAATGATACAGGAGTTATGCATTTGGCGGCGGGGGCTGATATTCCTCTCATTGCACTATTCGGTCCTACAAAAGCTTATGAGTGGGGACCTATCGGAGAAAATGAGGTTTCGATTCAGGGAAAAGCCGGAAATGTTAACAGCATAGAAACAGATACGGTTTTTGAAACTTGTATGCGAATACTGGGTGTTAAAACATTAAAATCTGTATAATTTACAAGTTTATTTAAAATAATTTTGTCTTGACATTTCTTTTATCTAAATATATATTGCCTTTAAAAGAGGGTAATTTTATAGGATAATTGTTAAGGGTTTTTCAATTTTCGGTTTTATAACTTAATCGGATGCCTTTAGCAATTATTAAGGTTTATTATTACTGAAGCCGAAATTGAGATTTGTTCAAATTCGGTTTTTTTATTTAAAATTTAAATTTTACTACCATGAGAGCAATTCAGAATTCTCTAATTGTGTTTTTATTTTACGCTTGTTCTGTTTTATTTGCTCAAAATGAAGATGTTTTAACAAGGAGCACAGATAACTATTCGTCCAAAGTACCCCGGATAGAGGATTATTTATTTAATCAAGTTGAATCTGATTACAAGATAATAAGCTCAAATTCCTCATATCTTGAGTTTGAGTATTATCCTAAAATATTTAAAAGAGAAATTTGGTATAACGGCGAAGGGTTTTCGATCTATGATTTCGGAAGTGCATCCGCAAACAGCTTCGATAAATCAGGCAGCCCGGATATAAGAAGCAGAAGGTTTGCGATTTTTACACCCTCTGAGCTTAATAATACCGTTCAGGTTCTGGACTATGATGTTAAAGAGGAATACAGCGTGAATCTTTCTCCTATTCCTCAGGCAAATTTCAGAAATCCTTACTCAAGAAGTTTTGAAGATTTATACTATACATACAATAAGAATTCGGAATATTCCAAAAATAAGTTCATACCCGAAAACATTGCTTCATTTATCGACGCGGGTGCTTTAAGAGAGCTTTCTTTGGGGAATATAGTTTTATATCCTTACCAATACAATCCTGTAACAAGAACTTTAAAAGTTTATTCAAGGCTCAGAGTAAGGATTAATTTTGGCGAAGCTCCCGTTTTATTAAACAGACCGAGGACAAGGGAAGAGGTCTCATTATTAAGAGGGTTAGCATTGAATTCCGACATTGCTTTGAATTGGATGAGTCCTAAATTTCGTTCTGTGTTAAAAGACAATATAAGAGGCGGCGGCAGTGCGCTCTCAAGCGGAGACTGGTATAAGATAGAAATAAAAGATGACGGGGGCAACTCAACAAGCGAAGGAATTTACAAGCTTACCAAAAGCTTTTTACAGGGCGCCGGTATAAATTTCTCCGGTGTTGACCCAAGAAAAATTAAAATGTTCGGCAACGGAGGCGATTTTCTCCCCGAAGGACTCAATGACCCCCGGCCTGATGATTTGGTAGAGCTGGCAATTTATATAGAAGGTGAAAACGACGGGAGCTTTGATGAACAGGATTATGTGCTTTTCTATGCCAAAGCGATTAATAACTGGAGATATGATACGTCCACAAACCAGTATAATCATTATGTCAATTATTACACACGCTCTAATTATTATTGGATCTGTATCAATACACCTAATAACGGCAAAAGAATGCAGCTAGTGCCTTCTGAAAACGTTGGCAGCCCGATTATTCCGTCTTCTTTTCTTGAAAGAATTTTCTATGAGCCAGAGCAGACGAATCTGATTAATGAGGGCAATTTGTGGCTAAGCTTCAGGAAGAGTTCCGGGCAGTCTTTTGAATGGAACACTACGCTCACAGGGCTTGAAGCCGGCAGCCAGATTTTATATAAAATAAAGCCCGCTTCTAGGTGTTTAAGCCCAAATACCAATAATATGCTTATCAGGGAAGATTATTCAACTATGTCGGAATTGTATTATCAAATGCAGAACGCTGAAGGCGGATTTGGCTGCTGGATTTGGACCGATACAAATCCGTATAGTTTTACGATTAATCAGTCTCAAAAAACAAACGGAGAACAGAGTAAATTCAGAGCAACATACCAGGCTTCAAGCAGTGAAGCAGAAGGCTATCTTGACTGGATGGAGATTCAGTATAAGAGAAGATTAAACAGTGCACAGGGAGATGTATTAAGGTTTGAATCGCCAAATGTAAGCGGAACAGTTGAATATAATGTTTCTTCTTTTTCAAACAATAACATAAAAGTATTTAACGTAACAGAACACAATGAATTGAAACGTATCCAGCCGTTGATTGTTACCTCGTCCAATGTTCGCTTTCAGAAAACCGAAACTTCGGGGAATTTGAGCAAATATTTTGTTGTGGGGCAAAACGGATTTAAAACCCCGACAGCAATCACTTCACGAATCCCAAATCAGAATTTAAGAGGCATAACCGGTGGAGCGGATTTTATTATTGTTACCCATAAGGATTTTATAACAGCAGCCGAAAGGCTGAAAAACAAAAGAGAATCGGGGGGACAGGGAAATCCTAATTATCTGAAAACCATGATTATAACCACCGAGCAAATTTACAATGAGTTTTCAGGCGGGGTTTTAGATGCGGTGGCAATAAGGGATTTCTTAAAGCATGCTTTTTTCAACTGGAACATAAGACCGTCTTACGTATGCTTTTTCGGCGACGGGAGCTTTGATTATAAGGACATTTTGGGTTACAACAAGAATTTCGTGCCCGCATATGAATATTCCAGTCCCTGCATTCACCAGGTAGAGGGCTTTACATCCGACGATTATTTCGCAAACGTGACTGGAAATAATTTTCCTCAGAACTCTCCTCCCGATATAGCCCACGGCAGAATTCCTGCAGCTTCAATTCAGGAAGCTAACGAATATCTTGATAAAATTGATGCATATGAAAGCGGAGTAAATAACGGCTACTGGAAAAACAGAATGTTTTTCGTTGCAGACGACCAGAGAACTTCCGAGGGATGCGAATTTATCCAGCATTTACAGCAGGCGGAACTTCTGGCCGAGCTGCACACGCCGGCATATATTGATAAGGTAAAAGCTTACATTGTTACCTACCCAACAGTAATAACGCCTCAGGGCAGAAGGAAACCACAGGTCAACAGCGATATTGCAAAGTATTGGACCGAAGGAGTTCTGAATATTCATTATACAGGACACGGCAGCCCCGATATTTGGGCGCACGAGTATATTCTCGAGAAAGATAACATAGTAAGCCAGATAAATAACGTTAACAAATATCCGTTTGTTACCATAGCAAGCTGCGATATGAGCAAGTTCGATAATCCCGCAAATAAAAGTGCAGGCGAACTGTTTATGCTTGCTCCAAGAAAAGGAGCAATTGGCACGGTAGCCGCAACCAGGCCCGTTTATGCTGAAAGCAATGCTACCTTTTTCTACAATTTATTTGACTGGCTTTATATACCGAGAGATACTCTGCTTTTACAGAAAAGATTCGGAGCAGCGATGTTTCAAACAAAACAATCCCTGTTTCAGGTAAACGATTTGAAATATGTTTTATTGTGCGACCCCACAATAAGAACTCAGATGCCCCGATACCGCTCGCATATTGACAGTATCAGCGGCTTAAGCGGAGATACTATGAGGGCTTTGAGCAGAATAAAGATTTACGGCTCCATTCTAAGGCCTGATTCATCAATTTGGAATGATTATAACGGTAAAATAGTGCTTAAAATTTATGATGTCGACAGGCAGATTGTTTTAGCCGATCCGGAGTGTCCGCCGACTGTTCATAATTTCAGGCAAAACGGAGGCATAATTTATTCAGGCACCCAAATAATTAACAACGGAAAGTGGGTTGTCGAATACATAGTCCCCAAAGATATTTCATACCTTAATCAAAACGGAAGATTTATTAACTATTTCTTCAACAACCAGGCAGACGGTGCCGGGATTTACAGGAATTTCATAGTTGGAGGAATAGACCCTGATGCGCCGATTGACACAACAGGTCCCCAAATCAGCCTGTATTTGAATAACAGGAACTTTAGAACCGGTGACATAGTAAATGAAAATTTTAAATTCATTGCAGATTTGTTCGATGAATCGGGAATTAATACTACCGGAACTATCGGGCATAAGCTCGAGGCGGTTCTGGATGAAAACGAAAATAATAAGTATGACCTCTCTAATTTCTATACTAGCGATACGTCTTATAGGTCAGGAACCATTGAGTATGATTTTTCAAGCATTTCTATAGGCAGGCATACTTTAAGATTTAAGGCATGGGATACATACAATAATTCTTCGGAGTCAACCCTTGAGTTCAATGTATCTACTTCTGGTGTTTTGCAGGTAACTAATGTATATAATTATCCTAATCCGTTTAAGGATAACACAGCATTTACGTTCCAGCATAATTACCCAACCGATATTAACGTAAAAATTAAAATATATACAGTTGCCGGAAGGCTGATTAAAGAAATACAACAAAACAGCATTTCCGATAAGTTTGTCGTTATAAATTGGACGGGGAAAGATGAAGACGGCGAAACTTTAGGAAATGGTATTTATATTTACAAATTAATCGTTGAAACCTCCGAAGGTTCATCGATTACAAGCACGGGTAAGTTAGCGGTTTTGAAGTAAAACCTGCCTGCTGCAGGCAGGAAGTCAATATAAAGAATACTTAGGAGGTATTTAGATGTTCAAATTTAAAGTGATTGCTCTGGTGATTTCAGTAATTTTATCGGGCAGGATTTTGGCTCAGGGCGAATCGGCAGTGCCCTTTCTTTTAATCGGGCCAAATTCCAGAAATGCAGGCATGGGTGAAACAGGAACAGGCCTTATTAACGATGCTTCGGCAATGTTCTGGAATCCATCAGGACTTGCATTTCAAAAAGGGATTCAGGTTACGATTACACATTCGCCATGGCTGCCGGGTCTGGGGCTTTCGGACCTGTTTTATGATTACTTAAGCGCAAAGTATCATCTTAAAAAGCTGAAGGGGACCCTTGGCGTGAGCATAACATATCTGAATATAGGTAAAATCATAAAAACAGATGAGTTTGGAAATGAAATAGGCGACTACCAGGCTTTTGACGGCGCTTTGGCTGTGGGATACGGTACAAAGGTAACTAGGGATTTAGGGGTAGGAATTGTAACAAGATTTATATACAGCAAGCTGGCGGTCGATCCGGTTGCAGGTGAACAAGGAACAGGAACGGCCTATGACCTAAGCTTCGATATTTCCGGTCTTTGGAAACCTTCAAAAACAAAGCTGAAATTTATCGATAACAAGCTTGGCATTGGGCTAAACATTTCAAATATAGGGCCCAAAGTTACTTATGTTGATAATGCCCAGGCTGACCCTCTGCCGACAAACCTTCGTCTTGGATTTGGATATGATATATATCAAAGCGAGTTTAATAATTTAACCTTAACACTCGATTTCGCAAAGCTTCTTGTTAAAAGAAACGGACCTGAATCTGACCCCGTATACAAAGCCATATTTACATCGTTTGGAGGCGGATTTAACAATGTAATGAAGTCAATTCAAACTTCCGTCGGTGCCGAATACTGGTATGGCAATCCAAAGCTCATCGGCTTAAGAGGCGGGTTCTTTTACGAAGACCCGAATAAAGGTAAAAGAAAATTCATAACCCTTGGTGCAAGCATAAGATACAGCCTCTACGGATTTGATTTCAGCTACATTAATACAATCGAAGAGAACCATCCGCTTGCAAACACCTTAAGGTTTACACTCTCGGTAAATTTCGGACAGGATGAAACAGCAACAAAGAAACCCGAGGAGAAGAAGGTCGAAGAACAACCCAAGAAATAGATTTAAATGAAAATTATAAATCCGTTTTTCAGCTTACGGATATTAACGGTTATACTGCTGTTAATATCCGTAAAGTTTAATATTCATTCCCAAAGTAAATTTCAATTTACCCCTAAGCTTAGCCACCCGTTAAATTATCACCCTGTGTTAAAACAAGTCAGCTATTATGACAATTCCCTTTTTCGTTCGTTTGCTCCTGAGACTTTGAACGTTTATGCCATAAGGGTTCAGTTTAAGCCGGATAATAATAATCAAACAACAGGAAACGGGAGATTCAACTTGTCAAACAGCTATCCCGATTCAGTTGATGCACCTCCTCATGACAGTCTGTATTTTACCTATAAACTTGAATTTCTGAAAAACTATTATTTTAAAGCTTCAAAAGGCAATCTGATAATTAATTACACGCTTTTACCTACTGTTAGAAATCTTTCAAATGAGATGGAGGCTTACTCGCCCCGCAGGAACGAGAGTCTTTTAAGAATGGGAAATCTCTTCTATGACGTTTGGCGTTCGGCGGATAGTACTATAGACTTTTCCGGAATTAACGCTTCCAATTCAGCATTCATTATATTTCACGCGGGAGTAGGAAGAGATGTGGATTTATCCGGTTTTTTCCAGGGTGAGCTTGATTTGCCTTCGATTTTTATGGGCATTAGTACTCTTAAATCATTATACGGAGATACAACACAGGGTTATTATACTAACGAGGGATTAATAATTTCCGGCTCATGCATTTTACCTGAGCAGGAGTGGAGAATTGTAAATTCATCATTCGGTGATGTGTTTCTGGAGCTTGGACTCAACGGTATAGTTGTCGGAACAATCGGCAGTTATTTGGGACTGCCTGATTTATTCGACACCAGAACAGGAAGAACGGCAATTGGACGCTTCGGGCTAATGGACGGGCAGGGGATTTTCAGCTATCTCGGTGTTTTTCCGCCTGAGCCCTCTGCTTGGGAAAAGCAGTATCTTGGCTGGGTTGAGCCGGTGCTTGTCAGCTCAAACGGAACTTATACTACAAAAGCGTCATCGATTGATTTTAACGGTAATGAATCCGTTTACAAAGTTCTAATCAGCGCTAAGGAATATTTTCTTATTGAAAACCGCAACCGCGATGCACTTGGCAACGGGCAGACGGTTTACTTTGTGAGAAACGGTGTCAGAGATTCAATTAAATTTCTAAAGGATGTCGATGGTTTTAATAGTGCCGATATTTCGGCTCTTAAAGGCAGCATTGTAGACGTTGACGAGCTTGACTGGAGTGTGCCGGGACTTAAAAACGATACGGCAGATTTTCAGGGCGGGATATTAATATGGCATATAGATGAAAACGTCATCGATGCAAATATTGCCTCAAATACAGTCAATGTTGATATTAAGCACCGCGGCGTTGACGTTGAGGAAGCAAAGGGCTCGCAGGATATAGGTGTTGTTGTGTCTACTCCATTAGGCGATTTAATCAGCGATGGTTTCTTCGTTGATTTCTGGTATAACGGCAACCATTACAGACCTGCTAATATTTATAAAAATGAGTTTACTCCCACAAGCATTCCAAACTCCAAAAGCTATTCGAATATTAATTCACGTGTCTGCATAACCAATTTCACTCAGATTGGTCCATCGATGACGTTCAACTACCAGCTTTGCGGAAATATTACCAATATTAATACTTTTCCGCGTTATGTTGGAGTTGATAACTCAGGCAACGCTCAGCCGATTGGATTTGATTATAACGGCAACGGGTTTGATGAAATTTTTGTAAATGTAAAAGACAGTCTGTATGGATTCCGTGATAACGGCAATTCAATAAGAATCGACATGCCGAACGGCTTTTTAATGGATACAGTTGCTAATTATATTGTTAGTCATACATCTATCACTATAAATAATTTAACTGGTTTTTTAATCAGTTCAAATGACAATAAAATTAATCTCATAAACTTTACAATTGATACATTAACTTCTGCGCCGAATGTAATTCAATTTGCATCAAACAGTTTGATTACTACCCCTTCACTATACCTGTTAATTGATTCAAGTTTTAATTTTGGAACTGCGGACGGTAAAATTTGTAAGCTTAATTTGAATTCACAATCGTTAAACTACGATTCGGTATCTAATCGCAGAATTGTGTCTTTGTCGCTCCACACGCTTGATGGCTCACCATTGGCTAACTTGAGCCACATAGATGAGAGCAATAAGTATTTTTCGGAAGGAGTTTTTATAGACCAGCCGGGAGTATTATTTGATCCTGAAGGAAGTGACCCTGTTATCATTTCAAATGATAATAAAATTATGTTCAGGACTGGACAATTATTATCGGGGACTACTTTTAGCAGTATTTTTTCTACGCCTGTTGTATCAAACTTAAATAGTATGGGGTCAAATGACATAATTTTTACAGCAGATAATAAAATTATTGCAATGAATCATTTCGGAGCATTTCTTGATAACTTTCCATTTAGTATTGCGGGTGTGAATAAAATCTCAAGCGGATGTTCCGTTGCAGATTTAAATGATGACGGAATTTATGAAGTTATATTCGGAACAGGCGACGGCAGGGTTTACGCATACAGTGCCAATGGAAGTATTCTAGATGGCTTTCCTCTGCTTACCGGAGGAGAAGTAAAATCAACACCTGCAATAATAAATTATGCAGGAAACTTTGGTATAGTTGTTTACTCGACTGATGGCAATTTATACGGATGGAAAACTCCCTGGACATATAATCAAAGCAAAATTCAGTGGAGAAATTATTTAACAAACATCTTCCACCATAATTCAAACCTTAACAATGTAATTCCAGTTACCACAGGCCCATGTTTGCCCTCCGATAAAGTCTACAACTGGCCTAACCCCGCGTACGGGAAATCAACCAATATACGTTACTTTTTAAATGGTGATGTTACAAGTGTAAACATTAAGATTATGGATTTATCCGGCGAGCTGGTAACGACTCTTACTGGCACCACAAATAAAGGATTCGATAATGAGGTGCCATGGGATATATCAACCGTCCAGAGCGGGATTTACATTGCGGTAGTTGAGCTTGAGGGCGGATGCGGCGAAACGGCTTCAATTAAAATTGCCGTGGTAAAGTAAAATGTGATTAATTGAATAAGCAAAAAATTTCTTATTTAATAAATATACTTCTGGATTGCTCCGCGTTTCACTGGTCCCGCTTTCGCCCGCCTGCCGCAGGCACGGCGGGAATGACAATTAAAGTTAGTCCCGTAAATATCGGGACTTTTTTATGGATATAGTTATTTTTACGATACTCGGGCTGTATGTTTTAATCCATCTTGCACTGCTTGCTGGTTTACTTAAAAACACTAAAAAAACTGTTAAATCAAATTATGAGCCCAAGGTATCGATTGTAATTTGTGCCAAAGATGAAGAGGACAACATCGGGGATTGCATTAAATCGCTTTTAGAGCTGGACTATCAAAAGGAGAAACTCGAGATTATTTTAGTTAATGACCGCTCTGTAGATAAAACTAAAGATATCATGACAAGCTATGCGAGCCGAAATCCGGTTTTAAAGTATGTTGAAATAACTGAGTCTGTTGGAAAGTTAAAAGGCAAGGCAAACGCACTTGCGCAGGCATTGAAGACTGCAACGGGCGAGATAATCTTCACCACTGATGCTGATATTAAAGTAAATAAAAAATGGGTAAGAGAAATTCTAAGTTACTATGATGAAGATACAGGTGTTGTAAGCGGATATTCCGTAATTGAGCCGAAAAATCTGGTTTGGGGCGTTCAGTCGGTTGACTGGCTTTATCTGCTTTCTGTTGCCTCAGGCGGAGACGGAATCGGTATTCCGATAAGCTGTGTCGGGAACAATATGTCTTACCGCAGAAAAGCATATGATGAAGTCGGCGGGTATGAAGATATAAAATTTTCCATTACGGAGGATTTTATGCTTCTTCAAAACATTAGTAAGAAAACTTCGTACAAGACGAAATTTCCTATAGACAACGATACTATAAATCTAACGCTGCCGTGTATAACGCTGAGCCAGCTGTTCAGGCAGAAGAAGCGCTGGGCGGCGGGGGGACTTGGTGAGCCGAATCTTGGTGTGCTTGTTGGGGTATTTTCATGGATTATGGGTGCGGTGCTTCTTTCCGGCGGGGCTTATTTGAGCTTACAAACCTATCTTATTTTTATAATTGTGAAGCTTGTGTCCGATTCATTTTTTTTATTTCCGGCAGTAAAGGAATTTAAAATGTTTAAAACTTATCTGTATATAATCGCATTTGAAGTTTACTTTGCAATTTATGTTATTGTTACTTCAATACTGCTTGCGACAGGCAGGGGGGTGGTTTGGAAAGACCAGAAAATCTGATTACCTAGCCTAACTAACTATAATAACTCCTTATTTCATCGCCTAAAAATTTAATAGTCCACGCTATTACTCCAATATCATCCAAAAACCCAATGAGCGGTGCAAAATCAGGCATTGCATCAACAGGTGCTATAAAATACAAAAGCGCAGCAACCACAACGGATTTCCTGTACCACTTTATATCCTTATCCAGCATATAATTTTTAAGGGCTTTCAAGTGATTTAAAATTTTAAAAACGCTTTTCTTATTTGCCTTAATTTTCTTTTCAAGATTTTCGGCTAACTCTTCAGCTTCACCACTCGTTAGCGGTTTTTCTACGTAATAATCCTGAATAATATCTTCAGAATATTCGGGAGTATATTGGGGTTCTATTATTTTGTTTTTATTCATCTTACAAAGATATCGACTAAATTTAAATATGGTGCGGCAACAAAGGAAATTACCGAAACAAAGAATTGTGTAAATCCCGGCACAAAATTAAACAATGCGAGAATTATAAATATTCCCATTAACCCTATATTCCGGTATCTTATTGCTGCTTCATCGGGCAGAATGTTCGCAAGCACGTGTGAACCGTCAAGCGGGGGAATGGGCAGCATATTGAAAACAGCGAGCGAAACATTTAATATAATACCTGCGTAAAACATTTTAAACATATAGTTCAGAAATTCAAAGCCAAACGAGCTTTGCTTTGTATCGGTTAAAATTGTTATGTAGTAAAATACTATTACAAATATCACGCAGATAAAAGCAATGATTAAGTTCGAAAGCGGTCCGGCTATCGTTACAAGCGTATCGTCTCTTTTGAAGCTTCTGAAGTTTCTCGGGTCGATTGGAACGGGCTTCGCCCATGCTATAAAAACCCTGCCGGTTGCAATTATAGAAAAAAGCGGAACTAAGATTGAGCCGAATAAATCAATATGGGGTATCGGGTTTAATGTAATTCTTCCCAAATCTTTTGCTGTTGTATCCCCGCATTTCAGTGCTACCCATGCGTGTGCCATTTCATGAATGACAACAGAGAAAATCAGTATCGGAACAATAAAAATATTTTCTGCGTATGATTTTAAATCCATTTCAATTACTCTAAAACCTTATTACAGGAATTTTCGTTTTTGTGTAGACTCCGATATGCGAATTATTTTTCATGTAATTATACTTTGTGTAGAAATCAAAAATAAACAGTGTGAATCCGAATCCCGCCCCTACGCTAATTTTCGATTCTTCTTTAGGCAGGTCGGTAAAATTTCTCGATTCATCGTACTCTCTTTTTATGTTGTTATATTTCACATCAACCGCCAGAAAGGGCATTGTGAAGGATGAGCGAAGTATTTTGGCAAGCGAGTACTCGATATTTAGACCGTAAGAAAGCATCGTAGTCTTAAAGTTGGTCAGTAAATTTATCGTTTTAAATTCATCGGCTCCGGCGTAAGAAAAGTAAGTAATCTCGCCACCCACTACAAAGGGAAAAATTCCGTAAGATGAAAACTCTATTCTTCCAAGGATGCCAAAAGTAACGTCGGAGCTTGTTTTAAAAGGAGAAAGCGGGACTGAAATCCCGCCACCCACGCTCAAAAAAACCGCACTTATTGATTTACTTCGTTTTAAACCCTTACTTAGTGAATCTGCAAATGTTAATTTTTTTTCAGCGATTGGCTTATCTAAAAGTTTCAGTTTATTTTCGGGAAATTGGGAAAATGATGAGGATTCACCGATTATTAGAAATGCTGTGATGAATATTATCGTTTTGTATGTCAATATATTGATTTTACAAATATTTATTTAGCTGTCTTAAAATCTTTTTGGATTGGTTGTGAGTCAGGCTTTTCTTTTTTAACGCAAGCCCCACGGTTTCGATTCCCATCAGCGAGTATAACGGTAAAATATCATTGTGCTTTTTACGCAGTGCCGAAATATGTTTATTAATGGTAATCAAATCGTTTCTTTCAATGGGTCCGCTGAGGGATTTTATTGCACCTTTAGTTTCAACATTTTTCATGGTCTGCTCAGCCAGTGGTTTATATATGCTGAAAAAAGAAAAATTATTAAACCCAATTTTTTGTATCCTTTTATGTGCAATTTTATCAATCTGATACAGGTGTGCTGTTAAAAAATTCGATGAAATAACACAGCAAATGTGATGAAATATCTTGGACTCTTTTTTAATAAAAAACGGCTTTGCATTGAGGAGTTTTGCAATTCTAAATCCCAGTTTGACACTTTCTTTATCTCCTTCAACGGCTATGTAAATATTTTCAAATCTGCCCGAGTATCGTTTTGCCGGTGATTCAAACGTCTGCACCGGATGAAAAGAGCCTGTATACGCACCTTTATTTTTTAACTTAATAAGCTCTCCTGAATTTAAAGAACCCGATGTATGAAAAATATATTTTTTTTTCAGGTCGATTGATTTATTAATTAAACTTTTTACAGCACCAGAGATTTCAGAATCCTGTGTACAAATAAAAATTATATCTGATTGATTTATTAACGAAGGATTAACTTTGCTTTTCGATTTTCGTATAATTGAAATTACTTTTGCCTTGCGGAACTTTTTCAATGAATGAAATAAATGCGAGCCTAGCTTTCCGTATCCTATTATTGCAATTTTATGCATTAATAATCGTTTTTGCTTTTTAAAATTATTGTAACTGGTCCGTCATTAACGAGCTTAACCTTCATCATTACGCCGAATTTTCCTTCACGGACTTTATCATGCCCGATTAGATTTTTTAATTCCAATATATATGAACTGTAAAGCTCATTTGCCTTTTCAGGTTCAGCCGCATCCGTGAAGCTGGGGCGGTTTCCGTGCCTTGTATCAGCGTGCAGAGTAAATTGTGACACAACGAGGATTTCAAAACCCGTATCAAGAAGCGAAAGGTTCATCTTGTCGTTTTCATCGGAGAATATCCGTAAATTAACTGTTTTTGCGGCAAGGTATTTTGCATCGTTTTCCGAGTCATCATTTCTTACTCCAAGCAGCACAAGCAGCCCGCGGTTAATCATATCGACCATTTGCGAATCAACTGCAACCGATGACTCAAGAACTCTTTGAACAAGTGCTATCATAATTCGATGTAAACAACCCTGTATATATTCAACAGGTCTTTAAAAAATTCAAAGTTTTGTATTTTTGATTCCCTGAGTAAATTTTCAACTTTTTCTTTTTTGTTATCGCCGATTTCAAGAAGCAACCGGACTTTCCCCTGCGTATTTTTAGCAATTTCAATAAACTTCCTGTAAAAAACCAATCCGCCTGCATTATCGGTCAATGCTTTCATTGGCTCGAAATTTTTAATTTCGTCCGCCAGTGTTTGGATTTCGCCCGCTTCAATGTAGGGAGGATTGCTGATGACCAAATCGTATTCATTGAAATTACTGAAGTCGCTTAAAATATTTTTTTTAATAAAATTTACCCTTCTGGTGGTATTATTAAAGTCCGAATTCAGCTTGGCGGTTTTTAGGGCATCATCGCTTGTATCGATAGCATCGATTGTGCATTTTAACCTAGACGTTATCGAAATTGCAATACAACCGGAACCTGTCCCTATTTCCAGTATTTTCGGATTTTCGAGCCTGTTGTGAATTAGAATTTCTAATGCTTTATCAACCAATAGCTCGGTTTCGGTTCTTGGTATTAAAACAGAGGGGTTGACTTTGAATTTTAGTCCGTAAAACTCCGTTTCTCCGATTATGTATTGCAAAGGCTCTCTGTTTAGCCTTCTTTTAACCTTTTCCCTGAATTGAGAAAGCTCAGCTTCACTCAGAGGTTTTTCAAAATCCAGATACAAATCAATTCTCTTACTTTTTAAAATGCTGCTAAGAATAAGCTCTGCATTAAGACGCGGATTATCAATTTTTTTTTCCCTGAAAAGACCCTCGGTTACCTTAAGCAATTCCAGAATTTTCCATGCTTTTATCTCCTCTTTCATCAATGCAGCTTTGAAGCGGAAGTTCTATTTTCAAAAACCACTTCTCCTCTGACAATCGTCATCAGGATATTTGTTTTTAGCAGTACACTTGGGTCAGATGCAAGTATATCCTCTGATAATACTACCATATCGGCAAACTTATCTATTTCAAGCGAACCTTTTACATCCTCAGCAAAACATGCATATGCGGACCAAACAGTAAAAGACCTCAGCGCATCCATAACGCTGAGCTTTTGAGCAGTGTTGTTTGCAATTCTGTTTGCTGCAGTATCGAGCGAAAGTCCGGTTGAAAGGTAATACATCAGGATAAGTGGATTAATTGTGTGGTAAGGATAATCAGTTCCGGAAATGATAATTTCATTTTGCTTCAGCAGAGTATTCCATAATCCGAGGTTCTGTGCGTTTTCAGGCTTGATTAATTCCGTTAAAACAAGCTTATCTGCAAGTGTGACCTCGGGTCTAATCGAGGGAATTATCTCAAATTGCTTTATTCTCTGCATATCTGATGGAGTAACAAATTCTGCATATTCTAGCCTTGTTCGTCCTGTCTTGGGCTTAATTTCCTTTGAAACCGATTCAATTGCGTTTAAAGTCTGGCTTACAGCCCGGTCACCGACTGCTTTCACGGATACCTGAAATCCGTTTTCAAATGCTTTCTTTATCATTTCCTTAATATCGAATTCATCATTGTAGGGGGTCTTTCTCCTTGGTTCGTTGTTGTAATCGTTAATCATTGCGGCATCCTGCGTTTCAAAGTAGCCGTCGAATTCAAGCTCTGAACATTTTATATTTATCCTGTCCTTGTAGTTTTCCGGACCGTTTGATAAGTATTTCTCAAACATCGGCCCTTTACCCGGAATTATTGTGTAGAGCCTGATTGGAAACTTATTATCATCGACCATTTTTTTATAAAGATTCAATCCCTGCTCAGTAATATTTGCATCATTAATTTCGGTTATTCCGTATTTAAAAAGCTCCTGAATCCCCCTTTCGATATTTTTCATAACCTGCTGCTCAGAAGGCTGCGGCAGGACATTTATGACGAGCTCCTGTGCAGTATCATAAAATAGCCCGGTTGGATTGGTTTTTTCATCGAACCCGATTGCGCCGTTTTCAGGGTCTGGAGTGTCTTTTGTTACTTTGATTAAATCCAAAACCCTTTTATTTACCCACGTTGTATTTCCAAGCGCGTTGACCATGTAGATGAAATGGTTTGTTGATATGTTATCAAGAACATTGTGATGAAGCTTTTCCAAATCCTTTGCGGGGATTTTCAGCTCATCCCAGCCGAACCCCCCAATCCATTCATCTGTGTTTGTGATTTTAACTCTTTCGGTAACAAGAGAAATAATTTCTTCCAGTGATTTGGCATTTCTTAAATCAAGCAGACTTAACTGCTTTGAAAACTCCATTAGGTTACCTTCTGCGTCAATAAACCCGGGCACTACTGTTTTGCCTTTTAAGTCAACTACTTTTGCATCTTTATATCTTTCAGTCAGCTCGCTGGATTTGCCCAAAGCAAGTATCCTTCCTTCGCTTACTGCTATTGCTTCAACAATTGTGCTGTTTTCATCTAAAGTATAAATCTTCCCATTGATATAAATAAGCTCGGGCTTCTTGCTGCACGATGAAAGAAATAAGCAAAAAAAAGCTATAATTACAATATTTAATAATCTCATTTTTCCCTTAATTTTAACAAATATAGAGAATTAAAAGCGAACCTGAAATGTAACTAAGTTTGACTAAAAAATTGAATATAAAATTAATTTTAAACAAAATACTTTTGCATCTGTTTATGGATGAATCAAGAAAACGGCTCGCCAAAAAATATGAAAAGATTAAGCTAACAATCAGCATAACTGAAGGTATTTTATCATTTATACTGCTTGCACTTTTTGTTGTTTTTGGATATAGCAAAAAACTTGAGATTTTGGTTTTCCAATTTACATCAAATTCTTACATGGCTTTGATTTATTTCGGGTTAATTATCGGAGCAGTAAGCTCTGTTTTATCTTTTCCCGTTGATTACTATTTCGGTTTTAAGCTTGAGCACAGATTCGGGCTTTCGAATCTTACCTTCATTGTGTGGCTTAAGGAAAAGTTTAAAGCCGCTCTTGTCGGAATTGTAATCGGAGTGCCAATTGTATTTTTATTTTACTGGCTTATTTCGTCATACGAAAACTGGTGGCTTTACCTTGCGTTTATTGTTTTAGGATATTCAGTTGTGCTTGCACAGGTTGCACCAGTTTTGATTTTACCGGTATTTTATAAGATTAAGCCGATTGAAAACGAAAATCTTAAAGAAATAATTACAAAACTTTGCGGTAAGGCAGGGTTTAGAACTAAAGGAGTTTTTACTTTTAATATGAGCCGGCTGACTAAAAAGGCGAATGCGGCTTTTACAGGGCTTGGAAGAACAAAAAGAATAATATTAAGCGATACACTGATTGAAAAATTCACAGGTGATGAAATTGAGTCAGTGTTTGCTCACGAGCTGGGGCATTATAAAAAGGGACATATTAAGAAAAGTATTTTGTATTCAGTTTTTTCCACTTTTATAGGTTTATTTTTAATCTCACAAATTTACGGGTTTCTTCTGCCAAAATTCGGGTATCAAAACCCGTGGGAAATAGGGGCTTTACCGCTGCTTGCATTAATTGCGTCAGTGCTCGGTTTTATTACGGGACCGCTTGGAAGCGCAATTTCAAAAAAGTTTGAATTTGAAGCCGACCGGTTTGCTATTGATACTGTGATGAATTTCGCCTCATTCAAATCCGCAATGGAAAAGCTTGCCGAGCAAAATCTTGCTGACGACGAGCCGAATAAGCTTGTTGAGTTCTGGTTTCATTCGCACCCTTCGATTAAAAGGAGAATCCAAATGGCTGAGCAATATTATAATCACTGCCTTGCAGTAGGTTCTATATAGATTTATATTTGCTAAAATGAGGACAAGAATTCTTGTTACTATTGGCGATATTAATGGCATAGGTCCCGAGATTATTTTAAAGACTCTAAGGAATAAATCCTTTATCAAGAAGTTCGAATTAACCGTACTTTCACCGTTTTCGGTTCTTTCATATTATGCAAAGCGCCTTAAAATCAGTCTTTCTGCAGATTATTTTAATATTTTGCCTGTTGGTTCAGAGAGTGTTATAATAAATCCGGGGAAAATTACAGCTGAGTCTGGTTTTATTTCAGGTCTTGCCGTTAAAACTGCAATAGAGCTTTGTCAAGCGGGTGAATATGATGCAATTGTTACCGCACCGATTTCCAAAAAAGCATTGAATCTCGGAGGATTCAAATATGACGGGCATACCGAAATGCTGGCTGATTTGGGCAAAGCAAAAGATGTGTGTATGATAATGATTTCTGATAAAATTATTATTGGATTCGCAACTACGCATCCTCCTGTGAGAAAAGTTTCTGCTTTAATTACAAAGAAGCTTTTGAAAAATAAATTAACGGTATGCTATAAATCAGCGAAGAGAGATTTAAATATTAAAAAACCCGAAATCGGAGTCCTTGGTTTAAATCCCCACGCAGGCGAGGGCGGGCTGATAGGAGATGAAGAAATTAAGACGATTCTGCCAGTGATAAATAATTTGAACAGAATGTATAAGAATTTTTTATGCGGTCCTTTTTCGCCTGATGCATATTTTGCTTCCAAAGCATACAAAAGTTTTGATATGACTTTTGCAATGTATCATGACCAGGGCTTTATTCCTTTTAAAATGATTTCGGGCTACAGTGGAGTCAACTTCACAGGTGGCTTAAAGTTTGTAAGAACCTCACCCGACCACGGAACGGCATTCGATATAGCCGGTAAAAATCTGGCAAGCGAGTTAAGTTTGATTGAAGCAATTAAATGGGCTGATAAAATATTTAAAAACAGAAAAAAATTAGATGATTAATTTCGATAGTATATCGTTTTCTTATCCTTCTAAAGAGCTGTTTAATAACATAGGTTTTAAAATAGATAAGGGTGAATTTGTATTTTTAATAGGAGAAAGCGGGACTGGTAAAACCACGCTTTTAAGAATGATAAATATGGAGCTTTTTCCTTCTACGGGAGAGGTTGTTGTTTACGGGTATAATTCAAAGAATATTAAAAAACCTGAAATTCCCTTGTTAAGGCGCAAAATAGGATTTGTATTTCAGGACTACAAGCTTTTAAATGACAGGGATGTTTTTGAAAACGTCGCATTACCTTTGTATCTTGCCGGGCTGAAACCGGATGTAATTAAGAAAAAAGTCTTTAATATTTTAAACGAGGTCGGTGTATTCGATTCTTACAAAAAATTTCCCGTCGAGCTTTCCGGCGGCGAGCAGCAGCGGGTATCGATTGCAAGAGCTATGGTAAACGAGCCTTATATACTAATTGCAGATGAACCGACCGGAAATCTTGACCCTTTTGTTTCGTTTGAAATCATTAAGCTTCTGCTGAATATAAACCTGAAGGGAACAGCTGTATTTATTGCAACGCATAATTATGATATTGTAAAGAGATTAAAAGGCAAGCGGTTGCTGCAGATTAAAGATAAGAAAGTTCTTGATGTTGTTATAAAGGAGCAGGGTTAATCCGAAAAAATTAATCGTCTCTGGAAATTAAAAACTGAAGGACTTTCTCCCAATCCCTTTCAAAATTGTAATCGAATCTGTCTCCGGGATTGATTGTAAATGCGATTTCCAAATATTTTATGCCAAGTTCAACTTCCGCTTCAAGGAAATGAAGCTTGGCTTTTGCGTAATAAGGCTCAGCCCATTTGGGGAACTTCTCAAGAAGTGAATTTAAAATTTCCATTGATTCATGGTAATTTTCTGCTTCAATCAAAGTGTTAGCAAGGTCAAGCTGTGCGTTCTCGTTATCCGGACTAAGGGAGCATACTTTTCTGTAGCTGTTGAGAGAATCCTCAACTCTCCCCAGGTTATATTCGGCATCGGCTTTTGCATACCACAGCTCCGGATTCCCGCCGTAAAGTCCAATTGCGCTGTTGTAATCTCTTAAAGCTTTGTTAAAGTCTTCGAGATGGTAATAGCAGTTTCCTCTGCCGAACAGGGATTCATAATGCTTTGAATCAATATTGATTGCCTTAGTAAAGGTTTCAATTGCTTCTTTGAATTTATCCATTTGCTCATAAGCGCTTGCAAGGTTATACAAAGCATAAACATCTTTACGGTTGTAAATGAGCGCCTGCTTGTAGTCTTCAATTGCTTTTGTTGTTATGCCAAGACTTGCGTAGGCATTTCCTTTGTTATACAGGGCGGATGAAAACTTTTCATTAATTGAAAGTGCAATTTCGTAGCTTTCAATTGCGTAACGGAATCGGTTCAGCCTGCTTAGAACAACTCCCCTGTTATACCATGCGTTGTAGTTAAACGGCGCGAGCTCAAGGTGTTTGTTATAGGCATTTAACGCATCCTGGAGCCGGTCTATAAAATCACAGCTGTATCCGAGCTCATAATACGCGTCTTTATGAGAAGGCTCGATTGAAATTATTCTTTCGAAGCATTCAATGGCTTCCTGGAATTTATCGGTCTTTTCTAAAATTAATCCTTTATTAAAGAGTGCATCTATGCAGTTGGGTGCAAAGCTCAAAACTCCGTCAAAGCAGCTTACAGCCTCATCAAAATTGCCTGCGTTGTCAAGAGTTATGCCTTTATTTATCAGTGCTTCCTCATCGTTTGGGTTTAAGCTGATTGCCTTATCGAAACATGCAATAGCGTTAATGTAGTCAGCTTTATTATCGTAAATTATAGCCTTCCTCTGCCAGATTTCACTTGAATAAGGGTAGTAATTTAAAAGCGAATCGATGCAGCTTAATGCTTTTTCATGCTGATTCTTTTCAAGGAGATAGTTTATGATGTCATCAATAGCGTCTAAATCCAATTCAGGGATTGCTCTTTCCCCTTTTCTTAAAAGAGAAGCAATTAATTCTTCTTTATCCCTATTCTTGCTTTTGGAACTCTCTTCAAACTCAATGTCGTCAAAGTACCCCATATTTTCTCTCTCCTTAATTTTGTTAATGTCAATCTAAAATTTTTTTGTTGATATGTCAAGTTAATTATTTAAAAAAGGGTAGTGTAAAAATTTTTACACTGTTTGGTATTAAAAACTGTTGTTATTCTTGTAGCTCACCCCTTTGGCAAAGGCAAAACCTCAGCCCAGATAAGGTTAATCATTCCATATTAAATCAAACAGGAGAAACGAGGCCGTTATTACTACTATTGTATAGGATACCATTATCTGAAGCTCGCCGGAAATTCCGGAAAACGCTGTTCCTTCGATGGAAAGCCAGGTGGCGCTTATCGAAGCAAGAAGCAGAGGCAAAAGCAGGGGAAATGATAGCACAGGATAAAGAGTCCCTTTTGAGCTTGCTTTGGATATCAAAGCCGCTATTATTGTCAT
Organism: Chlorobiota bacterium; assembly: GCA_022616535.1. Lineage (GTDB taxonomy): Bacteria > Bacteroidota > Ignavibacteria > Tepidaquicellales > OLB5 > JAKEEM01. The sequence continues at coordinate 5,169 of JAKEEM010000054.1, read as the reverse complement.
TACGGACGAAAGCCCGAAATTTCCCAGAATAATTGTAATTAAAAATAGTCCGATGCTGCTTATTTTTAAATCTGTTATAATTATATATAGAAAAATTATGAAGAAGTTAATAATAAATGTTAAGGAGGTGTTAAATATAAGTTTTCCTAGTAAAACGGATTTAGCTTCTGCGCTAAGCTTTATAGCCAGTGAGGTTCCTCTTTCCTCTTCAGATACAAATACTCTGGAAAGTCCGTTTGAGGCTGCAAAAAATATTATAATCCATAATATGCCAGCATTCATTTCGCTTGAGAGCTTTTCTTCGCCAAGCGAAAATTTTATAATGGATATGACCACTATTATAAACATCAGCAAAGCATTAATGGCGTATCGGGTTCTGATTTCGGAGCTGAAATCTTTCTTGCATATTGCAAATGCCTGCTTAATCACCTCTGTCTAAATTCACCTCGCTTTCGCATAACGATTTCTCATTCTCGTCATTTGTTGCAATAATCAATATTCTGTCTTTTTTATAATCATTTGCTATTTCATCAACAATCCTAACCCCCTCGGAGTCAAGATTACTAGTCGGCTCATCAAGAAGCAATATCAGCGGGTTATGGAGAATTGAAAATGCAATCTTAAGTCTTTGCTTCATTCCCGAAGAATATATCTTCAGCAAATCCCCCCTTCTGTCATACAATCCAACTTTCTTTAAAACATTATTTATGTTATCACCGTTGATGCCCCTTATATTTGATATTATTTTCAGGTTTTCATACCCCGTGAATTCATCGTAAAGATTTAAGTAAGGTGAGACAAAACCTATATGTTTATAGTAATGTTCTTTTTTTACTTCACTTCCGTCTGAATAAAAATTAATTTCACCGCTTGATTTTTCAATAACATTTGCAAGAGTTTTTATCAGAGTGGATTTTCCCGAACCGTTTTTGCCCGTAATTGCAAGCGAGCTTCCTGCTGAAAGCTCGAAGCTTATATTTTCAAAGATTATTTTTCTGTCGAATTTTTTTGTAAGGTTTACCGCAGTGAGCCTGATTTTGGGTTCACCTCCTTCCATTAATGCTGAACTATTCCGTGTTTTTTCTGCAAGCGCTGGTTTCTTCTTAGAAGTGCGTCATTATACCATTTTTTTTCTTCATCGGTTTCGGGCACAATTTCAGGCACCGTCATTTTTCTCCCGGTTTTGCTCTCAATACTTACAAACGTAAAATAAGCGCTGTTTGAATGTTTCTTTTCACCCGTTTCAAAATCCTCAACTTCGACCCTTACGCCGACTTCCATAGAAGTGTTGAAAGCCCTGTTAACCGACGCATTTAATGTAACTATGTTTCCGAGCTTGATGGGCTCGTGAAACGACAGGTCATCAACTACCGCCGTTACTGCAACAGTATTGCAGTGGCGCGATGCAGCCATTGCAGCTGCAATATCCATCCAGTGCATTAAACGCCCGCCGAGCAGGTTATTCATAATATTAGTGTCATTTGGAAGCACAAGCTCAATCATTGTAACCTGCGATTCTCTAATAAATTTCGAGCGGAGCTTTTTATTATCAGACATTAATATTCTAAAATTATTATTTCGAGGTCTGGAATTCCTTGAGCCTGCTTAAAAGCCTGTCTGCTTTTGATTTCTGGTCGCTTTTTGGAAACAGCTTATAAAATTTTTCTAACACCTCTTTTGCACGATCATATTTTTTCCCGTTTATCAATGCTTCTGCCTCGCCCACCATAGAATCATCAGCCCAGTCGGAATCGATATAATCTTCATATACGCTTTGGAAATATAATGCAGCTGCCTTGTTATTATCGTTTTTCAGATAAATCTCGCCCGTTCTGAAGTTTTTATACGCCAGCTTGTTTCTTAGTTCTTTAATTTTTTTCTCAGCCTCGGGAGCATTTTTATCTTCAGGGTAAAGCTCGAGGAATACAAGCAGCTCATTCAATGCATCCTGCGTATACCCCTGGTCCAGGGGATACTTTGGGGAAAGTTCGTAATACGAAAGCCCCAGTTTGAATTTTGCATCCGGATATAACTGGCTTAAAGGAAAATTTCTCAATAGATTATCATATTCATACGCCGAAAGCAAATATTCTTTCTGCCTGAAATAGCTTTCCGCAAGGTAAAACTGCACTTTATCGGATATCTCAGTCCCTGGAAATCTGATTTTCATGAAGGAAAAATCTTCAATTGCATCAACATAGTCTCCGCGGTCAAATTTCCTTTTTGCTATTTCAAATGCTTTTTGGGGGTCATCTGTGTTTATACTCGGACCGGACGAAGAACATCCTGTTATATAAAAAGCAGCGGTAAAAACAAAAATCTGAATTAAATATTTTGATGTGTTCAATCTAGTTTGACCTTATTGTGAAAAAAAGTATTGCAGCAACTGCCGAAATTGTTATTATTAATGCGGGAAAAAAAACCGATTCAAACAAGCCGATATTCGGAGGAAGAGCTTGCGTAAATAAATAATCATCTGAAGAATATTTTTCCCACCAGTCGTAATCAATTTCATCTTTGTATCTTGTTGAAATATTATCTTTTATGCTGAATTTATTATCGCTTGATGAAATTTCTAGGTCTAAATCTGACTTTATTTCCCTGACCAAAGTTTTATCCCCGAGAAACTTATTTTTTCCGAATTTCGGATAGCGTGTCCCAATCTTTTTAACATGCAGGCTGACTTTATTATATAAACTGTCTGCTGAAACGCTCTTGCTCTCTTTAGAAAAGCTAATGCGAATCCTTATTCTTTCAGCAGTTTTTTTAACAACCCCGGTAATGAAGCTTACTTCAGAGGCGTTCAAATCCTTATTTTTCTCAGAAGATGTAACAAAAAAAATGAACTGTAAATTTCTGTTTAAATCGGGATAATATAGGAATTTTTCGAGTTCGGCTGAGATGTCCTGCTCGAGTATTTCAATATTTCTTTTTTGAGGCTGACCCAAGCTTATATTTAAACCCAAGAAAACCAAAAATGCTGAAATGACTGTTCGGGTCAAACTTATTAACCTTCTGATTAAGGAGTTATATTTTTAATTATCCGTAAATTCCTCTTAAAACCAGAGTTTTTGCTACTTTATCTATAGCAAAGATATACGCCCCAAGCCTCAAAGTGGTCCTGTATTTTGAAGCTGTCTCGTAAACATTTTCAAATGCTTCGCTCATCATCCTGTCGTGCCTTCTGTTTACATCATCTATATCCCAGTAGTATCCGAGGCGGTTCTGCACCCACTCGAAATACGAAACAGTAACACCGCCTGCGTTTGCAAGTATATCGGGAACAACCATAATGCCTTTTTCTTTTAATATGTCGTCGGCATCGGCTGATGTAGGACCGTTTGCTCCTTCGATGATAAGCTTCGCCTTAATATTTGGAGCATTATCCTTATCAATTTGGTCTTCCTTTGCGCAGGGGGCAAGGACGTCACACTCAAGCTCAAGAAGCTCTTCATTGGTTATTTTTTCCCCGAAGTTAGAATTTTTTAAAGACTTGTTCTTTTTACAGTGATCTATTGCCGCATCGACATCGATTCCTTTTTTGTTGTAATAACCGCCGCTGATATCGCTGATTCCGGTAATCTTACACCCCTGTTCCTTCAGAAGACGTGCAGTAATGGAGCCGACATTTCCGAATCCCTGCACTACTACATTAACATCATACGGCTCCAAACCAAGTTTTTTCAGTGCCTCTAGAGTTGAAATCATAACTCCTCGTCCCGTTGCCTCAACCCTGCCAAGTGAACCGCCTATAATTAACGGCTTGCCGGTTACTACTGCTGTTTCGGTTCTTTGGGCGTGCATTGAATAGGTATCCATAATCCATGCCATAGTCTGCTCATTTGTATTCATATCAGGGGCGGGAATATCCATATCCGGTCCGAAAACGCTGAACATATTAGCTGTATATCTTCTTGTTATTTTTTCAAGCTCTACTTTTGAAAGCACCGAAGGGTCGCACTTTACCGCGCCTTTTGCACCCCCGAAGGGAATGTTTGCAACGGCGCACTTCCACGTCATCCACGAAGCGAGCGCTTTTACTTCGTCAAGCGTAACATCGGGAGCGTATCTTATACCGCCTTTGGAGGGTCCCAGAATATTGTCATGTATAACCCTGTATCCTTCAAAGACCTTTATTTCGCCGTTATCCATTTGTATGGGTATTGAAACTATTACCTGTTTAACGGGTTTTTGCAGGTATTCGTAAACGCCTTTTTCAAGGTTTAAAATCTCCGCAGCTTTATCGAAGCGTGCCATCATTGATTCAAACGGGTTCGGCTCGCCGTGGTGAACCGGTGCCGGCTCTACGTATGTGGGCGTGCCGTTTGTGATATCCTTATCGCTCATTGATTAATTAAAAATGGTTAGTTTTCTTAAATCTATTAAAATTGAGGTGCAAATTAACTATAATAAGCCCTTGTTTCAAGGAAATATATTCAATACTTCCATGAATATCTCCTCTTTTAAGTCAAAATTTAACTTCCTTGAAACAATCTTAAAATTTCGCTAAAATTGTAGATTATTTTAGAATTTTATTACATTTCCATACAGTTTTTCCATATGAAAAGATTTCTCATCTCAGCAGTTGTTCTTTTGATTTCATTATCACAAAGTTCTTCGCAAAAGAAGCACATAGCATTCAGCTCAGACGCTACAAAAAACGATAAGCAGCAGATTTTTATAATGGATGAAGACGGAGACGGTGTAATGCAGGTTTGCTTTATGAATCTCGATTGCTACGGGCCGAACTTCTCACCCGACGGAAGAAAAATTGTGTTCAGTGCAACTAACAGAGTTTCCGATTATCTTTATATGGTTGACCTTGACGACACAGCCACATTCCACTTTCCGCTTTTTGTGGACGGGGGAATTGACCCGCATTTTTCCCCCGACGGAAAATCCATAATTTACCGCTCAGAAAGAGACCAGTACAACGCCGTTTATATAATGGACCTTGAAACCCAGCTGCAATTCCCCGTTAGCGACGGAAGCCTTTCCACTCACGCTGAGTTTTCGCATGACGGAAGCAAAGTTGTATATTCGTCTTCTATAACTCAAAACTTCGACCTTGCAATATTAAATTTAAACGATACAACAGAGGATGCCCAGCAAACGATTGTTGCAACCAAAGATGCAGAGCTGTACGGAACCTTTTCGCCTGATGGTTTG
>JAKEEM010000053.1 GCA_022616535.1 Chlorobiota bacterium | reverse complement strand
TGTCCACAAACAGGACTTTGATCATGGGCGAGCTTCTTTACTACTTCCTTTTTGCTTGCATTTTTGAATACTTTTATATTCATTTGCCAATTTGGTGGAAACTATTAAAGGAGAGATTAAAATGAAAAATAGTTTTTTCTGTTTGGCCAGTGCCGTCGCAGCTATCTCTGGTCTGTTCCTTATCGCTACATTTTCAATTACAGAATACCCATTTTGGATATCAGGTTTGATTTTAATTACAATAGGTGGATTTTGTTTTGGTTACTTCGGAACAGCATGGCTAGACAATAGGAGAAAGTGTTGAGTACAGCATAAGCTCTAGCGAGCTAATCGGGCAAGGCCCGAACGTATGACCTGATTTTGCGCAAGGAACCACAGGAGAACCCTTATCTCCTGGGGTTTTTACTTATGCAAATAGTTTCATTAACTCACGTTAGAGACAAAAGGCTGGGCGATGATCTGGCTCGTCTTATTAATTATTTGTTGTGTTATAATTTGGCAGTTAATAAAAACAGGAACTATCATGAGCAGCGCGCCGGAACTATTAGAACCAATGTGCAGCACTTGTCGTTACAACAAAAAGAATAATTTTTGCACCGTTCATCATCGCTACGTTGATTTTGCTGATTGTTGCAATGAATGGGGCGAAGTTTTCACCAACTACTCAGCACGAGTTGAATACTTTAAAGAGGAGAAGTTAAATGTCAAGCCGGCCAATGATACAGCAGAAAGAAAAGAGAGAGAAGCTGAAATTGGTGTCGACGGGGAGGCTTAAATTATTTTCTGAACAGTTTATTGAAGAAAGACAACCATTCAATTGTTGTCGTGTGGAAATTGATGAATTTCTTAATTATGTTTATGATCAAATCGGAGATTAGTAATGAATATACTAATTTCCGAATTTGATCCAAGGGAAATCAAACCATGGTTAACAGAAGAAGATAAAGAACCATTTAAGGAACTAGGATTTGAATTGAAAGAATGTTTAACTCCACTTGATTATTATGATATGTATAAAAATGGTCCTAGTTCATGTATGACTTGTTCTAGTGTCCGGTACGCTTCACAAGCAAAAGAAGGATTTCACCCGCAAGCTTCTTTTTTATATTCTCCTTATGTCAGAGGTATTTTTATATCGAGAGATAGTATAGTAATATGGCGATCGATATGTCATAAAATTACAGATAAAATAGCTTTCGTAAAAGGATATGGTTATTTTATTCGAGATGATAAACCAGAATACAAAAAAGTATTTGAGAATAAATTTCCTATCCGAAATAGTTGCCTAAATATTCCACCACATTATTTCCCCATCCGATTGAAACAAGTCGAAAATAAAAAGTACTTTCCATTCCCATATTTTGATTGGTCGGTGGCTAATTGGTTGTTTTTTAAGAAGGGCGAGGAATATTTTTGGGGTTTAAACTCAATTAAAGTTCCAGATAATTCTATAAGACTTACATATATTGACGGTAAAGATTGGAGGCTATATGAATTTCTCGAAATTAAATAAAATTCCTTGGCTCTCTGATGAATGTAAAAAGGACTTCGAAAAGATTAGCTATAAAATTCATGAATGTTTAACTGCATCTGATTATATTAAAATGTATTCAACAAGTGGTGGAATTCGTTCATGTCAATCTATTACACGTACTAGTAATAAGAGAGTTAAAGAAGTTGGAACAAACAAATATATTCATAAATGTCAATCTGCTTTTACTAACTCAAAATATATAAGAGGAATTTATGTTACAAAAAATGGTAAACCTATTTGGCGTTCGATTTGTTTAAAATATCCTAATTATAAAAAAATTGCTTTTTCAAGGATTTATCCGAGGTCATATGAAAAGGCTAGAGAAGAATCATTCATAAACTTAATTAAAAAATATTTTAAAAAAAATAGCAGACATAAAAGATACATTGAAAATATTCACGTCCCAAGATGTCACGTGTTTGTCGATAAATATCAAACTAAGTACCCATTCGGATACCTTGGTCTAAAGCAAGTAGTGCAATATTGTTATCCATATATTGAATTTCCACTAACGGAATGGAGCCAAATAAAAGATTCTCTTTTTAGAATTAAACATTAGATGTGTATGGTTCAATGAAATCGAATCTTGGAATGATGGATGAAAATAAATTAAAAATTTTTGATGCTTGGTTTAGAAAAGAGCAACCACCACTTCCGCATAGAGCATAAAGACCCCCAACTATGCTATAATAACTGAGTGGAGGAAGGAAATGGCGTACATCTTACCAATGGAGGATGATCAAAGAAATATTATTGTACAAGCACTTCACAGTTTTGAAACACAACTAGTTGATATTCTTAAGACGCTTAAATCGACAAAAGATAAGCGATTTAAGAATGTCATATTAATTCTTCAAGAAGAACTTCTGCTTACGTTAGCATTACGAGAGCAACTTATTGGACAGAAAAATATAAATTAAGAATCCGTATGTTGACGCGCGACTACGTGCTCCAACGGATAACTCGCCCAGGGTTGAACTGAGGTTCGCCCTGGGTTTTTTATTGTCTAAAACAGGAGAAAAAAGATGCCAAACAAAGAAACCCGCGAAATACTTA